>NZ_JBICVY010000016.1:5419-176270 GCF_043199475.1 Streptomyces sp. NPDC048603 | reverse complement strand
GGTGTGGTGGTGGGGGGGGCGCCCCCCCGGCGGGGGGGGTGGGGGGGGCCCCCCCCCCCCGGGCGGGGGGGGCCCCCCCCCCCCCCCCCCCCCGGGGGGGGGGGGGGGGGGGGGGGGCCCCCCCGCCCCTCTTCTGTGTACGTCGGATGCGCGCGGGTCAGCGTTCGTGTCGCTCGGCGCCGGCGGCGGCCGCCTTCCGCGCCCGCTCCGCCTCCTCCTCCGCCTCCATCTCGGCGAAGACGTCGATCGGCGGCGGGGCCTTCGCCAGGAAGACCCAGGTGAAGTACACCGCCAGCACCATCGGCGGCAGCTTCAGCGCCACCAGCAGCCATCCCAGCTGGGTCGCGTCGCCCCACCAGTACAGCGGGAAGAGGATGGCGTACTTGGCGAGGAAGATGATGCCCCAGGCCAGGCTCGCCTTGGTGTACGCCTTCTTGCGGCCCGGGTTCCGGGTGCGCCAGGAGAGGTTCTCCTTGAACACCGGGCCCAGGACCACCCCGAGCAGCGGGAAGCCGACCAGCGCGGAGAGGGTGAAGGCCACGCCGAGGCCGGCGCCGTAGATCATGCCCGGCAGGTAGAAGCCCTTGGCGGTGCCCGTGAAGAGGGCGAAGGCGACGCCCACGGCGACGCCGAAGACCCCGCTGAAGGCGTGCTTGACGGTGTCCCGCCGCAGCAGCCGCACGATCACCAGCAGGACCGCGACGGCGCCCGCCGCGATGGCGGACATCTTCACGTCCTTGTTGACCGTGTAGATCATCACGAAGAGCAGCCCCGGGAGCATGGTCTCGAGGGTGCCGCGGATGCCGCCGAAAGCATCGAAGAGGGCCGCCTGCGTCACCGCCTTCTGATCGGCGGAGGCCGCGGCCTGCCCGGGGGTCGGCTTGTCCACTGACGTCACCGGCTAGTGCTCCTGTCCCAGCGGTCGGAGTTCGTACTTCGGGTTGAAGAGGACCCGGCGGCCGTGGCTCATCGAGATCCGCCCGGACGCGATCATGCGCCGGCCGGGCTCGATTCCCACGATCGAGCGACGTCCCAGCCACACCACGTCCAGTGCGGCCGAGCCGTCGAACAGCTCGGCCTCCAGCGCGGGCACGCCCGCGCGCGGCCGCAGGGTGACGGTACGCAGGGTTCCGGTCACCTTGACTATCTGGCGGTCGTGGCAGTCGCAGATCCGCGTGCACCCCGCGGCCTCTGCGTCCTCCTGCAGTTCCGCCGAATGCAGCTCCTCCTGGGTGGAGGACAGCCGTTCGATCATCCGGCGGAACCGGCCCGCCGGCTTCGCCGGTTTCGCGGGCCTGTCGGGACGCGGTTCAGCACTCATACAGGAAGCGTACCGGCGGCCCCGGAGGTCCCGAAGCCCCCTTCCTTGTCAACCCCCTACCGCTCGAAGCGGTAACCCATGCCCGGTTCGGTGATGAAGTGCACGGGGTGCGAGGGGTCCGCCTCCAGCTTCCGCCGCAGCTGGGCCATGTAGACCCGCAGGTAGTTCGACTCGGTCCCGTACGACGGGCCCCACACTTCCTGGAGCAGCTGCTTCTGGCTGACCAGCTTGCCGCCATGGCGGACCAGCACCTCCAGCAGGTGCCATTCCGTGGGGGTCAGCCGTACGTCGCGTCCGTCGCGGACCGCCTTCTTCGCGGCCAGGTCCACGGTGAAGCCGGCGGTCTCCACGAGCACCTCCTCCCCGCCGGCCGCGCCCACCGGCTCGGCCCGGCGGACGGCCGCGCGCAGCCGCGCCAGCAGCTCGTCCATGCCGAAGGGCTTCGTCACGTAGTCGTCGGCGCCCGCGTCGAGCGCCTCGACCTTCTCGTCGGAGCTGTGGCGGGCGGAGAGCACCAGGATCGGAACCCGGGTCCAGCCGCGCAGGCCCTTGATCACCTCGACCCCGTCCATGTCCGGGAGGCCCAGGTCGAGGACGACCACGTCGGGGTGACGGGCGGCGGCCAGCTCCAGCGCGGTGGCGCCGTCGGGGGCCGCGTCGACCTCGTACTTGCGCGCCTTGAGGTTGATCACGAGGGCGCGGACGATCTGCGGCTCGTCCTCGACCACGAGCACCCGGGTCATTGAGGTCCTGCTTTCTCTTGTTCGCGCGACGGTGCGCGCACCTGCCGGTCTGCTTGTTCTTGGTCTGCTTGTTCGCCGGTCTGTCCGCGTGCCTGTGCGCGTGTCCGTCCGGGTGCCTGTCCGTGTGCCTGTGCGTGTGCCTGTGCGTGTGCCTGTGCGCGTGCCCGCGGGCCGTCGGGTACGGCCGCCGCCGGCCCGGGCGCCCCGGCACGCAGGGTCAGCACCATGGTCAGTCCCCCGCCGGGAGTGTCCTCGGCGGTCAGCGTGCCCCCGACGGCCTCGGTGAAGCCCCGGGCCACGGCGAGCCCCAGGCCCACTCCGGCGCCGCGCGGGGCGTCACCGTGCCGCTGGAAGGGTTCAAAAATGCTCTCCTTGGCCTCGTCGGGCACTCCGGGGCCGCGGTCGACCACCCGGAGCTCCACCCGGTCCCCGAGGGCGCTGGCGGCCACCGTGACGGTCTGCCCGGCGGGGCTGTACTTGACGGCGTTCTCCACCACGTTGGCGACCGCCCGCTCCAGCAGCCCGGGATCGACCTCCACCAGGGGCAGGTTCTCCGGCAGGTCCAGCGTCACGCTGTCCGCCGGTACGCCGCCCAGGGCCATGGGGACCACCTCGTCGAGGCCGACCGGGCGCACCAGCGGGGTGACGGTGCCCGTCCGCAGCCTCGACATGTCGAGCAGGTTGCCCACCACGTGGTCCAGCCGGTCGGCACCCTCCTCGATGCCGGCCAGCAGTTCGGCGCGGTCCTCCTCGGACCACTCCACGTCGTCCGAGCGCAGCGAACTGACCGAGGCCTTGATTCCGGCCAGCGGGGTCCGCAGGTCGTGGCTGACGGCGGCGAGCAGAGCGGTGCGGATCTTGTTGCCCTCCGCCAGCCGACGGGCCCGGTCCGCCTCGTCGACCAGCCGCTGCCGTTCGAGTACGACGGCCGCCTGGGCGGCGAAGGCACTCAGCACGCGCCGGTCCTCCGCGGGCAGGACGCGCCCCGACAGGGCGAGCGCCAGGTGCTCGCCGACCGGCATGTCGACGTCGGCGTCCTCGGGACGGGACGCCGGGTGCGGGCCCACGCTGCCGGCCGGGACCCAGGGGCCCACGTCGCCGTCCCGCTCCAGCAGGGCCACCGATTCCATCGCGAAGGTCTCCCGGACCCGTTCCAGCAGGGCGTCCAGGGTGCTCGCTCCCCCCGGCTCGGCCGGGTTGACCCCCACCCGCAGCACGCTCCCGGCGAGGAAGGAGAGGATCTCCGACTCGGCGCGCAGCCGCGCGGCCTGCTGGGTGCGGCGGGCGGCCAGGTCGACCACGGAGGCCACCGAGGAGGCCACCCAGAAGAACACCACGATGGCGACGATGTTGTCCGGGTCGGAGATGGTCAGCCGGTGCAGCGGCGGGGCGAAGAAGTAGTTGAGCAGCAGGGACCCGAAGGCGGCGGAGGCCAGCGCCGGCAGCAGGCCGCCCAGCAGGGCCGCGGCCACCGTGAGCGCCAGGAACAGCAGCATCTCGTTGGCCAGCCCGGGGTCGGCGTCCATGTGCGTCAGCAGGAGCGCCAGCAGCGCCGGCCCGGCGATGCCGACGGCCCATCCGGCGACGATCCGGGTCCGGCCGAGGCGGGCCCCGGGGCGCGCGGCGGGCAGGCCGCGCCCCCTGGCGGCCTCCTCGTGGGTGACGATGTGCACGTCGAGGTCCGGCCCGGACTCGCGGGCGACGGTGGCCCCCACGCCGGGCCCGAACAGGTACTGCCAGGGTCTGCGGCGGCTCGAACCCAGGACGATCTGGGTGGCGTTGACCCCGCGGGCGAACTCCAGCAGCGCCTCGGGCACCCGGTCCCCGATCACATGGTGAAACGTTCCGCCGAGGTCCTCGATCAGCGTGCGCTGCAGCGCGAGTTCCTTGGGCGAGGCCGAGGTCAGGCCGTCGCTCGCGGAGATGTAGACCGCCAGGACCTCCCCGCCCGCGCCCTTCTCCGCCAGGCGGGCCGCCCGCCGGATCAGCGTCCGCCCCTCCGGACCGCCGGTCAGCCCGACCACGATCCGCTCCCGCGCCTGCCAGGTCGTCCGGATGCCGTGCTCGCCGCGGTACTCGCGCAGGTACTCGTCGACCCGGTCGGCCACCCACAGCAGCGCGAGCTCCCGCAGGGCGGTCAGGTTCCCCGGCCGGAAGTAGTTCGACAGGGCCGCGTCGACCCTGTCCGGCTGGTAGACGTTCCCGTGGGCCATCCGCCGCCGCAGCGCCTGCGGGGACATGTCCACCAGCTCGATCTGGTCCGCCCGGCGCACCACCTCGTCCGGCACCGTCTCCCGCTGCCGCACCCCCGTGATCGACTCGACCACGTCACCCAGCGACTCCAGGTGCTGGATGTTCACCGTGGACACCACGTCGATCCCGGCCCGGAGCAGTTCCTCGACGTCCTGCCAGCGCTTGGCGTTCCGCGATCCCGGCACGTTGGTGTGGGCCAGCTCGTCCACCAGGGCCACGGCCGGCCGGCGTGCCAGCACCGCGTCCACGTCCATCTCCGTGAACACCGCCCCCCGGTACTCCAGCCGCCGCCGCGGGACCTCCTCCAGCCCGTGGAGCATCACCTCGGTCCGCGGCCTGTCGTGGTGCTCCACGAAGCCCACCACACAGTCCGCGCCCCGCTCCAGCCGCCGGTGTGCCTCGGACAGCATCGCGTACGTCTTGCCGACCCCGGGCGCAGCACCGAGGTAGATCCGCAGCTGTCCGCGCCCCATCTGTCCCATGCGTCCCATTGTCACGTACGGCAACATCACGTACGGCGACGGGCCGCACTCCCCCGGGCAGGGGTGTACGGCCCGTCGGACACCTGCGGGCAGGCTGCGGAGGGGTGGTCAGCGGACCTCGGTGATCTCCGGGCCGCGCTCCAGCTGGCCCATGCCGCCGGAGAAGCGGGAGCCCTCCTGGTCCTCCGTCTGCACGCCGTCCGGCACCATCTGGGCGTCGGTCGGCAGCTTCAGGACGATCGGGTCGCGCGGGGCCATCGGGCCCTCGCCGCGGACCACCACGGTGTCACGGAAGATGGTCTCCAGCAGACCCGCCGACTCGGGCTGCACGGCGCCCTGGCCGGAGATCACACCGCGCAGGAACCAGCGCGGTCCGTCCACGCCCACGAAGCGCACGAGCTGCGCGCCCCGGGTGCCGTCCGGCAGCGGGACCGGGACCTGCGCGCGCAGCTCCCAGCCCAGCGGGCCCTCGACCTCGTCGATGAGTCCGCCCTGCTGGGTGATGCCCGACGCGATCTCCTCGCGGACCTCTCCCCAGATGCCTTCCTTCTTGGGGGCGGCGAAGGCCTGGAGCTGGATGGCGCTGTCGCGCAGCACCACGGTCGCGGCGACGATCGCGTCACCGGCGACCTCCACCCGGAGCTCCATGCCCTCGACACCGGGTACGAAGACGCCGCCGAGGTCGACCCGGCCCTCGGCCGGGTCGCCGGGCACCTCGGAGACGTCCCACGGGCCGTCCGGCCGCGGGGCCGGAGGCAGGTTCACGCGACGCGGCGCACCGGTCTCGGCAGCCTCGTCGGCCTCATCGGAGTAAAGGTCTTCCTCCGCCCCGACGCCGCCCGCGACCTGCTCGGCCGCGCCACCGTCCTTGACGGAGCTGTTCTTCTTGCGACGTCCGAACACGTCACTGTCCTTCCCGGTCGGATACGACCGAAGCGTAGCCATTCCCACCCTGCTGACCAGCGCCGTTTCCGGCCACAGCCGCATGACCGCCGGTGGAGCCGAAACCCCCCTCGGCCCGTGCCGAGCCGGGAAGTTCCGCCACCTCGTGGAAGCGCACCTTCTCGACCCGCTGGACAACCAGCTGGGCAATGCGGTCGAAGCGCTCGAACCGGACGCTCTCGCGCGGGTCGAGATTGACCACGATCACCTTGATCTCCCCACGGTACCCGGCATCCACCGTCCCCGGGGCATTCACCAGCGCGAGCCCGCAGCGGGCCGCGAGTCCGGACCGCGGGTGCACGAAGGCGGCGTAGCCGTCGGGCAGGGCGATGGACACCCCGGTGGGGAGTACGGTGCGCTCCCCGGGGGCGAGCTCGGCGGCCCGGGTGGTCACCAGGTCGCAGCCGGCGTCGCCGGGGTGGCCGTACGCCGGAATGGGCACCTCCGGGTCGACCCTCTTGATGAGTACGTCGACGGGGGCGTGGAAGAACTGGGCCATCAGGGATTCACCTCGAAGGCGCGGGCGCGCCTGACCTGGTCCGGGTCGGCCATCGCCTTCCGGATCTCCTCGGGCCGGCCGTTCTCGATGAAGTGGTCGACCTTGACTTCTATGAAGAGGGCTTCGGCGCGCACCGCGACCGGGCCCTCGGGGCCGCCTATCCGGCCAACGGCCGTGGAGTAGATCTTCCGCCCGGCGACGGCGGTGACCTCGGCCGACAGGTGGAGCACGGTGTCCACGGGGACCGGGAGCAGGAAGTCGGTCTCCAGCCGGCCGGTGACCGCGATGACCCGCAGCAGCCAGTTCAGCGAGCCGAGGGTCTCGTCGAGCGCGGTGGCCAGCACCCCGCCGTGGGCGAGACCGGGAGCGCCCTGATGGGCGGGCTTGACGGTGAACTCGGCGGTGACGCTCACGCCGTCCCCGGCCCGGGCCTCCAGGTGCAGGCCGTGCGGCTGCCCGGCACCGCAGCCGAAGCAGTGCTCGTAGTGCGCGCCGAGGAGCTCCCCGGGAGCCGGGGCGTCCGGGTGCCGGACCGGCGCCGTGGCATCGGCCGGGGGCGTCAGGCTTGGGTTTCGTCCACTCACAGGCGGAGACCTTACCCGCGCGGCTACCCGCCGGTCGCCCCGTGCCAAGCTTGGGGACATGCAGCACGTCCCCCCTTCCCCCGCAGGCCCGCCCGCCGGCCCTCCCGCAGGTCCCGCCGCGGGCCCGTCCGCGCACCACGACGAGCGTCTGACCGCTCCCCGCACCTGGTGGGGGATCTCGGTCCTGCTGGGGCTGTCCTGCGCCCTGATGCTGCTGCCGCTGGGGACCCTGCCGCTGCTGGCCGGGCTGGTCGGCGGCACGGCCCTGGCGGGCCTGGCGGCGAGCGCGTACGGCAGCGCTCGCGTTCGAGTGGTGAACGGGGTGCTGGCCGCGGGGGACGCGCGCATCCCGGTCTCGGCACTGGGCGAGCCGGAGGTGCTGGACGCGGAGCAGGCGCGCGCGTGGCGCACGTACAAGGCGGACCCCCGGGCCTTCATGCTGATGCGGAGCTACGTGCCCACGGCGGTCCGGGTCGAGGTCTCCGACCCGCAGGACCCGACGCCGTACGTCTACCTCTCCACACGGGAGCCGGCGGCCCTCGCGGCGGCGATCACCGCGGCCCGGACGGCTGCCGCCCGCTAGGGGGCGTCTTGTCGATCAGGCCGGATCAGCTCGCGGCGTGATCGGCGAGGCACCCCCCAGGGCCCGGCCGACCCTGATCTGCCGGACAGGCCTGAGGCCGGACAGGCCCGGGGCCGGGCGGCCCGGCTGTGTGGGCTCAGGCCGGTGGGCCGGCGTTCGGGCCCTGCAGGGCCTTGGGGTCCTCCGGGCCGGGGCCGAGCGGGCGCTCGGGCTGTTCCAGTGGCGGGAGCGCGGGCAGCGCGTCCCAGGGGACGGCCCGCTTCCGGAGGTCGCCGCGGACCTTCTCGGCGAGTTTCCTGGTGTCGCGGCGGTTCATCACCGCGCCCACGGCCGCACCCACCATGAACGGCATCAGGTTCGGCAGGTTGCGGAACATCCGCTTCATGATCTGCTGGCGCAGCTCGCGCTTCATCTGACCGCCGAGCGCTGCGTTGAGCGTGGTCGGCTTGGTCAGGTCGATGCCGCGCTCTTCCGTCCACGAGGTCAGGTACGCCATGCTGCGTTCCCTGAGGCCGCCCGGCGGGCGCTGCCCGTAGACCTCGTGGAGCTCGGCGATCAGCTTCAGCTCGATCGCCGCCACTCCGGTGATCTCGGCGGCCAGCTCGGCGGGCATGGCCGGCGGTGCGGGGAGCATCGCGGCCGCGCCGATTCCGGCGCCCACGGCCGAGGACCCGTGGGCCGCGCCGGCGATCAGCTTGTCGGCCAGCTGATCGGGGCCGAGGCCCGGGAACTGGGCACGCAGTTTCGCCAGGTCGCGCACCGGAACGCGCGGGGCGATCTCGATGATCCGGTCGGCGATGTAGCCCACCACCGCCTTGGCGGTCACGCCGCCCTTGCGCATGCCGCTGCGGACCGCCTTCAGACGGCCTCCGGCGGCCTTGCCGGGGTCCTCTCCGGGCAGCACGGGCGCCGGCAGTCCGGCCGGCCCGGTGGACACGTCAGGGACGCCGGGGCCCGTCTCCGGGCCCGTGGCTTCCACATACGTCTCCACCGCGTCACCCTGCCTGCGGAAAAAGCGCCTGCGGGACGGCGTCGCGCCTGTCACGGCCGGCAGCCTCAGTCGCAGTCGCGGCAGATGGGCTGGCCGTTCTTCTCGCGCGCCAGCTGGCTGCGGTGGTGCACCAGGAAGCAGCTCATGCAGGTGAACTCGTCGGCCTGCTTGGGCAGCACCCGGACGGCCAGCTCCTCGTTGGAGAGGTCCGCGCCCGGCAGCTCCAGGCCCTCGACGCCGTCGAAGTCGTCGTTGTCGATGACCGTGCCCGACTTGTCGTTGCGCCGGGCCTTGAGTTCTTCGAGGCTGTCGCTGTCGACGTCGTCGTCGGTCTTGCGTGGGGTGTCGTAGTCCGTTGCCATTTTTCGCTCTCCCCCTCTGGGTGTTAGCGGTGTCTCAGCGCACGTAACGCGCGAGAGGCCGGACTTGTGCCCGACCTGAGGCGGAGATTTTGCCTCACATCAAGGTCTGTTACTCAATCGACACCCGGCCGCCCGCCTGAAGGGGCGATGGGCCGATATGTCGAGGCGGACCGTACACGGTTCGGAAACCGGCTGCACGGACGCCACCCCGAGTATTTTCCGCCGTTCGAGGTGCCGGAAACCCGGACTTTCCCGGGCGTTCCGGCGCCCGGCGCATCACGGAACGTGCCGGGGCAGGCACGACGCACTGTGATCGATCACACAGGAGTCCGGGCTGCCGCCCGCTCCGGATTTCAGCCCGGAGCGAACAGCGGGGTCCTGCGTCAGATCGGCAGGGTGACACGCATCACCAGGCCACCGCCCTCCCGGGGCTCTGCGTGGATCCGGCCGCCGTGTGCGCGCGCCACGGAGCGCGCGATGGACAGCCCGAGGCCGACACCCTTGTCACTGCCCGTTCGCTCCGTACGGAGCCGTCTGAAGGGCTCGAAGAGGTTGTCGACCTCGTACGCGGGAACCACCGGGCCGGTGTTCGAGACCACGAGCACCGCCTGGCCGTGCGCGGCCTCGGTGATGACCTCCACCCAGCCGCCCTCCGGCACGTTGTACCGGACCGCGTTCTGCACCAGGTTGAGCGCGATCCGCTCCAGCAGCACGCCGTTGCCCTGGACCACGGCAGGGGCGCGCTCGCCGCGGATCTCCACGCCCAGCGCGTCGGCCTCGCCGCGCGCCTGGTCGATGGCGCGCGAGGCGACCTCGGCCAGGTCCACCGGCTTGCGCTCGACGATCTGGTTCTCGCTGCGGGCCAGCAGCAGCAGGCCCTCCACCAGCTGTTCGCTGCGTTCGTTGGTGGCCAGCAGGGTCTTGCCGAGCTGCTGGAGCTCCACCGGGGCCCCCGGATCCGAGAGGTGCACCTCCAGCAGGGTCCGGTTGATCGCGAGCGGGGTCCGCAGCTCGTGCGAGGCGTTCGCCACGAAGCGCTGCTGGGCGGTGAACGCCCGCTCCAGCCGGTCCAGCATCTCGTCGAAGGTGTCGGCCAGCTCCTTGAGCTCGTCGTCCGGGCCGTCCAGCTCGATCCGCCGGGTCAGGTCGGAGCCGACCACCCGGCGGGCGGTCCGGGTGATCTTGCCCAGCGGCGAGAGCACCCGGCCGGCCATCGCGTAGCCGAAGGCGAAGGCGATGATCGACAGGCCGAGCAGGGCCATCAGCGACCGGCTCAGCAGGTCGTCCAGGGCGTGCTTGCGCTGGACGTCCATGCAGGCGGCGACCGCGTCGTTGAGCTCCCGTGCGGTCCGCACCAGGTCGACGGCCGGGCAGGTGCTGCTGGTGACCTTGACGTCCTGCCCGCCGATGATCTTGAACGGGACGGGGCTGCCGACCCGCATCGTCTGCGCGGCCAGCAGGTAGATGATCGACAGCAGCAGGATGCCGGCGATCAGGAACATGCCGCCGTAGAGCAGCGTGAGCCGTATCCGGATCGTCGGCCTGAGCCAAGGGAAGGGACCCTCGGGCGGGCCGGGGTCCCAGGTCGGTTTCGGCGGTGCCGCGGGTGGTGCCGGGGTCGTGGCCACGCGCGTCAGATCCGGTATCCGGAGCCGGGCACGGTCACGATGACCGGGGGCTCGCCGAGCTTGCGGCGCAGCGTCATCACGGTCACCCGGACCACGTTGGTGAAGGGATCGGTGTTCTCGTCCCACGCCTTCTCCAGCAGCTGCTCGGCGGAGACCACGGTGCCCTCGCTGCGCATGAGCACCTCCAGCACGGCGAACTCCTTCGGCGCCAGCTGGACCTCGCGGCCCTCCCGGAACACCTCACGGCGGTTCGGGTCCAGCTTGATGCCGGCCCGTTCCAGGACGGGCGGAAGGGCGACGGTGGTGCGCCGGCCCAGCGCGCGCACGCGGGCGGTCAGCTCGCTGAACGCGAACGGCTTGGGCAGGTAGTCGTCCGCCCCGAGCTCCAGGCCCTCGACCCGGTCGCTGACGTCGCCGGAGGCGGTCAGCATCAGCACCCGGGTGGGCATGCCCAGCTCGACGATCCTGCGGCAGACGTCGTCTCCGTGCACGAGCGGGAGGTCCCGGTCGAGCACGACCACGTCGTAGTCGTTGACGCCGACGCGCTCCAGGGCGGCCGCGCCGTCGTACACGACGTCGACGGCCATGGCCTCCCGGCGCAGTCCGGTGGCCACCGCATCGGCGAGCAGCTGCTCGTCCTCGACGACGAGTACGCGCACGTCGATTTCCTTCCTCATGTGCCCGGGGCGGGCAGGGTCGATTCCGCCATACATCCTGCCCGTTTCGGCCGTAAACCGGCTGTAAGGCGGAGTACGGCGGCGGTACGGCCCCTCCACGCCGGGCGGTGGCCGGGGCGGTGGACGTCAGGGGGACGTCAGGCGTACGCGATGCGGAGGTGGTGCGAAGGTACGGCGCAGGTGAGGCGGAGGTGAGGATTCCCTCGCTTCACGAGGTTTCTGGGTCCAGGGTGCTGGGGAGGACGACTGCACACCCCGATCACCCGATCACCTACCTCCCGGACACCTCCGTGCCACGAAGAGGGGGCGCAACCACCATGGACGCATTCACCGCAGGGCTCCTGCAGCGGATCCACACCACCCAGTCCGACCTGGACCGGGCCCGCCAATCGGGCGACGACTTCCTGGCGGAGCTCGAACAGGGCGAACTGGACGACCTCCACCGCCTCGCGGCGGAACACGGCGTGCACGTGAACGCCGCCTGACGGCGCTTCGCCTTCGTGGCGGGGCCGGCCCACCCTCGGGGGCGGACCGGCCCCGTCGCCGTTTCCACGCGCCCTGCGGCCGTACGCGGGGTTCCTGAGGGCGTTCCCGGCCCCGTGGTCAGTCGTGCCAGGCGCCGGCTTCGTCGAGCAGCGGCTGCAGCGAGGCGAACACCGCGGGGGTCGCCGCGATCGCCAGCTCGCCGGAGGCCCGCTCGCCCGGCCTGCCGCCGGTCGAGGCGCCCGCCTCGCGGGCGATCAGCTCGCCCGCGGCCAGGTCCCACGGGTTCAGTCCGCGCTCGTAGTAGCCGTCCACCCGGCCGCAGGCCACGTCGCACAGGTCGACCGCCGCGGATCCGCCCCGCCGGATGTCCCGCACCAGCGGGATCACCCGGGCCGCGACCTCCGCCTGGTGCGCCCGCCGCTCCTGCAGGTAGCCGAAACCGGTCGCGACCAGCGCCTGGTCCAGCGGCGCCGCCGGGCGGCAGGACAGCCGTACGCCGTCCAGCCAGGCCCCGCCGCCGAGCACCGCCTGGTACGTCTCCCCGCGCATCGGGGCGTACACCACGCCCACGACGGTCTCGCCGCGGTACTCGGCCGCGATGGACACCGCCCAGCTCGGCAGGCCGTAGAGGTAGTTCACCGTGCCGTCCAGCGGGTCCACGACCCACCGCACGCCGCTGGTGCCCTCGCTGTCCGAGCCCTCCTCGCCGAGCAGCCCGTCCTGGGGCCGGCGCTCGGCCAGGAAGCCGGTGATCAGCTTCTCCGCGGCGATGTCCATCTCGGTGACCACGTCGACGGCGCTGGTCTTGGTGGCGGCAACGGACAGGTCGGCCGGGCGGCCGTCCCGCAGCAGACCGCCGGCCCGCCGGGCGGCCTCCAGGGCCAGCTCCAGCAGCTCCCGCTTCAGGTCCTCGTCCGGCATCTCCGCGTCCGGGTTCTCCGCGTTCGGCATCTCCGCGGCCCTCACGCGTACGGGCTGTCGAGGCCGGCGGCCGCGGGACGCGCCTCGCGCGCCGGGCAGCAGCCCACCGCGCAGAGGTCCTGCGACGCCCCCAGCGCGCCCACCCAGCACCGCTCCACGGGCTCCCCGCGCTCCCGCGCGGCCCGCTCCAGCACCAGGTCGCGCACGGCCGCGGCGAAGCGCGGGTCGGCGCCGACGGTCGCCGAGCGGCGGATCGGCAGGTCCAGTTCGGCGGCCTTGGCGGTGGCCTCGGTGTCGAGGTCGTACAGGACCTCCATGTGGTCGGAGACGAACCCGATCGGGACCATCACCACCGCCGGGGCGCCGGCCCCGTGCAGCTCCTCCAGGCGGTCGCAGATGTCCGGCTCCAGCCACGGGATGTGCGGGGCCCCGCTGCGGGACTGGTAGACGAGCTCCCAGGGGCGGTCCACGCCGGTGACCCTGGCGACCTCGCCCGCGATCACCTCGGCGACGTCCAGGTGCTGCTTGACGTAGGCGCCGCCGGCCCCGCCCTCGGTGTGGTCCTCGACCGGGCCGGAGGTGTCGGCCGCGGCCGTCGGGATCGAGTGGGTGGTGAAGACCAGGCGGGCGCCGTCACGGACGTCCTCGGGCAGCGACGCCAGCGAGGCGAGCACCCCGTCGGTCATCGGCTCGACGAAGCCGGGGTGGTTGAAGTAGTGCCGCAGCTTGTCCACCTGTGGCAGGTCGAAGCCCTCGGCCTCCAGCAGCGCCAGCGCGTCGGCGAGGTTCTCGCGGTACTGGCGGCAGCCCGAGTACGAGGCGTAGGCGCTGGTCGCGAGGACGGCGATGCGGCGGCGCCCGTCGGCGGCCATCTCGCGCATCACGTCGTTCAGGTACGGGGCCCAGTTCCGGTTGCCCCAGTACACCGGGAGGTCCAGGCCGTGCTCGGCGAAGTCCTTGCGCAGCGCGTCCAGCAGTTCCCGGTTCTGCGCGTTGATCGGGCTGACCCCGCCGAAGCCGAAGTAGTGCTGTCCGACCTCCTTGAGGCGCTCCCGCGGGATGCCCCGGCCGCGGGTGACGTTCTCCAGGAAGGGCACGACGTCGTCGGGTCCCTCCGGGCCGCCGAAGGACAGCAGCAGAAGGGCGTCGTAGGGGCGGGCGGGTCCGCCTCCGGGATTCGGGCGCTGGTCAGACATGTCTGGAATCCTGCCACCCGCCGCCGACCGGCGGTAACCGGCCCGCTGGAATTCCGCAGGTTAGGCGACCCTCACCATTTGGCAGGTAAGGTAACCCTTACTTCTCATGATCCCGCTGCCTGGACAGCCCGTGCGCCCTGAACCGCGCGAACGTAATCTGTTCGGATTGACCACGTCCCTTACGGAGGGCACGCCTTGCCCAGTCCCTACCGCGCGATATTCGCGGCCCCCGGCACCACGGCGTTCACCACCGCCGGATTCATCGGGCGGCTGCCGCTGTCCATGGTCGGGGTCGGCATCCTCACGATGATCTCGGAGTTCACCGGCCGGTACGGGCTGGCCAGTGCCCTCACCGCCACGCTCGCGCTCTCCGCCGCGGCGGTCGGCCCCCAGATCTCCCGGCTGGTGGACCAGCACGGACAGCGGAAGGTGCTGCGGCCGGCCGCGCTGGTCTGCTTCCTCTCCGTCGCGGTCCTGCTGGTGGCCGCTTCGCAGGGCTGGCCGGACTGGACCCTGTTCGTCTGCTGCGTGATCGCCGGCTGCGTGCCGAGCGTGGGTTCCATGACCCGCGCCCGCTGGGCGGCCATCTACCGGGACACGCCCCAGATGCACACCGCGTACTCCTTCGAGTCCGTGCTCGACGAGATCTGCTTCATCTTCGGCCCGATCATCTCGATCACCCTGTCGACCGTCTGGTTCCCCGAGGCGGGTCCGCTGATCGCCGCGGCCTTCCTGCTGGTCGGCGTGTGGTGGCTGACCGCCCAGCGCGCCACCGAGCCGGAGCCGCACCCGCGCGCCGAGCAGACCGACAAGACGTCCGCGCTGCGCTCCCCCGGCCTGCAGGTCCTCACCCTCACCTTCGTGGCCACCGGCGCCATCTTCGGCTCCATCGACACGGCGACGCTGGCGTACGCGGAGGAACTGGGCCACAAGAACCTCACCGGGATCGTCCTGGCGATCTGGGCGTTCGGCTCCATGGTGGCGGGGATCGTCTTCGGCCTGCTGAAGCTGAAGGGCCGGGCCGAACCCCGATGGGTCCTGGGCGTACTGGCCATGGCCGTGAGTATGATCCCCCTCCTACTGGCCGGGAACCTGCCGTTTCTGGCCGTGGCGCTCTTCGTCTCGGGCCTCGCCATCGCTCCCACGATGATCACCACGATGGCCCTGATCGAGAAGCACGTATCACGCGCGAAGCTGACCGAGGGCATGACCTGGATCAGCACCGGACTGGCGGTCGGGGTCGCGGCAGGGTCGTCCCTGACCGGGCAGGTCGCCGACATGTCCGGGGCGCGCGCCGGATACGTCGTCTCCATCTCGGCGGGAGCGGCCGCGGCGGCGGTGGCGTTCGCGGGTTACCGCCGGCTGACGAGGCCGGCGCAAGGGGAGGAGCCCTCTACCGATGGGGACGGCGACAGCAGCGAAGTACGGGACCGAGTGGCGTAACTGGGCGGGCAACGTCTCGGCCACACCCGCCCGTGTGGTGACCCCGGCGTCGGTCGGGGAGCTTCAGGAGGCGGTCCGCCGGGCCGCCGAGGACGGGCTGCGGATGAAGGCGGTCGGCACCGGCCACTCCTTCACCGCGGCCGCGGTCACCGACGGCGTACTGATACGGCCCCAGGCCCTGGCCGGGATCCTCTCGGTCGACCGGGCCGCCGGAACGGTCACGGTGGGCGCCGGGATCGCGCTCAAGGACCTCAACCGGGCCCTGGCCCGGGAGGGCCTGTCGCTGACCAACATGGGCGACATCATGGAGCAGACGGTCTCCGGCGCGACCGGCACCGGCACCCACGGCACCGGCCGGGACTCCGCCTCCATCGCGGCCCAGATCCGCGGTCTGGAACTGGTCACCGCGGACGGGAGCCTGATCAGCTGCTCCGAGAAGGAGAATCCCGAGGTCTTCGCGGCGGCCCGGATCGGGCTCGGCGCGCTGGGCGTGGTCACCTCCATCACCTTCGCGGTCGAGCCCCTCTTCTTCCTGACCGCCCGCGAGGAGCCGATGCGCTTCGACCGGGTCACCGCCGAGTTCGAGCAGCACCACGCGGAGAACGAGCACTTCGAGTTCTACTGGTTCCCGCACACCGGCAACTGCAACACCAAGCGCAACAACCGCAGCGCCGGCCCGGCCGCCCCGCCCGGCGCGGTCAGCGCCTGGGTCGAGGACGAGCTGCTCTCCAACGGGCTCTTCCAGGCCGTCAACTCACTGGGGCGGGCCGTCCCCTCGGCCATTCCCTCCATCGCCCGGATCGCCAGCCGGGCCCTCTCCCCCCGCACCTACACGGACATCCCGTACAAGGTGTTCACCAGCCCGCGCCGGGTGCGCTTCGTGGAGATGGAGTACGCCCTCCCGCGCGAGCGGGTCGTCGAGGCGCTGCGCGAGCTGAAGGACCTGGTGGACCGGTCGGACCTGCGCATCAGCTTCCCGGTGGAGGTGCGCACCGCCCCGGCGGACGACATCGCGTTGTCCACCGCGTCGGGGCGGGACACCGCGTACATCGCCGTCCACATGTACCGGGGCACGCCCTACCAGGCGTACTTCACCGCGGCCGAGCGCATCTTCACCGCCCACGGCGGCCGGCCGCACTGGGGCAAGGTGCACACCCGGGACGCGGAGTACCTCGCGGAGGCATACCCCCGGTTCGGCGAGTTCACCGCGCTGCGGGACCGGCTGGACCCGGAGCGCCGGTTCGCCAACGACTACCTGAGGCGGGTGCTCGGGGACTGACCCGGGGTCAGGACCGCCTCCCGCGCGGTCCGGGGAGCTCCCCCGGGCCGCAGGGGTCACGACGCCGGACGGGCGGCGGACGGGCAGTCGGCGGAGAGCGTCCCGGCAGTGAACGGGCAGCCACTGACAGATGGGCGAAACAGATAGTTCCACTTCTGTGGATTCTGTGAATCAGGACACCCCGAATCGGCCCTGTCCGCAGGCATATCGACCCAGCCGGGCGCACAACGACCCAGCCCCCGCACAAGTTCGGCGGCGCGGCGGTCCACCCAGGTGGCCCGAATGGAGTACTGTGGCGAACCCTGGGACCGTCCATCCTCACGGATGTCCGGACCCGGGAGAGGGGGCCGACGATGGAGAAACGGCGCTCGAAACCGGCGATGACGCACTATCGCACGGGTTCCTGCTGCGCAGAGTGACCACTCGGTCACTGTGAGTGGCCAACAGGTAACCGTGCCATAACGGCGATCAAGGGCGCATGCCCGACACGCCGGTTTAACTCGGCAAGGTTGTGGCAGGCTGCACCCGGGCAGGCCACACTCGACTAGCGGAAGCAGCGACGCACGTGACGTCGGCAGGCACCACCCGGGAGGTCCCCATGCCCGAACTGCGTGTCGTGGCCGTCTCCAATGACGGCACACGACTGGTTCTCAAGGCTGCGGACAGCACGGAGTACACGCTTCCGATCGACGAACGGCTGCGGGCGGCGGTCCGGAACGACCGCGCCCGGCTGAACCAGATCGAGATCGAGGTGGAGAGCCACCTCCGCCCGCGGGACATCCAGGCCCGGATACGTGCCGGTGCCTCCGCGGAGGAGGTCGCCCAGCTCGCCGGCATCCCGGTGGACCGCGTCCGCCGCTTCGAGGGACCGGTCCTGGCCGAGCGCGCCTTCATGGCCGAGCGTGCCCGGAAGACCCCCGTACGGCGCCCCGGCGAGAGCACCGGACCGCAGCTCGGCGAGGCCGTGCAGGAACGGCTGTTGCTGCGCGGGGTCGAGAAGGACACCGTGCAGTGGGACTCCTGGCGCCGCGACGACGGCACCTGGGAGGTGCTGCTGGTCTACCGGGTCGCGGGTGAGCCGCATTCGGCGAGCTGGACGTACGACCCGCCGCGCCGGCTGGTCGTGGCCGTGGACGACGAGGCCCGCAGGCTGATCGGCGAGTCGGACGACCTGCCGTCCGCGCCGGAGCCGACCTTCCCGTTCGTGCCGCGGATCGCGCGGCTGCCGCGGGACCGGCCGCTCGACCGTGCCCTGGACCGCCAGCTGCCGGCGATCGCGCCCGCGCCGCCGCCGGAGCCGGAGGAGGAACGGGACTCGCTGACCTCCCTGCTGGAGGCGGTGCCCAGCTTCCGGGGCGACCTGGTCGTCCCGGAGCGGCCCGCGGCATCGGCGGAACCGGCCCCGGACGCGGAGGAGAGCGAGGAGGCCGCAGCCGCTCCGCCCGCGGCATCGGCGGGGTCCGCGTACGCGGACGTCCTCATGCCGCGCACGGTGGCGGGGCACCGCGAACGGCTGACCGGCACCACGGACCGGCAGGCCGAGGCGGACGGCGTCCGCCCGGGCCGCCGTGCGGCGGTCCCGAGCTGGGACGAGATCGTCTTCGGCACCCGCCGCAAGAAGCAGGAGTAGCCGCCCGCCGGCGCGCACCACCGCGCCGGCCGGTGCGGACACGGCCCGCGCCGGCCGGGACGCGCCTACTGCGGGTCCGGGCCCACGGCAACCGGGCGGGAGTCGTCCGAGGACCACTCCGACCAGCTGCCGGAGTACAGCGCGGCCGGAATCCCCGCGACCTCCAGCGCCAGCACCTGGTGCGCGCCCGAGACGCCCGACCCGCAGTACACGCCCACCTCGGTGGACCCCGCCGCGCCCAGCGCCCCGAACCGCTCCCGCAGCTCCGCCGCGGGCAGGAAGCGCCCGTCCGGTCCCACGTTCTCCGTCGTCGGGGCCGACACCGCCCCCGGGATGTGCCCGCCGACCCGGTCGATCGGCTCGACCTCGCCCCGGTACCGCTCCCCCGCCCGCGCGTCGAGCAGCAGCCCCGAACGGGCCAGCGCCGCGGCACCGTCCGCGTCCAGCAGCCCCACCGCGCCCGGCTGTGGCTTGAAATCGCCCTCCGCCGGAGCCGGCACCTCTGCCGACAGCGCGCCGCCCGCCGAGGTCCACGCGGGCAGTCCCCCGTCGAGCACCCGCACGTTCGGGTGACCCGTCCAGCGCAGCATCCACCACGCCCGGGCGGCCGCCCAGCCCAGCCCGCCGTCGTACACGACCACGGGCGTGTCCGACCCGACACCCGCCCGCCGCATCACCGCTCCGAACGCCTCCGCGTCCGGCAGCGGGTGCCGCCCGCCCGCCCCGGGCGGACCGGCCAGCTCCCGGTCCAGGTCGACGTACACGGCCCCCGGCACGTGCCCGGCCTCGTACTCCGGCCGCAGGTTCGGGCCGCCCAGCTGCCAGCGGACGTCCAGGAGCACCGGCGGCCGGGAGCCCGCCAGCTCGGCCGTCAGTTCGGTTGCAGAGAGGATCGCAGTCATGTCTCCATCCTCCACCCCCGCCCGCACCGCGTGTAACAAGGACGACATCGACGGGGCGCAGTGATTCGGTCATCTCCTCGCCGCCACCGCGAAACGCGGCCCGGTCGGGGCGCGGGACGGCCCTCGGAGTGGAAGCATCAGCCCCACAACCGACGCGGCGGCGACGGCGGCACGACGGAGGAGACAGGGCGATGACCGAGCAGGCGGAGACACGGCGCGCCCCCGGCACACCGTGCTGGGTGAGCCTGATGGTGCACGGTCTCGGCACGACGGAGGATTTCTACGGCGCCCTGTTCGGCTGGGAGTTCGCGCCCGGCCCCGAGCCCTTCGGCCCCTACGTGCGGGCGCTGATCGACGGCAAGGAGGTGGCCGGCATCGGGCAGCTGCCGCCGGACCACAACCTGCCCATGGCCTGGACGACGTACTTCGCGACCGACGACGCCGACGAGACGGCGGAGACGATCCGCGGCTGCGGCGGCACCGTGGCGGTGGGCCCGCTGGACGCGGGCTCGGCCGGCCGCGTGGCGATCTGCTCCGACCCGGTCGGCGCCGTCTTCGGCATCTGGCAGGCCGCCGCGCACATCGGCACCCGGCTGACCGGGGTGCACGGCACCCCGGCCTGGAACGAACTGGTCACCCGGGACACGTCCACGGTCGGCAAGTTCTATCAATCGGTTTTCGGCCATGAGCCGGAGGCCGTGGTCTCGGCCGACTTCGACTACCTGACGCTCCACGTGGCGGGCCGCCCGGTCGCCGCCGTGCATGGGGTGGGGCGCGCACTGCCGCACGACCGGGGCGCGCACTGGATGACGTACTTCGAGGTCGACGACACGGACGCGGCCGCGGAGCTGGCGGCCGACCTCGGCGGCCGGGTCCTGCGGCCGCCCCACGAGACCGCGAACGGCCGGCTGGCCGTGGTCGCGGACCCGGAGGGCGCGATCTTCACGATCGTCCGCAGCGAACGCTGAGCCGTCGGCCGGCGGGCCGGATCAGGGGGACGGGTCCGCCGGGCGGGCCGTGTAGCGGCCCGGCTCCCCCGCCGCCTCGACGGCCGCGACCAGAGCGGCCGTCCCGACCCGGGCGCCGGGCACGAGGTGGACCACGGTGCGGCCGGTACGCGCGTTCGTGACGGCCGAGCGGACCCCGTCGAGCTCCTCCAGCTCGTCGTCGATCAGCAGGCCGCAGCCGGTGCAGTGCATGCCCTCGACGAGGAGGACCACCTGCCCGCCGGATGCTTCGCCGGGCCGGCCCTTGCGGCGGAAGGGGTTCACGACCGCTCCTTCCCGAACTCGATGGCGCCGGTCTGCATCCCCATGGCGCAGGAGAAGCGCAGGGTGCCGGGCCCGGGGGTGCCCAGGTCCACCTCGGTGTCCCCGTCGCGTTTGACGATCTCCTGGACCCCGAGGGCGGGGATGGTGAAGGCACGGGCGCAGCCGCCGGAGTCCTTGCCGTGCAGCACCAGCGTCGTCGGCACCCCGGACCTGGCGGTGAAGCGGGTGGGCGCGTAGAAGTCGGTCACGGTGAGGGTGACGATCTGCCGCCCGTTCGCGTCGGTCCGTACGGGCGCGGCGTCGGCGGCGGAGCCGCCGGACCCTGCGGACCCACCGGCCCCCTCGGACCCGGCGGAGTCCGCGGGGGCCGGTCCGCCGCCTTCCACGCCCTCCACCGTGAACGGACCGGCAGCGGTGGCGGGGCGGTCCGGGGAGTCGAAGGTGACCCAGCCGCCCGCCTGGAGGGCGGAGGCCATCGTCCAGGCGGCCACCGCGAGCACCACCACACCGGTCAGCCCGGCCAGTTGCCCGGAGAGGGCCTGACTGCCGCGCCGGAACAGGTACCCGAGCAGGCCGAACAGCGGCGCCGTACCCACGACGAAGCCGGCCATCACGGCGGCCCCGGCCACCGGCGAGCCCGAGGTGACGGCCAGGAGCTCCATGGACAGGGTCACCCCGCAGGGCACCAGGGCCGTGGCGAAGCCGATCAGGGCGGGGGTGCCGACCGAGCGGGTACGGGCGCTGCGCCTGAGCACCCGGCCGAACGCGGCGGGCGGACGCGGCACCAGCCGCCCGGCTCCCCTGACCCCGAAGAGGTCCAGAGCGAACAGCACCATCAGCGCTCCGGCCGCGAGCAGCAGCCCCGCCTGCACGCGCGGACTCGGCTGCAGGGCACTGCCGAAGGCGCCCAGCAGGGCACCGAGGAGGGTGTGCGAGACCAGCTTCCCGGCCAGGAAGGCCCCGACCGGGGCCAGTGGGGCGCGTGCGCCCTCTTCGGGGTCGCGGAGGCGGGTCACCGCCCCGGCCAGCAGACCCCCCTGTACGGCGGCGCACGAGGCACCGCCGGCGAACAGACCGGTGCCCGCACCGGTGATCAGCAAAGCGACGGACGACGACATGCGTCGTGTCTCCTGTTCTGCGATGTCGGCGTGCTTCCGGGCACGCCGAAGGGACGTGGGACGACGAGGCGGGGCCTGTCGTCTCACGTCCGGGACACGCACAACCAGTGCAGATCGGGAGGGTCGGGTCCGGGCGGCGGCGGGGCATGGGCCCGCTCCGTCACCGGGGTGGTACCGCACCCCGCCGGGCGCGCCACGGCGGGCGGCTGTGCGTACGCGGAAGCGTCCTGGCCCAGCGTCACCTGCGGAGCGGGACAAGGCTCGACGTCGGGACAGCCGGTGTGCTGCCAGGCGGCCCTGACAGCCGCCGTCGGCGATTCCGCCACCATCGGCACCGCCACCGCCACCGCCACCACCTCCGCCGACATCGGCATCGGCATCGGCATCGGCATCGGCATCGGCATCGGGGAGGCCACGGGGGCCGTCGTGGAGGCCACCGTCGCCCCCGGCATCACCCCGTGCATCGCTCCGGCCTGCCGTGCCGCTCCCGACATGCACACGAACAGCGCGCACACCAGCAGCACCCCGGACCAGGCACGGAGCGGCAGAGGAGGGCAGCGCAGCACGCCCGCCATGCTAGGACCCGCCGGGTGCCGGCCCCTGACCGCCCCGCCGCCGTCCCCGGAACGGGGTCCTCCGGCCGTGCCGGTCCGGCACGACGCCCGAGGTCAACGGCGCCCCGGCTGCGGAGCCGTGCGCGCGGGGGCCTTGGTGTTGATCAGCAGGCCGGCGGCCAGGGCTGCCAACAGCACCGATCCGGCCGACCACCAGAGGGTGTCGATGTAGCCGGCGAGCAGGGAGGCGCCGGGCGACTGGGGGTTCCAGTCGCGCAGACGGGCTGTGAGGACACTGCTGAAGACCGCCGCGCCGAGGGTCGCCCCCGCGTACTGGGCCGCGGTGACGGCCGCGGCCCCCGCGCCGGAGCCCTGCGGGGCGATGCCCGAGGTCCCGGTGGCGAAGAGCGGTGTCAGGGCCACGCCGATGCCCAGACCGGTGAGGAGCATGCCGGGCAGGACCTCGACGGCGTAGGCGCCGCCGACGTCCATGCCGGCCAGGAGCAGCAGCCCGAGGGCCGCGGTCGCCAGCCCTGCCGCGCTCAGGAGGCGTGGCCCGAGCCTGGGCAGCAGGCGGGCGGAGATCTGGGTGGAGCCGATGGCTACGGCCGCCGCCATCGGCAGCAAGGCGGCTCCGGCCTCGGCAGGCCCGTAGTCGAGGGCGGCCGCCAGGAAGTAGGCCACGGGCGGCACCGCGCCGAAGGTGCCGGCCCCGGCCAGCAGCACGGCGAGGAAGCTGCCCAGGCGGGCCCGGACGGGCACGCCGTCGGGCCCGGGGAACGGGCTCGACGACCTGGCCCGCCAGACCAGGTGGACCGCGAGGAGCGTGGCGCCGGCCACGACCCGGGACGTGGACGCGACACTGGCCCAGTTGTCCGGCTGGGACGCGATGAAGCCGAAGGTGAGGACCACGAGTCCGGCGGTGCCGAGGACCGCACCGGCCACGTCGAAGCGGGCTCCCATACGGCCGGCCGCATCGTGCACCAGAGTGAGCGTTCCGATCAGGGCGATCATGGCGAGAGCGGCGGAGACGTACGCCGACGCCCGCCAGGACAGGGACTCCAGCAGCCATCCGCCGGTGAAGTGGCCGAGGGCCGCACCGCCGCCGACGACCGCGGCGTAGACGCCGAACGCCCTGCCGCGCTCCTTCGCGCCGGTGAAGGAGGCCGTCACCAGGGCCAGCGCGGACGCCGTCACCAGTGCGGCGAAGGCTCCCTGCCCCGCGCGGGCCCACATCAGCACCTCGTAATCGCCGGCCGTGCCGGCGACCACGGAGGCCACGCCGGATCCGGCCAGTCCGGTGATCAGCAGGGCCTTGCGCCCCGCGAGGTCCGCGAGGTGGCCGCCGAGGACGAGCAGGGCGGCGAAGCCGAGCGTGTACGCCCTGAACACCGGGTCCAGATCATCGGAGGGGATCTGGAGGTCCGCCTGGAGGACCGGCAGGGCGATGTTGAAGGTCGTCGCGTCCAGCAGCACCATCAGCTGCGCCAGGGCGACCACCGCCAGCCCCCACCAGCGCCTGGGGTGGGGTGGCAGCCGGTCCGGGACGGTGACGGGCGGCGGGCCGAAACCCTGCTCCGCGCCGGAGTGCGCCGGGGTCGTCGGGGCGTACGCCGGTGGCGGGGGTGCCACCGGCGGCGTGGGCGCCGACGACGGCCCGGACCGGGGCGCCGGCCGGGCGGGCACCCGGGGGTCCGGGCCCGCCGCGGACGCTTCCGCGCGGGCGTCGGCGGGGGCAGCGGCGGGACCGGGGTCAGGGGTCCCGGCGCGGGCTTCGGGGGCGAAGTCCAGCAACCTGGCCGCGTGCCGCCCGAGTTGCGCCAGCACCGGACCGGGCAGCCACTCCCCGTCCCCGTCCGCCGCATGGTCTTCGGCTGTACGCTCGGCCACCTGCTCCGGGGTGGGGCGCGCGGCCGGGTCCTTGGCCAGGCAGGCACGCACGAGGCCGACCAGGCTCTCGGGGACGCCGGTGAGGTCCGCCTCCTCCTCGGCCACGCGGAACAGGTGGGCGTTCAGGCCGGTGTCCCTGGCGCCGAAGAGCATGCGCCCGGTGGCGGCGTAGACGAGGACCGCGCCCAGGCAGAAGACATCGCTCGCGGGCGTGAGTTCGAGCCCCCGGACCTGCTCGGGAGACATGAAGCCGGGGGAACCGATCAGCATGCCCGTGTGCGTGTGCAGGCTGTCCGGCCCGAGGCTGTCCATCGCCCGCGCGATGCCGAAGTCGATGACACGGGGGCCGTCGACGGTGACCAGCACGTTGGACGGCTTGAGGTCACGGTGGATCAGGCCCGCCTCGTGCACGGCCTGCAGGGCCAGCGCCAGGCGGTTGGTGAGGACGCGCACCGAATGCTCGGACAGCGGCCCGAAGTCCCTGGCCACCACGGCGTGCAGGTCGGGCCCCGGGATGTACTGGGTCGCCACCCAGGGCACGGCCGCCTCCGGGTCGGCGTCGAGCACGGCCGCCGTCCAGCTCCCGCCCACCCGCCGCGCGGCGGCCACCTCACGGGCGAAACGCCTGCGGAACTCGGGGTTCTCGGCGTGTTCGGCCTGTACGACCTTCACGGCCACCGTCCGGCCGCCCTCGGAACGGCCCAGGTAGACCAGCCCCATACCGCCCGCGCCCAGCCGGGCGATCAGTCGGTACGGGCCTATGTGCGCCGGGTCTTCAGTGATCAGCTGCTCCACGGCAGCACGATAGTCCGCCTGTCGGACGACAGTCGGGACAACCGCCCAATCACATGAACTGTGCGCGCCTCGAAGGCGATTGACCGGAGGACGTCCGGGAGAGAGCGCCGGGGGCGACAGCGCCGGGCTCAGGAACGCTTGGTCGCGGTGAAGAGGTACCGGTTCAGACTGAAGAAGTAGTCGTGGCCGAGTCCGCACAGCTCGTCCGACCAGGCGGCGACCTCGTCACCGGTCAGTGCGCCGCGCCCGGCGACGTACGAGGCGACGATGTCGATCAGCCCGGCGCTGTACGTGTCGCGTCGGTAGCCGACGTTGAGCAGCGGTATGACGAGCGGTGGGGACGTCTCGAAACCGGCACGGCGCAAAGCCGGGAGAAGGGTTCGGGGGAGGTGTGGATCGGCGAGATGCCGATCCCATGCGGCGAGCATCCGGGTCATCAGTGACCGGTCGGTGCAGTGCCACACGAGGGAGTCCCAGTCGGTGTCGAGCACCGCGACCCGCCCGCCCGGCGCGAGTACCCGGTGGATCTCGGCGAGCACGCCCGGCACGTCCGCGACGTATTCCAGGACCTGCGTCGACACGGCCACGTCGACGCTCGCATCGGCGCACGGCAACCGATCCGCCGCCGCGGGCCGCAGGTCGACCCGGGCCCCGCCCGGCACGACGGCCCGGGACCGGGCCAGCGCCAGCATGCTGTCGCTCACGTCGATGCCGATGACATGACCGCGCGCGCCGACGGCCGCAGCCATCTCCGCGGCCAGCAGACCGGGGCCGCACCCGATGTCGAGCACCCGCTCGCCGGGCCGCAGCGCGAGGGTGTCGAGGACGGTGCGGCGCTGCGCGGCGACATCGGGTGTGCGGTAGGTCCGCTCGATCCTGCGCGCCTCTTCCGTGTCGAAGGTGAGCATGTCGGTCATGGCGTGTTCCTCGGGTGAGCGGTCTCACCGGGCTCCGCGAGCTCGTTGAGATAGTCCTGGGCGGAGTCGTAGGCGAAGGTCAGGATCCGGGTGCCGGGGCGGCTGGTCCGTGCACAGGCGAGTGCGGCGACGACGTTGGCCGCGGAGGACAGGCCGACCGCGACGCCTTCGGCGCGCATCAGCGTCCGCATCATCTTCGCGGCCTCGTCCTCGGTGACGACGATCTCCTCGTCGATGAGCGCGACGTCGAGGTTGGCGGGCACCAGTCCCACGGCCAGACCCTGCAGTCGGTGCGTGGTGAACCTGTTCTGGGTGTAGGAGCATCCCGGAGGTGCGACCGCTGCGATCCGCAGATCCGGTCTGTGCCGGCGCAGGGTCCGGCCGATTCCGGTGAGGTGCCCCCCGGTCCCGACCCCGGCGACCATCACGTCCGGCAGCCTCCCGGAGAACGCCTCCAGCAGCTCCACGGCGGTGGTCCGGTCGTGCATGGCCGGGTTCGCGGGGTTGGCCTGCTGGTTGAGCAGGACCCAGTCCGGATGCTCGAACTGCAGCTCCATCGCCTTCTCGCCGTGCGAGTTGCCGCCCAGTCGGTGATCGGACAACACGATCTCGGCGCCGAACGCCCGGAGGAGCCGCTGCTTGGCCGGGCTGTAGTTGTCGGGGATGACGAGGACCAGGCGGTATCCGAGCGATGCGGAGACCATTGCGAGCCCGATGCCGGTGTTCCCGCCGGTGGGTTCGAGGATGGTCTGCCCGGAGCCGCGAACCAGGAGTCCCTCGTGCTCGGCCGCCAGCACCATGTTGAGCGCGATCCTCACCTTGTGGCTTCCGCCCGGGTTCAGCATCTCCAGCTTCAGGTACACGGTCCGGTCCAGGCCGGCGGTCAGCCGCCGCAGTTCGAGCAGTGGCGTCCCGCCGATGAGATCCAGCACCGACGAGGCGATCGCGGGCCTGCCCTTGCCTGGACCCGTGTCCACACCGATGTCCGTGTGCACGTCCATGTGCATGTCCGTGTGCATGTCCGTGTGCATGTCCGTGTGCATGTCCATGTCCGTCACCCCGCCCCGGCCGGTGACGCGGTGGAGCCGGCTCCACCGTCGCGCGTGCGCCGGACACCGGCGGTGCGCGGCACCAGGACCGACGTACTGGTGCCGTCGGGCAGGGTCAGCCGGACATACGCGGGAGGCTTGCCGGCCGGTGCGTCCAGCCCGAGCAGCAGGTGCCGGTTGCCGCGGTCGAGGACGGTCACCGGGGTGGCGTTCCGGCCACGGCCGGACAGACCCTCCACGCGGAGGCCCGGATGGGCCAGACCGCTGCCGCGCACCAGGAGGATGCCTTCGCCGATCACTTCGATGGCGGTGATGCCGATGGTGTTTCCGCCCCGGATCTCCTGTTGGTGGTTCAGCACGATCACCCGGGCGCCCGCCGGGATGTCGCTCCGCACGAGGGCGTGGCATCCGATCACGGCATCGTCGCCGATCTCGACCGGGCCGAGAACGCGTGCGAAGGCTCCGATCTCGACCCGCGAGCCGATGGCGGGGTGCCGTCGGCCCCGCGGGTTGTCCGCGATTCCCGTCGATCCCAGGACGACCCCGTGCAGGACGTAGCAGTCGTCACCCAGACGCGCGGTCTCACCGATGACCGTTCCCGTGCCGTGGTCGACGACGAACCGCCTGCCGATCGTGGCCGCCGGGTGGATCTCGACGCCCGTCTCGGCCGTGGCCTGCTCGGCGATGGAGCGCGCGAGCATCCGCAGGTGACCGCCGTCGACGCCGGCGCGCCGGGGCGCGCCGAGGACCGCATGCGCCAGTCGGTGGCTCAGCACGGCGCGGAAGCACCGGTAGGACCCCATGACCTCACGCCATGAGCCGTGCGCGGCGGGATCCCGCTGCGCGAAGGCGAGCAGGTCGCCTTCCACCAGGCCGAGGAGCTCCGGCGCGTACGGATTCCATGCGTCGAGCAGCGACCTGATCCGGTGCATCCGCGGACGCGCGGCGTCCCGCAGCGCGACGGCCAGCGCCGCGCGCCGCTCCCGCGCCTCCGTGTCGACCGCGGTGGTCGTGTGCTGGAGCCGGGGCGCGGTGACCGCGCCCGGCGAACGGTTACTTCTCATCGAACAGTCCCTCCAGTTCGCGTTGGTATGCCGCTTCCTCCTCCGGATCGCCGCAGACGATCACGTACAGGAACCCGCCCTTCCCGGATGTCCCCGAGACGGGCATCGTCATGAGCACGCCGCGCCGCCGATCGGGGTCGAACAGGAGGCCGGCATCGGCCACGGTGTCGAGGAAGCCCTCGGTGGAGACCGGCTTCCAGGTCGCGGGGGTGAGCCGCTGGCTGAGCATCGCCGTCGTGCCGGGCGTCAGGCCCGCCATGGACTCGTAGAGGTGGGTGGAGGTCGTCGTCCGGGCGTTGACCTCGGTGAACGCGATCCGACCGTCCCCGGTGGCCACCGCGTCGGCGCAGAGCTGCCCCCGGTATCCGATGCCGTGGTAGGCACGGGCGAGTGTCTCGGCCCCGGAGACCAGCTCCAGGTGCTGCATCCCGGTCAGCGAGCGCTCCGGGAACGTCTCGGAGGCAAGCCGCCCGTCGATGAAGGACAGGTGGCCGACGCCCCCCAGCTCGACTCCGGCATCGGTCACGGTGTACTCGGCGTAGTAGCTGGCGGTGGCATCGAGCAGCTGCTCGACCACGACGGCGTACTTGCCGTCCGCGGACGCCCAGTCCCACCGGTCACGCCAGTACCGCGGTACGGCGTCCGGCAGGCCGTCCAGCTCGTGCACGGTCCGGCCGCCGATGTGACGGGGTGCCCGCCTGCCCGGCCGCAGGACCATCTCGTTGCCGGACCCGGCCCCGTGGTGGGCCATCTTCACCATCACGTCGTGGCCCGCGTCCAGCAGCCAGCGGGTCGCCGCGGTCGCCTCGTGGGGGCTCCGGCACACCGACCCCGCCGCGATGCGCACGCCCCCGGCCGCGGCCAGGGCCCGGAAGGTCGCCTTGTTGTTGGCCAGCTCACCGCCGCCCTGGGCGATGAAGCCGGCTCCCGGCAGGCGGTCCCGGATGCCGAGCCGTGCCGCGAGCTCGCTCAGCTGAGGGGACGGGAACAGGCTGAACACCTCGGTGACGTCGGCGACGTCAGGGGCGACCGAGTCGAGGAACCGGCGGTCGAACAGCGCGAGGAAGTCGATCCGTCGCCTGCCGTGGAGGCCCTCGGGACAGAGACGGACGTCCACCCGGGACATGTCCGCGCCCTTGACCCTGCCGACGTGCTCGACGAAGGCCGGATCCGGCGTGTCGGAGACGAGGACGAGATCGCCTTCCTCCGCGAACCAGAACACGCGCTGTGCCCAGGCCCGGGGGTCCGGCCGGAGGAAGAGGGTGTCGTCGATGTCGTTCGCAATCAGGAGTTTCATCGCATTCCCATCGACGGCGCCCGGTGCATGGGGCGGAGAGGGGCGCCGGCCGACGCGACGTGGCTCCCGGCCCGCAGTGCGGCGCGGCCGCGCCCCTCGTGGATCGCGCGGACCCGGGCCACGGCCTCGGCCATGACCTGCCGGCATCCGGCTTCGTCCGCCGCGGCGACGGTCGCGTAGCCGATCCCGGCGGACGAGGTCTCGGACATGTCCCGCATCGGCACGCCCGGGGGCACGAGAACGACGCCGTCGACACCCGGGATGGCCCTGAGGTCGGCCTCGTGCACGGTGTTCGGGAGTCCGGCCACCGACGGCAGGTGAACCCATCCGTGGACCTTGTCCGGCGAGGCCTTGAGCGTCTCCACCTCGTCTCCGGTGAACAGTTGCGTGGCGGCGGCGTACAGGTCGAGGCCGATCGTCTTCTCGGCCACCGTCCACAGTCCGCTTCCGCCGGGCCGGCAGGCGAGTTCGTTGGCGACGAACGCGCCCGGGTGACCGAACGCCTCGAAGTGGAAGACGCCGGTCTCCAGTCCGAGCGCCCTGAGCGCGCGCCTCGCGAACTCGTCCGCGGCGGCGTACGCGCCGTGGTGCCCGGCGGGGGGCAGGCCCATCGACCGGGTCGGCTCGCCCCGCTTGGTGCACAGCAGTGGTTCGCCGTAGCGGGAGACCATGAGCCGGTCGACCGATCCGTTCCGGACGACGCCGTCGAAGTGCCATTCCGGGCCGTCGACGAACTCCTCCACGAGGACCCTGTGCAGCTGGGGGTCGCGCCGCGCGACCCGCACGATGTCGTGGGGGGTCTCCGCGACGGACACCGACTCCGCGCCGCCGGCGGCCGGGGGCTTGATGACGACCGGGAAGTCGAGGCCGGCCGCGGCCAGCAGCGTGCGGACGGCATCGGCGGACTGCACCGCCGCCTCCGGGAGGACCGCGAACCTCGCCGTCGGTACGCCCGCCTCGTGCCACTTGCTCTTCTGCAGGGCCTTGTCCCGGCAGGCGAGTGCGACGGCGGGGTCCAGGGCGATGGCCCCCAGCTGCTCGCCGAGGAGGGCGGCGCCGACGACGCCGTACTCGTTGGTCGTCAGTACGGCGTCCACCTCGGGTATCGGCCCGAGGTGGTGCAGGGCCGACCACAGCGCTTCCACATGGCGGTAGGAATCGACCGCGCAGGCGCGGGTCGCGAGGTGCCTGAGACCGGGGGTGCGGTACATCCGGTCCCCGTCCGCCGCTTCGTACAGCACGGTGATCTCATGGCCGCCGCGGTGGAGCCCGCGGATCGCCTTGGGATGTGCGCCGATGTGCAGGACGTGCATGGTCTTCCTCCATCAGGAGTGGGTGATCGGGCCGCGGGGGATTCCGAGGCCCGGGTCTGTGCCGGGGGCGCGGCGCAGGGTGCGGTCCGGAACGTCCGGAACGGTGAAGTACTCCTGGCACTCACCGGTCCGGCGGATGTCCCAGGTCGCGCAGTGCAGCGAGCCGCCGAACTCGTAGACGTTGCGGAACGGGACCGTGAGGACCTCGAATCCCAGCCCGCGCAGCAGCTCGTGCAGGTTCTTCTCGCTCGCTTCGCAGACGACCACGTCCGGAGCGACGCTCAGCAGGTTCATCGACAGCCACTTGGAGGACTGGCAGTAGCGGGGCATCTCGTCATTGCCGTACGCCGGTGCGGGCGCGTCCACGAGTCGCCATCCGTTGCGTACGAAGAACTCCCGCTCGTCGGCCTTGAGCGGCCGGTCCGGGTTCGTGAGCACCAGCCCCGGTCGCAGCGGGACGAACGTGCAGTCGATGTGGGAGGGAAAGAAGTCGAGCGGGAAGTGCAGGACATGGACGCGGAAACCGCGGGGTTCGAGCTCTCTGCGCAGCCAGCGGATCCCCATCCGGTTGGTCGTCATGGATTCCTGGACGAAGATGTCCCGGCCCGCCCTGGTGATGTCGGCCGCATCGAAGATCACTTCGTCCTGCGTGGCGCAGAACTCGAAGTCGTGCATCCGCGCGTGCCGCTCGTCCAGGGTCAACTCCCAGAATTCCGGGCGGTACATCGTGTCGCTCATGGAAGGCTTCGGCGCCGCGGTCCACACCACGCCCTCGTCGGCCGTCCAGTAGCGGTAGACGAGGCTCCGGTACGGCAGGTACTCGAAGAACCTGGCCCTCCGCGACATGGTGGCCTCGATGATCTGGTTCCCCACCGTGATGAGGACGTCGCGGGGACAGACGGAGCAGTACTGGTTCGCGACCTCGAAGGAGGGCGTCTTCACGGCCGTGGTGAAATCGGCGGCGTCGGGGCGGCGGACCGTCACCCCGAGCGCGCGCAGGAGCCCGGCGAGCCCTTCGAGCTCCTCGTTCGCGCGGTCTATCACCTCGGGCGACTTCGGCCCGGTGGGAAAGCCCTGACCGACGGGGGTTCCGCGGAGTTGGGGGCGGTACCCGGATTCGCTCGGTTCAAAGCAGGCTCCGTCCGCGCGGCCGACGAGGATCTCCTCGAGCGGGTCCCATTCGTTCCACGCATTGACGATCGGGCCGGCGGGCGCGCCTGTCCGGGTCATCCTCGACGCGTGGGCGTCGATGTCCTCCTGCTGCGGCGGAAAGGTCTCCAGAGTCATGTCAGTCCCTCTCAGAGTCGGCGTATGCCGTGATGTCAGACGGCTCCCCGGCGTGTGCTCCGGTGGTCGCCGGGTCCGGGGGCTCGGATTCCCACCGGGTGAACTTCGGCAGGGCGACGGCCAGCAGCGCTGCCGCGAGAACGGATGCCGCGCCGCCGATGACGGCGGACAGGCCTGGTGAGGCGATCGCGCCGAGCGCGCCGGCACGCATTCCGCCGAGCTGGGGGCCGCCGGCGCCCACGACGAATTCGACGGCGCTCACCCTGCTCCGGTAGTTGTCGTCCACCGTGGTCTGGACGATCGTCGTGAGGAAGACGACGCTGATGACGTCCGCCATGCCCGCGACGGCCAGGAGCGCGATCGCGAGGGCCGGAACATGGACCAGCCCGAAGAACGCGATGCAGGTCCCCCATACGCCCCCCGCGAGGAGCATGCCGCGGCCCTTGTGGGCGACGCGGCCCGCCCGCCCGGAGAACAGCGATCCCAGGACGCCTCCGACGGCCGGTGCCGCCATCAGCATGCCGAGCGTCTCGGGATCGCCTCCCAGATTCAGATCGTTGACCGCCGGCAGCAGCGGGGTCGGCGTCGCGAGCAGGGTCAGGCTGAGATCGGCGAGGAACGCGCCCTTGAGGACGTCGTTCACGCGGATGTAGCGCAGGGCGGCGACGATCGCCTTGGCACCGGGGCGGGCGGTCGATCCCTGCGGCGGCATGGCCGGGAGTTTCGCGACGACGTAGATCGCGGCGATGAAACTGAGAGCGTCCACCGTGTAGCACACCTGCAGTCCCCAGACCCCGGCGACCGCACCGGCGAGGACCGGTCCCGCGATCCCGGCGACGTGCATGGCGAGCATGGTGAGGGCGGCGCCCGCCGGAATCTGGTCCTTGGGCAGCAGGTGCGCCATGAAGGTCCGTTTGGCCGGGACGCTGATGGCGCCGAGGGCCGACTGGGCGATGCAGAGGACGTACAGGAGCCAGAGCCGGTCGTTTCCGGCGATGGCCTGCACGGCGAATCCCAGCGACACGGCCACCTGACCGCTGCCGGCGAAGAGGACGATCTTCCTGCGGTCGTACCTGTCGCCGAGTGCGCCTCCGACCAGCGCCAGGGCCAGCGTGGGAATCACGGTGCACAGACCGATGACGCCGACCGCCAGAGTGCTCTTGGTGAGCAGATAGACCTGGAGCGCCACGGCGAAAACGGTCATCTGCCCGCCGATACCGGAAACGGCTTGCCCGATCCAGAGTCGGCGGAATGCCGGCGAATGCCGCAGTGGCGTCACGTCGAGCGTCAGCTTGCCGGTCATGCCGTCAGAATCCTTTCTGGCTCGCGAACATCGGTCAATGGACAAGGCGTACGGGCAGCGATTCCAGATTGCGGAGCGTCGCGGAGCGCATGTAGACGGGCTTGCCGGCCAAGGTCAATTCCTGCGGCTGCTCGTTCAGGAATTCGATGAGCTCACACAGCCAGTCCGTCGCGAGTTGAGCACCGGCACAGATGTGCGGACCCCACCCGAATCCCAGATGCCGGTTGGGCGAACGGTCGAGAACGAGCTCGTCCGGCCGCTCGAAGTACTCCGGATCGCGGTTGGCGGCGGCGAAAAGGGTCACGACGGACTCGCCCCGTTCGATCGTGGTGTCGCCGATCCTCGTTCGCTCGGTCGCCACCCGGCTCGTTCCCTGGGCCGGGCTGCAGAAGCGGATCAGCTCCGCCACACCCGTGGCCATCAGGCTGCGATCGCGCAGCTGATCGAGCACGTGCGGCTGCTCCAGCAGAGTCAGGACGACGGCTCCGGTCGAGGCATAGACCGTGCTGTAACTGGCGTTGAAAACCGCGCTCACGGTGTTCCGGACGTACGTGTCCGGCATCGACTTCGTGTGGGGGCTCTCGCGCAGGCTCGCGATCATTCCCGGCAGCCGGGTCTGCTCGAACCACGCCTTCATCATCGCGTGGAGTTCGAGTCCCACTTTCTCTCCGGGCTCGGCATGGCTCGGGTCGAGCCCGCTGTCCATCCGCCGGGTCAGCCCCTCGAAGATCCTCACGTAGGTTTCCAGCGCCGGCGGTTCCACGCCGACCAGGTCACACGTGATCTGCAGTGCCAGCGGGGCGGCGACCTCGCTCATGAGGTCGAACTCCTCGCGATCACCGAGCCGTTCGAAATGTCCTTCGAGATCGGGCCGGGCGCGTCGGCAGATGTCCCTCGTGTCCGGCGTCCGCATGGCGTTGACGATCAGCGCACGCAACTTCGCCTGCTCCGGCGGGTCCTGGTACTGGATGTTCAGCCGCTCGTCGGGAACCTCGGCGCCGAGTCGGCGCAAGTCCCGGGCCCACAACTCGTGGTTGCGCAGAACGTCCCGACAGTCGGGGTACCGGGTGAGCACCCAGGACTGCATCTGCTCGTGCCAGAACACCGGCGCACGGTCACGCAACTCGGCATAGACCGGATACGGGTCGACGATCGTCGACCAGTCCAGCGGTTCATAGCTGATGGATGTCGTCATTGGCCTTCGTTCCTGCTTTCGCTCTCGGCACGTCATGTGCGAAGTGGGTGAATGGGGTGAAATAAGGTCGGGCCCGGCGTCACCCGGGCCCGACCTGCTTGAATCAGAGGCAATGGTCGTACCGCATGGCGACCCCTCCTTTCTCTGCGAGAAACATCAGCCGCACATTCGGCGTCCGGGGCAAAACAAGCCCCGGAGTCACCGTGAACGGCAGACGAAGGACGGACTGGCCTTGGCGTCGGCTGTCGGCGATGCGAAAGCCGTGGTCGGAATCATCACGACGGCGCCGGTCAGGGCCAGGGTGGCCGTGACCGCCGAAAGACGACGCGTCCAGTAATGTCCATTCATCGGGTCCTCCCTCAAATTTTGCGGGGGTCTGTTGTTTTCCCCGCGGATATGAGGCGATAGCGCGGCCCCGCATGTGGATATGGGTAGGGGTTGGGGTTGGGGCGAGGCCGTGACTTCAAATAAACCCGACCGGGAAAAACGCGTCACGTCACTGGAGAACGTGGCTTGACGTCCCTGTGCCGCCCCGGTAGGGGCCGCGCCGGCGGCATGCCGGGAACCCCGGGTGGCCGGCCGGTCACCGTCCGGATGCGACGGCGGAGGTCGTGCGGTTCAACGGGGACGTGGGCGCGGTCGCGGCCGCAGTTTCAGGGCATGCCGAAAAAGCCCCCCGGAAACGGCCGGGGGGCGGGCGCGACGGGCGCGGTCAGACGTGGTTGACGGGGAGGACGTCCGGGGAGAGGGCGCCGGCGTGGGTGGAGGCGGAGGTCATGTGGCGGCGGTGGTGACGGCGGCAGAGGACCTCGTAGCCGATCTCCTCGGCAGGGCGGTTGACGTCGCCGACGACCACCTGTTCGCCTTCGACGACCATGACGCCGCCGACCGTGCGGGCGTTGTGGGTGGCGCGGGCGCCGCACCAGCACAGGGCCTCGACCTGGAGCTGCTCGATCCGGTCGGCCAGTTCGATCAGCCGCTGCGAGCCCGGGAAGAGCTTGGTGCGGAAGTCGGTGGTGATGCCGAAGGCGAAGACGTCCATGCCGAGGTCGTCCACGATCCGAGCCAGCTGGTCGATCTGGGCGGGGGTCAGGAACTGGGCCTCGTCCACGATCACGTAGTCCGCCCTGCCGCCCGCCGAGAGCTCGGCCACGAGGTACGCGTAGACGTCCATGGGGTCGGTGACCTCGACCGCGTCGGTGACCAGGCCCAGGCGGGAGGAGAGCTTGCCCTCCCCGGCCCGGTCCTGGCGGGTGAAGATCACCCCTTGCAGGCCCCGGGCGGAGCGGTTGTGCGTGATCTGGAGAGCGAGGGTGCTCTTTCCGCAGTCCATCGTTCCGGAGAAGAACACCAGCTCGGGCATGGGAAGTTCGGAACCTTTCGGCAGGGTCGGTCGGTCGGCGGGGGTCAGGGGCAGCGGACTTCGAGGAGCGGGACGAGCTGTTCCGCCGGGGTCATCGAGCCGTGCATGCCGGTCAGGGCGGACTCGTTGGGCTCGTTGACGGACGCGGTGATCGCCACATCGGCGTGGGCCGCCGCGATCACGTCCCCGATCCGGCCGAGGACGCGCTCGTCGCACTCCCCCGGCGGCCCGAACCAGCCCAGTTCCAGGGCCTCTTCGCGGCTCGCCACCCAGAAGCGGTCGCCCAGCACCTCGCGCCACACGGTGAGTACGTCGGCCTCGGCGCCGGGGACGGCGTACACGTGCCGGGCCCTGCCCTCGCCGCCCAGCAGGGCGACGCCCGCGCGCAGTTCCCAGTCCTCGTCGAAGTCGATCCGCGCGTCCTCGTCGAAGGGGATGTCCACCATGCCGTGGTCGGCGGTGACGTAGAGGGCGGTGCGCGGCGGGAGTTGCTCCGCCAGGCGCTGCACGAGCCGGTCCACGTACATCAGCTGGCCGCGCCAGAGGTCGGAGTCCACGCCGTGCCGGTGTCCGGCGCCGTCGAGTTCGCTGTAGTACGTGTAGACCAGCGAGCGGTCTCCGGCGGCGAGCCGGTCCGCGGCCAGGTCCACCCGCTCCTCGCCGCTCATCCGGCCGTGGAAGGTGCCGCCGCTCAGCGCGATCTTGGTGAGCGGGGTGGTCTCGAAGGCCGGTGAGGACACCTGGGCGGTGGCCACCCCGGCGGCGTCGGCGAGGCTGAAGACGGTGGGGTAGGGCTGCCAGACCGCGGGCACGGTCCACGGGTACCAGCGGAGCTGGTTCATCAGCTCGCCGGTCGCCGGATTGCGGGCCGCGTAGCCGGGCAGGCCGTGCCGGGCCGGCGGGAGGCCGGTGCCCACGGAGGCCAGCGAGGTGGCGGTGGTCGCCGGGAAGCCGGCGGTGATCGGGCGGCCGGTGCCGCCACGGGAGGACGGCAGCAGCGAGGTGAGGAAGGGGGCCTCGGCCGGATGGGCCTTGATCTGCTCCCAGCCGAGCCCGTCGATCAGGAAGACGCAGTTCCGGTCGGCCGGGGTGAGCTCGGTGAGGGTCGCGGAGAGGCCGGGCACTCCCTGGCCGGCCGCGAGGGTGGGCAGCAGGTCGGCGAGCGAGCCGGCACCGTACTCGGGAACCGGGGCCGTGCCGAGGTCCAGCAGCTCGGGCTCGTCCCAGTCCGAGTGCGCGGGCGTGTACGCCATCAGCGGGCGGCCGGGGAGCCGGCGGCGGCGGTGGCTTCGGAGAGCGCCTGGGCGAAGGCCAGGGTCTGGCGGACCGCCTCGGGGCCGTCACCGGCCTCGCTGACCCGCAGGCTCAGGTCGTCGGCGGTGGAGTTGCCGGTGTAGCCGTGGTCGGAGTCACAGTTCGGGTCGCCGCAGGCGGCCGGCTCCAGGTCGATCCGGGAGACGGCGCCCCAGCCGATGGTGAGGACGACCTCCCGGGGCAGGGTGCCCGGGGTGTAGGACTCGGGGTTGGCCACGACCCTGCTGAGGACCACCGAGGAGATCGCGCCGATCTTGACCGACTCGGTGGAGGTGGTCGCGTACGGCGAGGGGGACCCCGCGTCGGCGGCCTGCTCGTCGGTGTGGCTGACGATGAAGCGGTTGCCGGTCAGGACCAGCACGGTGACGTGCCGGCGCACCTCGTTGGAGTCGAAGGTGGTCTCCTGGTGGACCAGGTACGACGAGATCGGCTCGCCGCCCACCGCGGCCTCCACGGCCTCGGCCACGAGGGCCGGGTAGTAGCCGCTGCGCTCGATCGCCGCGCGCAGCCCCTGGGTCGTCGTACCGGATTTCGCCATGGGGTCCATCCTACGGCCCGTACGGGGCGCTCCGGCCTCGCCGTGCGACGCCCCGTGGCCGGCGCGCGCCCCCGGGGCGCGCGCCGCGGGCGGGGGCGCCCGTCCCGGACGGAGGTCCTCGGTGGCCCCCGCGGCGTCCGGCTCAGCAGCTGGGCAGGGTCCGCGGGCCGAGGTCGGTGCGGGCGGGCGGGTGCGCCACGCGGACGCTCGCGCTCAGCACCGAGAAGCCCTCGGTGGCCACCACGACGGGTTCCAGCGAGATCCCGACCACCTCAGGGTGGTCGTCGACCAGCCGGGAGAGCCGCAGCAGCAGTTCCTCCAGGGCGGGGGTGTCCACGGGGTCGCTGCCGCGCCAGCCGAAGAGGAGCGGGGCGGCCCGGATGGACCGGATGAGCTCGGCCGCGTCCCGGGAGCTGGCGGGCACCAGGCGGTGGGCTGTGTCGCCGAGGAGTTCGGAGGGAACGCCGGCCAGGCCGAAAGAGAGCACCGCACCGACGGCCGGGTCGATCACGGACCGGATCACGGTGTCCACCCCGCGCGGCACCATGGCCTGTACGACCGGCTGCAGTTCGGCCGGCTTCCCGAGGGTCTCGGTCAGCTCGTCGTAGGACCGGCGCAGCTCGGCCTCGGTGGTCAGGTCCAGTCGTACGCCGCCCAGGTCGGCGCGGTGCCGCAGGTGCGGGGCGGTGGTCTTGAGGGCGACGGGGTAGCCGAGCCGCCGGGCGGCGTCGACCGCGGCGTCGGGGGTGGGCGCGGGCAGGGTGGGGAGGACGCGGATGCCGTACCGGGCCAGGAGCGCGGCGGCGTCCGCCGGGCCGAGGGTCAGGACGGCGTCGCCGCCGGCCTCCCGCAGCAGTCCGGCGAGCTGCTCCGCGGCTCCGGCCTCGTCGATGTCCTCGTATTCGGGCGTGCTGCCGGCCTCCGCGTCGGCGCGGCGCCAGTCGGCGTAGCGGACGGCGTGGGCCAGTGCGCGTGCGGCGCGTTCGGCCGCGGGGTAGGCGGGGATGCGGAGCGGTTCCCGCGCGGGGTCGGGGTGCGGGCCACCCGGCGCCTCGGAGCCGGCGGGCCCGGGGGCCGCGGACCCTGAGCCGGAGCCGGGTGCCGCCGAACCGGCGGATCCGGCACCGGCGGCCACCGCGCGGCCGGCGGCCGCGGGACCGGCGGCGGTCGTACCGGAAGCCGCGAGGCCGGTGGCCTCGGGACCGCCCGGTTCCCGGGCCGCGTGGGCGGAGCCCTGGTGTGCACCGGCACTCCGGGCGATGCCCGTGTCCTCGCCTGCGTCCTCGCCTGCGGCCGCGACGCGCGAGAGCCCTCCGAGGCCCGACGGCCCGGAGGTCCGCGCGGCGGACAGGGCGTCGGCCAGGCCGCCGAGCTCGACGTGGACCACCAGGACCGGCTTGCCGGGTGTCTCCGCGACAGCGGAGCGCAGGGCCTGGGCCAGCTCGTCGGCCAGCTCCGGCTCGCCCACCGCCGGTATGGCGGTGACGACCACCGCGTCGTTGTCCTCCGAGGACAGGGCTGCCGCGAGGGCGGCCCGGAAGTCCTCCGGCGTGGCCTCCGTGGTCAGGTCGAGCGGCGGCCGCGGGCGCAGCCGCTCCCACACGCAGGCGTCGTACGTGAGGACGCCCAGCGACTCGGAGTTGCCGAGGATGGCCACCCGCGGTCCGGCGGGCAGCGGCTGCGCGGCCAGCAGCAGGCCGGCGTCGACCAGTTCGGTGACGGTGTCCACGCGGATCACGCCGGCCTGGCGCAGCAGTGCCGAGACGGTGGCGTCGGGGAGCCGGGTGGCGGGGACGGCGTGCCCGGCCGGGGTGACCCCGGTGTGGCTGCCGCCCTTGGCGACGACCACCGGCTTCACCGCCGAGGTCCGGCGTGCGAGCCGGGTGAACTTGCGCGGGTTGCCGAGGGTTTCGAGGTACATCAGCGCCACGTCCGTGTCCGGGTCCTCGTACCAGTACTGGAGGATGTCGTTGCCGGAGACGTCGGCGCGGTTGCCGGCCGAGACGAAGGAGGAGAGCCCTTCGCCGCGCCGCAGCAGCCCGGACAGCAGGGAGATGCCGATCGCGCCGGACTGGGTGAACAGACCGATCCGGCCGCGGGCCGGGGCGGGGGCCGGGGTGAGCGAGGCGTTGAGGCTGACCTCCGGCGAGGTGTTGATGATGCCGTAGGCGTTGGGGCCGATGATCCGCATCCCGTACGACCGTGCCTGGCGCAGGAGTTCGCGCTGCCGCTCCAGCCCGTCGGGGCCGCTCTCGCCGTAGCCGGCGGAGAGGACCACCAGGCCCTGGACCCCGTGTTCCCCGCAGGAGGCGACCACCTCGGGTACGCGTTCCGCCGGGACGGCGACGACCGCGAGGTCGACGGGGGCGCCGATGTCGGCGAGCGAGCGGTAGGCGCGGACGCCCTCCAGGAGGTCTCCGGCCATGCCGCCCGCGGGGAGGGCGTGGTTGACCGCGTAGAGGTGCCCCCGGAAGCCGCTGTCGCGCAGGTTGCGCAGGGCGGCGGCGCCCACGCCGCCGCCGGACCGGCTGACCCCGATCACCGCGACGGAGCCGGGCGCGAGCAGCCGCTGCACCGAGCGGGCCTCGGCGCGCTGTTCGCGGGCGCGCTGGACGGCGAGGGACTCGGCGGTGGGTTCGAGGTCCAGGGTGAGGTGCACGGAGCCGTCCTCGAAGGTCCGCTTCTGCTGGTAGCCGACGTCCTTGAACACCTTGATCATCTTGGTGTTGGCGGGCAGTACCTCGGCGACGAAGCGGCGGATGCCGCGTTCGCGGGCCACCGCGCCGATGTGTTCGAGGAGTACGGAGGCCACGCCACGGCCCTGGTGGGCGTCCTGGACCAGGAAGGCGACCTCGGCCCGGTCGGCGGGAGCGGATGCGGGACGGCCGTCCGCGTCGATCCGGTCGTAGCGGACGGTGGCGATGAACTCCCCGCCCACGGTGGCGGCGAGGCCGACGCGGTCCACGTAGTCGTGGTGCGTGAAGCGGTGGACCTGGCGGTCGGAGAGCCGGGGGTGCGGGGCGAAGAAGCGGTAGTACTTCGACTCCTCCGAGACCTGCGCGTAGAAGCTGACCAGTCGGTCTGCGTCCTCGGGAGTGATGGGGCGGATATGGGCGGTGCCGCCGTCGCGCAGCACGACGTCCGCTTCCCAGTGAGCCGGGTACGAGGGATCCGACGCGGTGGTCATGGAGTGATCTTAAGGCCGGAAGGGGCCGGTGAGCGCTCGCGCGGCGTGTTGGGCAATACGGGACGAAGGGGTGCAAGCTGGGAGGTCCAACGGCGGAAATGTTTCGGCCCGGAGGTCGGTCTGAGCATTCCGCACGCCGTGAGAGACTGGTCTAGACAACCGCCAGAACCTGAAGGGCAACCACCATGGCAGAGCGCCGCGTCAACGTCGGCTGGGCCGAGGGCCTGCACGCTCGTCCCGCCTCGATCTTCGTCCGTGCGGCGACGGCTTCCGGCATCCCGGTGACGATCGCCAAGGCGGACGGCACCCCGGTCAACGCCGGTTCCATGCTCGCGGTGCTGGGCCTGGGCGCCCAGGGCGGCGAGGAGATCGTGCTCGCCTCCGAGGTGGAGGGCGCGGAGGTCGCGCTGGACCGCCTGGCGAAGCTGGTCGCCGAGGGCCTCGAGGAGCTCCCCGAGACGGTCTGACCCTTCGGGTCCCCCCACCCCATACACCAGAGCCGCGGCTCCGCTTGGTCGGGAGCCGCGGCTCCGGCATGTGCGGCCGGACCGGCGGGCGGGAATTCCCCGAAGCGGAACCGCTCCGGACTTTCCCGGGTACACCGGATTTCCGGGTATACCGGATTTCCGGGCAGGCCTCATTTCCGGGCGCGATAATGAGCACGGCCGAGAAGCGGCAGCAATATCAGGCACGGAGTCGCGCGAATTCCCGGACTCCGGAAATGGGCCGGGCACCCGTGGTGCCGGACACTGCCTTCCCTTTGTATACGGCTGCTGTTAACTGCGGCCGCTCGGCATGTTGACGCCAGGTTGCGGGTTCCTCACCGCGCCGCCCCCGCCCGGGCGCCCCGCCACCGCGGCCGGTGCCCCGCTTCCGCCCGTTCCACGTGCGCCGCCGTCAGGGCACGGGCCCGCTCCGCGTCCCCCCGGGCCACCGCGTCCACGATCGCGCCGTGCTCCGCCCAGGACTCCACCGGCCGGGCCGCCGGCTGGACCGCGAACATCCAGGCCACCTTGTGCCTCAGCTGCCCCAGCAGCGAGATCAGGCCGGGGCTGGCGGACGCCTGGGCCAGGGTCTCGTGGAACCAGCCCCCCAGCGCCCGCAGGTCCTCGCCCTGCCCCTGCCTGGCCCGTTCCTGGCCCAGCCTGACCAGCCCGCGCAGCACCTTCAGGTGGGCGTCGGTACGCCGCCGGGCCGCCCTGGCCGCCGCCAGCGGCTCCAGCAGCATCCGCAGCTCGAGCAGATCGGCCGCCTCCTGCTCGGTCGGCTCGGCCACGCACGCCCCGGCGTGCCGCCGGGTGATCACGAACCCCTCGGACTCCAGGGTGCGCAGCGCCTCGCGGACCGGGACCCGGGAGACTCCGTAACGGCGGGCCAGCAGCTCCTCGGTGAGTCTGCCGCCGGGTGCGAATACGCCGGTGACGATGTCGTCGCGAATTGCCGTACACACCGCATGCGCAGGAATACGCAAGACCGGACCTCCGCCTGATTACGAGCCGCCGATTCGACACCGGTACCGATCGGATACCGATCCAAGAACTGTATGGCAGCGCGCGGGAATTTCCGAGTACGGACGGGAAAACGGAAGGATCCGGAGACGGAAGAAGGCCCCGGCTCGGTGAGCCGGGGCCTTCTTCGGGATCTTCGGGTCTTCAGGGTCTTCGGAGACCTTCGGAGACCTTCGGGGTCTTCCGTCCGGTCAGACGGTGACGCCGTGATTGCGCAGGTACGTGATCGGGTTGACGTCCGAGCCGTAGTCGGCGCCGGTGCGGGCCTCGAAGTGCAGGTGCGGGCCGCTGGAGTTGCCGGTGGAGCCCGACAGGCCGATCTGCTGGCCCGGGGTGACCTGCTGGCCGACGCGGACGCTGAGCGAGGACATGTGGCCGTACTGGGTGTACGTGCCGTCCACGTGCTTGATGACCACGTTGTTGCCGTAGGCGCCGCCCCAGCCCGCCTCGACGACGGTACCCATGCCCACGGCGCGGACCACGGTGCCGGAGGCCGCGTGGAAGTCGATGCCGGTGTGGCTGCCGGAGGACCACATGCCGCCGCCGGCCTTGTACTGGGTGGAGACGTAGGAGTCGGCGAGCGGCGAGACGAAGGTGCCCAGCCGCTTGCGCTCGGCCTCGCGCTCGGCGCGCTCCTTGGCCTCGCGCTCCGCCTTCGCCCTGGCCTCGGCCATGCGCTTGGCCTCGGCGGCCCGCTGCTTGGCCTCGGCCTCGGCCTGCGCCTTGAGGGCAGCGGCCTCGGCGGCCGTCTCGGCGGCGGCCTGCTGGGCGTCGGCCTGGGCCTCGATCTCGACGGCCGCGTCATCGCCGATGCTGATGTGGTTCAGGGCCGGGTCCTGCGGCGCGCTGTCGTTGTCGGCCGCGAAGGCCGGGGCCGCGAAGGCGCCGATGACGCCGGTGGTGGCGAGCGCGGCGATCCCGGCTATGCCGGCGGTCTTCTTCGTCAGGCGGCTGGAACCACGGTGCTTGCCGGCGCCACGAGTGCCCATGAAAAGGGTGATCCTTTCCTTCCCTCTCGCCTACCGGGTTAGCTGACGGGTTCGGAGCAGGAAGGTCTCCTACGGACCCCTCCGCGGAGGAGGTCCGATTCACCCCAGGGACTGATGTGGGTCCCCGGCTCCCCAGGCTCGCGCCTGACGGGGACTCGGCGATCGCTGTCCGGTGCCGCGGGTGCGGCTGTTGCAGCTGACGGACAGCGAGACCGACGCTAGGCGGATCATCACTCGATCACCAAATGGACACGGCTTTTTGTTGCGTACGCCACACGACATACGGGCAACCCCACCCGTAAAAGGGGCATTCGAGACGCATGAGGTCCTGGCGGACAACCCGCCAGGACCTCATGGCCCGAAACCCGTTTGACGTCGGCCGGACTCAGCCGCCCGGCGCCAAACCGGGTGTCACCGCGGTCAGTTGGCGACCACGGTCACCTCGCCGATGCCCAACGCCCGTACCGGCTCCTCGATCTGCGACGCGTCGCCGACCAGCACCGTGACCAGGCGGTCCACCGGGAAGGCGCTGACGACGGCCGACGTGGCCTCCACGGTGCCGGTTTCGGCCAGCCGCGCGTACAACTGCGCCTGGTAGTCGTCCGGGAGCTGCTGCTCGACCTGGTCGGCGAGGGTGGCGGCGACGGACGCCGCGGTCTCGAACTTCAGCGGGGCCACGCCCACCAGGTTCTGCACCGCCACGTCCCGTTCGGCGTCGGTCAGGCCGCCCTCGGCCAGCGTCCGCAGCACCTTCCAGAGGTCCTGCAGCGCCGGACCGGTGTTCGGGGTGTCCACGGAGCCGCTGATGGCCAGCATGGCCGCTCCGGTGCCCTCCTGGGTGGACCGCAGCACCTGCCCGAAGGCGCGCACCCCGTAGGTGTAGCCCTTCTCCTCGCGCAGCACCTTGTCCAGGCGGGAGGTCAGGGTGCCGCCCAGGCAGTACGTGCCGAGCACCTGGGCCGCCCACACGCGGTCGTGCCGGTCCGCCCCGATCCGGCCGATCAGCAGCTGCGTCTGAACCGCGCCGGGCCGGTCCACGATGATCACGCGCCCGGTGTCGTCGGCGTTCACCGGGGGCACCGGACGGGGCGCGGCGCTGCCGCCGGTCCAGCCGCCCAGGGTGTCCGCCAGCACCGCGTCCAGGTCGATGCCGGTGTAGTCGCCGACGACGACGGCGGTGGCGGTGGCGGGGCGTACGTGGGCCTCGTAGAAGGCGCGTACGGCGGCGGAGTCGATCCGGGCGACGGTCTCCTCGGTGCCCTGGCGCGGCCGCGACATCCGCGTGGCGGCCGGGAACAGCTCCTTGTAGAGCTGCTTGGCGGCCCGGCGCTGCGGGTTGGCCAGCTCGTGCGGGATCTCGTCGAGCCGGTTGCGGACCAGCCGGTCCACCTCGCCGTCGGCGAAGGCGGGGGCGCGCAGCGCCTCGGCGAGCAGGCCCAGCGCCTTGGGCAGCCGGGAGGCGGGGACCTCCAGGGAGACCCGGACGCCGGGGTGGTCCGCGTGCGCGTCGAGGGTGGCACCACAGCGCTCCAGCGCGGCGGCGAACTCCTCGGCGGAGTGCTTGTCGGTGCCTTCGGACAGCGCCCGCGCCATGATCGCGGCCACGCCGTCCAGGTCCTCGGGCTCGGCGTCCAGCGGGGCCTCGAGGAAGATCTCGACGGCCACCACCTGCTGTCCGGGGCGGTGGCAGCGGAGCACGGTCAGGCCGTTGGGCAGGGTGCCGCGCTCGGGAGCGGGGAAGGCCCACGGCTTGGGTGCGCCGGCCTGCGGCTGCGGGTGGAAGGTCATCGTGACGGCTGCGGTGTCGCTCACTGCTCCGCCCCCTCGTTCTCGTCGTTCTCGGCATCGTCGGCGTCGGCGTCGGCGGCCAGCGGCTCGTAGGCCAGCACCGCGCGGTTGTCGGGACGCAGCCGCGCGGCGGCCACGGCCTGCACCTCCTCGGCCGTGACGTCGAGCACCCGCTTGACGGCGGTCAGCGCGAGCTGCGGGTCGCCGAACAGCACCGCGAAGCGGCAGAGTTCGTCGGCGCGGCCGGCCACCGTGCCCAGCCGGTCCAGCCATTCGCGCTCCAGCTGGGCCTGGGCGCGCTCCATCTCCTCGGCCGTGGGGCCCTCGGCGGCGAACCGGGCGAGCTCCTCGTCCACGGCGGCCTCGATGGCGGGGATCTCGACCCCGCCGGAGATCTTGACGTCCAGCCAGCCCAGCGAGGGCGCGCCGGCCAGCCGCAGCATGCCGAAGCCGGCCGCGACGGCCGTCTGGTCACGGCGCACCAGGCGGTTGTGGAGCCGGGAGGACTCGCCCCCGCCGAGGATGGTCAGGGCCACGTCGGCGGCGTCGCACTCGCGGGTGCCGTCGTGTGGCAGCCGGTAGGCGGCCATCAGGGCCCGGGCGGGCACCTCCTCGACGAGCTCCTGGCGCAGCTGCTCGCCGATGATCTCGGGCAGCGTGCCGTCGCGCGGCGGCTGCTTGCCGTCGTGTGCCGGGATGCTGCCGAAGTACTTCTCGATCCAGGCGAGGGTCTGCTCGGGGTCGATGTCGCCGACGACCGAGAGCACCGCGTTGTTCGGCGCGTAGTACGTCCGGAAGAACGCGCGGGCGTCCTCCAGGGAGGCGGCGTCCAGGTCGGCCATCGAGCCGATCGGGGTGTGGTGGTACGGGTGGCCGTCGGGGTAGGCCATGGCCGTCAGCTTCTCGAAGGCGGTGCCGTACGGCACGTTGTCGTACCGCTGGCGGCGCTCGTTCTTCACCACGTCGCGCTGGTTCTCCATGGACTCGTCGTCCAGGGCGGCCAGCAGCGAGCCCATCCGGTCCGCCTCCAGCCACAGCGCGAGCTCCAGCTGGTGGGTGGGCATCGTCTCGAAGTAGTTGGTGCGCTCGAAGCTGGTGGTGCCGTTGAGGGAGCCGCCCGCACCCTGGACCAGCTCGAAGTGGCCGTTGCCCTTCACGCTCGCCGAACCCTGGAACATCAGGTGCTCGAAGAGGTGAGCCAGGCCGGTACGCCCCTTGACTTCGTGCCGGGAGCCGACGTCGTACCACAGGCAGACCGCGGCCACCGGGGTCAGGTGGTCCTCGGAGAGCACCACGCGCAGGCCATTGGCCAGCCGGTGCTCGGTCGCTGTCAGGCCGCCGGAGGCGGTCTGCTCGGTGGCCGTGTGACCCATGGGCATGTGGTCCCTTCGATCGCGATGCTGAGATTCCTGTCAGACCTGTCACTGTATGCAAGCGCACCGACAGCCGGAGAAGTTCCCGGCAGCCGGCCACCCCGCGGGGGCGGCCCCGGAACGGCCGGGGAGCGGCCCGGCGGGACGACTCCCCCGGGTCGGGGTCGGCGTTGTCGGTGCTTGGGGCCACAATGGTCCGCGTCAGACCCACGTCATGGTTAAGGAGCGCCGCAGCGATGGCCCGCCGCAGCACGAAGACCCCGCCGCCGGAGGATTTCGAGGAGAAGATCCTCGACATCGACGTCGTCGACGAAATGCAGGGCTCCTTCCTCGAGTACGCGTACTCGGTGATCTACTCGCGCGCCCTGCCGGACGCCCGGGACGGCATGAAGCCGGTGCACCGCCGGATCGTGTACCAGATGAACGAGATGGGACTGCGCCCCGACCGCGGTTACGTCAAGTGCGCCCGCGTCGTCGGCGAGGTCATGGGCAAGCTGCACCCGCACGGTGACGCGTCGATCTACGACGCCCTGGTGCGCATGGCGCAGCCCTTCTCCATGCGGCTGCCGCTGGTCGACGGACACGGCAACTTCGGCTCGCTCGGCAACGACGACCCGCCGGCCGCGATGCGGTACACCGAGTGCCGGATGGCCGACGCCACCTCGCTGATGACCGAGTCCATCGACGAGGACACGGTCGATTTCACGCCGAACTACGACGGCCAGGAGCGGGAGCCGGTCGCACTGCCGGCGGCGTACCCGAACCTGCTGGTGAACGGCGCCTCCGGCATCGCGGTCGGCATGGCCACCAACATGCCCCCGCACAACCTGGGCGAGGTCATCGCGGCGGCCCGGCACCTGATCCGGTACCCGCACGCGGACCTGGAGGCGCTGATGCGCTTCGTCCCGGGCCCCGACCTGCCGACCGGGGGCCGCATCGTGGGCCTGGCCGGGATCAAGGACGCGTACGAGAACGGCCGCGGCACCTTCAAGATCCGCGCCACGGTGGCCGTGGAGGACGTGACGCCCCGCCGCAAGGGCCTGGTCGTGACGGAGCTGCCGTTCACGGTCGGCCCGGAGAAGGTCGTCGCGAAGATCAAGGACCTGGTCGGCTCGAAGAAGCTGCAGGGCATCGCGGACGTCAAGGACCTCACCGACCGCGCGCACGGCCTGCGCCTGGTCATCGAGGTCAAGAACGGCTTCCACCCGGAGGCCGTGCTGGAGCAGCTCTACAAGCTGACGCCGATGGAGGAGTCCTTCGGCATCAACAACGTGGCCCTGGTCGACGGGCAGCCGCTGACGCTGGGCCTGAAGGAGCTGCTGGAGGTCTACCTCGACCACCGCTTCGACGTGGTGCGGCGGCGCAGCGAGTTCCGCCGCGGCAAGCGCCGCGACCGGCTGCACCTGGTCGAGGGCCTGCTGGTGGCGCTGCTCGACATCGACGAGGTCATCGCGCTGATCCGGGAGAGCGAGAACTCGGCGCAGGCCAAGGAGCGCCTGATGCAGCGCTTCTCGCTGAGCGAGATCCAGACCCAGTACATCCTGGACACCCCGCTGCGCCGGCTCACCAAGTTCGACCGGCTGGAGCTGGAGTCGGAGCGCGACCGGCTGAACACCGAGATCGAGGAGCTCACCCGGATCCTCGAATCGGACAGCGAGCTGCGCAAGCTGGTCAGCTCCGAACTGGCCGCGGTGGCGAAGAAGTTCGGCACCGAGCGGCGTACGGTGCTGCTGGAGTCGGCGGGCGCGCCGGTGGCGGCGGTCCCGCTGGAGGTCGCGGACGACCCGTGCCGGGTGCTGCTGTCCTCGACGGGTCTGCTGGCCCGCACCGTGACGGCCGCCCCGCTGCCCGAGGGCGACGGCAGGCGCAGCAGGCACGACCTGATCGTCTCCCAGGTCACGGCGACGGCCCGGGCCGATATCGGCGCGGTGACCTCGGCGGGCCGGCTGCTGCGCATCGCGGTGATCGACCTGCCCCAGCTGCCCGACACGGCCTCCGCACCCAACCTGGCCGGCGGCGCCCCGATCAGCGAGTTCCTGTCCGGCCTGGAGCCGGACGAGAAGGTGGTCTGCCTGACCTCGCTGGACGAGGAGAACTCGCAGGGCCTGGCGCTGGGCACCGAGCAGGGCGTGGTCAAGCGGGTGGTGCCCGACTACCCGGCCAACAAGGAGGAGCTGGAGGTCATCACCCTCAAGGAGGGCGACCGGATCGTCGGCGCGGTGGAGCTGCGCACCGGTGAGGAGGACCTGGTCTTCATCACCGACGACGCCCAGCTGCTGCGCTACCCGGCCGGCCAGGTGCGCCCGCAGGGCCGCCCGGCGGGCGGCATGGCCGGCATCAAGCTCTCCGAGGGCGCCAAGGTGATCCATTTCTCGGCGGTGGACCCGGCTGCGGAGGCGTACGTCTTCACGGTCGCCGGCGGCGCGGGCACCCTGGACGGCTCGGCCACCTCGGCCAAGCTGACCCCGTTCGACCAGTACCCGCGCAAGGGCCGCGCCACCGGCGGTGTGCGCTGCCAGCGGTTCCTCAAGGGCGAGGACGGGCTGGTGCTGGCCTGGGCCGGCCACGCCCCGGCCCGCGGCGCCCTGGCCAACGGCACCCCGGTGGACCTGCCGGAGCCGGACCCGCGCCGGGACGGCTCGGGCGCGCCGCTGCCGAAGCCGGTGGACGTGGTGGCGGGCGCCGCGCTCTGACACCTGTACCGGACCTCGTGCCGGACCTCGTACCGGACCGGCCGCGGCTCCACCCGCCGCGGCCGGTCCGGGCAGTCCGGGCGATCCCGGCGGTCCGGGCGGTCCGGGCGGTCCGGGCGGTCCGGTCAACACCGGGTGGTCCGCGGCCCGTTTCGGGCCGTTAAGGTCTTGGTGACGCAGCCGGCCCTTCGTGTCGTAGCGGCTGCGGGTGGGGGGAGAGCCGCTGATGAGCCGTCGTTCGAACGGTCCGCTGCAGACCTGGGCAGCCATCCAGCGGCAGCAACAGGAGGCGGAACGGCGGCAGCGCGCCCACGAGCGCGAGGTCGCGCAGGGGCTGCGCCGCCAGGAGGCCGCCTACCGGCGCCACCGCGCGGCCGAGGCCCAGCGCCGGACCGAGCAGCTGGAGGCCCGGACGGAGGCCCTGCGCGGGCTGCTGGCCGCCGGGTGCCGCGCCCCCGCCTTCCGGGCCGGCGCCGCGCAGCGGCTCCCGGAGCAGGTGGAGCCCTTCGACCCGGGGCACCTGGCGCATCCGGTGCCGATGCCCCAGCTGGCGCAGTTCCAGGCACAGACCGGCTGGTCGCTGACCGCGGGCCAGCGGCAGCGGGCCGAGCGCGAGGCGCACGCCCGCTACACCCAGGCCTGGCAGGCGGCGCACGCCGCCGAGGCCGAGCGGCAGCGGCAACTGGAGGCCCTCCGCAGGCAGTACGACCGTTGGGCGGAGCAGCGGATCGCCGAGATCCGCCGACACAACGAGGTGCTCGCAGGGCGGGGCGGCGCACTGCGCGCCGGGGACCCCGACGCGGTCGTCGACCACTTCTCCGAGGCCCTGGACGCCGCTCCGGGCTGGCCGCAGGAACTGCCGCGGCAGCACGAGGCCTCGTACGACCCGGCGGCCCGCCGGCTGGTCGTGGACTGGGAGCTGCCCGGCTTCGACGTGGTACCCGAGGCCAAGGCCGTGCGGTACGTGCCGAGCACCGACCAGGACAAGGAGACCGCCCGGCCGGTCACCCAGCGGCGTGAGCTGTACCGGGACGTGCTGGCGCAGTGCGTGCTGCTGGTCGTGCACCGGGCGTTCGCGGCGGACGAGTCCGGCGTGCTGGATTCGGTGGTGGTCAACGGCTTCCTGGACGGGCACGATCCGGCGACCGGCCGGCCGTCCCGGATCCACCTGGCGACCGTGCGGGCCGACCGCTCCGCGATGGCCGGGCTGCACCTGGAGCAGGTGAGCGCGGTGGACTGCCTGGTGGACGAGCTCCGCGGGCAGCTGTCGGCGCGCCCCGACCAGCAGACGGCCGTACGGCCCGTGCAGCAGGCCCCGGAGGCGGGCCGCGGCACCGGACCGGCGGCCGGACCCGCCGCCGGAGCCGTGCGGGGCACCGGGACCCCGGGCGCCGCGGGCGGTGGGAACGGCGGGCCGGAGCCCGATCTGTTCGTCATGGACCCGATCGAGTTCGAGGACCTGGTCGCCGAGCTCTTCCGGGCCATGGGCATGGAGGCCGTGACCACCCAGCGGTCCGGGGACGGCGGGGTGGACGTCGAGGCGGTGGACCCGACGCCGATCCGCGGCGGGCGGATCGTGGTGCAGGTCAAGCGCTACCGGAACACGGTGCCGCCGACGGCGGTCCGGGACCTGTTCGGGACGGTGCAGGACCGCGGCGCGAACAAGGGCGTCCTGGTCACCACCTCCTCGTTCGGGCCCTCCTCGCACCGGTTCGCGGAGGGCAAGCCGCTGGAGCTGGTGTCCGGGCCGGACCTGGTCGAGCTGCTGCACCGGCACGGGCTGCGCGGGCGGCTGGGCGGCGGCCCGGCGGGCGCGCCGCCGGCCCCGGCCGCACCGCCCTCCCCGGCGGGCTCCCCTGCGGGTTCCTCGGCGGGTTCCTCGGCGCGCTCCTCGTCCACGGCGGACGCCTGGGCCCCGACCCTGGCCGCGCTGCCGCTCCCCCAGGTGCCCCCGGCGCCGCCCGCGATGCCTTCCGCTCCGCCGGCGGCCCCCGCCTTCCCCTCGGTGTCCACGGCGCCCACCGTGGCCGCGATGCCCGCGGTCGCCGCGGCGGGGCCCGCGGTCGCTCCGCAGGCTGCCGGCCGCATACCGGCGGACGCGTTCAACGTGCTCGGGCTGAACTGGACGGGCGGCGTCCCGCTCGACGTGTGCGCGCTGGTCTGCCGGGGCGGGGAGGTGCTGAGCGAGGAGCACCTGGTGTTCTTCAACAACCCGGGCACCCCCGACGGTTCCGTGCGGGCCCGGCAGCAGGCCGCGCCGGACCGTGCCGCGCTGGAGGTGGCCTTCGACCACCTCCCGGACCGGGCCGACCGGCTGGTGCTGGTCGCCGCAGTGGACCCGGAGGAGGCCCCGGCAGGCGACCTGGCCGGCTTCTCGGGGGCGTTCGTACGCCTGCTGGGCCCGGCCGGGGAGGAGCTGGACCGGCTGGAGGTCGGCGACGGCCGGCCCGGCGAGACCGCGCTCACCCTCGGCTCGTTCCGGCGCCGGGCGAACGGAGACTGGGACTTCGTGGCCGGCGGCCGCGGCTACCGGGGCGGTCTCGCGGAGCTGCTGGGCGACTACGGCGTCGAGGTCGCCTGAGCGTCCGGGACGGAGCGCGGGTCCCGCTCGGGCTCCGGCTCCGGCTCCGGCTCCTGGTGTACGTACCGCAGCACGCCCCACATGGTGTCGGGGCCGAGACGGCCCGGGTCGGGCTCCCGGCAGTCCTCGAGCCCCGCGAGCAGGGCGGCCCCGTCGGTGCCGGAGCCGATCATCACCAGCTGGGTCCGGCGGGGTTCGGTCCGGCCCCAGGGATGCGGGGCGAACCGCAGGAACCTGCCCACGGCATGGACCTCGTACTTCTCCTCGTGACCGGGGACGCCGAAGTACACGTAGCCCTTGATCCGGTACAGGCCGTGCGGGCGGCCGTCGAGGAAATCGATGAACCGGCGCGGGCTGAGGGCGCCGTCCGCCGTGAACTCGGTGCTCTCGTAGTGCGCGTGGGCGTGCCCCTCGTGGTCCTCGGCCTCCGCGAGCAGGTCCTCGAACGACAGCTGGCCCCGGGTCTCGGTCCAGGGCCTCCGGTCGAAGAGGATCTCCGGGTCGATCCGGCCGTGGTCGGCGGGGACCACCGGGATGCCGGGGCACAGGCCGGCCAGCACCTCCTCGATGCGGGCGGACTCGGCCGGGTCCACGCGGTCGGTCTTGTTCAGCACGACGAGGTCGGCCACGCCCAGGTGGCGGTCGGTCTCCGGGTGCCGGGCCCGGGTGGCGTCAAACTCGGCGGCGTCCACCACCTCGACCATCCCGCCGTACCGGATGGCGGGGTTCTCACTGGCCACCAGCATCCGCACGAGCTCCTGAGGCTCGGCCAGCCCGCTCGCCTCGATGACGATCACGTCGATGCGGTGCTGCGGCTGTGAGAGCTTCCCGAGGTAGAGGTCGAGCTCGCTGCCGTCCACCGCGCAGCACAGACAGCCGCTGCCGAGCGAGACCATGGAGTCGCCGACCTGGCCGGCGACCTTCATGGCGTCGATCTCGATGGAGCCGAAGTCGTTGACCACCACGCCGATCCGGGTGCCCCGGGCGGCCCGGAGCAGGTGGTTGAGCAGGGTGGTCTTGCCGGAACCGAGGAATCCGGCGAGTACGACGACGGGAATGGGCTGCCTGCTGTTCGCCCGGGCGCTGCTGTTCACCCGGACGATCGTAGTCAGCCCGCCGCCGGAACGGGCTGCGGCGGGGTGGGTCCCACGTACCGGGCGGCCGGGCGGATGATCTTCGAGTCGGCCGCCTGTTCCAGGACGTTCGCACTCCATCCGACCACCCGTGCCACGCAGAAGGTGGGGGTGAACATCTCGCGCGGCAGGCCGCACAGCTCCATGACCACGCCGGCGTAGAACTCGACGTTGGTGTGCAGTTCACGGCCCGGCTTCAGCTCCGCGAGGATCGCCTCGACCCGCTCCTCGACCTCCACGGCGAAGTCCGCCAGCGGCCCGCCGAATCCGCGCGCGATCTCCCGCAGCATGCGGGAGCGCGGGTCCTCGGTCCGGTAGACGGGGTGGCCGAAGCCCATGATCCGGTCCCCGGCGCGTACCCGTTCGCGGATCCACGGGTCGATCCGGTCCGCGGTGCCGATCGCGTCGAGGGTGTCCAGGGCCCGGCTGGGCGCCCCGCCGTGCAGCGGCCCGGAGAGCGCTCCGATCGCCCCGGTGAGGCAGGCCACCACGTCCGCCCCGGTGGAGGCGATCACGCGGGCGGTGAAGGTGGAGGCGTTGAAGCCGTGGTCGACGGTGGAGATCAGGTAGCGCTCGACCGCCCGGGCCCGGACCGGGTCGGGTTCCTCACCGGTCAGCATGTACAGGTAGTTGGCGGCGTACGGCAGGTCCTCGCGCGGCTCGACCGGCTCCAGGCCCTGCCCGAGCCGGTGCAGGGCGGTGAGCAGGGTGGGTACGGCGGCGCAGGCGGCCAGCGCGTCGGCTGCCCGGCGGGCCGGGTCGAGGTCGTACAGCGGGCGGAACCCGGCCGAGGCGCCCAGCAGCGACAGCGCGGTACGCAGGCCGGCGAGCGGACCGGAGGCGGCGGTGGACCGGGCGAGGGCGGGCAGGGCCGTCCGTACGTCCTCGGGGAGGCGGCGCAGCGGGGCCAGCTCGGCGGCGAAGGCGGTCCGCTCGGCGGGGCCGGGCAGGGTGCCGCGGAACATCAGGTGCCAGACGTCCTCGAAGCCGCGGCGCTCGGCCAGCTCGACGGCCGAGTACTGGCGGTAGTGGTAGAAGCCCTCGCGGCCCCGGACGTCTCCGAGCGCGGTCTCGGTGACGACGACGCCCGCGAGTCCGCGGGGAGCGAGGCCATCGGTGATCTCGGTATGGGTGGCGGTTGCATTCACGACTCGACCATCCATGCTTGATGCAGTCTGAGTCAATCTTGATTCAATCAATATATGTAGGGTGGGGTGCATGAATGACCGGCTCACCACCCGCGAGGCCGCCGAACTGCTCGGTGTGAAGCCGGCGACGGTGTACGCGTACGTCAGCCGCGGCCTGCTGGGCAGCCGCCGCGACCCGGTGGGCCGGGGAAGCACCTTCGACGCCGCCGAGGTCGCCGCGCTGGCACGACGCAACCGCCGGGAGGCCGCAGCCCCGTCCGGCGAGCTCGCCGTGCGCACCGCGCTGACGCTCATCGAGCCGGACCGCTACTGGTTCCGCGGCGTGGACGCCGTCGAGCTGGCCGGCCGGTACGGCTACGAGGAGGTCGCCGAGTGGCTGTGGACCGGGCGGCTGCCTCGCGGGACCCGCTTCACGGCCCCGCCCGAGCTGCTGGCGGCAGCCCGCCGGGCGGTGGCGGCGCTGCCCGACCACAGCGGGCCGGTGGACCGGCTGCGGGTGGCGACGGCCGCGGCGGCGGTGGCGGACCCGCTGCGCTTCGACCTGTCGGAGGAGTCCGTGCTCGGGGCGGCCCGGGGCCTGATCCCGACCCTGGTCGGTTCCCTGCCGGTGCTCGGCACCGAGCCGCCGGCCGGCGGCGGGGAAGCCGGCGGGCACGGACTGGCCGGACAGCTCTGGCCACGGCTCACCGGGCTCCCGCACGACCCCTCGGCCGTTGCGGTGCTGGACCTCGCGCTCGCCCTGCTCACCGACCACGACCTGGCCGCCTCCACGCTCGCGGTCCGGGTCGCGGCCTCGTCCAGGTCCCACCCTTACGCCTGCGTCTCGGCCGGCCTCGGCGCCCTCGAAGGCCCGCTGCACGGAGGGGCGGGGCCGCTGGCGCACCGGATGCTGCTGGACGTGCTGGAGCGCGGCGGGGCCGCCCCCGTGGTCGCCGACCACCTGCGGACCGGCCGCCGGGTGCCGGGACTCGGGCACCGGCTCTACCAGGGCGAGGACCCCCGCGCCGGCGCACTGTTCGCGCGGCTCTCCGCACTGGACGCCGCCGCACCGGCGCTGGCCGCCGCCCGGGAGGTGGTCGCGGTCACCGCCCGCCAGGGCCGGGGGCTGCACGCCAACGTCGACCTGGCGCTCGCCGTCCTGACCGTGTCCTACGGGATGTCCGCGGAGGCCGGGGAGACCGTGTTCGCGGTGGCCCGCACCGCGGGCTGGATCGCCCACGCCCTGGAGGAGTACGGCGAACGCCCCCTCCGCATGCGCCCCACCGGCCACTACACCGGCCCCCGCCCACCCCAGCCCCTCCCCTGACGTCTGGCGCGGGGAACTGCGCGACAGGCCACAACGGGCCCGCAGGCCCGACACCGCGGGCCCGCCCCGAACCAGGGCTGGGTCCCGAGCCGGGCGGCATGGGCGCCACCTCCGCCCCCAGGGGCGCGGGGAACTGCGCGACCAGCCACAGCCGGCCCGCAGACCCGATACACCCGGGCCCGCCCCTGACCGGCGGCCAGGGTCCCGGTCGGGGCGGCCTCCGACTCAGCCGGGCGTCCGCGGCCGGGCGGCATGGGCGCCACCTCCCGCCCCGCCAGGGGCGCGGGGAACTGCGCGACCGGCCACAGCCGGCCCGCAGGCCCGGTACGGCGGGGCCGCCCCGAACCGGAGCGGGTCCCGGGCCGGGCGGCGTGGGCCCAGGACCGGCCCATCCGGCCCGCACGGCCGCACGGCCGGAGGCGCGCATTCCCCGCGGGAGCGAATCGGCTTACCGTGGGGCGCCATGAGCACATGGCGCGCCCCGCGGTTCCCCCGGCGGGCGGTCTCCCAGATCCTGCTGACCCAGCTGGCCATCGCCGCCGGGGTCGCCGTGCTGGCCACGGGGCTGTTCCTGGCCCCGCTCGGCGCCCAGCTCGACGACCAGGCGATGCGGCGCGCCCTCGCCATCGCCCAGAGCACCGCCGCCGACCCCGCCGTCTCGGCCGGCCTGCTGGACTCCGCAGCCACCGCGGACGGTCCCGTGCAGACCGCCGCCGAGCGGATCCGCCGCGCAACCGGCGCCGAGTACGTCGTCGTCCTCGACCGGCACGGCATCCGCCGCTCGCACCCGAGCCCGGACCGGATCGGGCTGCCCGTCTCCACCGACCCGAGCCGGGCCCTCGCCGGGTACGAGGTGATGGAGATCGACGAGGGCACCCTGGGCCGCTCGGCCCGCGGCAAGGTGCCGCTGCTCGCCGCCGACGGGGAGATCGTCGGCGCCGTCTCGGTCGGCATCGCCTACGACAGCGTCCGGGACCGGCTGCTCGGCGCCATCCCCGGCCTGCTCGCGTACGCGGGCGGCGCGCTCGCCGTCGGCGCGCTGGCCGCTTGGCTGATCTCCCGCAGGATCCAGCGGCAGACCCGTGACCTGGCCTTCTCCGATATCTCCGGGCTGCTGGCGGAACGAGAGGCGATGCTGCACTCCATCCGCGAGGGCGTGGTCGCCCTCGACCGCGACGGCCGCGTCCGCCTGGTCAACGACGAGGCGGCCCGGCTGCTCGGCCTCGACCCGGACGCCCTCACCGGACGCCCGGTGGCGGAGGCGCTCGGCCCCGGCCGCACCGCCGACGTGCTGTCCGGCCGGGTCACCGGGCGCGACCTGCTCGCCGTCCGGGGCCCCCGGGTCCTGGTGGCGAACCGGATGCCCACCGAGGACGGCGGCGCCGTCGCCACCCTCCGCGACCGCACCGAGCTGGAGCACCTGAGCCGCGAACTCGACTCCACCCGGGGCCTGATCGACGCCCTGCGCGCCCAGGACCACGAGCACGCCAACCGGCTGCACACCCTCCTCGGGCTGCTGGAACTCGGCCTGCACGAGGAGGCGGTGGAGTACGTCACCGAGGTGGCCGGGGTGCACCGGAGCACGGCCGAGCAGGTCACCGAGAAGGTCGGCGACCCCCTGCTGGCCGCCCTGCTGGTGGGCAAGGCCACGGTCGCCGCCGAGCGCGGAGTCGCCCTGCGGCTGGCCGGATCCACCCTCCTCCCCGACCGCCTGGTCGACCCGGGCGGTCTCGTCACCATCCTCGGGAACCTGGTGGACAACGCCCTGGACGCGGCGGCGGGATCGGAGGGCGCCCGGGTCGAGGTGGAGCTGCGCGCGGAGGGCCGCACCGCCGTCCTGCGGGTGCGCGACAGCGGGCCCGGGGTCCCCGCCGCACGGCGCGAGGAGATCTTCACCGAAGGCTGGTCCACCAAGCAGCCCAAGGCCCACCGGGAGCGGGGCCTGGGGCTGGCACTGGTCCGCCGCCTGGCGGAGCGGCAGGGCGGCAGCGCCCGGGCCGGCGAGGCGGCGGACGGCGGCGCGGAGTTCTCCGTCGTCCTTCCGGAGGCCCTGCGATGAGCGGCGGGCCGGGCAGCGGGACGACCACCGGGGCCATCCGCGTCCTGGTCGTCGACGACGACGTGCACGTCGCCCGGATCAACGCCGCGTACGTGGCGCGGGTTCCCGGATTCGCCGTGTCCGGGCAGGCACATTCCGCGGCCGAAGCCCTGGATTTCCTCGGCGGCCACCCGGTGGACCTGGTGCTGCTGGACCACTACCTGCCGGACGGCAACGGCCTGGACCTCGTACGCCGGCTCCGCCAGCTCGGCCGGCAGACCGACGTGATCATGGTGACGGCCGCACGGGACCTGGCCACCGTCCAGTCGGCCATGCGGCTGGGCGCCCTCCAGTACCTGGTCAAGCCGTTCACCTTCGCCGGCCTGCGCGCCAAGCTGGAGGCGTACGCGGCACTGCGGCGCACCCTGGACGAGGGCGGGGAGGCCGAACAGGCCGAGGTCGACCGGATCTTCGGAGCGCTGGCCGGCGCCGCGGGCCCGGTGGACCTCCCCAAGGGACACTCCCCCACCACCGCCGAACTGGTCCGGCAGGTGCTCCGTACGGCCGACGGCCCGCTCTCCACCCAGCAGATCGCCGACCGGGCCGGGATCAGCCGGCAGACCGCCCAGCGCTACCTCAAGCTCCTGGACCGGGCGGGCCGGGTCCGGCTCACCCTCCGCTACGGCGAGACCGGCCGCCCCGAACACCGCTACGCCTGGATCCCGGCCGGGGCTGAGCGCTAGGCGGTGTCCTTACCGCTTGTGCCCGTGCCGCACGTCCAGGCACAGCGCCCAGACGTCGGAGTAGCTGCCCGGAGAGGGCGTACCCCCGCTGTGGGTGGCCGCCGTCCAGTACGACGGGTTGGAGCTCCCGTCGGCGAACGGGGTGCCGGCGGCGTCGCTGGGGAAGCTGCCGTTGAGGTGGGGGCCGCCCGAAGTCGCCTTGGTGAAGTCGGTCGTGGTGACGTTGCCCCCGCTGATGGCGGCGCCGCCGCTGACCAGCCGTCCGTCCTCGCGGGAGCAGCCGACCGTCGCGGTCTGTCCGGTGGAGCCCGTGTTCGGGCCGCTCACCTCGTTGAAGCGGACCGTCGTCGAGACGTGCTTGAGGCGGATGTCGTCCGTGCTGCAGATCGCGTAGGCGTAGGTCATGTTGTTCTGGTCGCGGCCGCCGCCGATCCCGCCGACGGCCGTCCAGGAGTCGGGGTCGGTCTCGCCCTCGCCCGCGGCGATCGTGCCGAAGTGGTGCGCGGCGTCATTGAAGGTGGGGAAGCTGGCGACGGGCTTGAGGCTGCCGACGCTGGCCGGGGTGCTGCGGGCGCCGCCGCCGATCAGGACCGTGCCGGCCGGGCAGGTCGCCGTCACGATGCGGGCCGACAGCCCGACGGAGGGCCCGGGGGCCTTGTTCATGACCACCTGGGTGTGCCTGATCAGGTTGCTGTGGAGGCATATCGCGTAAGGCGTGGTGGAGAAGGCGTGGCTGCTGCGGCTCCCGCTTCCGCCGAACGCCATCCAGTGCGTGGCGTCGGTGCCGACGATCCCGGGCGTGTCGGTGTACTCGGTGACGCCGTCGGCGCTGGGCACCATGCCCATCACATGGTTGCCGTTGGCCATCTCGTCGGTGCCGATGGCCTGGTCGGCCCCGCCGCCGGAGACGAGACCGTCGGCGCAATCGGCGTTTGACGAGACGCCGGTGAAGGGGGTCGCGGGGCCCATGGTGGCCCCGGGGGTGCTGACGGTGACGTCGGCCGTCTTGGCATACGCGGCTCCCGGCACCGTCACGGTCAGCAGGCCGGCCAGGATCAGCGCCGTGGCCGTGGCGGAGCTCCGCCGAAGTTTCGTGCTCATCGGAATCTCTCTCTTGTTTCCTCGTGCGTGGCTGGTTGAGGGCAACCGCTGCCTCAGAGGCCGTCGTTGGCGCACAGCGCCCAGACGTCGGTGTCGGTGCCCGGCGAGCTCTGTCCGCCGGTGTGGGCGGATGCCGTCCAGTACGCCGCCGTGGTGGTCCCGTCGCCGACCGCGGCGCCGCCGGAGGTACTGGGGAAGCTGCCGTTGAGGTGGTCGCCGCCCGAGGCCGGGCCGGTGAAGTCGGTGGTCGTCACGTTGCCCCCGCTGATCGCGGCGCCCCCGCTGACCAGGTTCCCGTCGCCCTGGCCGCAGCCCACGGTCGCCGTCTGGCCGGTGCTCCCGCTGGTCGGGCCGCTCACCTCGCTCTGACGGACCGTCACCGTGGCTCCGCTGACGTTGATGCCGCTTCCGCTGCAGATCGCGTAGGCGTAGGTGTAGTTGGCGCTGTTGGAGTTGCCGTCCCAGCCGACGGCCGACCAGGAGTCGGGGTTGGTCTCCCCGTCCGCCGCGGCTTTGGCGCCGTAACTGTGGGCGGAGTTGTTGAAGGTGGGGAAGCTGGCGATCACCTTGTAGCTGCCCGTGTCGCCCGGCGTGGTCCGGGCACCGCCGCCGAGCAGGCGGGTGTTGGCCGGGCAGGTCGCCGTGACGCGGCCCACCGTCGCCCCGGTGGTGGGGGTGTTGGCCTTGTTCATGACGACCTGGGTGTGGTTGATCAGGTTGCTGGTGAAACACATCGCGTACGGGGTGCTGGAGAAGGAGGCGTTGACCTGCCCCCCGCTCCCGCCGATGCCCAGCCAGTGCGTCACGTCGGTGCCGACGACACCGGTGGAGCCGGTGTATTCGGTGGTGCCGTCGGAGCTCGGCGAGGTGCCGTTGACGTGGTTGCCGTTCACGCCCGCTCCGGTTCCGATGGCCTGGTTGATCCCACCGCCGGAGATCAGGCCACTGGCGCAGTCCGCGTGGGTGGATATCTCGGAGCTGGAAGAGGCGGGGCCGCTGGTGGCACCGGGGGTCTTCACGGTCACGCTCACGGTGTTGGCGTAGGCGGATCCCGGCAACGCCAGGGCCAGTACGGCGCCCAGGACCAGCGTCCTGCCCGTGGCGAAGCGGCGCAGAAGTCTTGAGTTCATGTGGATCTCCCCATCTGACGGGCGATAAGCGACCAGCGCTGAGCGGGCGATGGGCATCGAAGAGGGCGCGGGCGGTACGGAGTGGTGTCCGGAAGAGGGGCACGGGCGTCGTCGGTGCGGAATTGCCACGGCATCACAACGGCTGCCTGATTCGCGGATGTACGCCGCGCAAGGGCAGACCCGGGGTTCGGACCGGCCATCTCGCCACCCTGTCCTGAGCAGCGCATGCGGACTCTAGCAGCCCTTAGCCCGTGCATCTACATAGGCGTTTCGTACTTTCGAGTAGCAGATGCGCATGTGGAAGCCCGGCCCTCCCCAGGCACTGGGGAGGGCCGGGCTTCCACGACCGGGGGTGCCTCAGACGGCCCCCGCCCCGGTCAGCGAGCGCACCTCCGTCTCCGCGTACTTCACCGGGTCCGGGGCCTCGCGCGAGGTGACGGTGCCGAGCCAGCCCGCCAGGAAGCCCAGCGGGATCGAGACGATGCCCGGGTTCTGCAGCGGGAAGAACCCGAAGTCCACGCCCGGGAACAGGGCGTCCGGGCTTCCCGAGACCACCGGCGAGACCACCACCAGCAGGACGGCCGGGACCAGGCCGCCGTAGACCGACCACACCGCGCCCCGGGTGGTGAACCCGCTCCAGAACAGCGAGTACAGCAGCACCGGGAGGTTGGCCGAGGCCGCCACCGCGAAGGCCAGTCCGACCAGGAAGGCCACGTTGAGGTCCTGGGCCAGCAGCCCCAGTCCGATCGCCACCGCGCCGATGCCCACGGCGGCCAGCCGGGCCACCGCCACCTCGCTGCGCTGCTTCGCACGGCGCCGGCGCAGGGAGGCGTACAGGTCATGGGCCACCGAGGCCGAGGAAGCCAGGGTGATCCCCGCGACCACGGCGAGGATCGTGGCGAACGCGATCGCGGCCACCAGGGCGAACAGCACCGCGCCTCCGGTGGAGTCGGCCCCGCCGCCGAGGAAGGCCGCGAGCAGGGGCACCGCCGTGTTCCCCGAGGCGTTGGAGTCCCGTACGGCGTCCGGACCGACCAGTGCGGCCGCCCCGAATCCCAGCACGATGGTCATCAGGTAGAAGCCGCCGATGAGGGCGATCGCCCAGACCACCGAGCGGCGGGCCGCGCGGGCCGTCGGCACGGTGTAGAAGCGGGACAGGATGTGCGGCAGGCCGGCGGTGCCGAGCACCAGGGCCAGGCCGAGGCTGATGAAGTCGAAGCGCGCGGTCCAGTCGCCGCCGTAGCGCAGGCCCGGCCCGAGGAAGGCCGCGCCCTGTCCGCTGCGTTCGGCGGCGGCGGACAGCAGCCGTCCGAAGTCCCCGTGGAACCGGAGCAGGACCAGCACGGTGAGGGTGATCGCGCCGCCCATCAGCAGCACGGCCTTGACGATCTGGATCCAGGTGGTGGCCCGCATCCCGCCGAAGGACACGTAGAACACCATCAGGGCACCGACACCGATCACCGTCCAGGTGCGGGCGGCCGCGCCGCTGCTGCCGAGCAGCAGCCCGACCAGGCTGCCCGCGCCGACCATCTGCGCGACCAGGTAGAGCACCGAGACGGTGACCGAGGAGGCTCCGGCGGCGATGCGGACCGGCCGCTCGCTCATCCGCGCGGCGACCACGTCGGCGAGGGTGAACCGGCCGCAGTTGCGGACCAGCTCGGCGACCAGGAAGAGCACCACCAGCCAGGCGACGAGGAAGCCCACGGAGTAGAGCATCCCGTCGTAGCCGAAGAGCGCGATCAGGCCGGAGATGCCCAGGAAGGAGGCGGCCGACATGTAGTCGCCCGCGATGGCGAAACCGTTCTCCAGGGGGGAGAACAGCCGGCCGCCGGCGTAGAACTCCTCCGCCGAGCCGTGCCGGTTGCGGCTGACCCAGGTGGTGATGCCCAGGGTGACCGCGATGAAGAGGCTGAACAGGACCAGGGCGAGGGCCTGGTGCTCGGCGGTCACCGGCCGGCTCCCCGGGCGTGCTCCTCGTCGAAGACCGTCCACCGCAGGTCGAGCGCGGCGCGGTCCCGCCGCAGCCGGGCGTGCCGGGCGTACGCCCAGGTCAGCAGGAAGGTGCTGAGGAACTGGCCGAGTCCCGCCAGCAGCGCCACGTTGACCGCGCCGAACACCGGGCGGGCCATCAGGCCGGGTGCGGCGGTGGCGGCGACCACGTAGGCGACGTACCAGAGCAGGAAGGCCGCGGTCGCGGGGACCACGAAGCGGCGGTACCGGCGGCGGACGTCCTGGAAGGCCGGACTGCGCTGCACTTCCAGATAGATCTCGGCCGCCGTACGGGCCGTGTGCTCCTCGGCCCGGTCCGGGTCGGGTTCCTCGCCCGCGCGCTCGCCCTCGCCCCAGCCGGCGGCCAGCGCGTCGTACCAGGGATCATCGAGCCGGATCGTTCCGGCGTCGCGACCGTCGTGCTTGTCCACCGAGCTCTCCTTGGTCGCGGCCGCTGTGGCCGAGTGCCCCAAGGATGGGCGGAAGGACTCATTCCGGACCGGTGTATCGAAGGGCTTCACCCCATCAGGTGATGGAGCGAAGCCCTCCGGGGCGGGTCAGGCGTCGATGCGCGAACGGTCCAGGGTGGCCGCCGAGCTGGTGATGAACTCCTTGCGGGGGGCGACCTCGTTGCCCATGAGCAGGTCGAACACCTGCTCCGACGCCTCCAGGTCGCCGATGTTGATCCGGCGCAGGGTGCGGTACCGCGGGTCCATGGTGGTCTCCGCGAGCTGGTCGGCGTCCATCTCGCCGAGGCCCTTGTACCGCTGGATGGAGTCCTTGTAGCGGATCCCCTTGCGCTGGTACTCCAGCAGGGTCTGGCGGAGCTCGTTGTCCGAGTACGTGTACACGTACTTGTCCTGGCCCTTCTTGGGCTGGACCAGCTCGATCCGGTGCAGCGGCGGTACGGCGGCGAAGACGCGGCCGGCCTCGACCATCGGCCGCATGTACCGCTGGAAGAGGGTCAGCAGCAGGCAGCGGATGTGCGCGCCGTCGACATCGGCGTCCACCAGCAGGACGATCTTGCCGTAGCGGGCCTGGTCGATGTCGAAGGTGCGGCCCGAGCCGGCCCCTATGACCTGGATGATCGCTCCGCACTCGGCGTTCTTGAGCATGTCCGAGACCGAGGACTTCTGGACGTTGAGGATCTTGCCCCGGATCGGCAGCAGGGCCTGGAACTCGGAGTTCCGGGCGAGCTTGGCGGTACCGAGGGCGGAGTCGCCCTCGACGATGAAGAGCTCGCTGCGCTCGACGTCGTCGCTGCGGCAGTCGGCCAGCTTGGCGGGCAGCGAGGAGGTCTCCAGCGCGGTCTTCCGGCGCTGGGCCTCCTTGTGCTGGCGGGCCGCGATACGGGTCCGGGCGGCCGCGACGATCTTCTCCATCACGGCGCGGGCCTGCTGCTTGTCGTCCCGCTTGGTGGAGGTGAGGAAGGCCTTCAGCTCCCGGGCCACCACCTGGCCGACGATCCGGGCGGCCGCCGAGGTGCCGAGCACCTCCTTGGTCTGGCCCTCGAACTGCGGCTCGGCCAGCCGGACGGTCACCACCGCGGTCATGCCCTCCATGGCGTCGTCCTTGACGACGTCGTCCTCGGCGACGCGGAGGAGCTTGGCGGAGCGGAGGACCTCGTTCACCGTCTTGGTGACCGACCGCTCGAATCCGGACACGTGGGTGCCGCCCTTGGGGGTGGCGATGATGTTGACGAAGGACTTCAGCTGGGTCTCGTACCCGGTGCCCCAGCGCAGCGCGATGTCGACGCCGAGCTCGCGGGTGACCTCGGTGGGGGTCATGTGACCGCGGTCGTCCAGGACCGGGACGGTCTCCTTGAAGGTGCCCTGGCCGCTCAGCCGCAGCACGTCACAGACGGCCTTGTCCTGCGCGAGGTACTCGCAGAACTCGCTGATGCCGCCGTCGAAACGGAACGTCTCCTCGGTCTTGCCGCCCCCGTCGATGCCGCGCTCGTCGCGGACCACCAGGGTCAGGCCGGGCACCAGGAAGGCGGTCTGCCGGGCTCGCTGGTAGAGCGTCTCCAGGGAGAGCCGGGCGTCCTTGAGGAAGATCTGCCGGTCGGCCCAGTAGCGGACCCGGGTGCCGGTGCGGCCCTTCGGGACGCGCTTGATCTTCTGCAGGCCGTTGGCCGGGTCGAACGGGCTGTCCGGGCCCTGCTCGGTGAAGATGCCCGGGACGCCGCGGCGGAAGCTGATCGCGTGGGTGGAGCTGTTGCGGTCGACCTCGACGTCGAGACGGGCCGAGAGGGCGTTGACCACGGAGGCGCCGACGCCGTGGAGACCGCCGGAGGCCGCGTAGGAGCCGCCTCCGAACTTGCCGCCGGCGTGCAACTTGGTCATGACGACCTCGACGCCGGACAGGCCGGTCTTGGGCTCGACGTCGACGGGAATGCCCCGGCCGTTGTCCCGGACCTCGACCGAGCCGTCGTCGTGCAGCACGACCTCGATGTGGTCGCAGAAACCACCGAGGGCCTCGTCGACGGAATTGTCGATGATCTCCCAGAGGCAGTGCATCAGGCCACGGCTGTCGGTCGATCCGATGTACATGCCGGGGCGCTTACGGACGGCCTCGAGACCCTCGAGGACGAGCAGGTGCCGCGCGGTGTAGTTGGAGCCGTCCCGGTCCGCTCCGGTCAGCAGCGCGTTGGAAGGCACGGACGTGTCGGCGGTCACGCAGTTCGCTCCTCGCTGAATTTCTTTTCCGGCCCGATCGGGCCCAGGGTTGGCTCGTTGCCCGTCAGAGGGTACCGATGCCTGGTAGAGCCGGTACAACGCCACCCTCGCGGTTCATCAGCCTAATGCAGAACCGTACGGATGTTCGATCCCCCGATGGGGTGAAGCAAACATCACGTTCCCTTCCGCGCATGAACCATTTAGGGTTCGGGCACGTCCTCATGAACAACCGGCACTCCCGCCGGGGAGGACGAGACCCCATGCGACGACGACAAGCAACGACAAACAACGCGAAACCGTAAAGCAACGCAATACGGCTCCTTCGCCGCCAACCGGCAGCAGCCGGCCAGCTTCGGAAGGAAGTTTCGAGGAAAAGCCGAGAGCGGGAACGTTTTCGGCCTGGTTGGATGTTGACCCTGGTACGACAGCTCGTCGAGCTAGAGAAGAGGCGACGTGACTACTGTTCTGACCCCCGCGACCCCGCTGACGGCCGCTGACCGATGCGACCGTTGCGGCGCCCAGGCATATCTGCGCGTCGTCCTGATGAGTGGCGGTGAACTGCTCTTCTGCGCCCACCACGGACGCAAGTTCGAGCCGGAACTCAGGAAGATCGCCGCGGAAATACAGGATGAGACCGAGCGGCTCACTGCCGTTCCGGCCACGGCCGACACCGAGGAACGCTGACACGCTGATCCCTCGCATCCCGACGAGCCAGGACCGGCCAGGCCGGTCGACGGGCGGTTCCCCTGAGATCCAGGGGAGACCGCCCGTCCTCGTTTCCATCCGCGACGGGTGCGCGCACCGCCGGCCGTGCTCTCAGCCGGCCACGAACCCGGTGAGCGGGGCGATCTTCGTGTAGACGCCGGGGCTGTCCGCGCGGCCGCAGCCGCGCCCCCAGGACACCAGGCCGATCAGCCGGCCCCCGGCCACCAGCGGACCGCCGCTGTCACCCTGGCAGGCGTCCTTGCCGCCCGCGGCGTCCCCCGCGCACACCATGGAGTCCTCCAGGTACCGTCCGTCCGCGTCGCCGGGATACGCCTCCCGACAGACCGCGTCGGCCAGCACGGTCACCTCGGAGACCCGGAGCCCGTACGCGTAGTCACCGAACCCCGTGGTGTCGCCCCACCCGTACACCGAGGCCCCGGAGCCCGCGGCGTAGCCGGGGTCGCCCGCCGCGGCCAGCGGCAGGACGTGGTCCGCGGGGACGGCTTCGCCGAGTTCCAGGACGGCCAGGTCCCCCGCGTTCGTCACCGCGTCGTACGCCGGGTTCACCCGGGCCCCGCGCACCGCGATCTCCCGGCCCTCCGCGGCCCGCAGCTCGGTCCGCCCGGTGATCACCCGCAGGTCGCGCACGGATTCGACGGGGCCGCCCAGGACCTGGGAGCCCAGGCAGTGCGCGGCTGTCAGCACCTTGGTCGGCCCGACGATCACACCCCCGCAGAACTGGCCCGCCCGCGTACCCCCGAACCGGTCACGACTGGAGAGGGCGACCACCCAGGGGCTGTCGGCGACCTTGGCCGCCTTCCCCCCGATCACCACCCCGTCCGCGGCCGCCCGCGGCGCCTGGGCCAGTGGTATGGCGGCCGCTCCTGCCGCCAGGGTCAGTGCGCCCGCCAGAAAACGGGCGATGGGACGACGCATGGGGCCTCCTGACTCTGGGTGGATGTGACTCCACCCAGAGTGGAATGCCCGGTGGCCGTGCGCACCCGCGCGGCCACCCGCGTACGTCCCTTCCGGCGTGCCCGGACCCGGTCGGGCCGGACCTCAGTCGAGGTAGTCGCGCAGCACCTGCGAACGGGACGGGTGGCGCAGCTTCGACATGGTCTTGGACTCGATCTGGCGGATCCGTTCACGGGTGACCCCGTAGACCTTGCCGATCTCGTCCAGGGTCTTCGGCTGCCCGTCGGTGAGGCCGAAGCGCATGGAGACCACTCCGGCCTCGCGCTCGCTCAGGGTGTCGAGCACGGAGTGCAGCTGTTCCTGCAGAAGCGTGAAGGAGACGGCGTCGGCCGGCACGACCGCCTCGGAGTCCTCGATGAGGTCACCGAACTCGCTGTCGCCGTCCTCGCCCAGCGGGGTGTGCAGGGAGATGGGCTCGCGGCCGTACTTCTGGACCTCGATGACCTTCTCGGGGGTCATGTCGAGTTCCTTGGCCAGCTCCTCCGGGGTGGGCTCGCGGCCGAGGTCCTGGAGCATCTGGCGCTGCACGCGGGCGAGCTTGTTGATCACTTCGACCATGTGCACCGGGATGCGGATGGTGCGTGCCTGGTCGGCCATGGCGCGGGTGATCGCCTGCCGGATCCACCAGGTGGCGTAGGTCGAGAACTTGTAGCCCTTGGTGTAGTCGAACTTCTCGACGGCGCGGATCAGGCCCAGGTTGCCCTCCTGGATCAGGTCCAGGAAGAGCATGCCGCGGCCGGTGTAGCGCTTGGCCAGCGAGACCACGAGGCGGAGGTTGGCCTCCAGCAGGTGGTTCTTGGCCCGGCGGCCGTCCTCGGCGATGATCTCGAGTTCGCGCTTGAGCTTGGGGGCCAGCTTGTCGGAGTTGGCCAGCTTGTCCTCGGCGAACAGGCCCGCCTCGATCCGCTTGGCGAGTTCGACCTCCTGCTCGGCGTTGAGAAGGGGGACCTTGCCGATCTGCTTGAGGTAGTCCTTGACCGGGTCGGCCGTGGCGCCGGCCACCGCGACCTGCTGGGCCGGGGCGTCGTCCTCGTCGTCGTCGGACAGGACGAATCCCTTGGCCTCGCCGGTCTCTTCCTCTTCCTCGCTCCCCTTGGCCGCGACGGCCTCCTCGAGGGGCTCTTCGTCGGCGGGCTCCTCGCCGCCCTTGGCTGCCGCCGTCTTCTTGGCCGCGGTCTTCTTCGCGGCCGCCTTCTTGGCGGGGGCGGCCTTCTTGGCCGTCGTCTTCTTCGCCGCGGCCTTCTTCGCGGGCGCGGTCTCGGTTCCGGTCTCGTCCGCGGTCGCGTCGGCGGCGGCCGGGGCCACCGGCTTCTCCTCCGGGGCGGCGGCGGCCGGGGCCGCTGTCGTCCTGGCCGCGGCGGTCTTGGTCGCCGTCCGCTTGGCCGGCGCCTTCGCTGCGACGCTCTTGCGGCTGCGCTTGGGTGACTCCGCGGCACTGACCATCAGCGTCACACCCTCTTCCTCGAGGATCTGGTTGAGGCTGCGGAGAACATTCTTCCACTGGGTCTGCGGAATCTGGTCAGCCTCGAAGGCCCGACGCACGTCATCGCCGGCGATCTGCCCCTCGGCCTTGCCCCGCTCGATGAGCGCCATCACAGACTCGGACTCGGCGATCTCCGGCGGGAGCGTACGGGATGTGCTGGCCGACACGAACAACCTCTCGGAACGATGGAAACGGCTTCCGACCCCGGTCTGGTGCTGGACCGGAGCCGACGACCACCGACGGGGATGGGCCGGCGGCGCGGGCAGCGGCCTGGGAGCGGCACAGCACCCGGTCCGGCTGCTGTGTTCCCTCCGTCGGCCATCACCTCTTAGGTCATCGCACGACCTCGCAGAGCGTTACGCCCAAAATTCGTGGCCCGAATCACATCCCCTTCACACCGGGGCGTCCCGATACGTTCCTGCCGGGCCCGTAGCGGGTGCCGGACGGACCGGTCGCCGGACCCGACGGGCCCGGCGACCACCCGCTCCGCCCCCCCGCGAGCCCCCGCACGCACCGGCGCTCAGTGCTCGCGCGGGGCGGGGACCACGCGCTCGACCTCCGGTTGCACCGTCAGCAGCTGGCGTACGGCGTTCTCGGCGCCCGCGGCGTCACCGGTGGCCAGGGCTTCGACGATCCGTGCGTGGTGTACGACACAGGTCTCGCTCCGCCGGTCACAGGCAGTGACCGGGCTGCCGGAGACCTGGAGGGCGGCGGAGACGATGCCGGCGAGGTGTTCCAGCATGCGGTTGCCGGCGAGCTGGATGAGCAGGGCGTGGAACTCGTTGTCGGCGCGGGAGAAGGTGATCGCGTCACCCTGGCCGAGCGCGTGGCCCATGATCTCGACCATGTCGGAGAGGCGCTGCTGGATGTCCTGGCGGCCGTGACCGGCGGCGAGCCGGGCGGCCAGCGGCTCGATGGTCCAGCGGAGCTCGCTGAGCTCGCGGCGCTGGTCCTCGCGCTGCGGGCCAAAGGCCCGCCACTCGATGATGTCGGGGTCGAGCAGGTTCCAGTCGCTGACCGGGCGGACGCGGGTGCCGACGTTGGGGCGGGCGCTGACGAGGCCCTTGGCCTCCAGGACCCGCAGGGACTCGCGCACGACCGTGCGGGAGACCTCGAAGCGCTGGCCGATCTCCTCCGGGACCAGCGGGCGGTCCGCGCCGAGGTCGCCGGAGACGATCATCTGCCCGAGCTGCTGGACGAGTTGGCCGTGCAGTCCGCGGCCGCGGCTGCCGGCCGCGCGCCGGCCGACCCGGCCCAACTCGACGTCGGAGCCGTCCCAGTGGGGTGCGCCGACGCGGTCGGCGCCGGGGGCCTCCGCATAGGGGTAGCGGTCGAGTTCGCCCGGGCCTGCGAGACCGGTCTCGGCGTGGCGGGCGGTGGTCATCATGGTGTGCGCAAGGGTACTCACGCATCCTTTGTCGGCCGTGCCCCGAGGCCCCTTGAGGTCTTTGGTGAAAAGCACACGAAAGGGTGATCAGCGCCACCTCCGCAATTGACGCCTTATCGTAAGGAACCGATCATCGCCGGATCACCAGCGAACGCGGCCGCGCAGACCGGTGAATCCGTAGGCGCACAGCAGTACCGTCAGGGACAACATCAGTGCGGTTCCGACGGGTTGGGTCATGACCCGCAGCGCGCCCAGGACCAGGCGGTCCGCCTCGGGCGGCCACTGCGCGAGGGTCAGACCGCGCAGCCGGGCGGCGATCCCGGACGCCGGGTGGGCGGACGGCCCGGCCAGTGCCCGGCTCACGAGCGGGACGACGAGCACCGGTACGGCGAGCACGGCGCCCAGCCCGGCCACGGCGGAGCGGAACACCCCGGAGGCGAGCACCCCGGCCCAGGCGCAGCCGACCAGCAGCCCGGCCCAGCTCGCGGCAGGTGAGAGCCACTCCGCGGGGGGCCGCAGCGGGCCGTGGTCGAACACCAGCCGGAGCGCGGCCGCGTCGGCGGCCACGGCGAGCCCTCCCAGCAGCAGCGCGAGGGCCGCGGCGACACCGAGCTTGGCGAGGAGCAGGCCCATCCGGCGCGGCACCGTGCCCCGGTCCGCGGCGAGCGCGGGGTACCGGTACTCCTCGCCGAACGCCAGGGCGCCGAGCAGTCCCGCGCCCAGCGCGGCCGGGGGCAGCGGCAGCTTCTCCGGCCAGGCGGCGAGCAGCCGGTTCTGCGGGGTGTGCCCGGCGCGGGCGAGCAGCAGGGCGGTGAGCACGGAGGCCGCGAGCACCGCGGCGGCGGTGAGCACGGGGGTGGCGGTGCCGAAGACGCGGCGCAGCTCGTAGCGGAGCGGCCGGAGCGGTCCGCCGACCCGGCGCACGGCCGAGGGCGGCCTCCCGGAGGCGGTCGGCCGGGCGCGGCCGGCGTCCCCGGCGGCGCCTGCCCCGGTCCCGGCCGCGGCTGTGGCTGTGGCTGCGTCCGTGGCTGTGGCTGTGGCTGTGGCCGCGCCGGCTGTTCCGGTGTCTCCGTCCGGGTTGGGCCGGGCGGCCTGGGCGGGGATGCCCGCGTCGCCCGTCTCGTCGGCGAGCTGGTGCACCAGAACTCCGTGCCGGAAGGCCGTCTCGCCGATCTCGGCGCAGCTGCTGCCGTAGACGGAGAGCCGGTTGCCGCTCTCCTCGACGATCTCCACCGTGCGCTGCCCTTCGCGGGCCTCGCGTCCCAGTACGTCGGCCAGCCGGGCGGCGTGCGGGCTGCGCACGGCGACCCTCGGGCGCATCCGGGCCCGGGCGAAGCCGGCGGCGTCCTGGTCGGCGACCAGCTTCCCGGACTCGATGGTGACCACCTGGTCGGCGGCGCGGGCGGCCTCCTTGGGGTCGCCGGTGGTGAACAGCACGGCGCCGCCGAGGGCGGCATGGCCGCGCAGGAGTCCGTGCAGCCAGTTCTGCTCACGGGGCGACAGCCCGGCGGAGGGCTCGTCGAGGAGCAGGGTGCACGGGTCGGCGAGCAGGGCGGCGGCCAGGCCCAGCCGCCGGTCCATGCCCAGGGAGAGGGAGCCGAGCCGGTGGTCGCGCAGGCCGGCGATCCCGACGACGTCGAGCATGGCGTCCGCCCGGGAGGCCGGGACGCCGACCGCCGCACAGAGCATCCGCAGCTGGTTGCGCACGGTCCGGGCGGGGTGCCCGGGCACGTCGCCGAGCAGGACGCCGACCTCGCGCGCCGGATGCGGGATCCGGTGGAGCGGCCTGCCCCGGAAGTAGGTGACGCCGCGCCCGGGTTCGAGTTCGAGCATCAGCCGGAGGGCCGTGGTCCGGCCCGAGCCGGGCGCGCCGAGCAGGGCGGTCACCTGCCCCGGACGGGCCTCGAAGGTGAGGCCGTCCACGGCGGGCGGGTGGTCCCGGCGGGGTGTACTGGTGAGTCCGATCGCCTGGAGCATCGCTGTCTCTCGCGGGGGGTGGGACCGCTCGGCGGCCGTGTGAGTACCGCCATCAAGATAACGCGATATGTCCGATTTTCGGCGCAACCGGCCCGGCTTGGTGTCGGACCGTCAGACTTCCGGGCGCAGCATCGGCGGGTTGAGCAGGGTGGCCCCTCCCGCCCGGAACAGCTGGGCGGGGCGGCCGCCCTGACGGGTGGTCGTACCGCCGGCCGGCACCAGGAACCCGGGTGTCCCGGTCACCTTGCGGTGGAAGTTGCGCGGGTCGAGGGCCACGCCCCAGACCGCCTCGTACACCCGGCGCAGCTCGCCGACGGTGAACTCGGGCGGGCAGAAGGCGGTGGCGAGCGAGGAGTACTCGATCTTCGAGCGGGCCCGCTCGACCCCGTCCGCGAGGATGCGGTCGTGGTCGAAGGCGAGCCTGGACGCCTCTCCCTCGGGGACGAGGAGTTCGTCGACCGGCGCCCAGCGGGCGCTGTTGGCGTCGCCTCCGGCCCTCGGAGCGGGCAGGTCCGGGGCGAGCACCAGGTGGGCGACGCTGACCACGCGCATCCGCGGGTCACGGTCGGGAGCCCCGTAGGTGGCGAGCTGTTCGAGGTGGGCACCGTTGTCCGCGTCGGGCTGGGCCGGGTCGTGGGCGCACAGCCCGGTCTCCTCGGCGAGCTCCCTGGCGGCCGCCGCCGCCAGGTCCTCGTCCCCGCGCACGAAGCCTCCGGGCAGCGCCCAGCGTCCCTGGAACGGCTGCTCACCCCGCTTGACCACGAGCGCGCAGAGCGCGTGGCGCCGCACGGTGAGCACGACCAGGTCGACGGTAACGGCGAAGGGCGGGAAGGCCGACGGGTCGTAGGGCGACATGCCGCGATCATAGTCGTCTTCCTGACGATAATCAGCGCTTTGGTGATCCTGAAGGAAGCCTGCCCGCGGATCGAAGGCCGGCCCCCCGCCGGAAGCCGTTTCCGCGGCCCGGACGGCGACGCCCAGGGGTGTCTTACGGATCAGGCGGCATCAGGGAGCGGTGTCCGGTGCCGTGCATCGCACGGCGGAGGATGGGGGTCCCCCCGCCGTAGACAGGGGGAGAGTCGACGCGGTGGGGGCGCCTCCCAGCGGTAGCCGGGGGACGTCGGCGAGTGAGGACGACGCGGCGAGGCGCGGCACCGGACGCCGCGAGCCCGGCGTGATCGGCGAGACACCCCCTAAGTCGCCAGCTGGAGCGTGCCGGCCGCCTCCTCCACCATGCCGAGGCCCGTTCTGCTGACCCGGACCGCGAAGGGTTCGCCCGCCACCCGCAGCCCGGACAGCCGGAGCGCGCCGAGCGGGGCCCCGGCGAACGGGGCGAGGGTGACCGTGCCGGCCGGGGCGTCCGGGCGGAGCCCGACCACGGCGGCCAGTACGTGGACCCCCGCGGCGGCGGCGACCGAGGCGGGCCGGCAGGCGGCGGGGTGGGGCAGCGGCGCGCTGCCGGCGGTCCGCTGCTCGGCGGCGTACATCTCGGGCAGCCGGTAGCCGAAGTGCTCGGCGGCGTCCAGCAGGCCCCGCAGCAGGCCCGCGGCCTCCCTCTCGAACCCGGCGGCGGCCAGACCGGCGACGGCCACGGCGGTGTCCTGCGGGCGGACGGCCCCGGAGCGGTGGCCGAACGGGTTGTGCCCCGGCTCCCGGGCCGCCATGCTCCGCAGCCCCCAGCCCGAGTCCATCGGCGGCGCCCCCAGGAGCCGGGCCAGCTGTTCGGTGCGCACCGGGTCGAGCAGGCCCGGGGCGAGCCGGCCCCCGCCCAGCAGCCCGGTGTCGAGCAGGTGCGCCGCGGCCGCGGTGAGCCGGGGCAGCGGCCGGCCGTCGGGGTGCAGGGCGGCGGCGGGACGGCCGCCGGAGGGGCCGTCGGCGTCGATCCAGAACTCCGCACGGAACCGCTCCCGCAGCGCGGCCGCCCGGTCCCGCCACTCCTCGGCGCCGGGACTCCCGCAGGAGGCGAGCAGGTCGGCGCCGAGCAGCGCGGCCCGGTGCGCGTGGGCCTGGGTCTCGCAGCGACGCGGTCCGCCGGCCGGGTCCGCCAGGAAGCCGTCCTCCCCGAGGCGGGCGCGGAGCCAGCCCAGACACCGTTCGGCGGCCGGCAGCAGCTCGGCCAGTTCCGCTTCGGGCAGGCCCCAGCGGCGGGCCTCGGCGAGCACCACCGGGAAGGCCAGGGTGGCCTCCGTCCCGGTGCAGCCCGGAGGGAGCTGGGGGCCCGCCCCGCGCAGCGGACCGGGGATCATCCCGGCTTCCGGACCGGGGCCCGCGCTCTGGGTGCGGGCCAGCACGCGCAGGGTCGCGGCGGCGAGCCCGGTGCCGAGCGGCAGCGCCATTCTGGCGGCCCACAGGGACTCCGCCGGTGCCATCCCAAGGCGCCAGGGTGCACCGGCCGCCAGGAAGGCGTCCACGGGCCCCGAGGGGTCTCTCAGCAGCAGCGCCCGCAGGTCCGCGACGCTGGTCCGGAACCAGTGCTCGGCGCGCGGGTCGTCGCCCTCGGCACGGGCCTCGGCGAGCGGCCCGGCGGCCGGTCCCCCGGGCACCCGGCCGGCCCGGTCCCGGGCGGTGCGCAGCTCGATGGTGCGGGCCTCCCCCGGCGGCAGGTCCAGCTCCCACCGGAGCAGACCGGCGGAGGCCAGGGCGTCGTCCGGGGGCGGCTCGGCGGTGGTGACGGCCTGGGCGCCGCCCTCCGTGCTCCAGCAGAGGCCGGAGGTGTGCACCCCGGCCGGCAGTTCGGGTCCGGCGCGGCCCGCGGCGACGGCGGCCAGGTCGGCGAGGTCCGTGCCGAGGGCGATCTCGACGGGCAGCCGGTGCCGGCGGGCCGTGAAGTTGCGCAGGGTGATCCGCTCGGTGCCGTCCGCGTGCCGGACCCGTTCGACCCCGATGTCCGGGTCAGGGCCGGCCTCGGCCCCGGTGCGCACGGTGGCGGTGAAGCCGGCCCGGTCCGCGCCGAGGCTGCGGCCCTGGACCGCGACCGGGTCGCGGCCCGCGACCCGGAGCAGGCAGCGCGAGAGCAGTCGCAGCCCGGAGCGGTAGATGCCGTCCAGGCCGCGTCCGGTCAGCTGGCCGTGCTCCGGGGAGATCGCCAGACAGGGTGCGGCGACGCAGATCACCGCGCCGTGCACCGGGGGCAGCTCGGGCCGGCGGGCGGGGGGAACGGGGTGCGTCATGCGTCGGCCTCCCTTCTCTGCCGGGGCTGCGCTCTCTGCCGGCGCCGCGCTCGGGTCGGGTCCTCGGGGGCGGCAGCGCGCCCGGACCGCGGCCACCGCATGGCGCAACGCCCCCACCCCCGCCCGGGTCACGCTCCTTCCCACCCGGCACGCCCCGCGGGGGCGCCGCTCGGCCCGCCGGGGGCTCACTGCCCGCTCCCGGCCGTACGTCGGGCACCGCGCCGGCCGGCCCGGGAACGGCGGCCCGGTGGGCGGGCGGCGACGCGCTTGCGCCGCGGTTCCCGGCGGCGACGCTCCTCGCGCAGGCACCGCCGCAGCCCCTCGGGGTCGATGCCCTCGTTGCAGGCGCGGTGCAGCAGCTGGGCGAAGCGGTAATCGCCGTCGGCCCGGAGCGCCAGCGCGAGGGCGATCCTGGCGGTGGGCTCGTCCCCGGTGGACCAGGACACCCAGCCGGCCAGGGTGAGCGGTGCCGCCGCGTGTTCCCGGTAGGCGCCGGCACAGCGGCGGGCCAGGGCCCGCCAGAGCCGGAGGGCGGGGGCGGCCTCGTCGTCCTCCATCCATTCGGCGGCGATGTCGCGGATCTCCCGGTCCTGCAGGCCGAGGATGAGCGCGGCGGCCTCGTCGTGGCCGAGGAGCGCGTCGTCCCAGCCGTCGCCGGCGGGGCCCGCCTCCGCGGGCGGGGCCAGGTCGAGCCGCCGCATCAGGGCCCGGGCCAGCGCGAGGGTCTCCTCGCCGGTCTCCTTTCGGGTGGCCTCGCCGAGGATCCTCGGCATCAGTGTGGCGGCGGCCCGGTCCAGTGCCCGCAGCTGCTCCTCGGCGACCCGGCCGCGCAGCGGGACCAGCCGGCTCTCGATGTCCTTCAGGGAGCCCCGGACGCGCAGCCCGGCATAGGTGGCGGCGGCCGCCATCACCGAAGTGCCGGGCGCGGCCAGCGGGTTCCCCTCGGCCGGACAGCAGCGCGGGTCGGGGCAGCAGTACGACCAGTACCGGCCGCCGGAGATGCACAGGGCCTCGAGCACCGGGACGTCCAGCGCCCCGCAGGCCAGCCGGATCCGCTGGGCGAACGGCCGGAGCCTGGTCATCACCCGCTGCGGGCTCTCGCCGTCGGGCGGGTCCTGACAGAGGAACAGGACGATGCCGTCGGGCTTGCCGCCGCGCCGCTCGCTGCCGTGCACCAGGCAGTCGGCGACCTGCCGGGCGGTGTCGTCCCACTCCGCCGGGCCGGCGGGCAGGCCGAGCCGCAGCCGGCCGCCGAACCGTCCGCCCGCGCCGTGCACGGCGACCATGACGAGGGAGTCCGTGGGGTGAAAACCGATCATGTACGGAAGTGCGTCGGCCAGTTCGGCCGGACTGCGCAGGGTGATCCGGGGGCCGTCGTACGGTCCGGTGGAGGCGCTCGGTTCGTGGTTCTTCGTCATGGATCGACGGTCCCGCACCCGCCCGCGGCACCGAAACCCCTGTGGATAACCCTCCGGCCGCCCCCTCCTCGCCGCGTCTTCGCCTCTCCTCGCCGCGTCTTCACTCCCTCCTCGCCCCCCGATTTCCTTGCCGGCAGGGGGCGTACGCCCTACCGGGTCAACGCCAGCCCACCGTCAAGGGGGATCACGGTGCCGGTCAGGTACGCCGATGCCCGGGAACCGAGGAACCGGATGATGCCGGCCAGGTCGTCGAGTCCCCCGGCCCGCCCCAGGGGGGTACGCAGAACGGTGTCCGCGGCGGGGCGGCCCGGCGGCGCGTCCGACGCGAACGGTCCGAACGGTCCGAACGGTCCGAGCGCGACGGCGTTGACGGCGATCCGCGGGGCCAGCCGGCCGGCCAGCTGCCGGGTCAGCTGGTGCACCGCGGCCGTGCCCGCCGCATGGGAGTAGGCCTCGGCGGACGGAAGGTGCAGCCCGTCGGTGGCCCCGATGGTGACCACGCGGGCCGGATCTCCCGGTTCCGCGGCCGCCTCAAGTGCCGGCCGGAGGAACCTCGTGAGGTGGAAGACGGCCTTCAGGTTCACCTGCAGCACCCTGTCCCAGCCCGCGTCACCGAACTCCTCCAGCGGGGCCGAGTGCAGGGTGCCCGCGCCGTTCACCAGCAGGTGCAGCCGGCCGGTCCGCCCGGTGAGCTCCTCGGCCAGAGCGCGGCACCCCTCCTCCGTCGCGAGGTCGGCGGACAGCGGGAAGCACTCCCCCAGCAGTGAGAGGCGGGCGGCCGTCTTCTCGGCGGCCGCCGCGTCGCGTGAGGTCAGGTACACCGTGGCACCCGCCTCGACCAGTGCCTGCGCGATCAGCGCGCCGACGCCCCTCGCCCCACCGGTCACCAGTGCCGTCCTGCCGTGGACCGAGAACAGCCCCGATCCGTCCTGCGTCGCATGCGTGCCGGTCACAGCTCTCCTCCCTCCAGCCGAACCCCTTGCCCGGGCGGCACCCCCTGCCCGCCCACCCACCCCGTGCCCGCCCACCCCGTGCCCGCTCACCCCGTCACCGGCCCGGCTCTTCCAGGAGCGCGGCCAGGGCCGCCATCACCGGCAGCTGCTGCTGCGGAACCACCTCGGCACCGGTGCGGCCGACGGCGGCCGGCTCCGCAGCCAGCGCCGTGCAGAGCGGGTGCCGGGCGGTCCCGCTGTCGATCAGCCGGAGCGGGCCCGGGTACGGCTCCGGGCGGTGCCCGCCCAGGACCCGGACCGTCTTGCGGAACACCTCGAGGCGGGTGCCGACCGGGGTCTGGGCCCGCAGCCTGGCCGCCCTGCCGAGGGCCTCCAGCCGTGCGGCCCTCGGCCGCAGCCGCAAGGGGTGGTCGGCCGGCACCGGTGGTCCGGCCGGGTAGTCGAACTCCGCCGGCCGCAGCCCGAGTTCCCCGGCGAACAGGCTCTCCAGCAGCAGTTCGTCGGTCACCGGTGCGTCGACCCGGTAGCCGTCGACCAGCAGCACCTCGCAGACCTCGGTCCCCAGCCCGTCCAGCACGCGGGCCACTTCGAGCGCGAGGAGCGCCGCGGCTCCGGCGCCGACCACACAGACGCCGCCCGGGTCCTCGGCCCGTACCAGGCGCGCGTATCCGCCGGCCCGCCGCCGCAGCAGCACCTCGTCGGCGGCCCGCAGATACCCGTCCGCGTGGCCGGCGGAGAGCCCGAGGACCCGGCGCTCCGGGTCGAGCAGGTCGGCCAGCTGCTGGTACCGGTCGAGCTCGCCGGTGCCGTCGTGCACGAGCAGTACGGTCGGTCCGGTCCCGCCGGTGCCCAGCCGGTGCAGCGGGGAGGCCGTCCTCCTGCTGTCGGCTTCCTGCGGGTCGGTGACGCCGTGCGATTCGAGGTACCGGGCCATCGCGGCCACCGTGGGCTCGGGCAGGAGCTGACGCACCAGGGTGTCGAAGAACAGGCCCGCCGCCTGCGGTACGCCTGCGCGCAGCCGGGCGACGAGCCGGGCGGAGAGCAGCGAGTTGCCGCCGAGCTCGAAGAAGTCGTCGTTGCGTCCGACCCACTCGACCTCGAGGACGTCGGCCCACATCCCGGCCAGGGTCGTCTCCAGCCCTTCACGGGGCGCGGCGCTGCCGGGCACCGCCCGGCGGTCGGTGATCTCGGTCAGCTTCTCGGTGAGGGCGCGCCGGTCGATCTTCCCGTTCGCGGTGACCGGCAGGCAGGCCATGGGGTGGATCACCGCCGGGCGCATGTGGTCCGGCAGCCGCTCCCGGAGGTACTCCTCGAGCCGCAGGTCGTCCAGGCTCGGCGCGGTGGGCTCGAAGGTGACGAACGCGACGAGCCTGCGCCGCAGCGCGTCGTCCCCGTCGGCGAGCACCACCGCACCGCGCACCGCCGGATGGCCCGTCAGGGCCGCTTCCACTTCCGCGGGTTCCACCCGGTGGCCGCGTATCTTGACCTGGTGGTCCTCGCGGCCGAGGAACTCGATCGCGCCGGTCGGCAGGTACCGGCCCAGGTCGCCGGTCCGGTAGAGCCGCCGGCCGGTCACGGGGTGGATCACGAAGCGTTCGCGGGTGCGTTCGGTGTCACCCAGGTACCCCAGCGCCAGTCCGTCCCCGCCGATGAAGAGTTCGCCCGCCACCCAGTCCGGGCAGTCGCGCAGCGCGCCGTCCAGGACGTGGAAGGTCTGGTTGCGCAGCGGGAAGCCGTACGGGATGCTCGGCGCGGCCGGGTCGACCTCGCCGATCGGGTAATGGATCGACCAGATGGACGCTTCGGTCGCGCCGCCCAGCGAGACCAGGCGGAGGCCGGGGACGTGGGCGCGGATCCGGTCGGGGAGGGTCACCGGGATCCAGTCACCGGACAGCAGCGCCAGGCGCAGCGAGCCCGTGCCGGAGCCGGGGTGGGCGGCCAGGTGGTGGCCGAGCATCTGCAGGTGTGCGGGGACCGAGTTCCAGACGGTCACCCCGTGCCGTTCGACCAGTTCGGCCCAGTGCCCGGGGTCGCCGCCGCGGTCGGGTCCGGGCAGCACCAGCGCGGCACCGAGGGCGAGCGGGCCGAAGACGTCGTACACGGAGAGGTCCGACCCCGGGTTCGCCAGGCCGAGCAGGCGGTCGGCGGGTTCGATGCCGAACCGCCCGTTGATGTCCGCGATGGTGTTCGCGGCGGCCCGGTGGCTGATCATCACGCCCTTGGGCGTGCCGGTCGAGCCCGAGGTGCAGATGACGTAGGCGAGGGCGTCGGGTTCGACCCGGCGCCTGGTGGACTCCGGGAGTCCGCCGTCGGCCGGCACCGCGTCGAGGGCGACCACCCGCAGGTGCGGGGGCACCGTGTCGTCGGGCCCGGCGGAGACGATGAAGCCGGCGCCGGAGTCCCCGAGGATGAGGTTGCGCCGGAAGGCGGGCTGACCCGGGTCGAGGGGGAGGTACACGGCACCGGCGGCGAGGGTGCCGAGCACTGCCGCGACCTGGTCGAGTCCCTTCTCCAGTGCGACGGCCACGAGGTCGCCGGGTACGGCCCCGGCATCGCGCAGCGCCGTCTCGATCGCGGTCGCGCGGCCGCACAGGGTGCGGTAGGTGTGCGTGCCGTCCGCGTCGATGACGGCCGTCCGGTCCGGATGGCGGCGGGCGGTGTCGAACACCGGCTCGTGCAGGAGGGCCGGGGGCCGGGGTCCCGCCGTCGCGTTCACCGCGGCGCGCCGCCCGGCCTGCGCGGCGGGGAGCGCGAGGACCTCGGTGTCGGACCAGGGCCCCGGTCCGCCCGCCAGCCGTCGCAGCAGCTCCTGGAAGGCCTCGAACATGTCGCGGGCCATGCCCGGCGGGAACACCCCGTCCCGGACGTTCCAGTTCAGCAGCAGCGCGCCGTGGCGGTCCGTCACCTGGCAGTCGATCCAGACCTGGGGTGTCTGGGTGAGGGCGAATCCGATCTCGCCGGCCGTACGCGCGTCCCCGTCCCCGTCCCCGTCCCCGTCCCCACCGTCGTCCCCGTCCTCGTGTCCGGTTCCGCCGATCGTGCTGGTGAACACGACCGGCATGACCGCCTCGTCGCGGCTGCGCCGCCGTACGAGTTCGCGGATGACCTCGATCCCCGAGTAGAGCCGGTGGTCCATCGCGTCGAACAGCCGGCCGCCCAGCCGGCGTGCGCGCTCCGCGAACGGTTCGCCCGCTCCCGGCCGGACGGCCAGCAGGACGACGGAGGTGAAGTCACCGATCAGCTCGTCCACCTGGGGGTGCAGCGGCAGGCGGTTGTGCAGGGTCAGGTTCAGGGTGAACTCCGGGCGTCTGCTCCACCGCCCGATGACCTCCGCGTACGCGGCCAGTACGGCGCCGGAGGCGGTCAGCCCCGCGGCGGCCGCGTGGTCCCTGAACGCGGACCATTCCGCCTGCGTCAGGGTGCCGGCCAGGCCGTGGAAGGAGGGCTCCCCCTCGGAGCGTTCGGCGGTCGGCAGCTCGGGGGCGGGCGGGAGGTCGTCGATGCGTGCCAGCCAGTGGTCCCGGTCCCGCCGGTAGCGCGGGGACTGGGGCAGCCGGCGCTCGGCGAGCACGTAGTCCCGGTAGCTGATCCCGCACGGCGGCAGCTCGTGGTCCGGGTCCTCATGCAACCGCTCCAGCCGGCCGAGCAGGTGCCGGATGCCGGTCCAGTCCGTCATCAGGAAGTCCACCGACAGGTGCAGGACGGTCCGGTCCGTCGTCCGGGTGATGCGCAGCTCGAACATCGGCCACTCGCCGACCGGGTACACCTTGTGGCCGAGTTCCTCCCGTACCTCCTCCAGCCGGGCGTGCACGGCGCCGGTGGCCGCGCCGCGGAGGTCGGTGACCTGGATCCGGTACGGCGGGACCGAGGGCAGCACCTGCTGATAGCCCTCCTCGTGGACCACCACGCGCAGCATGTCGTGGTGGCCGATCAGACGGTTCCAGGCCCGCTCGGTCCGTTCGGGGTCCAGTTCGGGGTACTCGACCTCCAGGTAGGTGTGGCAGGCGACGCCGCCGTAGGCGTACCCGTGCCGGCGGCCGACCAGGTACGCCGTCTGCACGTCGGTCAGCGGGAAGGGCTCATGGCGGTTGCCGGGGTCCGCGACGGCGGCGGGGAGCCCGGCGCTGCGCAGCGCCGCGAGCAGTTCCCCCTTGGCGGAGCGCAGCTCCGCGATGCGTTCGGGGGTCAGCGCGCCCCTGGGGGCCCGGTACCGCAGCTGTCCCGCGTCCTCCCACAGGCGTACGCCGGCCGTGGCCAGCTCGGCGATCAGCTCGTGTGCGCTCACCGGAGCCCGTCCCCCGTCGTTCCCTCCGCCGTCCCCTGCCACCGCCGGACGGTGGTACCGGGCGCATTCAGCCCGTTGACCGAGGTGTGTTCGCCTGCAACGTTTTCGGCCGACTGCCGGGCGGCCCTGCCGGAGCGACAGCCCGACAGGACCGACGATTCCTGTTCGCCACCGAGGAGGGGACCGCCGATGTGACGGAGTTCCTTCACCGCGACCGGCCCGGCCGGATTGAGCTCCTGACTGTCCGACGGCATCGGAGTCACACACACCTCTCGGGTGAGGGAAAGCGGTTCACGCCTTCCTCCGTGGGGGTTGCACACACACGGGCGGAGCATGCGAAGGCTGTACGGCGCCCACCGGCGCCGGCGACCGCCGCCGGCGCCGTACGGGAGCGGCCCGGCTCCGTACGGGAGCGGCCCGGCTCCGTACGGGAGCGGCCCGGCTCCGTACGGGAGCGGCCGGACGCCGATGGCGGGGGTCAGGCCGCCGCGTGGAGCAGCGCCGCCACCGGCCGGGCGTCCGTACCGGGGGCGACGCCGGATGGGCTCACACGGAAATGACTGCCGAATTCAACGACGCGGTATTCGACGCACTCCGCACGCACCATACCCATGGCCGAAATCGCCCCCAGACGACGCCGCAATCGATTCCACACCCGATCGCATTCTCATGCCCGTCGACATCTTCCGGGCACCGGGAAGTGGGCGAGCAGAGGCACGGCCCGACGATAACAACCCGGTGATGTGAATGTCAGCAATCGGATCCGATTGCAAAGCAACTTGGTGAAATCAGCACGACAAGCCCGTGAGGAATGCATGCTTCATGCCGGGCGAAAGGGAAATTTGACCGCAGATGCTCAGCCCGCCGCGGCGAGGACCAGCGGGAGGACCCGCTCGCTGCCCGCCCGGCGGAGCAGGCGGGCCGCCACCGCGAGGGTCCAGCCCGAGTCCGTGAAGTCGTCCACGAGCAGGACCGGGCCCGGGGAACCGGCCAGCGCGGCAGCCAGGTCCTCGGGGACGGCCAGGGCGCCGGACAGCGTTCCGAGGCGCTGGGCCGAATTGCTGCGCCGGGCCGTGTGCGCGCCGTCCGGCCCCGTGTACGCCAGGGTGCCCAGGAAGGGGAGGCGTCCGATGGTCGCGATGCCCCGGGCGAGGGAGCCGACCAGGTGCGGGCGCGTCAGGGACGGCACGGCGACGACGCCGACCGGCCGGGCGGAGGCATCGGGCACGTTCGGCGCCCAGCCGCCCGCGGAGCGCGCCCAGTCCGCGAGGACGGCCACGGCGGCCTTGAGGACGTCGTCGGGGACCGGGCCGTCGGGCGCGTTCTCGGCCAGCAGGGGGCGCAGCCGGTTGCCCCAGCCGATGTCCGAGAGCCGGCCCAGGGCGCGCCCTGTGGCGCACTGCTCGCCGGCGGGGATGCGTCCCTTGAGGTCGATGCCCAGGGCGGGCATCCCCGTGGGCCACATCCGCCGCGGCTCGACCTCCACTCCCGGGCGGTCCAGTTCCTTCACCGCCGCCGTCAGCGTCTCCGCCGAGACGCCGGATTCCGTCCAGGCGCCGGCGCAGTTGTCGCAGCGGCCGCACGGGGCCGCCCCCTCGTCGTCCAGCTGCCGGCGCAGGAACTCCATCCGGCAGCCGTCCGTGCCCACGTAGTCGCGCATGGCCTGCTGCTCGGCGGCGCGCTGCCGCGCCACCCAGGCGTAGCGCTCGGTGTCGTAGGACCAGGGCCGGCCGGTGCTCTCCCAGCCGCCCTTGACGCGCCGCACGGCACCGTCCACGTCGAGGACCTTGAGCATGGTCTCCAGGCGGCTGCGCCGCAGGTCCACCGCCGCTTCCAGGGCCGGCACGGACAGCGGGCGGCCCGCCTCGGCGAGGGCGGCGAGGGTCTGGCGGACCTGCGCCTCGGGCGGGAAGGCGGTGTCGGCGAAGTAGCGCCAGATCGCCTCGTCCTCCTTGCCCGGCAGCAGCAGCACGTCCGCGTGGTCCACGCCGCGGCCGGCCCGGCCGACCTGCTGGTAGTAGGCGATCGGCGAGGACGGCGAGCCGAGGTGGAGCACGAAGCCCAGGTCCGGCTTGTCGAAGCCCATGCCCAGGGCCGAGGTCGCGACCAGCGCCTTCACCCGGTTCCCCAGCAGGTCGGCCTCGGCCTGCAGGCGGTCGGCGTTCTCCGTGCGCCCCGTGTAGGAGGCCACCGGGAAGCCGCGCTGCCGCAGGTACGCGGTGGTCTCCTCGGCGGCGGCCACGGTCAGCGTGTAGATGATCCCGGAGCCCGGCAGCTCCTCCAGGTGCTCGGCGAGCCAGGCCAGGCGGTGCGCCGCGTCCGGCAGCTCCACGACTCCCAGCCGCAGGCTCTCCCGCTCCAGCGGGCCGCGCAGCACGAGGGCCTCGCCGGCGCCGGTGCCCAGCTGCTCGGCCACGTCCGCGGTGACCCGCGCGTTGGCCGTGGCGGTGGTGGCCAGCACCGGTACGCCGGGGGCCAGCTCGGCGAGCATCGCCCGCAGCCGCCGGTAGTCGGGGCGGAAGTCGTGCCCCCAGTCGGAGATGCAGTGCGCCTCGTCGACCACCAGCAGACCGGTGGTGGCCGCGAGCTTGGGCAGCAGCTGGTCCCGGAAGTCCACGGAATTGAGGCGTTCCGGGCTGACGAGGAGGACGTCGGTCTCGCCGCGCTCCACCTCCCCGTGGATGGTCTCCCACTCCTCGGGGTTGGCCGAGTTGATGGTCCGGGCCCGGATGCCGGCCCGCTCCGCCGCCTCGACCTGGTTGCGCATCAGTGCCAGGAGCGGGGAGACGATCACCGTGGGGCCGGCGCCGCGGCGGCGCAGCAGGGCGGTGGCCACGAAGTACACCGCCGACTTGCCCCAGCCGGTGCGCTGCACCACCAGGGCCCGGCGGCGCTCGACCACCAGGGCCGCCACCGCCTGCCACTGGTCCTCGCGCAGCCGTGCCGCACCCTCGGGGGCGCCGACGAGTCCGGCGAGGATGGCATCGGCTTCGGTACGGAGCTGCAGGTCGTCCATGCCCCCATGCAACCGGATGGCACTGACAATCGGCCAACTCACCCAGAGTAACGACCCCGGGGCAAACGGTCCGCGCGCCCGGCCGGCGATCGACCAAGGCCGGCCCCGGCGGCCCGCCGGGACGGCGCGATCGCCCCGACATGCGGGTTCGATCAGGTGTTTCCGCTGGTAATAGCGGTTCGCATGGAACGTGATGGGTCATCTTCGGCGTGGCGGGGCAAGGATATGAACGGCATACCAGCCAATTCCGGTCGGCGGCAGCAATTGCTCGTTGCCGCGCGCTGACGGGCCACGCGAGAATTGGAGGGCTCCCGCTCGGCTCGACGGCGCTCAGAACAGGGCCGCGCTGCGGCGCGCCCGCACCCAGCTGTGCCCGTCACCGGGCGTATACCCGAAGGGAGGACCGTGACCTTCGGATTCGCCCCGTCCGCGAGCTCGTCGTCCGCCACGGCCGCTCACGGCGCCGGACGGCACGGCCGAGTGCTGGAGCCCGCAGAGTGGACGGCCGCCGGAATTCCCCTGCTGCGCAATCCGCGTGAGGTGGTCAGCGGACTGCACTCACGGCACGCACCGGTGCCCGGCGTCGCGGTGATCGCCGTGCTCGGCCCGGAGGAACGCCTCGTGGCCAGCGCCTCCTTCACCCAGCGGACGGCTTCGGCCGACGGATGGGACTACCGCAACGCCCTGCTGGCCCGGCTGCGCCGGGTGATCCCGCACGATCTGCGGCGCCGGACCCCGGTACGGACGGCCGTGCTGCTCTACTGCCGTGACGGGGACGAACGGTGGACCGCGGAGGACGGGGCGTGGATGTGGGGGCTGCGGGACGCCTGCACCCTGCACGGGCTGCGCTGCGGTGCGTACATCACACTGACCCGGGAGGGCTGGCAGGTGCTCGGAGAGGGCCGCGGCGGACGCCGCCCCGATGCGGACTCCAGCCCCGTCGGGCTGGGTGAGGTCGTGACGGACCCGGTTCCGCTCACCCTGCGCACCGGCGGGGGCGCGGCCGAGCCGCTGCGCCGCACCGCCGCTCGCTGAGCACGCCGCTCGTCGAGCTCGCCGCTCACCGGAGCCGGCAGGCGCCGGACCGGCACGCGGCGGACCGGTACACGGCGACCGGTACGCACTGCCGCTGCCGCGCCGTCAGCACCCCGCGCGAGGTGCGGCGTACGGACGCGGACGGACGTACGGTCGCCCGCCGGCGGGGCGGGGGCCTGCGTCGGGACTCCGGTGTCCCGGCGCCGGGGGCTTGCGCGGGGCGGGCCGTGGCCTGCCCCGCTCCGAGACGCCCCCAGGGCCCCCTCCGGGGAACGGGGCGTCAGACGCCCGCCCCCAGCACGGCGTTGATCTGCTGCGGGTCGCCGCACACGATCAGCAGCGCACCGGCGCGCGCGAGCGCGGCCGGCAGGGCGCGGGAGGTCGCGTCGAGCGGCCCGCCGTTGACCGCGAACACCACCACGGGACGGCCGGCGGCCCGCTGCGTGTGCGCCGCGTCCGCGTAGAACACGTCGTCACCGGCGTCGTGCTGGGCCCAGTAGGCGGCCTCACCGAAGGACAGCTCGTGGGCGGCCCACGGGTGCTGTTCGCCGGTGGTCAGGAACAGGATGTCGCCCGGCGCGCGGCCGGTGTCGAGCAGCAGGTCGACGGCTTCCTCGGCTGCGTCCAGCGCGCCCTCGGCCGAGGCCGGGATGAGCTGGACCTGCGGCACCGCGGCGGAGACCGAAGGGGCTGCGGGGGCGGGTCCGGGAGTGGCTGCCCGCTGCGCCGGCGGGGCGGGCCTGGGGGCACCGCCCGCGCGGTTCGCCGCTGCGGGGGACGGACCGGGGCGCCCGGGCCGCGGGACGGCGGCGGGACGCGGACCAGGTACGGGGCGGGGGGTCTGCGCGGTGCGGCTCGGGGCCGGGGTGACGCGGGGACCCTGGGCACTCTCGTGAATCTGAGGCTCCTCGGGGGTGAGAGGCATGGGTTGATGTCTATCAAACACCGGTACGAAACGTACCGGTGGGTGGCACATGGGCGCGATCAGAAATCGAAGCCGAGCTGGCCTCCGGTTTCCAGTTCCAGCGATTCCTCGCTGCGGCGGATCTTCTTGAGGTGCCGCCACCGGGGCAGTCCGTCCATGTACGACCACGAGAGGCGGTGGTACGGGGTGGGCCCCAGTTGTTCAAGTGCCGCCCGGTGCACGGGCGACGGGTAACCGGCGTTCGCGGCGAAGCCGAACTGCTCGATCCCGTCGGCGCCTTCGCCGAGTGCGGCCATCATCCGGTCGCGACGGACCTTGGCGATCACCGAGGCCGCGGCGACGGCGACGCAGGACCGGTCGCCCTTGATCACCGTACGGACCCGCCAGGGCGCGCCGAGATAGTCGTGCTTGCCGTCGAGGATCACCGCGTCGGGCCGGACCGGCAGCGCCTCCAGCGCGCGGACCGCGGCCAGCCGGAGGGCGGCCGTCATGCCCAGCTCGTCGATCTCCTCCGGGGAGGCGTCGCCGAGGGCGTACGCCGTCACCCAGCCCTCCAGCACCTCGGCCAGCTCGTCACGCCGCTTGACGGTGAGCAGCTTGGAGTCGGTGAGTCCGTCCGGCGGCCGGCGCAGTCCGGTGATCGCCGCGCACACGGTGACGGGGCCGGCCCAGGCCCCTCGTCCTACTTCGTCGACCCCGGCGATGACCTTGGCGCCGGTGGTAGCGCGGAGGGAGCGTTCGACGGTGTGGGTGGGTGCTTCGTACGGCATGGCGCCAGCAAGGTTACGCCCGTCGGTGCCGCCTGCGACACCCCGGCCCGGACCGTGGTCACCCGCGGAGCAGCGGTACCAGCACCTGGTCGGCGAATTCCTCGATGTCCGAGTTCGGCCATTCGCTTCCGCACACCTTCGAGCGGTACATCATCATCGCCGGAATCACGTCCGCGACGTACTCCCCGCGGGCGTCCGCACGTACGTCACCTCGCGTGATTCCACGCTCGACGAGCAGCCGGAACACCTCAGCCGAGGGCCGGACGAGCCGGTTGAAGATCAGGCCCTGGAAGCGTTCGACGCCCGTTGAGTCGCATTCGTGAAGGACGGACCTCAGGGCTTCCCCGGACCGGGAGTGCATCACGTCACGCATCCACCGGCAGAGCTGGACCAGGTCCCCCCGGATGGACCCGGTGTCGGACGCCTCCAGCAGCGGGGGCAGCCGCGCCTCGAGCGCGTCGGCGACCAGGTCGGCCTTGCTGGACCAGCGCCGGTACACGGCCGCCTTGCCCGTGTGCGCGCCGGCCGCCACGCCCTCCATGGTGAGCGATTTCCAGCCGACCTCGCAGAGCTGCTCGATGGCGGCGTCGATGATCGCCCCCTCCAGCTCGGCACCCCGCCTGCGCACCGGAACCACCATCACACACACCTCCGCCCGGCTCGGGGAAACCGCCAACCGGGCGCGCAGCGCCTGTCGTTCGCGCACCCGTCGCACACGATTTCAGCCTTAGGGAACGCTTGCGTACCCTCGCGCAGCCATCCTACGGTGGCATCTAGTGAACGGATGCGTTCACTATTTCACCTTGGGGGATCAGTAGTGACAAGGACACAAGTGGCCGCGGCCCGAATACCGGGAGCGGCCCGCCGGGAAGGACGCCCCGGCATCGCGCTCACCGTCATCGCAGCCTGTCAGCTCATGGTCGTGCTCGACGCGACCATCGTGAACATCGCGCTCCCGCACATCCAGACGGCGCTCGACTTCTCGACCACCGGCCTGTCCTGGGTACTCAGCGCCTACACCCTCACCTTCGGCGGACTGCTGCTGCTCGGCGGCCGGGCCGGCGACATCCTCGGCCGCCGCCGGGTCTTCCTCGCCGGAATCGCGCTGTTCACGCTGGCCTCGCTGATCGGCGGCTTCGCCCAGGAGCCGTGGCAGCTGCTGGCCGCCCGCGCGCTGCAGGGCGTGGGCGGCGCGATCGCCTCGCCGACCGCCCTCGCGCTGATCACCACGACCTTCCCGGAAGGCCCCGAACGCAACCGGGCCTTCGGCGTCTTCGCCGCCGTCTCGGCGGGCGGCGGTGCGATCGGCCTGCTCGCCGGCGGCGTGCTCACGGACTGGCTCGACTGGCGCTGGGTGCTCTTCGTCAACGTGCCGATCGGTGCCCTGATCCTCTTCCTGACCCCGCTCTACATCAGCGAGTCCGAGCGGCACCCCGGCCGCTTCGACATCGCGGGGGCGCTCACCTCCACCCTCGGCATGGCCTCGCTCGTCTACGGGTTCATCCGTGCCTCCGAAGAGGGCTGGCGCGACGGGTTCACGGTGGGCTCCTTCGTGGCGGCCGTCGTCCTGCTCACCCTGTTCGCCGTGATCGAGTCGCGGGCCAAGGAGCCGATCACCCCGCTGCGCATGTTCGCCGACCGCAACCGCGCCGGCACCTACCTGATCATGCTCAGCCTGGCCGCCGCGATGTTCGGCATGTTCTTCTTCATCGTCCAGTTCGTGCAGAACGTGCTGGGCTACTCCCCGACCGCCTCCGGCTTCGCCTTCCTGCCGGTGACCGCCGCCATCGGCATCGCTGCCGGGCTCTCGCAGCGGCTCCTGCCCCGCTTCGGCCCGAAGCCGTTCATGGTCACCGGATCCGGCCTCGTCGCGATCGGCCTGGGCTGGCTCACCTTCATCGACACCGACAGCTCGTACGTGTCCGGGATCCTGGGCCCGATGGTGATCTTCGCCTTCGGCATGGGCCTGAACTTCGTCACCCTGACGCTGACGGCCGTCTCCGGGGTGGCCTCGCACGAGGCGGGCGCCGCCTCCGGACTGCTCAACGCCAGCCAACAGGTGGGTGGTTCGCTCGGCCTGTCGATCCTGGTCACGGTCTTCGGCACGGCGGCCCGCGAGGAGACCACCGAGCAGCTTCCGGCCTTCGCCGCCCAGGCCACGCCCGAGCAGATGGCGGTCTTCAAGGAGACCGGAATGATGCCGGGCCCGGCCGGCCACCAGGTGCTCGCCGTCGGCATCTCCGACGCCTTCACGGCGGCCGTGGGCATGGCCCTGCTGGCCCTGCTCGTCGCCCTGATCGTGATCCGGGTCCGCAAGAGCGACCTCGCGGCCCTCAACGGCAGCGCGGCGGCCGGGGGTCCGGCCCACTGACGGCGCTCCGGGGCACCCCGCCCCGCTCGGCACCCGTGGCCCCGTCCCGCTCTAGTACTCGTAGCGGTCCGCGAACGCCCCCAGCCGCGAGCATTCCTCGTACGAGGCGCTGACCGGGCGCTTCTCCAGGATCCGCAGGGCCCGCTGCTCGCCCAGGCTCGTCGCGTACCAGGGCGCCCGGCCCCGGTCCGCCAGGTCGTCGTTGATCCCGCGCAGGGCACAGGACCGGTACGGCTCGGGCAGCCGGTCCAGCGCGGGCACCGCGTCCGCCGACAGGGACTGGAAGTAGGCGAGGTCGATCGCCCCGTCCTTGTCCACCGCCTTCTCGAACCGGGCCACGTTCCGCTCGGCGATCAGCCCGTCCGGGGAGGCCAGCCCGAAGGCCAGTACGGCGGCGCCCGCGCTCGCCACCACCGCGCGGGGCAGCCACCGGGCGCCGAACACCCCGGCCGCGACGATCAGTACGATCACCAGCCCGAGCCACAGCTCCACGGCGGCCACCGAGAGCCGCAGCCGGGTCAGCCCGTAGGCGTCCACGTACAGGTCCATGCGGCGCAGGGCCGACGCGACCACGACGAGGGTCAGGACGCACAGCGTGCCCAGCACCGCGCGCACCAGGCTCCGGTCGCGGGGGCCGGAGCGGGGCGCCCAGCGCAGCGCCAGGGCGATCACCACCAGGGTCAGCAGAGTGGCCCAGAGCAGTTGCCAGAAGCCCTGCCGGGCGTATTCCGCGTACGTCAGACCGGTACGCTCCAGCACCCGGTCGTAACCGCCGAACAACACCGTCAGCTGCACCGTGTTGAACCCGGCGAAGAGCAGGTCGAGCACGATCAGCGGGATGGCCCACTCGGCCCGGGAACGCGGCTTCGCGGGGGCGACCCGGATCCGGTCCCAGCGCAGCGGGCCGGCCGCGGCCCGGGCGGCGGCCACCGCCGCGACCACGCCGAACAGGAAGAGCAGCACCCGGAACGGCCCGTCCCCGACCGACACGTCGGGAGCGAGCTCACCCAGCAGATCGGCGAAAGCTGCGTCGGCCGAGGCGAACAGGGCGCCGAACAGAACCAGCAGCACCACGGCCACCGCCGCGGCCCGGACCAGCGGCCACCAGCGGTCGCGGCTCCCGCCGCCCAGGCCGCGCACGCCCTGCCAGGCCCAGGCGAGACCGGTCGGCGCGGCGTCGAAGAAGCCGAGCGGGGCCAGCAGCACCCCGGGCCAGGTCCGGCTGCCGTGCAGGGCGAGGGCGCCGAGGCCGACGGCGGCGAACACGGCCAGGACGGCGGGCCAGCCGGCGTCCCGCAGCGCGGGCACGGCGAGCAGCGCGAGACAGCCCAGCGCCCAGGCCACGGTCCACGCACGGGCCTTGCGGCCGGCGGTACGGGCGGCCGCGTACGCGGCGAAGGCGGCCGGGAGCACGGTGATCAGCAGCCCGATACCGAGCCCGTCGCCGAGCAGCAGAGCGGCGGCGAGGCCGGTGCCGTGCACGCCCCAGAGGGTGGCCGGCCGGACCGGGGCGGGGTCGGCCGGGCGGATCACGGCGGCCCATCCGTGCTGCGCGGGCCGGATCCCGGCGTGGCCGGGGCGGCCGGGGAGGCCCGCGTGCCCGGAGGAGTTGGCACGGCCCGGCGCACCCCAGGGGCTGCCGTGCCCCGCCTGACCGGCGTGCCCCGATGCCCCTGCGGGTGTGGGAGGTTCAGCGGATCCGGTGGATCCGGTGAGTCCGGTGGAGCCGCCGGCAGCCAGTTGCCCTGCGGGCCCGGTGTGCCCCGCCCGGCCGGCGTGCCCCACCGCTCCGGGCTCGCCCGGCTCCGACGGAGTGCGCCAAGCCGGGTGGGGCTCATGCGCCCGCCCGGCCTTCCGCGCGGGTTTCCCCCCGGCCTCCTCGGGCCGCTCGGCCCGCCCGGTCGGCTCCGCCTCGCTGGTCGGCTCCGCCTCGCCGGCCGGCTCGGCAACGCCGGCCTCGCTGGCCGGCCCGGCCATGTCGGCCTCCTCGGGCCGCTCGGCCCGCTCGGCCGGTCGGTCCTCCGTCGCGCCGTCGTCGCGCTGTTCCGGCATCGATGCCCTCCCCTGTCGGCCGCCCCGGGATCCGCTCCGGGGCGTCCAAGCGGTCAGGGTAGGCCGATGACCTGCGGCTTCATCCCGCCGCGGAGCGCGCTGTGGCAGGACCGTGACAAACGGAGGCCGGTGCGGCGGATGCGGTCCCGGAGTCCGGACCGGTTCAGGCCGCCGCCTCCGGCAGCCACGCCGGCAGCGCCTCGGTCCGGGACAGCCAGTCGGCCGGGACCAGGCCCTCGCCCCGCGCCCCGAGCACCCCGCCCACGATGGCGCAGGTGGTGTCCACGTCCCCGCCCGCCTGCGCGGTGGTCCAGAAGGCCCGCTCGTAGTCGTCCAGCGAACGGGCCGCCGACCACAGGGCGAAGGGCACCGTGTCGTGCGCGCTGGTACGGCGGCCACAGCCCAGCACCGCCGCCACCGTGGTCGCGTCGCCGTAGTCCAGCATGTCCTTGGCCCGGCGCAGTCCGGCGCCCACCGCACTGCGCGGCACCAGCGCGATCACCCCGTCGAGCAGGTCGGCCGGTGCGGGCGGCCCCGCCGGAGCGGCCGCCAGGGCGGCCGCCGCGGCCACCGCCATCGCCCCGCACACCGCCTCACGGTGCTGGTGGGTGGTGTACGCGGAGATCTCCGCCTGGTGCGTTGCCTGTTCGGGGTCGTCGGCGTACCAGGCGCCCAGCGGCGCGATCCGCATGGCCGCGCCGTTGCCCCACGAGCCCTGCCCGTTGAACAGTTCGGCGGCCAGCGTGCGCCAGTCCCCGCCCTCCCGGATCAGCCGCAGCATCCGGTTCACGGCCGGTCCGTAGCCGCGGTCGAAGTCGTGGTGCTCGGCGAAGGACGCGGCCAGCGCGTCCTGGTCGATCCGGCCGTGCCCGGCGAGCACGGCGGCCACCGAGCAGGCCATCTCCGTGTCGTCGGTCCACTGCCAGGGGCCGGGCGGCAGCTCGCGCCTCTTGAGCAGCGGGTAGTTGGCGGGGACGAAGAACTGTGAGCCCAGCGCGTCACCCACCGCCAGGGCGCGCAGACTGGCCAGTGCGCGGGCGTAGCGGGGGTCGGCGGCAACGCCGGAGGGGGCAGGGCCGGAGGGCGCGGGGCGGCCGGAAGGGGCAGGGCTGCCGGAAGAGACAGGAACGTCGGAAGAGGAGTCAGCGGTCGTCATCGCGGGTCACTCTAGTCGGCTCGGTCGTCCAGGTCGTAGGTCTCGGGCGTGGTCCACCGCTCGAACGGGCGGTCCAGACGGTAGCGCCCGTCCGCTCCCAGCTGCAGGATCCGGTCTTCGCCGTTGCCCGGGTTCGACAGGCACTCGAACTCGGCCACGGACCAGTGGAACCAGCGCATGCAGAAGAGCCGCATCGTCAGCCCGTGGGTCACCAGGAGCACGTTCGGCGGGTGGTCAGGCTGCTCGAAGCTCCGGTACAGGCTGTCCAGGAAGGAGCCCACCCGGTCGTACACGTCGGCTCCGGACTCCCCCTGCGCGAACCGGTAGAAGAAGTGCCCGTAGGCGTCCCGGTAGGCCTTCTGCTGGCGTACGTCCTCCCGGTCCTGCCAGTTCCCCCAGTCCTGTTCGCGCAGCCGCGGCTCCTCGCGTATCCGCACCAGCGCCGGGTCCAGCCGCAGCTCGCGGAAGGTCTGCAGGGTGCGCCGGTACGGGGACACGTACGCGCTGACGGGCTCCTCGCCGAAGAGCGCGCGCAGCCGCTCGCCCGCCTCTACCGCCTGCCGGTGCCCCTTCCGGGTCATCCGCAGGGCGTGATCGGGCGCGCGCTCGTACACCGAGTCGTCGGTGTTGCCCTCCGATTCCCCGTGCCGGAGGAGGACGATGCGCTGTGGGCGTGCCATGCCCCGACCCTAAATCGCACACCGCCCCGAGGACGAACGCAGCACGCCGGTAGGACCATCAGACCGTCCAGGTCGGCTCCAGGTCGACGACGTCCCCGGTCAGCGCCTCGACGTCGGCCTCGGTCTGCGCGCGCAGCGACAGCCGTTCGACCCTTTCCTGCCGGTACTTGCCGTGCTCGGCCGCCGACTTCCACATGGACAGCACCAGGAACTCGCGCCCCGGCGCCTCCCCGAACAGGCCCCGCACCATGCCCGGGGACCCGGCCATGGCCGGGTTCCACACCTTCTCCTGCATCAGCGCGAAGTGGTCGACCCGGCCGTCGCGGACCCGCGTGTGCGCGACCCGGATCACGTCGGCGTCGGTGAAACGCGGCTCGAAGCCGGTCTTCACGTCGAAGCGGTGATCGAAGAGCGTGCTGCGCCGACCCGTGTAGGTGCCGTTCTGCGCGGCCGCCAGCCGGTCGTACGAGCGGGCCATGAAGGAGTCGTAGAAGGCCCGGCTCTCCCAGAACGCGAAGATGTGCGCGACGCCCTGCCTCCCCCGGCTCCAGCCACCGCCCTGCCCCCTGAATCCCGGCTCGCCGGGCAGCCCGGCCCATTTCCGCTGCCCACGCTCGAACCCCCGTCGATCCGTCACCGTGCAGCGAATCCACTTGACCAGCACCGGACCATCGTACGGGCCCGGGACCGGCCGGGGTCAGTCCTCGGCCGGGTACCTCCGCAGGAGTTCCACCGAGTCCCGATCGGACAGCCGGATCCCGAACTCCCGGTCGAGCAGCGGGAGCAGCTCCCCGGCCGGCACGGTGCGCCGCACGGCCGGGGCCCGGCCACCGGCCGGCAGGACGGTCAGCCGGTCGCCGATCAGGGCGGTCCGGGCGGACTCGGCCGTCCGCTGGACGATCAGCTGCCGGGTGAAGGCGGCCCGGGGGTGGGAGGAGCTGTAGTGGTTCATCAGGACCCAGTCCACGGGGTACATGCGCTGCGGAGAGAAGGCGTACAGGTCGCGCCACTCCCCTTCTCGCAGGAAGCACAGGGCGAGGATGCCGTCCTCCTCCTCGCGGATCCGGTACGTCCATTCCCCCTGCCGGACGTCGGTGCCGGCCCGGCCCAGCGGCACCGGCTCCAGCGGACCCTGGTGGCCGAAGCCCGCGTCGCACAGCCAGGGCCCGCCGTCCAGCGTGACCACGAGGAGGGCGTGGGTGACGGGCATCAGGGCGCCGCGGGTGCGGTTGCGGGCGGCCCGCCCGGAGACCCGGAAGCCGATCCGTTCCAGGGCCGCGGCGAGGAGGGAGTTCTGCTCGTAGCAGTACCCGCCGCGGCCGCCGTGCACCAGCTTGTCCTGGATGCTCTTGAGGTCCAGCCCGACCGGGCGGCCGAGCAGCACGTCCAGGCTCTCGAAGACGATCGTCCGCACGTGCGCCCGGTGCACCCGGCGCAAGGTGTCCAGGTCGGGGGCGAGTTGCCCCGCGTACCCGATCCGCGCCAGGTAGGCCTCCAGGTCCAGCTCGTCACCGCTCCACATGACTCCCCCGACTCTCCGGTCCGGTCCGGTCCCGTCCAGGACCATGATCACCCTTCGGGCGTGCCGCACGGGCCCGGACGGGTGATCCTCGCCGTCCGCGGCCGGCCGGACCGCGTCGCCCGCCTCGGGCGGCGGCCCCGGGCGGTCTCATGGCAGGAGCCACCTGCACCGGGGCGGCCCGCCGGAGAAGGGAACCAGCATGTTCGGGAACACCGAGGCATTCAGCAGTTTCGCCGTGGACGACATCGAGCGGGCCAGGCGGTTCTACGGCGAGACCCTCGGACTGCGCGTCACCGACGAGTCGATGGGGGCCCTCCTGCTCCACATCCCCGGCGGCCGCCCGGTCTTCGTCTACCCCAAGGACGGGCACACCCCGGCGACGTACACGGTCCTCAACTTCCCCGTCACCGACATCGACACGGCCGTCGACGAGCTCACGTCCCGCGGGGTCACCCTCGAGCGCTACCCGCAGTTCGAGGCCGACGAGAAGGGGATCACCCGCCGCGGCCCCGAGGGCGGCCCGGCGGCGATCGCCTGGTTCACCGACCCGGCCGGCAACGTCCTCTCCGTCATGCAGGAGAACTGAGCGGGGAACGGGCGGAGGGCGCGGAGGGCCCGCGCCCCGGCTCAGCCGTTCTGCCAGCCCGGGAGCGTCGGCAGGACCTTCTCGGCCACGCTCAGCAGGGTCGTGTCATCGGGCATCAGGCTGCCGCTCTGCCGCCAGATGATCACCTCGTAGAAGCCGCCGCCGTCCTTCGCGTCCCTGGCCACCGCCAGGGAACGGGCCATGGGGCCTTGGCCGGAGGTGGCCTTGCCGCTTCCGCCGAGGTTGAAGCCGATGGCGAGGGTCCGGCTGGAGTAGAAGACCGCGGGACGCCCCAGGACCGTCTGCTTCTGTACGTCCGAGCCCAGCAGCGCGGCCGATTCGACCCGGAGCTCGTAGTCGACCCCGATCTCCACGTGGTGCTTCTCGGTCTCCACGGTCGCCTCCGGCGCAGCCATCTTCTTGGCACTGCCGAAGGTCTGCCAGTCGCCCGTGCCACTGGCGGATCTCACCCGGTCCTCCGGGGCGCCCAGGAGCGTGGGCAGGTCCGGCCGGTTCAGCGCCGCGCACAGCTGCGCCCCGGAGGCGTACTGAGCCGGCAGCACGTCCGTGGAGACGGAGCACTTGGCCGGGCCGTCCGCCTCCTTCTGATCGGCCGCCTGCATCGACCAGGCCCCGGCCGCGAGGCCCCCGACCAGCACCACGGCCGCGATCACCTGCGCCGGCGCGCTCATGCCCTCGTTCGCCACTGCCACCCTGTCGGCCATGTCCCCACCCCCCGTGCACGCGCCCCCTGCGCGCGCCGGGCAGCCTAACCCGTGATCGTTACCCGACGGTAGACCTGTCTCACCTGCTGCTTTCCCGTGCGGGTACGCCGAAGGGGACCGGCCGCGGGCCGGTCCCCTTCGTGTCACCTATCGGTCAGGCTCAGCTGCAGCCGCTGGTGGAGCCGCAGCCCTCGCAGATGTAGCAGGAGCCGGCGCGCTGCATCTTCGTGCCGCACGAGAAGCAGAGCGGGGCGTCGGCCGAGACGCCGAGCTGCATCTCGACCAGTTCCGCGTTGGTGTGGGCCACCTTCTTCGGAGCCGGGACCTCCACCACCGGGACGGCCGGGACGGCCGCCAGCGGGGCGGACTGCGCCAGGGACTCGGTGTCCAGCTCCTCGTCGAGCGGCTCGTAGGAGCCGGTCTCCAGGTGGCGCTGGCGCTCCTCGGCGGTGTGGATGCCGAGTGCCGAGCGGGTCTCGAAGGGCAGGAAGTCCAGGGCCAGGCGGCGGAAGATGTAGTCGACGATCGACTGCGCCATCCGCACGTCCGGGTCGTCCGTCATGCCGGCCGGCTCGAAGCGCATGTTGGTGAACTTCGAGACGTAGGTCTCCAGCGGGACGCCGTACTGCAGGCCGACCGAGACGGCGATGGAGAAGGCGTCCATCATGCCCGCGAGGGTGGAGCCCTGCTTCGACATCTTCAGGAAGACCTCGCCCAGGCCGTCGTCCGGGTAGGAGTTGGCGGTCATGTAGCCCTCGGCGCCGCCGACCGTGAAGGAGGTGGTGATGCCCGGGCGGCCCTTGGGGAGGCGCTTGCGGACGGGACGGTACTCGACGACCTTCTCCACCGCGGTGCGGATGGTCTCCTCCGCCTTGGCGGTGACCTCGGCCTTCTCGTCCTCCTTCTTCTTCGCGGAGAGCGGCTGGCCGACCTTGCAGTTGTCGCGGTAGATCGCCAGGGCCTTGACGCCGAGCTTCCAGGCCTCGAAGTAGATCTCCTCGACCTCCTCGACGGTCGCCGACTCCGGCATGTTGACCGTCTTGGAGATGGCGCCGGAGATCCACGGCTGGATGGCGGCCATCATGCGGACGTGGCCCATCGGGGAGATGGAGCGCTCGCCCATGGCGCAGTCGAAGACCTCGTAGTGCTCGGTCTTCAGGCCGGGCGCGTCCACCACGTTGCCGTGCTCGGAGATGTGGGCGACGATCGCCTCGATCTGCTCCTCCTGGTAACCCAGGCGGCGCAGGGCCTGCGGGACGGTGCCGTTGACGATCTGCATCGAGCCGCCGCCGACGAGCTTCTTGAACTTGACCAGGGCCAGGTCCGGCTCGACACCGGTGGTGTCACAGGACATCGCCAGACCGATGGTGCCGGTCGGGGCGAGCACGGACGCCTGGGCGTTGCGGAAGCCGTTCTTCTCGCCGAGGCGGAGGACGTCCTGCCAGGCCTCGGTGGCCGCGGCCCAGACCGGGGTGTCCAGGTCGTCGGTGCGCGGGGCGACGGCGTTGGCGTCGGCGTGCTGCTTCATGACGCGCTTGTGCGGCTCGGCGTTGCGGGCGTAGCCGTCGTACGGGCCGACGACGCCGGCCAGCTCGGCGGAGCGCTTGTACGCGGTGCCGGTCATCAGCGAGGTGATGGAGGCGGCGAGGGTGCGGCCGCCGTCGGAGTCGTACGCGTGGCCGGTGGCCATCAGCAGGGCGCCGAGGTTGGCGTAGCCGATGCCCAGCTGGCGGAAGGCGCGGGTGTTCTCGCCGATCTTCTGGGTCGGGAAGTCCGCGAAGCAGATGGAGATGTCCATCGCGGTGATGACCAGCTCGACGACGTTGGCGAAGCGCTCGACCTCGAAGGACTGGTTGCCCTTGCCGTCGTCCTTGAGGAACTTCATCAGGTTCAGCGAGGCGAGGTTGCAGGACGTGTTGTCCAGGTGCATGTACTCGCTGCACGGGTTGGACGCGGTGATGCGGCCGGACTCGGGGCAGGTGTGCCAGTGGTTGATCACACCGTCGTACTGGATGCCCGGGTCGGCACAGGCCCACGCGGCCTCGGCGAGCTTGCGGAACAGCGCCTTGGCGTCGACCTTCTCGATGACCTCGCCGGTCATCCGGGCGCGCAGGCCGAACTCGGTGCCGTTCTCGACGGCCGTCATGAACTCGTCGTTCACGCGGACGGAGTTGTTGGCGTTCTGGTACTGGACGGACGTGATGTCGTCGCCGCCCAGGTCCATGTCGAAGCCCGCGTCGCGCAGGGCGCGGATCTTCTCCTCCTCTTTCACCTTGGTGGCGATGAAGTCCTCGACGTCCGGGTGGTCCACGTCGAGCACGACCATCTTGGCCGCGCGGCGGGTGGCGCCGCCCGACTTGATCGTTCCGGCGGACGCGTCGGCGCCGCGCATGAAGGAAACCGGGCCGGAGGCGTTGCCGCCGGAGGAGAGGAGCTCCTTGGAGGAGCGGATGCGGGAGAGGTTCAGGCCGGCACCGGAGCCGCCCTTGAAGATCATGCCCTCTTCCTTGTACCAGTCGAGGATCGACTCCATGGAGTCGTCGACGGACAGGATGAAGCAGGCGGAGACCTGCTGCGGCTGGGGCGTGCCGACGTTGAACCACACCGGGGAGTTGAAGCTGAAGATCTGGTGCAGCAGGGCGTAGGTCAGCTCGTGCTCGAAGATCTCGGCGTCGGCGGGGGTGGAGAAGTACCCGTACTCCTCACCGGCCTTGGTGTAGGTCTTCACGATCCGGTCGATGAGCTGCTTCAGACCGGTCTCGCGCTGCGGGGTGCCGACCGCGCCGCGGAAGTACTTGCTGGTGACGATGTTGACCGCGTTCACCGACCAGAAGTCGGGGAACTCGACGCCGCGCTGCTCGAAGTTGACCGAGCCGTCGCGCCAGTTGGTCATGACGACGTCACGGCGCTCCCAGACGACCTCGTCGTACGGGTGCACACCGGGGGTGGTGTGGATGCGCTCGATGCGCAGGCCGCCCTTGCCCGCCGACTTTGCACCCTTCGCGCGGGAACCGCGTGCCGGGCCGCTCGCCGTCTCTGTCATGCTGCCGCCTCCCATATGCGGGCAAAAACGCCCTGATGTGCCAGCAATATTCCGTGGCACGGTCTGACTTGATCTTCATGTGGCTTTGTGTGCGGACTGACGGGCCGCTGTGCGGCCGCCCGGTCAGTCGGCGGCGGAGGCGGGCGCGGGGACCGGACCGGTCCCGGCGGGCTCGCTCACTCCACCGTGATGCCGCTGTCGCAGTTCCGCGATGGCGGCCTCGAAGTCTTCCAGCGTGTCGAACGCTCTGTAGACGGACGCGAAGCGCAGGTACGCGACGAGGTCGAGCTCCTGCAGGGGGCCGAGGATGGCCAGGCCCACGTCGTGGGTGGTCAGCTCGGCGCTGCCGGTGGCGCGCACGCACTCCTCGACCCGCTGGCCGAGCTTGGCGAGGGCGTCCTCCGTGACGGGCCGCCCCTGGCACGCCTTGCGCACGCCGGAGATGACCTTGGTACGGCTGAAGGGTTCGGTGACGCCGCTGCGCTTGATCACCATCAGTGACGCCGTCTCCACCGTGGTGAAGCGGCGGGAGCAGTCCGGACACTGACGGCGACGACGGATCGACGTGCCGTCATCCGTGGTGCGGCTGTCGACCACGCGGCTGTCGGGGTGCCTGCAGAAGGGGCAATGCACGGTTCTCCCACCCTCCCTCACGGCACGACTGAATGGCCCAGGGCAGCCCTGTCCAACAGCGCGGCGGCTGTGGTGTGGGCTCCTGAGGCAGCCACCAGCATATGCGATCCCGGGCGTCTCAGAAGCCACTGGGAGCACAACTGGTGGGTGACTTCGACCATCCAACCACTAGATCTTGTGTTTCGCAGGACCTGAACCCCTACCGCGTGTCGCGGGACGGAATGACCGGTTTCGGGGCTCGGGACTGCCAGACTGGGTGCCGGCCCGGGCGACACGGGCCCGGACGGGGGCCGTCCGACCGGGAAGGGTACCGTAAGGATGCGGTGCCGGACCGAACCCGCGTTCGGCACCCAGGCCACCGGCCGTTACGGAGCCCGGCACCCCGGATTCCGGTCTATACACCTCTTACGGTCGTCACGTAGAGCAATCTGCGATTTTTCACTCGAACGTGTGTTTGGCGCAACCTTTCGAAAGCAACTACCGTTGTCCAGCCAGGGGAGAACATTCCGTTCGAGAGGGGCCGCCGACGTGACCACCACCGCAGACAGTGCCACCATCACTGCCCAGAACCGCTCCCAGAGCCGAGTCGAGCCGGTGCATGCCATGACTGACGCAAGCCTGAACCCCGACGGGGAGGCCTCCGTACGCCCCGCGCGCTCGCTGCCCGGACGACCTCCCGGGATCCGGGCCGACAGCTCCGGACTCACCGACCGGCAGCGGCGGGTCATCGAGGTCATCCGCGACTCGGTGCAGCGGCGCGGTTACCCCCCGTCGATGCGGGAGATCGGCCAGGCGGTGGGCCTGTCCAGCACGTCCTCCGTCGCGCACCAGCTGATGGCCCTGGAGCGGAAGGGCTTCCTGCGCCGCGACCCGCACCGCCCCCGGGCCTACGAGGTCCGTGGCTCGGACCAGCCCAGCTCGCAGCCCACGGACACCACCGGCAAGCCCGCCGCCTCGTACGTGCCGCTGGTCGGCCGGATCGCCGCCGGCGGCCCGATCCTGGCCGAGGAATCCGTCGAGGACGTGTTCCCCCTCCCCCGGCAGCTGGTCGGCGACGGCGAGCTCTTCGTTCTGAAGGTCGTCGGCGACTCGATGATCGAGGCCGCCATCTGTGACGGCGACTGGGTCACCGTCCGCCGCCAGCCCGTCGCGGAGAACGGCGACATCGTGGCCGCCATGCTCGACGGCGAGGCCACGGTCAAGCGCTTCAAGCGCGAGGACGGCCATGTCTGGCTGCTCCCGCACAACTCCGCCTACCAGCCCATCCCCGGCGACGAGGCGACCATCCTCGGCAAGGTCGTCGCCGTGCTGCGGCGGGTCTGACACCCCGCTGCCCCTGGCGAACCCCCGGAACCCACTGCGCCGGTTCCGGGGGTTCTGGCTGTTGCGAGGGGCTACTTGCCGTCGGCCTTGGCGGCGGTGTCGATGGCGGAAAGGGAGCGGCGGACCTGGTTGCGGTCCGTGGTGTACCAGAAGTCCGGGAGCGAGGACTTCAGGAAGCCGCCGTAGCGGGCCGTGGACAGCCGCGGGTCCAGCACCGCCACCACACCCCGGTCCCCGGAAGCGCGCACCAGCCGGCCCGCGCCCTGCGCCATCAGCAGGGCCGCGTGCGTGGCCGCGACGGCCATGAAGCCGTTCCCGCCGTGCTCCTCGACCGACTTCTGCCGGGCGCTCATCAGCGGGTCGTCCGGACGGGGGAACGGAATCCTGTCCATGACCACCAGCTGGCAGCTGGGTCCGGGCACGTCCACGCCCTGCCACAGCGACAGCGTGCCGAACAGGCAGGTCCGGGGATCCGCCGCGAAGTTCTTGATCAGCTCGCCGAGGGTCTCCTCGCCCTGGAGCAGGATCGGGTGGTCCAGCCGGGTCCGCAGCTCCTCCGCGGCCGCCTTCGCCCCGCGCATCGAGGAGAACAGGCCCAGGGTGCGGCCGCCGGCCGCCTCGATCAGCTCGGCCAGCTCGTCCATCATGTCGCCGCGGGTGCCCTCGCGGCCGGGCGTGGCCAGGTGTTTGGCGACGTAGAGGATGCCCTGCTTCGGGTAGTCGAACGGCGAACCGACGTCCAGGCCCTTCCAGACCGGTACGTCCTCGCCCTCCACGCCCTCCGGCGAGAGACCCAGCGAGGCCGCGACCCCGTTGAAGTCCCCGCCCAGCTTCAGGGTGGCCGAGGTGAGCACCACCGAGCGGTCCTCGAACAGCTTCTCCCGCAGCAGGCCGGACACCGAGAGCGGAGCCACCCGCAGGGTCGCTCCGAAGCGGTCATGGCGCTCGTACCAGACCACGTCGTACTCGGAGCCCAGGGTGATCCGCTCCGCCACCGCGTGGATGTTCTCCACCGAGGCCAGCGCCTGCTTGCGGACGGCGTCCTCGTCGGCCATCGACTTGTCCCGGGTCGCGCCGATCCGCGAGATCACCTCGCGGGCCGCGTCCCGCAGCGAGAGCAGGGCGTACCCCAGGTCCTCCGGGACGGTCTCCAGACGGCCCGGCAGGGCCAGCTCCATGATCCGCTCGAAGGACTCGGCGGCGGTCTGGAGGGTGTCCGCGGACTTCTCGTCGACCAGCTTCGCCGCCCGCTTCACCGCCCGGTTGACCTGCCCCGGGGTGAGCTCGCCGGTGGCCACACCGGTCACCCGGGAGACCAGCTCGTGGGCCTCGTCCACGATCAGCACCTCGTGCTGCGGGAGCACCGGAGCGCCCTCGATGGCGTCGATGGCGAGCAGCGCGTGATTGGTGACGACGACGTCGGCCAGCTTGGCGCGCTCCCGGGCGGCCTCGGCGAAGCACTCGGCGCCGTACGCGCACTTGCTCGCGCCCAGGCATTCCCGGGAGGAGACCGAGACCTGGGACCAGGCCCGGTCGGAGACGCCCGGGGTGAGGTCGTCGCGGTCGCCGGTCTCCGTCTCGTCCGCCCAGTCGCGCAGCCGCAGCAGGTCCTGGCCGAGCTTGCTGCTGGGGGCGGCCGCCTCGAACTGGTCGAAGAGGCCCTCTTCCTCGTCCTGCGGCGCCCCCTCGTGCAGCCGGTGCAGGCACAGGTAGTTCGAGCGGCCCTTGAGCATGGCGAACTGCGGCCGCCGGCGCAGCTGCGGATGCAGCGCCTCGACCGTACGCGGGAGGTCCCGCTCGACCAGCTGGCGCTGCAGGGCCAGGGTGGCCGTGGCCACCACCACGCGCTCGCCGTGCGCGAGGGCCGGCACCAGGTAGCCGAGGGACTTTCCGGTGCCGGTGCCGGCCTGGATCAGCCGGTGCGCGTTCTCGTCGATCGCTTCGGCGACGGCTTCGGCCATGGCCACCTGGCCGGGGCGCTCCGTGCCGCCGACGGCGGTGACGGCGGCGTGCAGCAGGTCGGGGAGGGAGGGCTTCGTCATAGCACTGACAACCCTACGCGGCTCCACCGACACCGGTGGTCAGAGCAGCGTACGGAGGGCGCGGTCACGGATCATCAGGGCGGCTCGCTTGTCCGGCAGGTCGATCTCCGCGGCCAGCCGGAATCCGGAGTTGAGGAAGGCGGTCACGGAGGGCGTGTTGCGGAGGTCGGGCTCGGCGACGACCCGGGTGCAGCGGGGCCGGTTGTCGAGGATCAGGTCGGCGACGGCCCGCAGCAGAACGGTGCCCAGGCCGCGGCCCCGGTCGGTGGCCTCGCCGATCAGCACGTGGATCCCGGTGTCGTGGGGGCGGGCCGGGTAGTGGGCGGCGAGCGGGTCCCGATCGGCGCGGTAGATCTCCCAGTAGCTCATCGGGGTGCCGTCGAGCAGGCCGAGACAGGGGATGCTGCGGCTGTCCCCGGCCAGCAGGGCGCTCAGGTGGGCTGCGGTCACCAGGCTGGGGCCGCTGAGCCCCCAGAAGGCAGCCACCTCCGGGTCGTTCATCCAGCGGGCGATCAGCTTCCGGTCACGGGCGGGGCGTACGGGTTCCAGCCGGAACAGGCCGGCCCGGGTGGTGACCGGGCCCCAGTCGGCGGGGCTGTCCAGGAGGTCCGCCTCGGCGAGCCGGGGCAGCAGTTCCGGGGTGAGCGGCCGGGCCTGGGCGGGTACGGCGCCCGGCGGGACGGCGGTCTCCGGTGCGGCGGCGGTCTCCGCTGCGAGGGCCGTGCCCGGTGCGGTGGCGGGGCTGATGTGGATCGAGGTCATGGCGGTCACCCGTGGAGGGGGTTGGGGATGGTGACGTAGACGGACTGGGTGTCGACCGGCCCGACCAGCTCGTCGAGGCCGCCCACCCGGGTGAGCAGGTTGGCCTTGCAGCGCAGGGTCGGGGAGTCGAGCAGCAGGGCCGGCAGCGGGCCGAGGCCGGCGGCCTTCCCGAGGAAGCCGCGGAAGGCGGCGAGCAGGACCCGCTCGTCGGCCAGGCCCTGCGAGCCGAGGGCGCCGATCAGGCCGAGCACGTTGTTGACGCCCAGGTAGTAGGCGAAGCGTTCGTCGGTGACGGCGTCGGAGACGAAGGTGTCGCTCACGGCGCCGACGCCGGGGAGCCAGGCGTCGAGGACGGAGCGGTGGGACTCGCGGAAGTAGTAGCCCTGGTTGTCGCGGTAGCGGCCGCCTACGGGCCAGCCCTCGGCGTCGATCAGGACCAGGGTGTTCTGCTGGTGCGCTTCCAGGGCGATGCCGGCGATCGCGTCGAGCCCGAGCACGGGCAGGACCACGTGGTCGAGGTAGCGGAGGAACCACTCGGCGGCGACGGCCGGGGTCGGGCGCCCGGTCCGCGCGGCGAGCCGGGAGACGGCCTCGGCGAGCCGGGAGCCCAGGGTGCTCCGGCCGGGCCGGGGGCGCAGCGCGGTCAGCCCGGCGACGCAGAGGGCCTGCTCGCCGGAGCGGAACGGGTTGTGGCGCAGCACGGCGTCGAGTCCGGGGACCGGAGTGGCGGCTCCCCTGCCGTCGTGGACGTCCACGCCGACCCAGGCGGGGTCGCGGACGATGTCGAACCCGGGATGGGCGGCCTGCCACCGGTCGGCCAGGCCGGTCCGGAGCAGCCGGTGCACCTCGACCCCGCGGTGCAGTTCCTTGCGGAGGTTCTCCCGGCGGGAGTTGGTGATCGGCAGGCCCAGGGAGAGCTTCAGCATCGCGGGGCCGGCCGGGCGGTGGACGGTGCGGACGGAGGAGGTGGGGTACCAGGGCGCGCCGAACGGGCCGAGGTCGTGGAGCAGTCCGGCGTCCAGGAGGGCTGCGACGGCCGGCCGCCGGAGCGCCTCGCGGGCCTGCCAGGGGTGCAGCGGGAGGGGGGTGGTGCCGACGGGCAGCGGGAGTCCGGGGGCGAGACGGGCCAGCAGGTGTCCGGCGGGGAGGGCGCGTCCGCCCTCGGTCCACGCGGAGTCGGTGGCGAGTACGGAGGGGGCGACGGCCACCCAGTGGAGCGGGAAGGAGCCGTGGAGCTCCGGTGAGTAGCGGCGGGCCTCGCTCTCGGTGAGCCCCTCCCGGCTCTTGGGGGTCGGGTGGAGGGGGTGGCCGAAGACCAGGGACTGTTCGGCATGGAGGAAGGGGTCCCGGCCGACGGGGGCGGGCGGCTCGGGCCTGGCGCGCCGCTCGGCGAGGAAGGCCGCCGTACGCCGGACCGAGTCGGCGACCCGGCCGACCAGGTCCGCCCCGGGCGGGGCCGGTGCAGCAGGAGCGGCCGGTGCCCCCGTCGCTCCCGGTGCACCGGGAGCGACGGGGGCGGCCGGGCCGCCGCGACCGGCCTCGCGGACCAGGAGTGCCGCGGTGGTGACCGCGTCCAGGGCGGGGGCGCCGGCCGGGGCGCCGTCGATCCGCGCCGGCCCGAAACGGTGCCAGCCGGCCGCGGACCAGTGCCGTACGGGCACGAGCAGGGCGATCCCGGAGGCGGGCAGCGGGATGCGGAGCGGGCCGTCCCCGGCGGGCCGGGCCAGGGCCCGCTCGCGCACCCAGCAGCGGAGCAGGTTCTCCACCGCGGCGGAGTCGGCGGCGGCGGCCGGGTCGGGATGGTCCAGCGGGTCGGCCGGGGCGGCGGACCCCGCGGCGGGGGCGGTGGTGCGGGGCGGGAGGGAACCGTCGTTCTGGCGCGGGAGACCGGCGTGCGGGGTGCCGGTGGAGCGGAACGGATCGGGTGTGGAGGTCACTGCGGGTTCCTTGGGGTGAGTCGGCGGTGCCGGGCCCGTTCGGCGGCGGCCACGGCGTCGGCGAGCCGGTCCAGCACCGCCGTGGCCTGCTCGTCGGTCAGGGTGAGCGGGGGCAGCAGCCGTACGACCGCGCTGTGGCGGCCGCCGAGCTCGACGATCAGCCCGCGGTCCAGGCACTCCTGGCGGACGGCGGCGGCGAGCGCCGGGGCTGCGCCGTTCCCCGGGGTGTCCGGGTCGTCCGGGTCGGTGAACTCGATGCCGATCATCAGGCCGCGGCCTCGGACCTCGGCGACGCAGGGGTGGGCGGCGGCGAGGCCGTGCAGGGCGGCGAGCATCCGGGCGCCCAGCGCGGCGGCGCGTTCGGCGAGACGGTTCTGCCGGACGTAGGCGAGGGTGGCGGTGCCGGCCGCCATGGCGAGCTGGTTGCCGCGGAACGTTCCGGCATGCGCGCCGGGCTGCCAGACGTCCAGGTCGGAGTGGTACACCACGACGGCCAGGGGCAGGCTGCCGCCGATGGCCTTGGAGAGCACCATCACGTCCGGGACCACGCCGGCGTGGTCGACGCCCCAGAAGGTGCCGGTGCGGCCGACCCCGGTCTGTACCTCGTCGGCGATCAGCGGGATGTCGCGCGCCTCGGTGATCGCGCGCATCCGGCGCAGCCAGTCGTCGGGGGCGGGCAGCACTCCGCCCTCGCCCTGCACGGCTTCGAGGATCATCCCGGCCGGCCGGGGGATCCCGCTCTTGGGGTCGTCGAGCAGGCTTTCGGTCCAGTGGGCGGCCAGGGCCGCGCCCTCGGGGCCGCCCACGCCGAACGGGCAGTGACGGTCCTGCGGGAAGGGCAGCCTGGTCACCCGGCCCTCGCGCGCGCCGCCGGACGCGGCCAGGGCTCCGGCGGTCATCCCGTGGTAGGCGCCGGTGAAGGCGAGCAGCCCGGAGCGTCCGGTGGCGGCGCGGACCAGGGTGAGCGCCGCCTCGACGGCGTCGGTGCCCGCCGGGCCGCAGAACTGGATCCGGGCGTGCGCGGCCAGTGCGGGCGGCAGGTTGGCGAACAGTTCGGTGGTGAAGGCGTCCTTGACGGGGGTGGCCAGGTCCAGGACGTGCAGCGGGGCACCGGAGTCGAGGACCCCGCGGACGGCTTCGAGCACCACCGGGTGGTTGTGCCCGAGCGCGAGGGTGCCCGCGCCGGAGAGGCAGTCCAAATAGCGGCGTCCGTCGGCGCCTTCGATGGTGAGGCCGCGGGCCCTCACCGGGACGATCGGGAGGGCACGGGCGTAGGTGCGCGCCGCCGACTCGCGCAGGGACTGCCGGCGCAGGATGGCCTCGGGCGCGGCTTCCGCCGGGCCGTCAACTTCCGTTCCGGCCACGGTGGTCCCGGCGTCCGCGGTCGCCCGCTCCACGGCCCGTTCGGTCAAGGCGGCCACCTCTGTCGCACCTCCCGCGTGCATGGCTCGTCGAAGGCTGGATCGTCGAACAGGAGCGCTGTCGCGCTTCCCCCGTACGTACCAACGACGGTGTCCGCGGCAGATCACGGGTAGCGTCAAGATCATTGCCGGAACCGCGGACCCGCTCTGCGCCGTCCCCAACGTCATCGGCATAGTGGGGGGTTGCACTCCACGTCCGAAACCTGATCCATCCACATGGGGGACTCAACGACATGCGACCGATGCGACCGGTCACCGCCGTACTCTGCGCGGCCGCCCTCTCGCTGACCGCTGCGGCCTGCGGGCCCGAGGACGACCAGGCGGGCGGCGACGCCAAGCCGACCGTGGCAGCCAGCAACCCCACCGGCACGGACGGGATCCAGATCCCGGACCGGCTGAAGGAAAAGCTCAAGGAACGCGGCTTTGACCTGGACAAGTGGAAGGGGGGTGAGTGGAAGAACTGGAAGAAGGAGGACTGGCTCCGGGAGGCCGAGGACTACGTCAACCCGATCATCGAGGACCTCTGGGACCCGGACCGGATGCGTGACGCGCAGAAGCCCGAACGGGGCGGCGCGGACCCGGACCTGGGCAAGGACCAGGGCGTGACGGACCCGGCGCCGGCTCCGGTCACCGCGAAGGCCGCGACCCCGCCGTACCACAAGAGCGTTCCGGAGGCCGGAAAGGTCTTCTTCGACGGCCCCGAGGGCTCCATGGTCTGCTCGGCGACCGTGGTGAAGGACCCGGCGCACCCGGGCAAGTCGAACCTGGTGTGGACGGCCGGCCACTGCGTGCACGCGGGCGCCAAGGGCGGCTGGTACCGCAACATCGCCTTCGTCCCCTCCTACAACAACGCGGGCAAGTCGGCGGCGCAGATCAAGGGCGCGCCCCGCGAGCAGGTGGCCCCGTACGGCGTGTGGTGGAGCGACTGGGCGCAGACCTCCAACCAGTGGATCGCCACCGGCGGTCCGGTCGGCGGCGCGGGCGCTCCGTACGACTTCGCGGTGCTGCACGTGACCCCGGAGAAGGGGACGACGACGAAGTCCCTGGAGGAGACGGTCGGTTCGGCGCTGCCGGTGGAGTTCAACGCCCCGGCCGTCCCGAAGATCACCAAGATGACGGCGACGGGCTACCCGGCCGCGGCACCGTTCGACGGGCAGCGCGCCTTCCAGTGCACCGACAAGCCGGGCCGGCTGTCGCTGAACCAGAACGACCCGGTGATGTACCGCATCGGCTGCACCATGACGGGTGGCTCCTCGGGCGGCGGCTGGGTCGCGGCGGGCGCGGACGGCAAGCCGGCGCTGGTGTCGAACACCTCGATCGGCCCGGCCAAGGCGTCCTGGCTGGCGGGTCCGCGACTCGGCCCCGAGGCCAAGGGCATCTTCGACGCCGTGAGCAAGAAGTTCGACAAGCGGTAACCGGCACCACCACGCACAGGTGCGCCCCCGGGCCGAGGCCCGGGGGCGCAGTGCTGGTCAGCGCTGGTCTGCGCTGGTCAGTGCCAGTCAGTGCCGGTCGGCGCTGGGCGTCAGCGCGAGACCAGTGCGTACGGTGCGAGGTCCGCGGCGAGTTCCTGGTGGACGCGGGCCTTGAGCAGGGTGCCCTCCGGGGTGTGCTCCTCGGAGATCACCTCGCCCTCGGCGTGGGCGCGGGCGACCAGGCCGCCCCGGGTGTACGGGACGAGCACCTCCACCTCGACCGCGGGCCGGGGCAGCTCGGCGTCGATCAGCTCCAGGAGCTCGCCGATGCCCTGGCCGGTGCGGGCCGAGACCGCGATGGAGTGCTTCTCGATGCGCAGCAGCCGCTGCAGGACCAGCGGGTCCGCCGCGTCCGCCTTGTTGACCACGACGATCTCCGGCACGTCGACCGCGCCGACCTCGCGGATCACCTCGCGGACGGCCGCGAGCTGCTCCTCCGGCGCCGGGTGCGAGCCGTCGACGATGTGCAGGATGAGATCGGAGTCGCCGACCTCCTCCATCGTGGAGCGGAACGCCTCGACGAGGTGGTGGGGCAGGTGCCGGACAAAGCCGACGGTGTCGGCCAGGGTGTAGATCCGGCCGCTCGGCGTCTCGGCCCGGCGCACGGTCGGGTCGAGGGTGGCGAACAGCGCGTTCTCCACCAGCACGCCCGCTCCGGTGAGCCGGTTGAGCAGCGAGGACTTGCCCGCGTTGGTGTAGCCGGCGATCGCGACCGACGGAACCTTGTTCCGCTTGCGCTCCTGCCGCTTGAGGTCGCGGCCGGTCTTCATCTCCGCGATCTCCCGGCGCATCTTCGCCATCTTCTCGCGGATCCGGCGCCGGTCCGTCTCGATCTTGGTCTCACCGGGACCACGGGTGGCGAGGCCGCCGCCCTTGCCGCCGCCCATCTGGCGGGACAGCGACTGACCCCAGCCTCGCAGGCGCGGCAGCATGTACTGCATCTGCGCGAGCGAGACCTGCGCCTTGCCCTCCCGGGACTTGGCGTGCTGGGCGAAGATGTCGAGGATCAGCGCGGTCCGGTCGATCACCTTGACCTTGACCACGTCCTCGAGGGCGATCAGCTGGCCGGGGCTGAGCTCACCGTCGCAGACGACGGTGTCGGCGCCGGTCTCGACGACGATGTCGGCGAGCTCCCGGGCCTTGCCGGAGCCGATGAAGGTGGCCGGGTCCGGCTTGTCGCGGCGCTGGATCACGCCGTCGAGCACCATGGCGCCCGCCGTCTCGGCGAGGGCCGCGAGCTCCGCCAGGGAGTTGTCGGCGTCCTGGACCGTTCCCGAGGTCCATACGCCGACCAGCACCACGCGTTCCAGACGCAGCTGCCGGTACTCGACCTCGGTGACGTCCTCGAGCTCGGTGGAGAGGCCCACGACGCGGCGCAGGGCCGCGCGCTCCGAACGGTCGAACTGGTCGCCGTCCCGCTCTCCGTCGATCTCGTGGCTCCAGGCGACGTCCTCTTCCATCAGGGCATCGGCCCGAAGGCTCCCGGTAAAGCTCTGTGCGTCCTGTGAAGGGGAAGAAGAGGAGGTCATTGGATCCTTACGTCGCTGGTGTCAGGTGGCGGTCGGGTGCCGCTGGTGGTCGGGTGCCGCGCTGTACGGGTACAACGTGTCACACCGGCGGGGGATTCCCGCCACCGGGCGGCGCTGCCGCCCTCTCGATGGTGACATGCCCGTTCCACGCGAGTCACACCCTTTTCGGCGTGCTCTTTCCCTGGTCGGCGGTACCGCCCCACTCGGGGTGGCCGGGCATCGGCGGGGTGGTCTTCCCGTACAGCCAGGGGTGCAGGAAGGCCGTGAGGTCCCGTCCCGCCTCTGCGGAGGCCAGGGCCGTGAAGTCGGCCGTGCCGGCCACGCCGTCGGCGTGGCGGGAGACCCAGCGGCGCTGGATCCGCTCGAAGACGGCGGTGCCGACCTCCTGCCGCAGGGCGTAGAGGACGAGCGCGGAGCCGTCGTACACCACCGGCCGGAACAGGCTGATCTTCCGGCCGGGCTCGGGGAGCCTGGGGGCGGCCGGGGGGCCGCCGGCCGCGCGCCACTGGTCGGAGCGCTGGTACGCCTCGCGCATGCGCCGCTCCAGGGGGTACTTCCCCAGGTGGTCGGCGTACAGCGCCTCGTACCAGGTGGCGTGCCCCTCGTTGAGCCACAGGTCGGACCAGGTGCGCGGGGTGACGCTGTCGCCGAACCACTGGTGGGCGAGTTCGTGGACCATCACGGCCTCGACGTACCACTCCGGGTAGCCGTCGGTGGTGAACAGGCCGCGTTCGAAGAAGGAGAGGGTCTGGGTCTCCAGCTCGAAGCCGGTGGCGGCGTTCGCGATCAGGACGCCGTAGGTCTCGAAGGGGTAGCGGCCGACCCGCTCCTCCATCCAGGCCAGGTGGCCGGGGGTCTTCTTCAGCCAGGGCTCGAGCCGCTCCCGGTCGGCGGCGGGCACCACGTCGCGCAGCGGCAGCCCGTGCGGGCCCGTGCGGCGGACCACCGCGGAGTCGCCGATGGACACCTGGGCGAGCTCGGTGGCCATCGGGTGCAGGGTGCGGTACGTCCAGGTGGTGGTGGCGGCTGCGCCGCTGCCGGAGGTGCGGGGCGCGGCGACGGGCAGGCCGTTGGCGACGGCGGTCTTGCCGGCCGGGGCGGTGATGCGGAAGGTGAAGTACGCCTTGTCGGCCGGGTGGTCGTTGCAGGGGAAGACCCGGTGGGCGGCGTCGGCCTGGTTGGCCATGGCCAGGCCGTCCTGGGTGGGTACCCAGCCCCCGTCGCCGCGGCCGCTCGGGTCGCTGGTGTGCCGGACGGTGATCCGTACGGGGGCGCCTGCGGGGACCGGCCGTTCCGGGGTGAGGACGAGGTCCTCGCCTGCGGTCGCGAACTGCGCCGGGAGCCCGTTGACCACGGCGGACTCGACCTTGCCGTGGGTGAAGTCGAGGTTGATCCGGTCCAGCCGCTGCCGGCTGCGGGCGTCGATGACGGTGACCGCGTCGAGCGCCGAGGTGTTGTCCCGGTAGGTGAGGGACAGGTCGTAGGCGATGACGTCGTACCCGGGGTTGCCCAGCTCGGGGAAGAGGGGGTCGCCGATGCCGAGCGGTTCGGGAGCGGGGAGCACCGCGGCGACGAGGGTGAGCGAGGCGGTGGCGAGCAGTGCTGCTCGCAGGCGGGGGGCGGTGAGGCGCATTCCCTAGGCGATACCAGGGGCTGCGCGATGCGTTTCGGCGGCGCGGCGGCCCGGTCCGGGGACCACCCGAACGGGCCCCGCCCTGGCCGCGCCTCCGCAGAAGGTGTGGGCGCGGCTCCGCCGGAGGTGTGGGCAGGCGTTCCGCAGGGCGGAACGGGTGGGCACACCGGAACGCCGCCCCGCAGGCTCGCTCCCGCCCCACCGAAGCCATGGCCGGCCCCGGCCGCAGCCGCTGCCCCCAGGCCTGGGCGGGGCTCCGCCCGACCCGGCACCGCCCGGAGCGGAGCTCCGCCCGGACGGGGTCCGACCCGTGAGCGGGGTCGGGGTGCAGGCACACGCTGCGCGACCGGCGCGCGCCGTCGTGCCGTGTGCCCACCCTCCCCCAAGCTCTCGACTTCGCTCGAGCAGGGGCCACCCCCATCGCCCTGCGGCACGCCTGCCCACACGGCCGGTGGCGACGCGGCACGCCTGCCCACACGGCGGCGCGGTACGGCACGACCGCCCGCGCGGCGGCAGGGTGCGGCCGCCACGCACACCGCGGCCGGGGCAGGCACGGTGGCGGGGCCGCGCTGCGCATCGGCCGGGTCAGGCGCGGCCCACGTCGTAGACGCCGGGGACGTCGCGCATGGCGCGCATCAGTGCGGGGAGCACGGTCGCATCGGGCAGCTGGAGGGTGTAGCGGTGGCGGACGCGCTGTTCGTTCGGGGGCTCCACGGTGGCCGAGACGATGTCGGCGCCCTCCCGGGAGATCGCTTCGGTGAGGTCGGCGAGCAGGTGCGGGCGGCCGAACGATTCGGCGACCAGGGTGACCCGGCAGTCGGCGGTGGCCTTCCAGTGCACGGCGACGGAGGTGCGGCCGAGGGACCGCATCTGGGCGACCGCGGGGCATTCCACTCGGTGGACGGTGACGGCACCGCCGCGTACGACGAAGCCTGCGACGTCGTCCGGCGGTACCGGGGTGCAGCAGCCGGCCAGCCGGACCGGCGCGTCGGGCAGGTCGGCGACGGCGTTGCCGCCCTTGCCTCGGGCTCCGACCACGGAGAGCGGCGCCCGCGGGGCGGCCTGGTCGGTCCGCGCCCCGTCCGGATGGGACCGCAGCCAGCTGCTGATGGCGATCCGGGCGGCGGGGGTGCGGGCGTGGTCGAGCCAGTCGGGGGCCGGCCCGGAGGAGGCGTCCTGGGCCAGCAGCAGTTGCACGGTGTCCCCGTCGGCCAGCGGGCTGGCCAGGGAGGTGAGGCGCCCGTTGACCCGGGCGCCGATACAGCCGTGCGCGGCCTCGCCGTGCTGGGCGTAGGCCGCGTCGATACAGGTGGCACCGGCGGGGAGGCCGAGGCGGCCGCCGCCGTCGGCGCGGAAGACGGTGATCTCGCGGTCCTGGGCGAGTTCGGCGCGCAGGGAGCTCCAGAAGGTGTCGGCGTCGGGTGCGGACTGCTGCCAGTCCAGGAGCCGGGAGAGCCAGCCGGGCCGGGTGGGGTCGGTCCGCTCCTCGTCGGACTCCCCCGCGGCGCCCGATTCGGCCACGGCGTACGGGTTGCCCAGGGCGACCACGCCCGCTTCGGCGACCCGGTGCATCTGGCGGGTGCGGACGATGACCTCGGCGACCTCGCCGTCGGGGGTGGCGACGGCGGTGTGCAGGGACTGGTACAGGTTGAACTTGGGGACGGCGATGAAGTCCTTGAACTCCGAGACCACCGGGGTGAAGCAGGTGTGCAGTTCGCCCAGCACCCCGTAGCAGTCGGCGTTCTCGCCGACCAGGACGAGCAGCCGGCCGAAGTCGGAGCCGCGCAGTTCTCCGCGTTTGCGGGAGATGCGGTGGACGGAGACGAAGTGGCGGGGCCGGATGTGGACCTCGGCCGGGATACCGGCTTCGCGGAGCACGCCGCGGACGGATTCGGCGACGGCGGGCAGCGGGTCGGCCTCGCCGGCGTGGGCGGCGATGAGCGCGCGGGTGTGCTCGTACTCCTCGGGGTGGAGGATCGCGAAGACGAGGTCTTCCAGTTCGGTCTTGAGGGCCTGGACGCCGAGCCGTTCGGCGAGCGGGATCAGGACGTCGCGGGTGACCTTGGCGATGCGGGCCTGTTTCTCGGGGCGCATCACCCCGAGGGTGCGCATGTTGTGCAGGCGGTCGGCGAGTTTGATGGACATGACGCGGACGTCGTTGCCGGTGGCGACGAGCATCTTGCGGAAGGTCTCGGGTTCGGCGGCCGCACCGTAGTCGATCTTCTCCACCTTGGTGACGCCGTCGACGATGAAGCGCACCTCGTCGCCGAACTCCTCGCGGACCTGATCGAGGGTCACATCGGTGTCCTCGACGGTGTCGTGCAGCAGGGAGGCCGTCAAGGTGGTGGTCTCGGCGCCGAGTTCGGCGAGGATCAGGGTGACGGCGAGCGGGTGCGTGATGTACGGTTCGCCGCTCTTGCGCATCTGGCCGCGGTGGGAGGACTCGGCGAGCACGTAGGCCCGGCGGAGCACGCCGAGGTCGGCGTCGGGATAGTGGGCCCGGTGCGCCTCGGCAACATGGCTGATGGCGTCCGGGAGGCGGTCCCGGGGCGCGGGACCGAGCAGTGCGGCACGTCCGAGCCTGCGCAGATCGAGCCTGCTGCGGCCGCGTCTGCGGAGCTCGGGACGGGCGTCGGGGTTCGTGGCCTCTGCACTCATGGGCACCTCCGGCGGCTTCGACCGGCGACGGTGGGCATGGGGTGAGCCCTCAGGGCCGGTGTCTGATGTTACCGACCCCACCACGTGGCGGAGTCCGGCTCTCGCTGAGCGTGAAACGGATCACCCATGTGAGGGAATCTTCAGGCGAAAGCCGTTTCGGTGAGCCAGTCCGGATCGAATTCCCCGGCGGCGACGATGACGGCGGGTCCGGTCTTGTGGATCGTTCCGTCCGGGTCCTCGGTGATCATCAGAGTACCGCCCAGGACGTCCACCGTGTAGGTGACGGATTCGCCGGTGACGGCGGGGTCGGCGCCGTCGCGCCGGGCGGTGGCGACGGCGACCGCGCAGGCGCCGGTGCCGCAGGAGCGGGTCTCCCCGGAGCCGCGCTCGTGGACGCGCATGGCCACGTGGCGGGGGCCGCGGTCGACGACGAACTCGACGTTGACCCCTTCGGGGTACGCGGAGGGGGGGCTGAAGGGGGGCGGGCTGAGCAGGTCGCCGGCGTCGTCGAGGCTGTCGACGAAGGCGACGGCGTGCGGGTTGCCCATGTTGACGTTGGTGGCCGGCCAGCTGCGGTCGCCGACGGAGACCGTGACCCCGCCCTCGGGGAGGACGGCGCGGCCCATGGTCACGCTGACGAACTCCTCCTTGTGGAGGTGGACCTTCTTGATCCCGCCGCGGGTGGCGACGGCCAGGTCGCCGGGCTCGACGTGGCCGGCGTGGTGGAGGTAGCGGGCGAAGACGCGGACGCCGTTGCCGCACATCTCGGCGATGGAGCCGTCGCTGTTGCGGTAGTCCATGAACCACTCGGCCTCGTCGGCCATGTGCGCGGCCTCGGGGTGGGCGGCGGAGCGCACCACGTGCAGCACGCCGTCGGCGCCGAGGCCGGCCCGGCGGTCGCAGAGCCGGGCCACCGCGGCGGCGGGCAGGTCGATCGCGTTGTCCGGGTCCGGGATGATCACGAAGTCGTTCTCGGTCCCGTGGCCCTTGAGGAAGGCGAGGCTGCTGCGCTGACTGGTCACGGGCCCATGGTAATCGGGGGCCCGCGCCCGCCGCGCGGGGCCTCCCCGCCCGGCGCCGACGCGGGGCGGAGCGGGGTGGGAGCGGGCCGCGGTCCCTACCGCAGCCGGGCGACCCGCCACACGGCGAGGGCCACGACCGTGAGGGCGATCAGGGTGTAGAGGGCGATCATCCGCCAGTCGGAGCGGATGCCGGAGCCGCGGGCGGGCAGCCCCGGCCAGGTGTAGCCCACGCGCCGGGCGGCCATCATGCCCCAGCCGCCGGCGCAGGAACTGATCAGCAGGCCGAGCATGGCGACGAGGGCACCGCCGTCGCCGAACTCGAAGGCGAGCGGGAAGGCGAACATCAGCGAGCCGGCCGCGCCGAGCATCACGATCGGGGCGAGCTGCCAGATCCGCAGGCGCCGCTGCGGGCGCAGCTCGACCTCGACGGCGGGGCCGGTGGCGTCTTCGGCCGGGTCCGGTCCGTCGGGTCCGTCAGGGCCGTCCGAGGTCAGGCGCGCGGGATCCGCGGGAAGCCCCAGGCCGTCGGGAACCATGGGGTCCGTTTCCTGCCCGGCATCGTCCCGCCCAGTGTCGCGAGGGCCGGCCTCCATCGCCACGTGCCCTCCCCACTCGGACTTCGTTCGCCGTCGTTCACCGCCGGTGACCGCACCGTCGGAATTTGATGATGGCACGCCACGGGCCCCTCGACGGGCGCCCGGGGCGTCCCGATGCCATCACGTGATCAGGCTGTAACCGCTCGTTCGACCAACGACTGCGCGAGTCCGAAGAGTTCCTGCCGGTCGGCGGCGGCGCCGCTCAGCCAGTGGACCCGGGGATCGCGGCGGAACCAGGAGTCCTGACGGCGCGCGAAGCGCTTGGTGGCGCGTACGGTCTCCGCGCGCGCCTCCTCCTCGGTGCACTCCCCCGCCAGCGCCGCCAGCACCTGCTGGTAGCCGAGGGCGCGGGATGCCGTGACGCCCTCCCGCAGTCCGGCCGCCTCCAGGGTCCGGACCTCGTCGACGAGGCCGGCCTCCCACATCCGGTCCACGCGCAGCGCGATCCGTTCGTCGAGCTCCGGCCGGGCCACGTCCACGCCGATCTGCACGCAGTCGTACACCGATTCGTGACCGGGCAGGTTGGCGGTGAACGGCTTTCCGGTGATCTCGATGACCTCCAGCGCGCGGACGATCCGGCGGCTGTTGCTCGGCAGGATCGCGGTGGCGGCGGCCGGGTCCAGGGCGGCGAGACGGGCGTGCAGGGCGCCGGGGCCGCGCAGGGTGGCTTCCTCCTCCAGCCGGGCCCGGACCTCCGGGTCGGTGCCGGGGAACTCCATGACGTCCAGGGCTCCGCGCACGTACAGGCCGGAACCGCCGACCAGGATCGGGGTGCGGCCCTCGGCCAGCAGGCGGTCGATCTCGGCTCGGGCGAGCCGCTGGTACTCGGCGACGCTGGCCGTCTCGGTGACGTCCCAGATGTCGAGGAGGTGGTGCGGGATGCCGCCGCGCTCCTCGGTCGTCAGTTTGGCGGTGCCGATGTCCATCCCCCGGTACAGCTGCATGGAGTCGGCGTTGACGACCTCGCCGCCGAGATGGCGGGCAAGGGCGACGCCCAGATCGGACTTTCCGGCCGCGGTGGGACCGACGACGGCGATGACGCGCGGGGCGGGGGCTGCACTTCTCACCGCACCAGTCTCGCAAACCCGTCGGCGTCTACCCGAACGAGTGAGGTGACGGACCGGAGACGAGGTCGTTGCCCTGGCGTGGCTCCGGCCGGTGGGGCGGGTGGACGGCAGGTGGGACGGAGGCCGGCGACGCGCTGTGACCGCGGCGGAACTTCACCCGCACGAGTACCGTTGGAGGAGTAGACATGGGCGTTTTCAGTCGGTTCCGTCGCCGCAAGGGTGAGGACGGGAATCCGGCCGGACAAACCGCGGAGGCCGCGGTGACGGACGGGTCCGAGGCCGAGCCCGCCACGACGGCGGAACCCGTCGGCGAAACGGCGGAAGCGGCCGAAGCGGCCGCGGAGGCCGTGGAGATCCCGAAGCAGCAGTCCGCGGCGGAGGCTGCGGACAGCGGAGCCGGCGAGGGCGCCCGTACGTAGCCACCGCCAGGGGAAGGTGACCCATGGGCCTGCTCGACAATCTCAAGGCCAAGATCGGGCCGACCAAGGACAAGGTCGGGCACAAGGTCAGCGGCCTCGCGCAGCAGCACGAGCACCGGATCGGCCACGGGCTGGACAAGGTCGCCAAGACCGTGGACTCGAAGACCAAGGGCAAGTACAGCGACCGCATCGCCAGCGGCACGGACAAGGCGAAGGGCACCATCGGCAAGATCGCGCACCACGACGACACCCCTGGCGGCGGACCGACCCCGCCACCGCCGGCCGCCTGACGGCACGCGACCGCGGAAGGAGGGGGCCCGGGCAGCGCCCGCGCCCCCTCTCCGCGTATCCGGCCGACGCGGGCCGGGACCGGCGGCGCCCGGGGTGCTACGACCAGGCGGCGACGAAGTAGCCGACGCCGTACGGAGCGTCCTCGTACAGCAGACGGCCGTCCAGCCCGGCGCCCTGCGCCGCGCCCGCCAGCACCTGCCAGGGGGCGCGCCCGGCGGCCTTGAGCTCGTGGGCCAGGACGGGGTCGAGCGCGGCGAGCGCGGCCGTGTCCGCCGCGCCGAGCGCGCGGGCTGCGGCCGCGTCGAAGGGCTCCGCACGGTCGTCGAGGTAGCCGGGCGCCTTGAGGGTGCGGCAGGCGCTGCCGTCGCCGAGGACCAGCATGGCCACCCGGTCGGCGGAACCACCGAGGTCGGCGCCCAGGACGGCGCAGGCGTCCGGTGCGAGCCCCTCGGCCACGGCGACGCCGGCCACGGGCGCGGCGGACCAGCGCGCCCGCTCCAGCAGCCAGGCGCCGACGGCGAGGGAGGCCGGCAGCGGGCCGGGGGCCCCTTCCCCGGTCGGGCGGGCGCCGGCACTGCCGAGGGTGACGGTCAGGTCGACCCCGAAGGAGGCGAAGGAGCCGTGGGTTCCCTCGTCGTATCCGCCGCCCTGGCCGTGCGCCACGGACCCGACCACGACCAGCAGGTCGGGCCGGGAGGCGGCGAGCACGGCGAGCGCGTCGGAACATGCGGTACGGGCGTCCGCCAGCTCCTCGGCGGCCCCGGCCGCGAGCTGCGGCACGAGGAGCGGCGGGCTGGGGCAGACGGCGGCGGCTACGAGCATGATCCGCAGCGTAGCGTCCGCGGGCCGCCACGGCCCTGCCCGGGTCGCGGCACTCCGCCGCCCGGGGGCCGAGCCGTGCGGGGGACGCGTCAGGAAGAGGGGACGCCGCAGCCGCCCGTGGCTGCCGGGAGGGGAGCCGGGACGCCCAGGCCGGGGATGCCGAGCATGACGCCCTGCGGCTGCGCCGGGGCGGCGTTGCGCTTCTCCCAGGCGTCGCCCGCCCGGGTACGGCGGACCGCCCCGGCGGAGACGGCGCCCTCGGCGAGCAGGTGGTGCGGGGCGGCGTAGGTGATCTCGACGGTCACCACGTCACCCGGACGGACCTCCACGTCCGGCTTGGTGAAGTGCACGAGGCGGTTGTCGGGGGCGCGTCCGGACAGGCGGTGGGTGGCGCCGTCCTTGCGGCCCTCGCCCTCCGCGACCATGACCTCCAGCGTGCGGCCGACCTGCTTCTTGTTCTCCTCCCAGGAGATCTCCTCCTGGAGCGCGACCAGGCGCATGTAGCGGTCCTGGACGACCTCCTTCGGGATCTGCCCCTCCATCTCGGCCGCGGGGGTGCCGGGGCGCTTGGAGTACTGGAAGGTGAAGGCGTTGGCGAACCGGGCCTCGCGCACGGCGTGCATGGTCTGCTGGAAGTCCTCCTCGGTCTCGCCGGGGAAGCCCACGATGATGTCGGTGGAGATCGCAGCGTGCGGGATGGCGGCGCGTACCTTCTCGATGATCCCGAGGAAGCGCTCCTGCCGGTAGGAGCGGCGCATCGCCTTGAGGATCGGGTCGGAGCCGGACTGCAGCGGCATGTGCAGCTGCGGCATCACGTTCGGGGTCTCGGCCATCGCCGCGATCACGTCGTCGGTGAAGTCGCGCGGGTGCGGCGAGGTGAAGCGGACCCGCTCCAGGCCCTCGATCTCCCCGCAGGCGCGCAGCAGCTTGCTGAAGGCCTCGCGGTCGCCCAGGTCGGAACCGTAGGCGTTGACGTTCTGGCCGAGCAGGGTGATCTCGGAGACGCCCTCGGCGACCAGCGCCTCGACCTCGGCGAGGATGTCGCCGGGACGGCGGTCCTCCTCCTTGCCGCGCAGCGCCGGGACGATACAGAAGGTGCAGGTGTTGTTGCAGCCGACGGAGATGGAGACCCACGCGGCGTAGGCGGACTCGCGGCGGGTCGGCAGGGTGGAGGGGAACGCCTCCAGCGATTCGGCGATCTCGACCTGCGCCTCCTCCTGGACGCGGGCGCGCTCCAGCAGCACCGGCAGCTTGCCGATGTTGTGGGTGCCGAAGACCACGTCGACCCAGGGGGCCTTCTTGACGATGGTGTCCCGGTCCTTCTGTGCCAGGCAGCCACCGACGGCGATCTGCATGCCGGGGCGCTTGGTCTTCATCGGGGCGAGCCGGCCGAGGTTGCCGTAGAGCTTGTTGTCTGCGTTCTCGCGGACCGCGCACGTGTTGAAGACCACGACGTCGGCGTCACCGTCGGAGCCCTCGGGGGCGCGGACGTAGCCGGCGTCCTCCAGCAGACCGGAGAGCCGCTCGGAGTCGTGCACGTTCATCTGGCACCCGTAGGTGCGCACCTCGTATGTTCCCTTGACGTCCACTGCTCCACCCGGCTCCACGCTGCTCATGCAACAAGGGTAAGGGGGTCCCCGGCGGCCTTCGGACCGAGCGCTTGACCGGGCGCCGGACGAGCGCCTGACCTGCGCGGGCCGGATGGCGCCCGCCGGGCCGGGCGTGACTTTTCAGACGGTGACAGGAGCCCGGGCGGCTGGCAGGATCGCGCGCATGCCCTCTGCCCTGCCCCGGTTCCCGCGGCTCACCAGGCGCCGCGCACTGCGGGTCCTGGTGGCCGGGCTGGTCGCGCTCGGGCTGCTGATGTGGTGGCTGTGGCCGCTGGGGAGCCCGGAGCCGACTGGCCGGCTGACGTTCAGCACGGGTGTCCGTACGGGCGTCTACCACCGCTACGGCGAGCTGCTGGAGGACGCCCTGGGACGCGACATGCCCGAGGTGGACGTGCGGCTGCTGCCCAGTGAGGGCTCGCAGGAGAACCTGGCGCGGGTGGCGTCCGGCCAGGCCGACTTCACGGTGGCGACGGCGGACGCGGTGGCGAAGTTCCGGCGGGACGAACGGGCCGGGGCGGACCAGCTGCGCGGGGTGGCACGGCTGTACGACGACTACGTGCAGCTGGTGGTGCCGGCCGGGTCGCGGGTGCAGTCGGCGCGGGATCTGAAGGGTCTGAAGGTGGCCGTGGGACAGCCGGGATCGGGTGTCCGGCTGATCTCGGACCGGCTCCTGAAGGCGGCGAAGCTGGATCCGCGGGAGGACGTCACGCCGGTGTCGATAGGCATCGACACCATGCCGGCCGAGCTGATGGCGGGGCGCATCGACGCGTTCTTCTGGTCCGGCGGGCTGCCGACGAACGCGGTGCGGGAGCTGTCGGAGCGGTTCGACATCCGGCTGGTGCCGCTCGGCGACCTGGTGCCGGAGCTGCAGAGCGACGGAAACGCGCACTACTACCGGGCCGCGGTGATGCCGCAGGACGCGTACGCGCGGGCCCGGAACACCTCTGCGGTGACCACGGTGGCCGTGCCGAACCTGCTGGTCACCACCGAGCGGACCAGCCCGGAGCTGACCGAGCGCTTCACCCGTGCGGTGATCCACAGCCGCGACGACATCGGGCAGGAGGTGCACGCGGCCCAGCGCGTGGACCTGCGTACGGCGATCTACACGGACCCCCTCGACCTGCACGAGGGCGCGCGGCGCTACTACCGCTCGGTCAAGCCGTAGCCCTGCCGGGACCGGCCGGGACAGCGGCCGCGACACCGGCGGAGACGGGAGCGGGGCCGGTCAGGAGGCCGGGAGCAGGGTCAGGGCCGCCGAGGCCGCGCCGATGAGGCCGGCGTCGTTGCCGAGGGCCGCCGGGACGACGCGCAGGCCATGGACGAAGCCCAGGGTCGCGTACGTCGCCAGGTGGGCGCGGACCGGGCCGAGGAGGGTGTCGCCGGACGCGGCCACGCCGCCGCCGATGACCGCGATGTCCGTCTCCACCAGGGTGGCGGTGGCGGCGATGGCCGCCGCCAGGGCCCGGCCGGCCCGGTCGAAGGCGGCCAGCGCCACCGGGTCGCCTGCCCGTGCCGCCGCGGCGACCCCGGCGGCCGTGGGGTCGGGTCCGGTCCAGCCCTGTTCGCGGGCCCAGCGGGCGATGGCGGTGCCGGAGGCGATGGACTCCACGCAGCCGCGACCGCCGCAGGCGCACTGCTCGCCGCCGAAGTCCACGCTGATGTGGCCGATGTGACCGGCGTTGCCGGTGGGGCCGGGGTGCAGGCGATCGTCCAGGACCAGGCCTCCGCCGACGCCGGTGGAGACCACCATGCACAGGGCGTTCGCGTGGCCCCGGGCGGCGCCCAGCCAGTGCTCCGCCGCCGTCATGGCCACGCCGTCCCCGACCAGCACGGCCGGGACCGGGCGGCCGTGGCCGGTGAGCACCTCGCGGGTGCGGGCCAGCAGCGGGTAGTCGCGCCAGGCCGTGATGTTCACCGGGCTGACGGTGCCGCGGGCGGAGTCCACCGGGCCGGCGCTGCCGATCCCGCAGCGCCGTACGGAGTCCCAGTTGCGGTCGGCGGCGAGGTCGGCGACCACCTCGGCGACCGCGGCCATCACCGCGTCAGCGTCGCCCCCGCGCGGGGTGGGCCGGCGGGTGGTCGCGCTCATCGTGCCGTCGGGGTGGACCAGCGCACCGGCGATCTTCGTTCCGCCGATGTCGATGGCCGCGGTGAGTCCGGATGCTGCCGCCGTGCGCGGCGCGGGAACGGCGGAGGTCGGGCTGGGCGTGGTCACGGGAGCGCTCCTGAGGCAGGTCGCCTTCAGTATGCGGCAGTGTGCGGGCCGCACCGGCCCCTTCGGCCCCGATCCGCCGGATACCCCCTCAGGCCGTGTCCGGGCCGGTGCGGGGGACGGAGACCGTCACGCGGAGGCCGTGCGGGGGGTTCGCGGCGTAGGAGAGGGAGCCGCCGCCCGCGGCGAGGAGGGTGCGGGAGATCGACAGGCCCAGGCCGGAGCCCTTGATGTTCTGGTGGCGGTTGCTGCGCCAGAAGCGGTCGCCGATGCGGGCGAGTTCCTCCTGGGTGAGGCCGGGGCCGCGGTCGGTGACCACGATCACCGCGGTGCCCTCCTCCGCCGCGACCAGGACTTCCACCTCCTCGCCGGACGGGGTGAACTTCACCGCGTTGTCGATGACCGCGTCCAGCGCGCTGGACAGGGCGATCGGGTCGGCCCAGCCGGTGACCGCGGTCCGGCCGCGCTCGACCAGCCGTACGCCCTTCTCCTCGGCCAGCGGACGCCAGGCGGCGACCCGTTCCGAGGTCAGGGAACCGATGTCGGTGAGGGAGAGCTCGGCGGTGGCGTGCTCGGCCAGGGCCAGGTCAAGGAGGTCGTCGAGGACCTGGGCGAGCCGCTTGCCCTCGGTGCGCACCGAGGCGATCTCCTCGTTGTCCGGGGGAAGTTCGAGGGCGAGCAGTTCGATCCGCAGGAGCAGTGCGGCCAGCGGGTTGCGCAGCTGGTGGGAGGCGTCGGCGACGAAGGCGCGCTGCTGCTCCAGCACCTCTTCGACGTTGTCGGCCATCTCGTTGAAGGACCGGGCCAGGCGGCGGAGTTCGGGCGGCCCGCCGGCGGCCGCGACCCGGGAGTTCATCCGGCCGGTGGCGATACCGTGGGCGGCGGCGTCCAGGGTGCGGACGGGCTTGAGCACCCAGCTGGTGAGCCGCAGGGCCGCGCCGAAGGCGACCAGCATGGCGGCGGTCAGACCGGCGGCGATGAGCAGCCAGCCCTGCAGGGTGCGGGAGCGCATCTGGTCGGTGGGCGATTCGGTGACGACCACGGCGACGACGTCGCCGTCGAGGACGACCGGGGAGGCGACGAGCAGCTTGCCGTGCGGCTGCCAGGGCCACACCTGCGCGGGATCGTGGCTGCGGCGGCCGGCAAGGGCCTCGTTGAAGGCCTGGTCGGCGTCCTTGGTGTCGGGCAGCCGCCACCAGCCCGGCGCGGCGGCCATGGCGTTGCCGTCGCGGTAGAAGATGCCGGCCCGGATGCCGTACAGCCCCTGGTAGCGGGCGAGTTCGGAGCGCAGGGTCTGGATGCGCTCGTCGGCGCTCTTGTCTCCCGCGCCCTCGGCCTCGACGACGAACTGGGCGAGGGCGGCGAAGCGGGCGCTGTCGTCGATGCGGTCGACGACCACGCCCTGCTGCTGCCCGGCCGCCAGGCTGACGGCGAGCGGGAAACCGAGGGCGATCAGCACGCCGGCCATGAGGACGACGAGCAGGGGGAGCAGCCGGGCGCGCACGGCGAGGAGCCTCCTACCGGGCGCCCGGACCGGGGGCGCTCGGGCCGGGGGCGACGAGCCGGTAGCCCACCCCGCGGACCGTTTCGATCAGGGCGGGCATCCGCAGCTTGGAGCGGAGGGAGGCGACGTGGACTTCGAGGGTCCGGCCGGTGCCCTCCCAGCTGGTGCGCCAGACCTCGCTGATGATCTGTTCCCGCCGGAAGACCACGCCGGGGCGCTGCGCGAGCAGCGCGAGGAGGTCGAATTCCTTGCGGGTGAGCGGTACGTCGGTGCCGTTGACGGAGACCCGCCGGGTCGGCAGCTCGATGCTGACGGGGCCGAGCCGGACCGTGCCGGAGGGGCCGCCGGGGTGCCCGGTCACGCCGGGCCCGGTGGAATCCTCGGATCCGGTGCTGTTGCCGCCGTTGCCGCCGGGACTGCTGGTGCGCCGGGCGACGGCGTGGATGCGGGCGAGCAGCTCGCCGGTGTCGTACGGCTTCACCACGTAGTCGTCCGCACCCATGTTGAGTCCGTGGATGCGGGAGCGGACGTCGCCGCGCGCCGTCACCATGATCACGGGGGTGGAGGTGCGCTTGCGGATCTTGCCGCAGACCTCGTAGCCGTCCTGGTCGGGCAGGCCGAGGTCGAGCAGGATCACCCCGTAGGGGCTGACCGTGGGCGGGGCGCCGGCGGGCAGCAGGGCCTGCAGCGCCTCCTCGCCGCTGCGGGCGTGGGTCACCTGGAAGCCGTGCCGGGCCAGGATCGCGGACAGGGCCGCGGCGACGTGGTCGTCGTCCTCGACGAGAAGCAGTCTCATCTTCCTCGGGCCCCCTTTCCTGGGTTCCTGACGGCTGATTTCCGGTCGTCTTCCGGCCGCTTCCGGCCGTCGTCCGGCGAGCCGCCGGACCGCCCGGTTGCGCTCAGTAAAACAGCACACCAGGGGCCTCACGCAAGGTGCCGCTCCCCTCGCCTCCCGTACATACGGAGCGTGTCCGGCAGAGGCCGGATCGTTATGCTCAATTCTCCCTCAGATGTGGTGACGCTGTGCAGAGCCGCTCACTACTGTCCTCCCAACCGAGGAGGACGGAGCTACAAGCCGATGAGCGGAGTATCAGTGACCAAGGGCGCAGGGGCCGGGGACTCGGCGCCCACGGCGGACGGCCTGGTCGTACTGAGCAACGTCAACAAGCATTTCGGCGCGTTGCACGTGCTTCAGGACGTCAATCTGAGCATTGCCCGCGGCGAGGTCGTCGTCGTGATCGGCCCTTCGGGGTCGGGCAAGTCGACGCTGTGCCGGACCATCAACCGCCTGGAGACCATCGATTCGGGCAGCATCACCCTGGACGGGAAGGAACTTCCCGCCGAGGGCCGTGCCCTGGCCAAGCTGCGCGCCGATGTGGGCATGGTGTTCCAGTCGTTCAACCTCTTCGCGCACAAGACGGTGCTCGAGAACGTGATGCTGGGTCAGCTGAAGGTCCGCAAGAAGGCCAAGGCGGAGGCCGAGGCCACCGCCCGCACCCTGCTCGACCGGGTGGGCGTCGGCACGCAGGCCGACAAGTACCCGGCGCAGCTCTCCGGCGGCCAGCAGCAGCGCGTGGCGATCGCCCGGGCGCTGGCGATGGAGCCGAAGGTGATGCTCTTCGACGAGCCCACCTCGGCCCTCGACCCGGAGATGATCAACGAGGTGCTGGAGGTCATGCAGCAGCTCGCCGCCGAGGGCATGACGATGGTCGTGGTCACGCACGAGATGGGCTTCGCCCGCTCCGCGGCCAACCGGGTCGTCTTCATGGCCGACGGGAAGATCGTCGAAGAGGCGGAGCCCGAGCAGTTCTTCAGCAACCCGCGCAGCGACCGCGCCAAGGACTTCCTGTCGAAGATCCTGCACCACTGAACGTCCGGTCTGGTACTGATCCGGGGGTAGCTCAACTCCGGTGGTAGTTCAACAACGTCTCATCCGAGGGAAGTTCACAATGAAGCTCATCAAGACCGGTGCGGCCGCGACGCTCGCCCTGACCCTGGCCCTGACGGCGACCGCGTGCGGTGGCGACAAGGACAAGGACTCCAAGGCCGGTTCGGGCGGCAAGAAGGACAAGATCGTCGTCGGCATCAAGTTCGACCAGCCCGGTCTGGGCCTGAAGACGCCGGACGGCAAGTTCACCGGCTTCGACGTCGACGTGGCGACCTACGTGGCCAAGGAGCTCGGCTACGAGGCGGGCCAGATCGAGTTCAAGCAGGCCGTCTCCGCCGAGCGCGAGAACCTGATCCAGAACGGCGACGTCGAGTTCATCGTCGCCAGCTACTCGATCAACGACAAGCGCAAGGCGAAGGTCGACTTCGCCGGCCCGTACTTCCTGGCCCACCAGGACCTGCTGGTCCGCGCCGACGAGTCCGGCATCACCAAGGCCGAGGACCTGAACGACAAGAAGCTCTGCTCGGTCACCGGCTCGACCTCCGCGCAGAACGTCAAGGACAAGCTGGCGCCCAAGGCGAACCTGCTCCAGGTCGGCGGCTACTCCGAGTGCCTCACCGGCCTGGAGAACAAGAACCTCGACGCCCTGACCACGGACAACTCGATCCTGGCCGGCTACGCCGCGCAGGAGAAGAACCAGGGCAAGTTCAAGCTGGTCGGCCTGAGCCTGAGCAACGAGAACTACGGCATCGGCCTGAAGAAGGGCAACAAGGACCTCCAGACCAAGATCAACACCGCGCTGAAGAAGATGGTCCAGGACGGCTCCTGGGAGAAGTTCGTGAAGGCCAACTTCGGCCCGGCGAACTACAAGAACGAGCCCGCCCCGCAGATCACCGAAGGCAGCTGAGTCATCGGGTGAGGTGCGTCGCCGCCCGCCTGCCGCGGGCGGCGGCGTGCCCCACCGGCCATCCTGGGGAGAGCGCAGGACAACGTGTTCGATTTTCTTGATTCCGGGCAGTACGACCTGCTCGGCGCCTTCTGGGTGACGGTTCAGCTCACCCTCTACTCGGCCATAGGCTCCCTGATCTGGGGAACCTTGCTGGTCGGGATGCGGGTCAGTCCGGTCCCGCTGATGCGGGCCTTCGGCACCGCTTACGTGAACGTGGTGCGGAACACTCCGCTCACCGTGCTGGTCGTCGGCTGCCTGCTGGGCCTGAACCAGACCCTGAGCTTCAACATGGGCACCGAGAACTTCGAGGACATCGGCTTCCGGCTCGCCGTCCTGGGTCTGACCGCCTACACCGGCACCTTCGTCTGCGAAGCGCTGCGCTCGGGCATCAACACGGTGCCGGTCGGGCAGGCCGAGGCGGCCCGCGCCCTGGGGCTGAGCTTCGTCCAGGTGCTCACCCTGATCGTGCTGCCGCAGGCGTTCCGGGCCGCGGTCACCCCGCTGGCCAACGTACTGATCGCCCTCACCAAGAACACCACGGTGGCGGCGGCCATCGGTGTGGCCGAAGCGGCCCTGCTGATGAAGGAAATGATCGAGAACGAAGCAGACGCGCTGTTCGCCGTCTTCGGGGTCATCGCCCTCGGCTTCGTCTTGCTGACCCTGCCCACCGGCCTGCTGCTGGGCTGGGTGGCCAAGCGAGTGGCGGTGAAGCGATGAGCTCCCTGCTCTACGACACGCCGGGGCCCAAGGCCAAGGCACGCAACATCATCTACACCGTGCTCTTCCTGCTGGTCCTGGGCGCCGCCGCGTGGTGGGTGCTGGACGTGATGGCGGAGAAGGGCCAGCTGGACGCCGACAAGTGGACGCCGTTCGTCGAGGACGGCGAGATCTGGACGACCTTCCTGCTGCCCGGCCTGTGGGAGACCGTCAAGGCCGGCGCCATCGCCATGGTGATCGCGCTGCCGCTGGGCGCCCTGCTCGGCATCGGCCGGCTCTCCGACCACGCCTGGGTGCGGGTCCCCGTGGGCGCCGTCGTGGAGTTCTTCCGCGCCATCCCCGTCCTGATCCTGATGGTGTTCGGCTCCGCACTGTTCGTGAAGTTCACGGACATCGACTCCGAGGTCCGGCCGCTGTACGCCTGCGTCACCGGCCTGGTCCTCTACAACGCCTCGGTGATCGCGGAGATTGTCCGGGCGGGCATCAACTCGCTGCCCAAGGGACAGGGCGAGGCCGCCAAGGCGCTGGGCCTGACCAAGAGCCAGACCATGGCCAACGTGCTGGTGCCGCAGGCCGTCACGGCCATGCTGCCCGCCCTGGTCAGCCAGCTCGTCGTCATCCTCAAGGACACCGCCATCGCGGGTGCCGTGCTGGGCTTCGCCGAGCTGCTCTCCACGAGCCGTCAGATCTCGGCCAACTACAGCAACACCATCCCCACGCTCGCGGTGATCGCGCTGCTGTTCATCGTGATCAACTTCGCTCTGACGGGCTTCGCCTCCTGGCTGGAGGGACGGCTGCGGAAGTCGAAGCGGTCAGTTGGAGCCCTCACGGCACCGACTGCCCCCCTCGTCGACAACGGCACCGTGATCGCACTCCCGGCCCAGGGCGACGGCTCGGACGTGCGCGCGAAGGACTGACTCCCAGTCCCCCGCCGCTCTGGTCACTCCTGACCCAGCATCACCTCCTGTACGCGGTGCGCCGGATACGATCCGGCGTACCGCGTACGCGTGTGCGGGCGCATGCCACGGCCGCCGGGCCGGTGTCACTTGACGCACGCACCTCCAGTGGGTTGCATACGGTCTGTGATCACATACCGGACATCGGGAGCCGCGCCATGGACCCGGTGATCGTCGTCGGCGCGGGGCCCGTCGGACTCTCCCTGTCCTTGGCCCTGGCCGGCCAAGGCGTGCCCTCCGTGCTGCTCGACGAGGGGCCCGGGAAGGACGAGCCCAGACCCGCCCGGACAGTCGTGCTGCACGCCGACACCGCCGCCATGGCCCAGCGGCTCGGTGCCGCGACGCTGCGCGACGAGGGTGCGCCGTTCGCCGCCTGGCGCACGCTGCGGCGCCGGCAGGAGACCCGGCGGGTCACCTTCGAAGAGGACCCGGTCCCGGCCCCGCTGCACGTCCCCCAGCACGCGCTCGCCCGCGGCCTGCGCGACGCCGCCGCGGCGCACCCCCTCGTCCAGCTGGTCCCGGACAGCCGGCTCGACTCCCTGGAGCAGGAGGCTCACGGGGTCACGGTCCACACCCGGGGCGTCGAGACCACCTGGTGGCGCGGCAGTTACGTGGTCGGCTGCGACGGCGCCCGGTCGACCGTCCGCAAGCTCCTCGGGATCCGCTTCCCCGGCCGTACCGCCGTCGAGCGGCACGCGGTGGCCGCGCTGCGCACCGAACTCCCCTGGCCCGGCGAGGCCATACTGCACCGGTCCCAGTCGGCGTCCGTCCCCGAGGTGACGGCCCGTCCGCTGCCCGACGGGGTGTGGCGGCTGGACTGGCTGCTGCCGGCGCGCGGGGAGCTGGTCACCCCGGAAGCGCTGATCGAGCTGATCCGGGACACCCTGGCGGGCTGGTGCGGCGGGACCACACCGCCGTACGACCTGATCGACACCGGCGTGCACACCCTGCACCACCGGCTGGCCCGCAGCTGGCGGGACCGCCGGGCCTTCCTGGCCGGGGACGCCGCCCACCTGCTCGGCGCGCTGGGCACCCAGGGCGTGGAGGAGGGGCTCCGGGACGTGGAGAACCTGTCCTGGAAACTGGCCCTGGCCTGGCACCACGGGGCCACCGAGGAACTCCTCGACAGCTACCAGGCGGAACGCCGCACCGCGGTGGCCGCCCGGCTGCGCGCCGCCGACCAGGCCCTCCCGGCCCTGCGCGGCGGGGGCGGCCTGCGCGGCTACCTGCCCGGCGCCGGCCGCACCCAGGAACTCCTGCTCACCGAAGGCCACTTGGGGCGCGGCCCGCTCGGCGCGCCCCCGGCGTACGCCCCTCCGGTCGCGGTCCGCGAGGTCCCGACCGGCACCGAGCCTGGCGGCGCGGTGGCCGACGTACCGGTGACCGCGCCGGACGGGACGACCGTGCCGCTGCGGGACCGGATCGGTCTGGGGCGGCTGCTGGTGGTGCTGGTGGCTCCGGGTACCGGGGTGTGGGACCGGAAGCACTGGCTGAAGGCCGGGCTGATGCCACGGCTGGCGGCGGCGGTGAGCGCGCTGCCGATGCGGGCCGAGCTGCTGGTGGCCGACGCGTATCCGGGCGCGCCGGCGCACACGGTGCTGCTGGTACGGCCGGACGGTCACCTGGCGGCCACCTTCGCGGGGGTCCGGCCGGCCGAGCTGTACGCGGCGGCGGACGCGGTCCGGGTGGCCGCGCCCGTCGCACCCGTGCTGCCCGCGGTTCCCTCCCCGGCCGAGCCGGCCGAGGCCGGGGCGCTCGCGGCGGAGACGGTCGCGGCCGAGACGGTCGCGGACGGCTCCGCGGACCCGGCGCCGGCCGCCGCCGCCCGCGCGGGCGAGTGAGCCGAAGGGGACGCACCGGGGCGCCGTGACCCGGCGCGCGGGCACCCTGGATGCCGGGCGGGCCCCGAACGGCGGGGCCGCGCCCGGATCCGTGATCGATTGACCCCTTGTGCGGGGTCGTGGTTCACTCGCGGGCATGACCGGCACCGACGTACTGCTCTGGCGGAGGGTCCACATGGACCTGCTCCGCTACGTGGGCTGCGTCTGTCGCCCCTCCTGTTGATTCGCCGATCCACCGATCCCTTCCCGCGTGCCCGGTTTCCGGTGCGCGCGCCCACGCGAACCCACAGGACGGTCACACCCCATGTCAGCACCCTCGTACGCCCCCGCGCGCCCGCACACCGGTCCCACCTCCGCCGAGCTCCTCGACTTCGCCCTCCGGACCGCCGCCGACCCCGAGGTGATCGCCTCGCTCCCGCTGGATCCGCAGGGCCGCACCTGGGTGCGGCTGGACGGCCCGGGCGGCAGTGAGGCCTGGCTGATCGGCTGGCCGCCGGGCACCGGCACCGGCTGGCACGACCACGCCGAGTCGCGCGGCGCGTTCGCCACCGCACGCGGCCGGCTCACCGAGAACTCCCTCGCGGTGCGGCTGCCCTCCGAGGGCTGGCAGAGCCTGCAGCTGGCGGAGGGCCTCGACCGGCGGCGCGGCCTCGGTGCGGGCACCGGGCGGGCGTTCGGCGAGTTCCACGTGCACGAGGTGCTCAACGAGTCGACGGACGGGCACGCGATCTCGGTGCACGCCTACTACCCGCCGCTGCCGCTGATCCGCCGTTACAGCCGGTCCGGACCGGTCCTCACCCTGGAGCAGGTCGAGCGCCCGGCGGACTGGGAATGAGCACCCCGGAGCCGGCTCCGACCGGCATCGACGAACAGCTGGAACGGGTCCGCGCCACGTACGAGCGGGTCGGGCCGCGGGAGGCGTACGCGGCGGTCGAGGCCGGCGCGGCCCTCCTGGTCGACACCCGGTACCAGGCGCTGCGGGAACGGGACGGGCTGATCCCGGGCGCGCTGGTGGTCGAACGCAACGAACTGGAGTGGCGGCTCGACCCGCTGGGCAGTCACCGCACCCCCGCCGCCACCGGCCATGACGTGCGCTGGATCGTGCTCTGCAACGAGGGGTACGCGTCCAGTCTCGCGGTCGACTCGCTGCGCCGGCTGGGTCTGCACCGGGCCACCGACCTGGTCGGCGGCTTCCAGGCGTGGAAGGCGGCGGGCCTGCCGGTGGCGGCTGCGGCCGCCTGAGATCCGTGGGTCGCGACCCGCGAGTGCGTAGGGGCCGCTGCCCAGCGGGATTCCCGCTGGGCAGCGGCCCTGAGTGGCCGAGGCCGACGCTGGGGGGCAACGGCTGCGCGAGTGGCGCGCTGCGGTGCCGTGTGCCCACCCGTGCCGCCCTGCGGCACGACTGCCCACACGGCAGGGCGGTCACTGCCTGGCCGTGGCCACGTCCACCGGGCGGACCCGGAGCGCGTTCCGGCCGGGCAGGGCGGTGGCGGCCAGGGCCAGCAGGGCGGCCCCGCCGATCACCGTCGCGTACGCCAGGGGCAGTACCGCGGGGGCCGCGCTCCCGGTCATCCCGACGCTGAAGGCGGTCAGCACGGCGAGGGAGATCCCGGTGCCGAGCACCGCTCCGATCAGCAGGACCGACAGCGCCTCGGTCCGGACCATCCGGAGCACCTGGCGGCGGGTCGCACCGGCCAGCCGCAGCATCCCGAACTCGCGGAACCGCTCGGCGGTGGACATGGCCAGGGTGTTGACCACAGCGATGGCGGTGAAGGCCAGGACCAGGCCCATGGCGAGCAGGTTGATCTCGGCGCCGGCCTTGCCGTGCTCGGCGCGCACCTCGTCGGCGTCGGCGGCGGAGAGGACCGCGGTGCCGGGGAAGGCCTTCAGTGCGGCGGCCAGGTGCTCGCGTCCGGTGCCCGGCTCGGTGGCCACCAGCACGTTGCTCGCGAGGGGGTTGTCCATGTGGGAGGCGACCAGGTCGTGCGGGAGGGTGAGGTCGCCGAAGCCGAGGCCGCGGGCGTAGACGGCGGAGACGGTGACGGTGACGGGGGTGCCGTCGCCGAGGTGCACGGTGAGGGGGCTGCCCGGCTTCAGGTGGAGCTGGTCGGCGGCCAGTTCGCTGACCGCGGCGTTCCGGGCGCCGAACCCGGCCAGGCTGCCGTTGGTGACGCCGGGGTTCCAGGTGCGGGTGAGGCCCTCGGGGGTGACGCCCTGGACGGCGTACTTGGTGAGGCCGACCCGGGCGGTGGTCTGCACGATCTCGGTGGCGGCGAGCACGCCGGGGGTCTCGCGGACCGTGCGGGCGGCTCCGGCGGTGACTCCGGGGCCCTGGGCGGCGAGCACCCACTGGGCGTGGACGCCGTCGCGGGCCTGGGCCCGGGCCGCGTCGCCGAGGGTGGGCTGGACGAACAGGACGGTGCAGGTCATGCCGACGAGCAGGGCGAGCGGGGTGACGGCGGAGGCCATCCGGGTCGCGTTGCCGCGGAGGTTCGCGGTGGCCAGGCGGCCGTTGGTTCCGGTGAGGCGCAGCGGGCCGGCCAGCAGGGCGGTGGCGGCGCGCACCAGCAGCGGCCCGAGCAGGGAGACCGCGCCGGCCAGCACGACGACGGCGAGGAAGGTGACGGGGGTGGAGGCGGGCTCGGTGCGCAGGGTGCTGAGTACGGCGACTAGGACGGCCCCGCCGGCGAGGAGCAGGACTCCGGCGGCGATCCGGCTCCAGGCGGGCCGGGTGCGCTCGACGGCGGCTTCGGCGAGGGCTTCGGCGGGGCGGATCCGGGCGATGCGGCGGGCGCTGATGCGGGCGGCGGCCCAGGCGCCGAACACGGTGGCGGCGACCGCGGCGGCCATCGGGAAGATGCCCGCGGTGCGTTCCAGGGTGGCGGGGACAGCGCCGAGGTCGATGAACCGGCCGTGCAGCCAGGCGGCGAGCGGGATGCCGGCGAGCGCTCCGAGCACACCGGCGGCGAATCCGACGATCATGGCTTCGCGGCCCAGCAGCCGGCGGATCTGGCGGGGGGTGGCGGCGATGGCGCGGAGCAGGGCGAGTTCGCGGTGGCGCTGCTGGATGGAGAGGGCGAAGGTGCCGACCACGACGAGGACGGCGACGAGCAGGGAGGTGCCGCCCATGGCTCCGCCCATGGACACCAGCTTGGTGCGGGCGCCGGCCGCGTCGAGGAACTCGACGGGCCCCCGGGCGTCGCCGGTGGACACCTGGGCGGTGGTTCCGGCGAGGGCCTTCTTCAGGTCGGCGGCGAGCGCAGCGGGGTTCACCCCGGGCTTCGGCAGCACGCCGAGTGCGGTGACGCTGCCGTCGCGGGCGGCGAGCCGGCGGGCTTCGGGGCCACTGAAGAAGAGCGAGGTCTGGTGGCCGAGGTCACCGTGCCCGGCGCGGGCGATACCGCTGACGGTGTAGGTCCTGGGCTCTCCGGTGGCCTGCACGGTGAGCGGGGAGCCTGGCTTCAGCCCGGCCCGCGCGGCGAGCTCCCGGTCGACGACGACCTCACCTGCGGCCTTCGGCTCGTGCCCCTCGGTGAGGGTGAACGGGGTGAGCGCGGCGGACTCCCAGGCATGTCCGTAGCTGCGCTTGCCCGTTCCGGTGCCGGTGCCGGTGCCGCCGGCGGGGACCACCGGTACGGCCTGGAAGGTCAGCTCGGGCACGGCCCGTTCCACCCCCGGGACCGCCCGGACCTTCGCGGCCGTGTCGGCGGGCAGCCAGGCGCGCTCGGCCACGGGCTTGGCCTTGTGCTTGACCTTGGTCTTGCCCTTCTTCTCCTTGACCCTGGTCTGGTGCACGTTCTGGTCGGCGGAGACGATCACGGGAGTGGCGGCGTACCGCTCGGTGGCGATCCTTCCGCGCAGTCCGGTCTCCAGGAGGGTGCCGCACGCGGTGATGAGGGCGGCCGCGCACATGAGGGCGACGAAGGCGCCGAGGAAGCCGGCTTTCCGGTCCCGGACGGTCTGAAGGGCGTAACGCAGCATCATGGGGACAACTCTGCTGGCGGGCGGCCCGCGGATCATTGGAGCGGCCCGGCGTCCCCACCCTGGGGCCAGCCCCACCTCCGTACTGCGGCCGGCCCGCCCGGGCGGGCCCGGCCCGGTCCGCTCCCTCCGGATCGGGCGGTCACTCCTTCCCTGTCAGCGGGCGGACAGGTGCCGTGCGAAGAAGCCGCGGACGGTGCGGCGGACCTGCGCGACGGAGACGGTCGGGGCGAGGGCGCCGATCAGCCGGTTCCGCGTGGCTGCCGTCATCAACCCGGCCGCCTGGAGCTGCGGGAGCATCGCGGCGTAGTCGGTGAAGATCCAGTGGCCGGCGCCGGCGATGCGCGCGGTGCGGACCCACCGGCCGGAGCGGGCAGCCACCGCCGACCAGGAGCGGTCCAGTTCCCGCCGGCGCTCGAACCGCTCGGTGCCCAGCAGGAGCAGCGGCCGGTCCACCCCTTCGGCGGCGACCGGGAACAGCTCGGCTGCGCCACCGGGTACGGCGGGCGGCCGGTCGAGGTAGCCCTCCAGGTTGATCCCGGCGCGGACCCGCCGGTCCTCGTGCATCACCTCGGTGGCGGCGGTCCCTCCCGCCGAGTGTCCGTACACGCCGAGGCGGCGGAGGTCGAGCGCCTCGGCGAGTCCGCGCGGCAGCGGCATCCGGGCCGGCTGCCGGAGCCGGTCCAGGACGAAGTGCAGGTCGGCGATCCGGGTGTCGGTCATCGTGCGGAAGAGGGACGGCCGGTCCCGGGCGTCGCCGCGCAGGACCGTCGTCCGCACCGGATCGTCCCGGTACGGCGTGACGTCCGGGAACTCGACCGCGACGGCGTCCCCGGGGTGGTCGACCGCGACGACGACGGCGCCGTGGCCGGCCAGGTCCTCGGCCAGGGACGTGCCCAGGCCCCGAGGGTCGCCACCGCCGGGGCTGTACACCAGCACCGGCCACCGGCCCGGCAGCGGCACGGCGCCGGGGACCGAGTGGGAGAGGGTGGCGCCCCAGTCCACGCCGGTGGCGGGGAGCCCCAGCGGGGTGAGCGGGGCGATCTGTCCAAACCTGGTCGCGGCCTGCGGCGGCAGCTGCGGGGCGGGGGCGGCACCGGTGGGGTGCCGCGCCGGGTAGAACACCGTCAGCATCAGCTCCCGCACGGGGATCCCGGGCTCCCACGGGTCGGAGCGGGAGCGGTCGACGAGGTGCACCGGCAGACAGCCCACGGCGTGGCGGCCGGTGGGCGCGGGCAGGGTGAGGACGGCATCGCGCGGGGCCGGGAGCCGGTCCGGGACGGTGGTCCCGGAGGCGGCGTGGGCGCGGGTTCGCGTTCCGAGGAACAGTGCGGCGGTGCCCAGCAGGGCGGACCTGGTGACGGTGCGTCGGCTGAGTGGGACGTCGTTGTTCATGCGGCTCAGGCTGGCCCGCCGGTCCCGGTCCGGCGATCGTTTAGGTTGGGGGCTCAAGGATGGCGCCGTGGACGCTGCCAGTGCCGACGCGGGGGTGCCGTGCTCCGGATCCATTTCACACCGGACGACTTCGCCCGCGTCCGCCTGGCGCCCCGGCCGGCGCCGCTCCAGGAGCTCAACGCGGCGTTGGCCATGATGTGCCGCCGGGACGGGGACCTGCTCCACGGTCCTTGGCGGCGCAGGGCTCTGCGTGCCTTGCCGAAGTCGGTCGTTCCGCTCGCCGACCTCGTCCCGGCCGGACGGGCGCCGGGCTTCCTGGACGTGTTCGAGGATTCCCTGCCGGAGGCGCTGAAGGAGGTCCGGTCGGTGCCGGTTTCGGTACTGGGCGCCGAACTGGAACGTGTCTACGCGCCCTCGCGGAGGCCCGCACCGGCATGGGTCCACGATCTGCGCCGGGGTGACGCCGAGGCCCGGCGGCTGGTCCGGCGCGCGCAGCACGCGGCCTTCGAGGCCCTGCTCGCCCCGGTCTGGGACCGGGTGCAGGACCTGCACCACGCCGAATTCGTACACCGGGCCGTACAGATCGCCGGAGGCGGCATCGGCTCGGTGCTGGCCGGGCTGCTGCCCGGTGCCCGGCTGCACGACGGCGTCTGGGAACTCCCGGGCGGGCCGCGCGAGGTCCACCTGGGAGGACGCGGGCTGCTCCTGCTGCCGAGCTTCCACTGGTCCGGCGGGCCGGTGTTGTCCGACCTCCCCGGCCGCGCCGCCGTGGTGACCTATCCGGCCGGTTCCGGTTTGCCTCCGCGGGCCGACGGCACCTCCGGCCCGGAGGCCCTGGCGAAGGTGATCGGGAACACCCGCACCGAGCTGCTCCACCTGCTGGACGACGAGCGCACCACGAGCGAGCTCGCCCGGCGGCTGGGAGTCAGCGCCGCGACGGTCTCCGCCCACACGGCGGCCCTCCGCGGTGCCCGGCTGATCTCCACGAGCCGCGCCGGCAAGGCCGTCCTGCACCGGCGCACCGCCCTCGGCGGCCTGCTGCTGGCCCGGGTGGGCCAAGACACCTAGGGCCTGCCCGGCCGGGTGGCCGCTGCCCCGCGGGCGGCGACGCGAGTTCGACGACAGGCCCTAGAACCCGTACCCGAGGTCCTCGGTGTCCTCGCCCTCTTCCTCCAGGGCGCGGCGGACCACGCGGAGGGCCATGCCCTCGGGGTAGCCCTTGCGGGCGAGCATTCCGGCGAGCCGCCGGATCCGCTTGTCCCGGTCCAGGCCCCGGGTGCTGCGGAGCTTGCGCGCCACCAGGTCGCGGGCGGTCTCCTCTTCCTGCTCGGAGTCGAGCTGTTCCAGGGCCTCGGCCACCAGGCCGCCGTCCACGCCCTTGGTGCGCAGCTCGCGCGCCAGTGCGCGGCGGGCCAGGCCGCGACCCCGGTGGCGGGACTCGACCCAGGCGCCGGCGAACGCGGCGTCGTCGATGAGGCCCACCTCCTCGAACCGGGAGAGGACCTCCTCCGACACCTCCTCGGGGATGCCCCGCTTGTGCAGGGCGTCCGCGAGCTGGCGCCGGGTGCGCGGGCTCCCGGTGAGCAGGCGCAGGCAGATCGCCCGCGCCTGCTCCTCGGGGCTCTGGGGCGGCAGCTCCGGTCCGGCCCTCGACGGACCGGGGCCGTCTCCCCCGTCGTACTCCCGCACCGGCTAGCTCTTGGCGGTCGTGGCCTTGACCGCCTTGGCCTTGGACGCCGGAGCGGGCACGGCCTTGGCCGCGTCCTCGGCGGACGCCTCGGCGTCCGCGCCCTCGGCGGCGGGGGTCGCGCCCTTGCGGACGCCCACGCCGAGCTTCTCCTTGATCTTCCGCTCGATCTCGTTGGCGAGGTCGGGGTTGTCCTTCAGGAAGTTGCGGGCGTTCTCCTTGCCCTGGCCGAGCTGGTCGCCCTCGTACGTGTACCAGGCGCCGGCCTTGCGCACGAAGCCGTGCTCCACGCCCATGTCGATCAGGCCGCCCTCACGGCTGATGCCCTGGCCGTAGAGGATGTCGAACTCGGCCTGCTTGAAGGGCGGCGCGACCTTGTTCTTGACGACCTTGCAGCGGGTGCGGTTGCCGACCGCCTCGGTGCCGTCCTTGAGGGTCTCGATGCGGCGGATGTCGATGCGCACCGAGGCGTAGAACTTCAGCGCCCGGCCACCGGTGGTGGTCTCCGGGGAGCCGAACATCACACCGATCTTCTCGCGGAGCTGGTTGATGAAGATCGCCGTGGTCTTGGACTGGTTGAGCGCGCTGGTGATCTTCCGGAGGGCCTGGCTCATCAGGCGGGCCTGCAGACCCACGTGCGAGTCACCCATCTCGCCCTCGATCTCCGCGCGCGGCACGAGGGCGGCGACGGAGTCGATGACGATGAGGTCGAGGGCGCCGGAGCGGACCAGCATGTCCACGATCTCCAGGGCCTGCTCACCGGTGTCCGGCTGGGACAGGATCAGGTTGTCGGTGTCCACGCCGAGCGCCTTGGCGTACTCGGGGTCGAGCGCGTGCTCGGCGTCCACGAAGGCGACGGTGCCGCCGGCGCGCTGGGCGTTGGCCACGGCGTGCAGGGTCAGGGTCGTCTTACCGGAGGACTCCGGTCCGTAGATCTCGACCACACGGCCGCGGGGCAGTCCGCCGACGCCGAGGGCGATGTCCAGAGCGGTCGACCCGGTGGGGATGACCTCGATGGGGTCGTTGGGGCGGTCGCCGAGGCGCATCACGGCGCCCTTGCCGAATTGTCGTTCAATCTGTGCGAGCGCGGCGTCGAGCGCCTTCTCGCGGTCGGTGCCTGCCATGGGTTCCACCCGGTTTGCTTGAGTCGATCGCTTCACGCCAAAGACGCTAACGCCTGCCACTGACAATGCGCCTCCACGCCCGGTTGGCTGTGGACAAGCATCAGAATACGTGTTCGATTTTCCTGTCAAGCGCGCCACGCCGGACCCTCCGGCAGGCACCTCACGTCGCGGGCCCCGCCGGGGTCACGAGCGGTTCAGGGGCAGCCCGAAGCCCGACATCCCCTTCTCCTCGTAGGACAGGAAGCCCAGGCTCCGGTAGAAGGCATGGTTGCGCTCCCCGTCCGGGGTGGACTCGTGGTCCGTGGACAGCAGGAAGAACCGGCAGTGCGCGTAGCGCCGCGCGAGGTGCTCGACCAGGGCCCGGCCTATGCCCTTCCGGTGGTGCGCAGGGTCGACCAGGAGGTCCTGGACGTAGGCGATGTGCTCACCGTCGGAGATCGTCCGGGCCAGCCCGAGGAGGGCGCCCGATCCGTCCCGTGCCGTGACGACGAGGTGGGAGTTCCGCAGGCCGCGGACGAGCCTGTCGGCGTCGTGGGCGTACCCCTCCCAGCCGACCGACCCGTAGAGCCTCCGCACTTCCTCGGGATCGAAGACGTCTTCCTCGGCGATGAACACGCCGTACCTCCATGTCTCGGTGATGGTCCTCTGTGAACGACACCGCATGGGACCCCGGCCCGACGGCCGAGTCAACCGGGATTCCGGCAGGCCCGCCGGGGCCCCACCCGAAGACCCGCCAGAGAAGTGACAACCCGCGGTTGACACCCCACAGGTGTCAACCTACGGTTGTCACTATGACGAATCCTTCCGTGGAACCCGTCCGCATGACCAATCCGGTCCGCCTCGACGATCTGATCGAGGCCATCAAGAAGTCCCACACCGACGCTCTGGAGCAGCTCAGCGGTGCCGTCGTCGCCGCCGAGCACCTCGGGGACGTCGCCGACCACCTCATCGGGCACTTCGTCGACCAGGCCCGCCGCTCCGGCGCCTCCTGGACCGACATCGGCCGCAGCATGGGCGTCACCCGCCAGGCGGCCCAGAAGCGCTTCGTCCCCAAGTCCGACGGCGACACCGGGCCGAGCCAGGACTTCGGCCGCTTCACGCCCCGCGCCCGCAACGTGGTCGTGGCCGCCCAGAACGAGGCGCGCGCCGCCGGCAACACCGAGATCCGGCCGGAGCACCTCGTCCTCGGCCTGCTCGCCGAGCCCGACGGCCTGGCCGGCTACGCCCTGCGGGGCCAGCACGCCGACGCCGACGCCGTACGGCGCGCCGTGGCCGCGGTCCTGCCGCCCGCCGAGGAGCAGGTCCCCGAGCTGATCCCGTTCGACGCGAACGCCAAGAAGGCCCTGGAACTCACCTTCCGGGAAGCGCTCCAGCTGGGCCACAGCTACGTGGGCACCGAGCACATCCTGCTCGCGCTGCTGGAGCTGGAGAACGGCGACGGCGTGCTCAGCAGCCTCGGCCTCGAGAAGTCCGCCGTGAAGGCGGCCATCACCGCGGCCCTGGCAGCCATCGTCGGCGGGGCCGCTGCGGAGACCGACCGCTAGCCGCCGCGTCCGGTCCGGTGCCACCCTCGTGGGCGACCTCGTACCGCCTCACGTACGCGCCGAGGAACGCCTGCAGGGTGGCCACCGCCGGAATCGCGATCAGCGCGCCCACCGCGCCGAGCAGCGCGGTGCCCGCGATGACCGAGCCGAAGGCCACCGCCGGGTGGATGTCGACCGTCCGGGAGGTCAGCTTGGGCTGCAGCATGTAGTTCTCGAACTGCTGGTAGACCACGACGAACCCGAAGACGTACAGCGCGTACCAGGGGTTCTCGGTGAAGGCGATCAGCATCGGCAGCGCACCCGCCAGATAGGTGCCGATGGTGGGGATGAACTGCGAGACCAGGCCCACCCAGATCGCGAGCGCGGGCGCGTACGACAGCCCCAGCAGCTGGAAGAGGACATAGTGCGCGATGCCCGAGATCAGCGCCATCAGGGCCCGCGAGTACAGGTACCCGCCGGTCTTGGCCACGGCGATCTCCCACGCGCGCAGCACCTCGGCCTGCCGGGCGGGCGGCAGTACGGAGCACAGCGCGCGCCGCAGCCGGGGCCCGTCGGCGGCGAAGTAGAACGCGAACAGCGTGATCGTCAGCAGTTTGAAGAGGCCGCCGAGGACGGTGGCGGACACGTCGAGCACCCCGGCCGCGCTGTTCTGCACGTACTTCTGCAGCCAGTCGGAGTGCAGCAGGCTCTCCTGGATCGCCAGCCGGGACAGCTCCGTGCCGAAGGTGCGGTTGATCGATCCGATGACGTCGTCCAGGTATGCCGGGAAGGACTCGATCATGTCGATGATCTGCCCGGCGAGCATCGACCCGAGGAGGACGACGAACCCGACGCCGGCCACGAACACCCCGAGGAACACCAGGAAGGTCGCCAGGCCGCGGCGCACGCCCCGGGCGGCCATCCGGGACACGGCCGGCTCGATCGCGAGGGCGAGGAAGAACGCGATCAGGATGTTCATGAGCAGCCCGATGAGCTGGTGGAAGGCCCAGCTGGCGAGCTGGAAGCAGGCGAAGAGGGCCAGGGCCGTCATCACCGCCCGCGGCAGCCAGCGCGGCATCCGCGCGCCGGGGTCCACACCGGCGGAGGGCCGCCTGCCCGGTCCGGCGGGACCGCCGTGCCCGGGCTCCGGTACGGCGGGCGTCTCCCCCGCCGCACCGGGCGGGCCCCCGGTCGCGGAGGGGGCGGGCCGGTCCGGCCGGCCGGTCATCACCGGTTCGGGCTCCGGCCCGCGGGCCGCGGGCACGGAGACCGCCGGCGCGGGAGCTGCGGGCGCGGACGCCACGGGCACGTCGCGCGGGCGGGCGGGCGCCGGTCCCGGCGGCACGGGCTCCGCTGCGGGCGCAGGGTCGGGCTGGTCCTGGGCGGTGTCGTCGGTGGCTGCCACCCGGCCAGTCTCGCCTACCGGAGAACGGTACGGCCGCGTCGCCCGGCGTCACGGCCCCGGGGGAAGGGAGGGGCGGGGCCCCGGCAGGGGCTGCCCGGGGAAGTCCGGCGCAGCCGGGAGGGATGTCTCAGCGCAGGTGGGAGGGGATGTCCACGGCCGAGCACACCGCGCGCCACACGTCCTTGGTCTCCCAGCCGGCGTCCAGCGCCTGGTGCACCGTACGGCCGCCCAGTTCCGTCATGACGTGGTCGCGCGCGAAGGAGTCGGCGTAGGAGGCACCGAAGTGCTCCGCCATCCGCTCCCAGAAGATTGTCAACCTCATGCGTCCAGTATCCCGCCCGTTCGGGGTGCACCGGGGCCGTTCCCTCCGCCCCGCCCCGCCGGCCGCCCTACCGTTCGGCCATGTCCGCAGACGACGGTGGTTCGCCCCTTGCCCGCGCCGAACGGTTCATCTGGCTCACGGCCCGGGTGCTGGAACAGCGGCGGTTCGCGTTCCACTTCCTCGGTGGCGACCCGGACGCGGTCGACGCCGCCCTCGGCCCGTACCTGAACCCCGACGGCGGGTACGGGCACGCCCTCGACCCCGACCTGCGCGGGCCGCTCAGCCAGCCCCTGCACGCCGCGCACGCGCTGCGGGTGCTGGACGGCCTGGGCCGCTGTGCCGGGCAGCGGATCGAGCGGCTGTGCAGCCACCTGACCCGGGTGTCCACCCCGGAGGGTGCCCTCCCGGTGGTGTTCCCGGGCCCGCGCGACTACCCCGCCGCCCCCTACCACCCGGTTCTGGACGACCCGCCGGCCGATCTGCTGGCGACCGGGCCGGTGGTGGGGGTCCTGCACCGCAACCGGATCTGGCACGCCTGGCTGTTCCGTGCCACCGAGTTCTGCTGGGAGCGGGTGGAGGCCATGCGCCGCACCCATCCGTACGAGGTCCAGGCCGCGGTGGCCTTCCTGGACGGCGCCCCGGACCGGCCCCGGGCCGCCGCGGCCGCCGACCGGCTGGGCCGGCTCGTCCGCTCCGACGGGCTCGTGGTGCTCGACCCGCGACGGAGCTCGGAGTTCCCGGTGGCCCCCGGCTACGCCCCCGGCGAGCAGCTGTTCCCGTACGACTACGCCCGCCGCCCGGAGTCGCTGGCCCGCGGCTGGTTCACCGACGAGGAGCTGTCGCGGTCGCTGGACTTCCTGGCGGAGCGCCAGCAGGGGGACGGGGGCTGGCCCGTGCTCCGCCGGACCTGGGCGCCGGGCAGCACGCTGGAGCGGCGGCCGATCGCCACCCTGGAGGCCCTGCTGACCTTGCGCGCGTACGGCCGGCTGCCCGCGCCGGGCCGGCCTCACTGAGCGGGCCGGCCTCACTGAGCGGAACGGCGTCCCCGGCGGACGGCGTCCCGGCCGGCCGGGCGCGTGAGCGCATGCGTACGCGTCACCCTCCCAGCGCCCGGACCCCCGCGGTGACCACCACGGCTGCCCCGACGACCACCAGGAACGGGGCGCGCAGCACCAGCGCGAGCCCGGCCGCGGCCAGTCCGGCCGCGCGGGCGTCCAGGACCAGGGCGGACCCGGTGCTGAAGGTCTGCTGGGCGGTGAGCGCGGCGAGCAGGGCGACCGGCAGCAGGGCCGCCAGCCGCTGGACCAGCGGGCGTTCCAGGACACCGGCCGGGACCAGCAGTCCGGCCAGCTTCAGCAGGTAGCAGCCGGCGACGGTGGCGCCGATGGCGATCCAGACGTTCACGGACGGCGTCCCTTCAGGAAGAGGATGACGGGCGCGGCGAGCGCCGCGACCAGGACCGGGACGCCGGCCGGCAGCACCGGCAGGAAGCCGAGGCCCAGGACCAGCGCCAGGGCGGCCACGGCCCGCTCGGTCGCGGTCCGCAGCATCGGCGCGAGCAGCGCCAGGAACACGGCGGGACCGGCGGCGTCCAGCCCCCACGCGGCGGTGTCGCCGACCGCCTCGGCACCGAGCGCCCCGAGCAGGGTGGTGAGGTTCCACAGCAGGTAGAGGGTCAGCCCGGTGACGGTGAAGCCCAGGCGGGCCGAGGCCCGGTCCTTCTGGGCCAGGGACACGGCGGCGGTCTCGTCGATCACCCAGTGCGCGGCGAGCGGCCTGACCGCGCGGGGCAGGGCCAGCAGCTGGGACAGGCGCAGTCCGTAGAAGGCGTTCCGGGTGCCCAGGAAGAAGGCCCCGGCGGCGGCCGTGAACGGGTTCCCGCCCGCCGCGAGCGCACCGACGAGGGCGAACTGGGAGGCGCCGGTGAAGACCAGCAGGCTCAGGACGCACGCCTGCGCCACGCTGAGGCCGGACCCGGCGGCGGTCACGCCGAAGGCGAAGCCGGAGAGTCCGACGGCCACGCCGACCCCGAGGGAGTCCCGTACGACGGCCCGCCGGTCCACCGGACGGCCCTCCGGTCCGGCCGCCGTCCGGCCCGCCGCCCGGTCCACTGCACTGTTCGCGCCCGGCCCGGGGGCCGCGGTCGCGCTGGTGGTCTGCTGCTCGGTCACACCCCGAAGCTATGCGGGTCTCCCGGGAGCGGTCTTGTACGTTCTTGCGCGCGCACCCTCCACGCAGCGCGCACGAATGGCTACCGTGAGTGAATGAGCACCTCCCTGCCGCGCCGCTGGGCCCCCGCTCTCTGCTGGAGCGGGCTCATCGCCGGGATCCTGTTGGCCGCCGAGTACGCCCGGCGGCGGACCGCCGTGCTCGGCACCGGGGCCGAGCAGCGGCTGCAGCTCGCCGGGGACCGGGCGCGGGCCTGCGCGGCCGTCGGGGAGGACTGCGCACGGGCGCGGACCGACCTGTTCCGGGAGGCGCTGGAGCTCGACTGGTTCCTCTTCATCCCGGCGTACGGGCTGGTGCTGCTGGCCGTCTTCGGCTTCGGGCGGCTGTTTCTGCACCGTCCGGTCGCGCAGCGGTCCGCCCTGCGGGCACTGTGGCTGACCCTGGCTGCGGTCGCGGCCGACGTCGCCGAGAACGCCTTCCTGTACGTCGCCCTGGACCGGCCGGCCACCGCACCGGACACCTGCCTGCGGCTCGCGGCGTACTGCTCGCTGGTGAAGTGGGCGCTGATCGGCCCGCTGGCGGCGACCGCCGTGTGGATGGCGGCAACCCTGGCGGCGCGAGGCGTGCTGGGACGGGCCCGGGTGTACGTGGATCCCCGGCCGGCCTTCCGGCGGCGGCTGGGCACCGCCGCGCGCCGGCTGTTCCGCCGCCCGCCCGCCGAGGGCGACCTGCTGCGGACGCCGCTGGTCACCACCGCGTACGAACTCGCCGCCGCGTACGACCTGGCCACCGGGGCGGCCGGACACGTACCGGGGGGCGGGGGCCATGGGGACGACGGGGGCGCCGGGCCGGCCGCGGCCCCCGCCCCGCTGCCGGACCTCATCGAACCGCCCGCGGCCCCGCACGCCTCCACCCCGCTCGCCGACTGGGCCGGACTCCCCTCCAAGGCGCCCCCGCCCGGCAGCAGCGCCATCGCCCGCTGGCGGACCCGGGCCCTGGTCCTGCCGGACCGCAAGCCGGCCGGCACCGGCATCTGCGTCTCCGGCGGCGGCATCCGCTCCGCCTCCGTCACCCTGGGCGCGCTGCAGGCGCTGCGCGAGCACGGGGTCCTCGACCGGGCGGAGTACCTGGTCTCGGTGTCCGGCGGCGGCTACACCGCCGGCGCGTTCCAGCTCGCCGTGACCCGGCGGCCGGCCCGGGTCCGGGACACCAAGCGCTCCCCACTGGGCCTGGCCGGCCCGGCGGATGCCTTCGCGCCGGGCAGTCCCGAGGAGGACCACGTCCGGCGCCACGCGAGGTACCTGATGGACACCCCGCGCGAGACCGTGCTCGCGCTGGGCGCCGTACTGCGCGGGGTGCTGGTCTCACTGGGCCTGCTGATCCTGACCTTCGTGGTGGCCGGCGAAATCGTCGCGGCGTTCTACGCGGCCGTGCCGGTGGCCGACCTCCCCGGGTTCCGCGTCGCTTTCGAGGAGGGCGCCGGGCTCGGCGACTTCCCGCTGTACCGGCACGTCTGGCCGCCGGTGCTGGCCCTGGCCGGTGCGGCGGCCCTGGTCTCCCTCGGCGGCACGCTGTACCGGACGTTCAGCGGGGTGGCCCGCCCGGCCTGGCTGCGGAGCACGCTCAAGGCGATGCTCTGGACGGCGGTGGCGGTCCTGGCCCTGGCGGTGGCCGTCCCCTGGGTCGTGTGGTTCTACACCTGGCTGTCGGTCGGCCGGAACGTGGTCCCCGACGACATCGGCGGGGTCTCGGCACTCGGCGCGCTCACGGCCGGACTCACCTGGCTGGGCGGGCTGTTCGCGGCACGCTTCACCCGGACCCGGCAGGTCCGCAACGACGGCGACCGGCCGGGACCGTTCTCCGCAGGCCGGGTGAAGACCATCACGACCCGGATCGGCAACGGCTGGATCCTGCGGCTGGTCACCTGGCTGGTGCTGCTGGTCCTCGGTTTCGTCCTGCTCTACTTCCTGTCCTGGGCCGCCGTCTGGGCCGGGGACTGGCCCTGGGGCTGGCGGGTGGGCCTGCCCGCCGCGCTGGTGGTGCTGGCCCTGGTCCTCGACCAGACCACCTTCAGCCTGCACCCCTTCTACCGGCAGCGGCTGGCCGGGGCCTTCGCGGTGCGCCGGACCGTGCTGGAGGACGGCTCGATCGGCAGCCTCCCGTACGACTACAACGGCGAGATGACCAGCCTGAGCACGCACGCCGAGCGGGTCCGGCCGTTCCCCAAGGTGATCTTCGCCGCCTCCGCCGCCCTGTCGGGCCGGAACCGGACCCCGCCGGGGCGGCCCGCCGTGCCCATCACCTTCGCCTCCGACTACGTGGGCGGGCCGGACATCGGCTGGGTGCGGACGACCACCCTGGAGCACACCGCGCACCCGCTGATCCGGGCCGATGTGACCGTGCAGTCCGCGATGGCGGTCTCCGGGGCGGCGTTCGCCTCCGCGATGGGCAGTCAGTCCACGGCGGTGGAGCGGCTGCTGGCCCTGTCCAACCTGCGGCTGGGCACCTGGCTGCCGAACCCCTCCTACCTGGCCGCCGTGGCCAGGAAGGACGGGTCCCGCTGGACCATGCCCCGCCTCCCCCGGGTCCGCCGGCTCCGCTACCAGCTCCAGGAGCTGGTCGGCCGCTACGCGGACACCAGCCCGATGCTGCTGTGCACCGACGGCGGGCACGTCGACAACCTCGGCCTGGTCGAACTGCTGAGGCTGCGCTGCCGCACCGTGTACGTGGTCGACGCCTCCGGGGACTCCCCGCCGCTGGCCACCACGCTGGCGCAGGCGGTCACCCTGGCGTACGAGGACCTGGGCGTACGGATCACCTTCCCGGAGGGCGAGGCGCTCAAGCTGGTCCCGGGCGGCGCCGAACCGCTCGCACCGACGGACGCGCTGGCCGCGCTCAACGCCCGGCTCTCGGCGGACTGCGTGGTCACCGGCACGATCGAGTACCCGGAGGACATCGAGTTCGAGCCGGGCACGCCGCCCGGGAGAACCGGGCGGATCATCGTGGCGAAGGCGAGCCTGACCCCGGACATGGCCTACGAGTTGCTCAGCTACTCGCTGCGCGAGCGGTCCTTCCCCCGGGTGAGCACCTTCGACCAGTCCTTCGACCACGCCCAGTTCGACGCCTACCGGGCGCTCGGCCACCACCTCGGGACCCGTGCGGCGGAGGTCGGCCGCGATCCGCGGGACACTGCCTGATCAGGCCGTGCGTTCGCGGCGGTAGGCGCCGGGCGGGACGCCGACGATCCGGGTGAAGTGCCGGTTCAGGTGCGGCTGGTCGGTGAAGCCGACCGCCACGGCCGCCTCGGCCGGCGGGGTGCCCGCGGCCAGCAGCAGCCGGGCCCGGCGCACCCGGGCGTCGGTCAGCCAGGTGTGCGGGGGCATGCCGTACCGGTCGCGGAAGGCGCGCAGCAGCGCGAACGGGCTGGTGCCCAGCCCGGTGGCGAGCTGCTCCAGGGTGGGCGGGTCGGCCAGCCGGTCCTCCAGGAGGGCGCGGGCCCGTTCGGCGGCGCCGGCGCCCGCGCCTGGCACCGGGCGGGAGGGCAGCGGGCCGCCGTGCTGCCGGAGCATGCGGGCCACCGCGACCCGCAGCAGGCCGTCTGCGGCCAGTGCGTTGCCCTGCTCCGCGGCCCGGTGGATCTCGGTGATCAGGCGGGCGCCCTCGGGGTCCATCACCATCGGCCGGGTGAAGCCGGGGGTGCCGCGCAGGGTGGTGAGTTCGGCGGCTACCTCGGCGACCAGGTCACGGGCCGGGTAGAGGGTGGAGTACGCCCAGCCCTCGGGGGCGCCGGCCCGGGCGGTGTGCGGGACCTCGGGATTGATCAGGACCACGCTGCCGGGTCCGGCCCGCTCGGTCGCGCCGGGCAGGCCGATCTCCTCGATGCCGCAGGTCACGGCGGCGATGACGTAGCCGTCATGGGCGTGCCGGGGGAAGGTGTGGCGGACGTAGTGGGCGCGCAGCAGGTCCAGGCCGGGCAGGTCCGGGTTCCGCCAGTGCCGGGCCCATTCCCGGCCGCCCCTCCCGTCCGGGGCGGTGCCGTCTCCGTTCGCCATCCCCCCATTGTCCCCCGGCCGCACGGCAGGGCGAACGCGCAGGTCGGAGGCGGTGTCAGTGGCGGGGTGCAGGATGGTCGCATGGCCGGCACCGCGCTCGATGCGTTCTCCCCCGCGACCCGCTCCTGGTTCACCGGGGCGTTCGCCGGGCCCACCGCCGCCCAGGAGGGCGCGTGGCGGGCCATCGGTGCGGGGTCCGACGTGCTGGTGGTGGCGCCCACCGGGTCCGGCAAGACGCTCGCCGCGTTCCTGGCCGCGCTCGACCGGCTGGCGTCCGTACCACCGCCCGCCGAGCCGAAGAAGCGGTGCCGGGTGCTGTACGTGTCCCCGCTGAAGGCCCTCGCGGTGGACGTGGAGCGGAATCTGCGCAGCCCGCTGACCGGCATCCGGCAGGAGGCGGTCCGGCTGGGCCTGCCGGAGCCGGAGATCCGGGTGGGCATCCGGTCCGGGGACACCCCGGCGGCCGAGCGGCGGGCACTGTCCACCCGCCCGCCGGACATCCTGATCACCACGCCCGAGTCGCTGTTCCTGATGCTCACCTCGGCGGCCCGGGACGCCCTGGCCGGGATCGAGACGGTGATCCTGGACGAGGTGCACGCGGTCGCGGGCACCAAGCGGGGCGCGCACCTGGCGCTGTCGCTGGAGCGGCTGGACGAGCTGCTGCCGCGCCCGGCCCGCCGGATCGGCCTGTCGGCGACGGTGCGGCCGGTGGAGGAGGTGGCCCGGTACCTGTCGCCGCGCGGCACGGTGGAGATCGTGCAGCCGCCGTCGGCGAAGGAGTTCGACCTGTCCGTGGTCGTCCCGGTGCAGGACATGGGCGAGCTCGCCGGCTCACCGGCGTCGGAGGAGCGGGAGGGTGGGGACAAGCCGTCGATCTGGCCGCACGTGGAGGAGCGGATCGCGGATCTGGTGCAGGCGCACCGGTCGACGATCGTGTTCGCCAACTCGCGGCGGCTCGCGGAGCGGCTGTGCAACCGGCTGAACGAGATCGCGTACGAGCGGGCCACCGGCGAGCCCGCCGCGGACGGGCATGCCCCGCCGGCCGAGATCATGGCCCAGTCGGGGTCGGCCCAGGGCGCCCCGCCGCTGCTGGCGCGGGCCCACCACGGGTCGGTGTCCAAGGAGCAGCGGGCGCTGGTCGAGGAGGACCTGAAGGCGGGCCGGCTGCCGGCGGTGGTGGCGACGTCCAGCCTGGAGCTCGGCATCGACATGGGCGCGGTCGACCTGGTGGTGCAGGTGGAGTCCCCGCCCTCGGTGGCCTCCGGACTGCAGCGGGTCGGCCGGGCCGGACACCAGGTCGGCGCCGTCTCCCGGGGCGTGGTGTTCCCCAAGTACCGCGGTGACCTGGTGCAGTCGGCGGTGGTCACCGAGCGGATGCGCGGCGGGGCCATCGAGTCGCTGCGCATCCCGTCGAACCCGCTGGACGTACTGGCGCAGCAGCTGGTCGCGATGACCGCGATGGACACCTGGCAGCTGGACGACCTGGTGGCGCTGGTGCGGCGGGCGGCGCCGTTCGCCGCGCTGCCCGAGTCGGCGTTCACCGCCGTGCTGGACATGCTGGCGGGCCGTTATCCCTCGGACGCGTTCGCCGAGTTGCGGCCGCGGGTGGTGTGGGACCGGGTGGCGGGGACGGTCACCGGGCGGCCGGGGGCGCAGCGCCTCGCGGTCACCTCGGGCGGCACGATCCCGGACCGCGGCCTGTTCGGCGTGTTCCTGGCCGGCGCCGATCCGAAGAAGGGCGGCGGCCGGGTCGGGGAGCTCGACGAGGAGATGGTCTACGAGTCCCGGATCGGCGACGTGTTCACCCTGGGCACCACCTCGTGGCGGATCGAGGACATCACCCGCGACCGGGTGCTTGTCTCCCCCGCGCCCGGGGTGCCGGGCCGGCTCCCGTTCTGGAAGGGCGACCAGCTGGGCCGGCCGCTGGAACTGGGCCGTGCGGTGGGCGCGTTCCTCCGCGAGGTCGGTGCGCTGTCCGAGGAGGACGCCCGGCTGCGGCTGCTGGCGGCCGGACTGGACGCGTGGGCCGCGGACAATGTGCTGGCCTATCTGGCGGAGCAGCGCGAGGCGTGCGGGCACGTGCCGGACGACCGGACGATCGTCGTGGAGCGGTTCCGGGACGAGCTGGGCGACTGGCGGGTGGTGGTCCACTCCCCGTTCGGCGCGCAGGTGCACGCTCCGTGGGCGCTGGCGCTGGGCGCCCGGCTCGCCGAGCGGTTCGGCATGGACGCGCAGGTGATGCACGCCGACGACGGGATCGTGCTGCGGCTCCCGGACGCCGATCTGCTGGGCATGGACCTCCTCGACCTCGACCCCGCGGCGGCGCCCGCCTTCGAGTTCGACAGCGAGCAGGCCCCGCTGGGCGCGGCCGACATGGCCTTCGACAAGGGCGAGGTCGACCGGATCGTCACCGAACAGGTCGGCGGTTCCGCCCTGTTCGCCTCCCGTTTCCGGGAGTGCGCGGCCCGCGCGCTGCTGCTGCCGCGCCGCAGTCCGGGCAAGCGGACCCCGCTGTGGCAGCAGCGCCAGCGGGCGGCGCAGCTGCTCCAGGTGGCCTCCGAGTTCGGCTCGTTCCCGATCGTGCTGGAAGCCGTACGGGAGTGCCTGCAGGACGTCTTCGACGTACCGGGGCTGACGGAGCTGATGGGGGACATCGAGGCGCGCCGGGTCCGGCTGGTGGAGGTCACCACGCCGGAGCCCTCGCCGTTCGCCCGGTCACTGCTGTTCGGGTACGTGGCCCAGTTCCTCTACGAGGGGGATTCGCCGCTGGCCGAGCGGCGCGCGGCGGCGCTCTCGCTGGACTCCCGGCTGCTGGCGGAGCTGCTGGGGCAGGCCGAGCTGCGGGAGCTGCTGGACCCCGAGGTGCTGGAGGAGCTGGAGCGGGAGCTCCAGTGGCTGACGGAGGACCGGCGGGCCAAGGACCCCGAGTCGGTGGCGGACCTGCTGCGGCTGCTGGGCCCGCTGACGGAGGAGGAGCTGGCCGGGCGGGGCGCGGAGGCGTCCTGGGTGCGGGAGCTCGGCGCGGCCCGCCGTGCCATCCGGGTCCGGATCGCGGGCACGGACCACTGGGCGGCCATCGAGGACGCGGGCCGGCTGCGGGACGCCCTGGGCACGGCCCTCCCGGTGGGCGTGCCGGAGGCCTTCACCGAGCCGGTGAAGGACCCGCTGGGCGATCTGCTGGCCCGGTACGCCCGTACGCACGGCCCGTTCACCACGGCGACGGCCGCCGCCCGGTTCGGGCTGGGCGCGGCGGTGACCGACGGCGCCCTGCACCGGCTCGCGGCGGCCGGCCGGGTGGTCCAGGGCGAGTTCCACCCGTCCGGCATCGGCCAGGAGTGGTGCGACGCGGCGGTGCTGCGCCGGCTGCGCCGCCGCTCGCTCGCGGCGCTGCGGCAGGAGCTGGAGCCCGTTCCGCCGACGGCGCTGGCCACCTTCCTCCCGCAGTGGCAGCACCTGGGCGGGGGGCTGCGCGGCATCGACGGGCTGGCGCGGGCGATCGAGCAGCTCCAGGGCGCGCCGGTGCCGGCCTCGGCGCTGGAGCGGCTCGTGCTGCCGTCCCGGGTGGCCGGGTACTCCCCCGCCCTGCTGGACGAACTGACCACCACCGGCGAGGTGGTGTGGGCGGGCGCCGGCGCACTGCCCGGCAAGGACGGCTGGGTGTCGCTGTACCTGGCGGACGCGGCGCCGCTGCTGTTGCCGCCGCCGCACCCGCTGGAGACCGGCCCGGTGCACCGGGCCGTCCTGGACAGCCTGTCCGGCGGGTACGGCCTGTTCTTCCGACAGATCGCGCAGACCGTCCGGGCCGGCCTGCCCGAGGTCACGGACCCGGAGCTGTCGGAGGCGATCTGGGACCTGGCCTGGTCGGGCCGGCTGACCAATGACACCCTCGCCCCGCTGCGGTCCCTGCTCGGCTCGGGCCGGACGGCGGGGGCCACGGCGCACCGGGCGAAGCGGACGGTGCCGCGCGGCCGGTACGGCACGCTGAGCGCGTCGGTGTCGTCGGCGTCCCGGCCGGGACCGCCGACGGTCTCCGGCCGCTGGTCGCTGCTGCCGGAGGCGGGCGCGGATCCCACGCACCGGGCCCATGCGCTGGCCCGCACCCTGCTGGACCGGCACGGGGTGGTGACCCGGGGTGCCGTCCAGGCCGAGGGTGTGGAGGGCGGTTTCAGCGCGGTCTACCGGGTGCTGTCGGCGTTCGAGGACAGCGGGCAGGCCCGGCGCGGCTATGTGGTGGAGGGGCTGGGCGCGGCCCAGTTCGCGATGGACGGTGCGGTGGACCGGCTGCGGGCGGCCGAGCGGACCCCGCCGCCCCTGGCGGCGGTGGTCCTGGCGGCGGCCGACCCGGCCAACGCCTACGGCGCGGCCCTGCCGTGGCCGGAGCCGCCGGCCGGCGCCTCGCACAAGGCGGGCCGGAAGGCGGGCTCGCTGGTGGTGCTGGTGGACGGGGAGCTGACGCTGTACCTGGAGCGCGGCGGCCGGACCCTGCTGGCGTGGCCGCCCGCCGGGGACCCGCGGCTGGAGGCGGCGACGGCCGCGCTGGCCACCGCCTCCCGGGCGGGCACCCTGCCCGACCTGACGGTGGAGCGGATCAACAACACGCCCGCGCTGACCTCGCCGCTGGGCCCGGGCCTGGAGGCGGCGGGCTTCCACGCCACCCCGCGCGGGCTGCGGCTGCGGAACTGACCCGGGGACCGGCCGCACCGGGAGCGGCCGCTCCCGGTACCGGCACCCAAACCCGAACCCGAACCCGCACCCGACCCGCACGGGTCAGCGGATCACCTTGATGCCGAACCGGGCCCCGCCGAGGGCGAACTGGATCGCGCTGTGCATGTGGGAGTACATCTCCATACCGCGCGAGGACACGATCGGCCCGAGGTCCAGCACGTCCTGCCAGCCGTAGGACCGGAGCAGTTCGGTGACCTGCTGCTTGGCTCCGGCGTCCTCGCCGGCGATGAAGATGGTGTGGTCCCCGCCGCCGACCTTCCGCGGGTCCACCACGGTCTCCTGTTCCTGCGTGACGCACGCCTTCACCACCTTGGTGTCCGGCAGGGCACGCTGGATCCGCTCGCCGAGGCTGTCGGAGTCCACCGGGTCCAGGGCCGGCATCACGCCCCAGGGGGTGGGCCACGGATGGGCCCGCTCGGGGTTGTAGACGAACGGCACGGCGTAGTCCATGAGGACCTTGCCGGCCAGGTGACCGCTGATCTCGCCGAGCACGCGCACGGCGTTGGCTCCGTCGATCCCGTTGATGACGAACTCGCCCTCGGCCGCGGCGTCACCGAAGTTCATCAGGTCGACGGCCGGATAGTCGGCCAGCCACTGCGCGAAGGGCTCCGTGCCCATGAAGTCGGGCTCGGTCCGCCCGAGGGTGACCTGCGAGTCCCGGGTGCCGACGACCACCTGGTGGCCCAGCTGGGTCAGCCGGGCGATGTGCGAGCGGGCACCGGCGCCGGTACCGAGAACAGCGATCTTCATCTGAGGCTCCTTGATCCTCGAACCCCCCTGACGACACTTCCACCGTAACATTGGTACGGACGTCCGTACCAATAAATCTGTGCGAGGCTGGCCACATGCGCGGAGCAACGACCACGAACGACGAGCCGGCGCCGCGGCGCCGGACCCGCCGGCACGACCCGAACCGCCGGGAGCGGATCGCCGAGGTCGCCCTGGAGGTGATCGCCGACCGGGGCCTGGAGGGGCTGACCCACCGGGCCATCGCCGAGCGGGCCGATGTCTCGCTCAGCTCCACCACCTACCACTTCGCCGACCGCGAGGCGCTGATCCACGCCGCGCTGGACCTCGCGGCCGACCGGTTCGCGGCACAGGTGCGCCGCTGGGCCGAGGAGTTCGAGGGCCTCGACCGCGAGCAGCTGGCCGAACGCCTGACGGACGGGGTGCTGGCGTACATCGGGGACGACGGGACCCGCTCCGCCGCGGTGGTCGAGTACGAACTCCACGTCGCGGCCCTGCGCCGCCCCGAGCTGCGCGAGGCGGCCGGCCGCTCGGCCCGGGCCACCGTGGAAGCCCTCACCCCGCACTTCGGCCCCGCCGTCGCCGCCACCGTCCCACCCCTGATGACCGGCCTGTGCCTGCACGCCATGACCTCCCCGGCCACGCCGGCCCGGGAGGAGATCCTCACCGTGCTGCGCCAGGCGCTCGCCGGGACGGGCAGCTGAGCACCAGGAGGAGACCATGCCCGAAGGAGACAGCGTCTGGCGCGCCGCGCACCGCCTGCACGCAGCCCTGGCCGGCCAGGTCCTGACCGTCAGCGACCTGCGGGTCCCCCGCCTCGCCACCACCGACCTCACCGGCCGGACCGTGCTGGACGTGACCCCGCGGGGCAAGCACCTGCTCGCCCGCATCGAAGGCGGGCTCACCCTGCACAGCCACCTCCGGATGGACGGCGCCTGGCACGTCTTCGCCGCGGGCGAGCGCTGGCACGGAGGGCCCGCGCACGAGATCCGGGCCGTGCTCGGCACCGCCTCGCACACCGCCGTCGGCTACCGGCTGCCCGTCCTGGAACTGCTCCGCACCGCAGAGGAGGACCGGGTCACCGGCCACCTCGGCCCCGATCTCCTCGGCGCGGACTGGGACCCGGAGCGGGCCTCCGCCAACCTCCGGGCCGCGCCCGACCGCCCGCTCGGCGAGGCCCTGCTCGACCAGCGGAACCTGGCCGGCATCGGCAACGTCTACAAGGCCGAGCTCTGCTTCATGGCCGGGGTGACCCCCTGGACCCCCGTCGGAGACCTCCCCGATTCCGTGCTCGACCGGCTCCCGGGCGCCGCCCACCGCGTGCTGAAGGCCAACATCGGCCCCGGCAGCCACCCCCGCACCACCACCGGCCCGCGCGGCAGCGGTCGCCCCGACCTCTTCGTCTACGGACGGGCCGGCCGCCCGTGCCTGCGCTGCCGCACCCCGATCCGGGAGGCCCCGCAGGACGACCGCCCCACGTACTGGTGCCCCCGCTGCCAGGCCGGCCCGGCCGGCGAGGACCCGCGCACCGTGGTCCGCCGCTTCAACGCCCTGATCACCGCCCGCGACCTCACCGGCCTCGGCGCCCTGATGTCGGAGGACCACACCTTCGTCGACCCGGCCGGAACGGTCGTCTCGGGGCGCCGGGCCTGCCTGGAGGCCTGGCGCGGCTTCTTCGCCGCGTTCCCCGGCTACCGCAACGTATTCGAGTCCGTCACCGCCGACCACGAGGTGGTCTCCGCCGCCGGGCATTCGGAGTGCTCCGACCCCCGCCTGGCCGGCCCGGCCCGCTGGGCCGCCACCGTGCACGAGGGCAAGGTGACCCGCTGGCACGTGTACGGGGACCCCGCGACCCCGTCCGGCATGTCAGGCAAGTCAGGCACGCCAGGCACATCCGGCACGTCAGGCACGTCCGGCAAGGACACCCCGCCGAACAGTTGACGGCCCGTCAGATGCGGTCGTACCGTCCCGGGCATGCCCATAGCCCCGTACGACCTCACCGGCCGCACCGCGCTGATCACCGGCGCCGCCAGCGGCATCGGACGGGCCTCCGCCCTGCTGCTCGCCGAGGCGGGCGCCGCCGTCCACTGCGCCGACCGCGACGAGAAGGGCCTGCACGAGACCGCGGGCCTGGTCACGGAGGCGGGCGGCACGGCCGTGGTCCACGTCCTGGACGTCACCGACCGCGATCGGCTGCGGGCGGCGGTGGCCGCCGCCGGGCGGGTCGACATCGTCGCCGCGATCGCCGGGATCATGCACACCAGCAGCGTGGTGGACACCCTCGACGAGGACCTCGACCGGGTGTTCTCCGTGAACTTCAAGGGGGTGCTGTACACCTGCCAGGAGGCCGCCCGCGCCATGCTGGCCGCCGGCACCCCGGGCTCCATCGTCACCATGGCCTCCGGCGCCGTGGACGCCGCCACCCCCGGACTGCTCTGCTACAGCGCCGCCAAGGCCGCCGTGGTCCAGCTGACCAGGACCCTGGCCGCCGAAACCGGTCCGCACGGCATCCGGGTCAACGCGGTCGCCCCGGGATGGATCCGCACCCCGATGACCGGCCGGCACGGCCCGGAGGTCCAGGAGCAGACCGAGGCCGCGATGATCAGGATGGCGCCGCTGCGCCGGGTCGGCGAGGCCGAGGACATCGCACGTGCCGTGCTCTACCTCGCCTCGGATGCCTCGTCGTTCATGACGGGCCAGATTCTGCGCCCGAACGGGGGAGTCGCGATGCCCTGGTGACCGGCTCCCCCGCCGCCGGGGATCCCGGGACGGCCCGTGCCCGGGATGCCGGGACGGCCGTCCGGCGGGCGCAGTGCACGGGCAGCAGGCTCAGGGTCCAGCCGCTCATCACGACGGCCCCCTCCACCGGTCCCGCCTCCGCGGGCGCCAGGGTCAGGCGCAGTAACGCCCCCCACCACAGCGCTCCCGCCACCAGGGCCAGGGATATGAGGAGCAAGCGGAGCACGGCGCCTCCCAGGGTGGCTGAACCGGTCCCGCCCATCGTCCCGTACGCCTCCCGGCCGCGCACCCAGAACGCCCCGGAACGCCCGGACTGCCCGGAGGCTCCCGGAGCGCCCCGGAATCGCCCCGGCGTCACCCCGGACAGCGCAGAAGCCCCGTCCGGGGGCGGGGGCGCCTCCCAGCCTCTACTGGGGGACTGCCTCGCACCCGGCCGGGGCTCCGGCCGTACGTTCGGGCACTCAGGCGGCTACGACGTTCACCGCTTCCGCAGGCGCCTTGATGGTCACCCGCTCCGGTCCGCCGGCGACCGAGGTCACGGAGACCGAATTGAGCATCGGGCGTACCGGCGCCGGTACCGGTTCGCTTGCCGCGGCCGACTGTGCAAGCTCGGCGAGCGACAGTTCGTCGCTGACTTCGCGCATCAGCTCGGACATCCGTACGTCCAGCGCGTCGCAGATCGCGGAGAGCAGTTCGGAGGACGCCTCCTTCTGCCCCCGCTCCACCTCGGAGAGATAGCCGAGCGAAACTCGGGCGGACGAGGAGACTTCGCGCAGAGTACGGCCCTGGCGCTGGCGCTGCCGACGCAGCACGTCACCCAGCAGGCGACGGAGCAGAATCATCGGTGGCTCCCTCCTCTGACCGTGTAGCCGCATCCTTCACGCCCCACCGTACCGCCTCGCGCCGCGGCCGTGCGGGGAGCGATGTCGTGTTCACTCAGGGCTGCAAACATCAAATCCCCCCGTTCTGTTCCGTATCCTGCCCCCGCGCATTCTCGCGGAGTTCGCTCGAGAGAAGTTCGAGCACTGTGCGTACACTCTCCCTACGGATTTCCCCACGGGAGCCGTTCAACCGCAGACCGGCCGTTTTCCCGCCCCCGGGCCCCGCCACGGCGATGAAGACCGTGCCCACCGGCTGCCCGTCCTGCGGCTCCGGACCGGCCACCCCGGTCGTCGCGATCCCCCACGTCGCCCCCAGCGCTTCCCGCACTCCGGCCGCCATCTCCGCCGCGACCTGCGCGTTCACCGCGCCGTCCCGGGCGAGCAGCTCCGCGTCCACGCCCAGCAGCCGGTGCTTGAGCTCCGTGGCGTACGCCGTCACGGATCCGCGGAAGGACTTCGAGGCGCCGGGCACCGCGGTGATCTCGGCCGCCACCAGACCGCCGGTCAGCGATTCGGCGACCGCCACCGTCCCGTCACTCTCCGCGAGCAGCCTCAGCGCCTCGGCCGCGATCGAACGGGAGTCCACCCCGGCCGGGCCGGATTCCGGCGCCGCTCCCGCCGCGCCGGCCGCTCCCCGGCCCCCCGCCCCGTATGTCACCTTGCGGCCTGCTCCTCGGCGATCCCCTTGCGCCGCAGCACCACGGCCTGCCGTACGTAGTCCAGACCGGTGACCACCGTCAGCACCACGGCCACGGCCATCACCCAGAAGCGGAAGGTGGCCAGCGGGCCGGTCAGCGCGAGCACGTACATGCCCACCGCGGTGCCCTGGGCCAGCGTCTTCAGCTTGCCGCCCCGGCTGGCCGGGATCACCCCGTAGCGGATCACCCAGAACCTCATCAGGGTGATGCCCAGCTCCCGGCCCAGGATCACCCCGGTGACCCACCAGGGCAGGTCGCCCAGCCAGGACAGGCAGATCAGGGCGGCACCCATGATCGCCTTGTCGGCGATCGGGTCCGCGATCTTCCCGAAGTCCGTGACGAGGTTGTAGGTACGGGCCAGGTGCCCGTCGAACACATCGGTGATCATGGCGACGGCGAACGCCGCCCAGGCCCAGGCCCGCCAGACCGGGTCGTACCCGCCGTCGGCGAGCAGGAGCAGCACGAATCCCGGCACGAGCACCAGCCGGACCATCGTCAGAATGTTGGCGATGTTCCACAGGCTGGCCTGGTTCACGGCCGCGGCGCCCAGCTTCGCGCCGGCCGCCGAACCGGGCCGGCGGCCGGTCCCGCCCGCCGCCGATGCCGGGACTCCGGTCATCCGGCCGCCTCCTCGAAGTCCTCCGTGCCCAGCGGCTCGGCCACCAGGTCCACGCCCAGGGTGCCGACCACCTTGGCGGTCACCAGCCGGCCGGGGGTCAGACCCGTGCTGTCGGTGAAGACCACCTGGCCGTCGGTCTCGGGGGCCTGGTGCGCGGCACGCCCGTACGCGCCGTCGCCGTCCTCGTCGACCGCCTCCACGGACTCGACGAGTACCTCCACGGTCTCACCGATCCGCTCCTCGGCGCGCTGCGACGTGAGTTCCTCGGCGAGTCGCTGCATATGGGCGAGCCGCTCCGCGATCACGTCCTCGTCGAGCTTGTTGTCGTAGGTGACCGCCTCGGTGCCCTCCTCGTCGGAGTAGCCGAAGACGCCGATCGCGTCGAGCCGCGCGTTCGTGAGGAAACGCTCCAGCTCGGCGAAGTCGGCCTCGGTCTCACCGGGGAAGCCCACGATGAAGTTGGACCGGACGCCGGCCTGCGGGGCCTTGGACCGGATGGTGTCCAGCAGCTCCAGGAAGCGGTCGGTGTCGCCGAAGCGGCGCATGGCGCGCAGCACGTCCGGCGCCGAGTGCTGGAAGGACAGGTCGAAGTACGGCACCACCTTCGGGGTGGAGGTCAGTACGTCGATCAGGCCGGGCCGCATCTCGGCCGGCTGCAGGTAGCTGACCCGGACCCGCTCGATGCCGTCGACCTCGGCCAGCTCCGGCAGCAGGGTCTCCAGCAGGCGGATGTCGCCCAGGTCCTTGCCGTAGGAGGTGTTGTTCTCGGAGACCAGCATGACCTCCTTCACGCCCTGCTCGGCCAGCCAGCGGGTCTCGCCGAGCACGTCGGAGGGACGGCGCGAGATGAAGGAGCCGCGGAAGGACGGGATGGCGCAGAAGGAGCAGCGGCGGTCGCAGCCGGAGGCCAGCTTCACGGAGGCGACCGGGCTGGTGTCCAGGCGGCGGCGCAGCGGGGCGCGCGGGCCGGAGGCGGGCGCGAGGCCTTCGGGCAGGTCCGCGGGGGCGGGTGCCGGCTCCTCCTGGGCGTGGCCCGGGAGGGCGACGTCGGAGGCGCCCTGCCGGTCGGCGGGGCTGATCGGCAGCAGCTTGCGGCGGTCGCGGGGGGTGTGGGCCTCCACGCTGCCGCCGCTGAGGATCACCTGGAGGCGGTTGGAGATGTCGGCGTAGTCGTCGAAGCCGAGCACGCCGTCGGCCTCGGGGAGGGCCTCGGCGAGCTCCTTGCCGTAGCGCTCGGCCATGCAGCCGACGGCGACGACGGCCTGGGTGCGGCCGTGATCCTTGAGATCGTTGGCCTCCAGCAGGGCGTCTACGGAGTCCTTCTTCGCGGCTTCGACGAAGCCACAGGTGTTGACGACGGCGACGTCCGCTTCGGCGGCGTCCTCGACGAGCTCCCAGCCATCCGCTGCCAAGCGGCCTGCGAGCTCCTCCGAGTCCACCTCGTTACGGGCGCAGCCAAGAGTGACAAGGGCGACGGTACGGCGTTCGGGCATGGACTCAAGACTACTTCGTCGCGGCGGCGACCCCCGCCCCAAGGCCGGGTAAACGAAGATCCCCGGGGCGGGCGGCGGATGCCGCGCCGCGTCCCGGGGAAACGGAATTGCCTGCTCAGCCCGCTTGGGCCTGGCCCTGGCGCTGATCGTCCTTGGTGTACTTCAGCCGCTCCACCTGGCCGGGCTGGAAGTCGTCCTTGATCTCCTTGCCGTTCACGAACAGCTGGACGGCTCCGGCGTCGCCGAGCACCAGGTCGATGGACTCCTTGTCGGTGAAGGTCTTCGAGTCGCCCATCTGGACCATGCCGTCGAAGAGCAGCCGGCCCGTGGAGTCCTTCGCGGAGATCCAGCTCTCGCCGTCGTTGGCGGTGAGCACCACCGTCACCAGGTCCTTGGGGGCGGCCGCGATGGCGCTGTCCGAGGGTTCCGGCTTGGGCGAGGCGGGCGGCTTTGGCGCCTTCGGCGTCTGGGGCGTCTGCGTGATCACCTTGCCGGTCTGCGCCGGAGCCGGTTTGGGCGAGGCGGAACCTTCCGCCACCGGGCGCCGGCCCTCCTCGCCGCCGCTGAAGGCGGTGAAGCCGACGAAGCCGATCACCGCGACGATCGCCGCGACCATGGCGGCGGTCCAGTTCGGGCGCTGACGCTCGGGACGGATCCGCTCCGCCTCGAAGAGGGGCGCCGCCGGGGTCGGGGCCGGCCGGCCCCCGTGGGCGGCGTCGTAGCTCTCCACCAGCGGGTCCGGATCGGTCCCGACCGCGCGGGCGATCGTACGGATGTGGCCGCGGGCGTACACGTCGCCGCCGCAGCGGGTGAAGTCGTCCTGCTCGATCGCGTGCACGATCGCGGTGCGCACCCGGGTGACCGAGCTGACCTCGTCGACGGTGAGCCCGGCTGCGATGCGGGCCTGCTGGAGGGTCCGGCCGATGGACGATTCGGCTTCCGGCCGCTGCTCGACGCTGTCTTCGGCGTCGGCGGTCGAAGGGCTGTCGTCTTCTGGGGAGTTGGATTTGCCGATGGACACGGGGGTGCCTTTCGAGCGTGTAGCCACCTGCTGCCTGTCCAGTCTAGGGGGGTGACGAAAAGGAGGAGCAACCGGAGGGGGGACTTCGTACGCCATCCGCATGGCGGCCGGATGTCCTTCCCCCTTACCTCAACTCGGACGCCGTGCGAAGGGATACGGTTGCCCGCGCATCCCTTATGGGTGAGCCCCCTGCCACCGGCCGGCGGCGGGCCTACGGGGCGTCAATCCGGAAGGTAGGCGACCGCTTCCTCCGGTACAAGCAAGCCGGTCCGGGCAAGCGGGTGACGGGCCCGGCGGACCGGCGTCAGGCGGGCGGCACCGGGTCGGTGCGCAGCAGCAGCATGGCGATGTCGTCGGTGTACCGGCCGGTCGGCCAACTGCACCTCAGCAGCGTGTCGATGAGGCCGTCGAGGTCCCGGCCGCAGTGTTCGGCGAGCTGCCCGGCGAGGTCGGCGGTGGTCCGGTCGAGGTCCCGGCCCGGTGCCTCGACCAGCCCGTCGGTGTAGAGGGCGAGGGTGGTGCCCGGTCCGAGCTCCAGCCCGGTGACGGGGAAGGAACGGCCGGCGCCGGCGCCGAGCATGGGGGCGGGGTCGAGCTCCACGACTCCGGGCGGGAGCCCGGGCCGGTGCAGCAGCGGGGGCGGGTGGCCTGCCGTGGCCATCCGCGCCCGGTGCCGCGCCAGGTCGAGGTGGACGTACAGGCAGGAGACCAGCAGGTCGGTGCCCAGGTCGGCGAGCACCCGGTTGGTCCGGGCGAGGACCTGGTCGGGCGGGGCTCCGGCGGTGGCGTGGATGGCGGTGCGGACCTGGCCCATGAGCGCGGCCGCGGCGACGTTGTGGCCCTGGACGTCACCGATGACGGCCGCGGCCGTGGTGGCGTCGAGGCGGATGAGGTCGTAGAAGTCGCCGCCGATGTCCATGCCGTGCCCGGCCGGCAGGTAGCGGGCGGCAGCCCGCAGCCCGGGCAGCCGCGGCAGGCCGCGCGGGAGGAGGGCCTGCTGGAGTCCGTGGGCGATGTCGTGCGTGGCGTCGTAGAGCCGGGCCCGGTCCAGGGCCTGGGCGATCAGACCGGCCAGTGAGGTGAGGACGGCGCGCTCGTCGGCGCTGAAGACCCGGGGGTGGTCGTAGGACAGGATGCAGCAGCCGACCGGCCGGCCGGAGATGGCCAGCGGCAGGAAGGCCCACGCCTGCTTCCCGCTGATCCGCAGGGCCTGGGGGAACTCGCGGGCCATCTCCCGGGGGCTGGCGTAGAAGGCCGGGACGCCGGTGGCGAGGACCATTCCGGCGGGGGTCAGATCGGTGTCCAGGGGCAGGCCGTCGAGGCTGTCGACGGTCTCCGGGTCGTAGCCGTGATGTCCGGTGATCTTCAGGCGGCCCGCGTCGGCCGTGGACAGGAGCAGCCCGTCGGCGCCGAAGGCCGGGAGGATCTGGTCGGCGACCAGCTCGATGACGTCGCGGACGGCCACCGTCTCGGTGAGAGCGGCCGCCAGGTGCGCCAGCTGGTAGAGCCGGCCCGCCTGGGCGCCGTTCGGGGGCCCGGCGCCGGCCGGCCGGGGGGTACGGGCGGCCGGGGGCTGCCTGGCGCCGCCGGGGGCCCGGGTCCGGGTGATGCGGACGCTGATGCCGCTGGCGTCCGGGTAGAGCTCGAAGCGGAGCCAGGTGCCCCGCGACCGCTCGACGGTGAAGGCGACCGGGTCGCGGCTGAGGACCGCGGTCCGGTAGTGGTCCTCGACCTCCGGGGTGTCGAGCCAGGGCAGGGAGTACATGGGCCGGGTGCCCAGAACCTGGTCGGCCTTGCGGCCCAGCAGGGCCTCCGCGGCGGGGTTCAGGTACGTGATCCGGCTCTCCAGGTCCAGGGCCAGAGCCCCTTCCGGAAGCCGCTCGACGTAGTCCGCGGCGGCCTGCCCGGCCCGGCCCGTGTCCTGCGGACCGGCCCCGGCCGCCGGAATCAGGAGAGGACTGTCGGGCACCGCGCCCGGGACGGCGTACTCGTCCAGTGCGCGGGCGATCCGCCGGGCCGCGGCGGCGAGGTGGCTGCGCCCGCGCGCCGTGGCGCCGCCGGGGTGTTCGGCGGGCCAGAGCAGGATCAGGCTGCCCCAGCACCGGGAGCGGCCGTTCAGGGGGAGGGCGGCGAGCGCGAACCGGTAGGGCAGGCCGGCGGCGGCGCGCGGGAAGGCCCGCACCATCTCCTCCTGCGAGGCCACCCACACCAGCCGGTTCTCCCGGACCGCCTCGCTGGGGGGTACCGGGGAGGCCATCGACACCCGTCGCCACGGGCGGGCCGCCTCCACCGGAAGCCCGCACATCAGCGCGAGGACCAGGGCCCGTGCCGCCTCGTCCAGCAGGTAGATCCCGCCCGCGGCGGCCCCGGTACGGCGCACGGTGTCGGCCAGCGCCTCGTCCGGCCGCGGCACGGCGAGCGTGGCACCCGCGGACTCACCGCCGCCGGCCACCGGAGGACCCCGATCCGTCACCCATATCAGGACCATACGACCCGGAGGTCATCCGGTGCAGGTCCGGGCGGGGGCGCCGCCGACGGCGGCCGCGCCCCGGTCCGCGGACTCCGCTACGGCTGGGACTCCCCGCGGATCACGGCGAGCACGCCGTCGAGCTCGTCGGGCTTCACCAGCACGTCCCGTGCCTTCGACCCCTCGCTCGGGCCCACCACGCCCCGCGACTCCATGAGGTCCATCAGCCGGCCGGCCTTGGCGAAGCCCACCCGGAGCTTGCGCTGGAGCATCGAGGTCGACCCGAACTGGGTGGAGACCACCAGCTCGGCCGCCTGGCACAGCAGGTCGAGGTCGTCCCCGATCTCCTCGTCGATCTCCTTCTTCTGCTTCTGTCCGACCGTGACGTCGTCCCGGAACACCGGGGCCATCTGGTCCTTGCAGTGCTGGACCACCGCCGCGACCTCGTCCTCGGTGACGAAGGCGCCCTGCAGCCGGACCGGCTTGTTCGCCCCCATCGGCAGGAACAGTCCGTCGCCCTTGCCGATCAGCTTCTCGGCGCCCGGCTGGTCGAGGATGACCCGGCTGTCGGCCAGCGAGGAGGTCGCGAAGGCCAGCCGGGAAGGCACGTTCGCCTTGATCAGACCGGTGACCACGTCCACCGAGGGCCGCTGGGTGGCGAGCACCAGGTGGATGCCGGCCGCCCGGGCCAGCTGGGTGATCCGGACGATCGAGTCCTCGACGTCGCGCGGGGCGACCATCATCAGGTCGGCCAGCTCGTCGACGATCACCAGCAGGTACGGGTAGGGGCTGAGCTCGCGCTCGCTGCCCGGCGGCAGTTTGATCTTGCCTTCCCGGATGGCCTTGTTGAAGTCGTCGATGTGCCGGTAGCCGAAGGCCGCCAGGTCGTCGTAGCGGAGGTCCATCTCCCGCACCACCCACTGGAGCGCCTCGGCGGCCCGCTTGGGGTTGGTGATGATCGGGGTGATCAGGTGCGGAATGCCCTCGTACGCCGTGAGCTCGACCCGCTTGGGGTCGACCAGCACCATCCGCACGTCCTCCGGGGTGGCGCGCACCATGACCGAGGTGATCAGGCAGTTGATGCAGGAGGACTTGCCGGATCCGGTGGCGCCGGCCACCAGCACGTGCGGCATCTTCGCCAGGTTGGCCATCACGTAGCCGCCCTCGACGTCCTTGCCGAGCGCCACCAGCATCGGGTGGTCGTCCTCCGCGGCGTCCGCGAGCCGCAGCACGTCGCCGAGGTTGACCATCTCGCGGTCGGTGTTCGGGATCTCGATGCCGACCGCCGACTTGCCCGGGATGGGGCTGATGATCCGCACGTCCGGACTGGCCACCGCGTACGCGATGTTCTTCGTCAGCGCGGTGATCCGCTCGACCTTGACCGCCGCGCCCAGGGTGACCTCGTAGCGGGTGACCGTCGGACCCCGGGTGAAGCCGGTGACGTCGGCGTCCACCTTGAACTCGGTGAACACGTTCCGCAGCGCGTCGACGATGGCGTCGTTGGCGGCGCTGCGGGTCTTGCCCGGGCCGCCGCGCTCCAGCAGGTCCAGCGAGGGCAGCGCGTAGGTGATGTCCCCGCGCAGCTGGAGCTGCTCGGCCCGGGGCGGCAGCCCTCCGGTGGGCTCCGGCGGCGCCTTGGTCAGGTCCGGGACGCTGAACACGCCCGCGCCGTCGGCGGCGGGCACACCGGGCCCGGGCACCGGGTGGTCCGCGGCCGGGGACTCCGCCGGGTTCTCCGCCGGGGCCGCCGGCGTCGCGGGGCCCGGGACCTCCTCACGGGCCGGGGGCACCGGGGCCGTGGGCTCGGTTCCGCTCCGGCCGCCCGTGGCGACGCCCTGGGTGAGGTCGGCGACCAGCGGCGACGGCGGCATCCCGCCCAGCACGGCACCGTCGAGGGCCGCCGCCGCGGCCGCGGCCACGTCCACCGCGTCCATCTCCCGGTCCAGCGGCGGCTGTACCGAGCCGCGCCGGGGCCGCCGGCCGGCGGCCCGCCGCTTGGCGAGCGCTTCCTCCTCGGCCGCGTCCGGACCTTCCTCCGGTCCCCCGGCCGGGCCCTCCGCCCCGCGGCCGGTACGGGCGCGCCAGCGGTCCGGGTCGTGCCGGTCCGGCCGCTCCGCGCCGTCCTCCGCGGGCAGGTCGTCGTACTGGTTCGGCTGGATGATCCCCAGCCGGATGCCGAGCCGGCGCAGTCGCTGCGGGATGGCGTTGACCGGGGTCGCGGTGACCACCAGCAGGCCGAAGAGCGTCAGCAGCACCAGCATCGGCACGGCGAGCGGCGCACCCATGGTGAAGATCAGCGGCTTGGACGCGGCCCAGCCGATCAGGCCGCCCGCGTCCTGTATGGCGGCCTCGCCCTCGCCCCGGCCGGGGGACCCGCAGGCGATGTGCACCTGGCCGAGCACCCCGATCACCAGGGCGGACAGGCCGATGCCGATCCGGCCGTTGGCATCGGTCTCCTCCGGGTGCCGGATGAAACGTACCGCCATGACCCCGAGCAGGAGGGGCACCAGCAGGTCGAGCCGTCCGAAGGTGCCGGTGACCAGCATGGTGACCAGGTCGCCGACGGGGCCCTGCAGGTTCGACCAGGTGCCGGCGGCGACGATCAGCGCGAGGCCCAGCAGGAGCAGGGCGATGCCGTCCTTGCGGTGCGCGGGGTCCAGGTTCCTGGCGCCCTTGCCGATGCTCCGGAACACTCCGCCCACCAGGTGGGCGAGACCCAGCCAGAGCCACCGCACCACCCTGAGCACCCCGCCCGAGGGGGACGGCGCCGGCTTCGGCGCGGTCTTCTTCACCGGGGCGCGCTTCGCGGGCGCGGCCTTCTTCGCGGGAGGTCTGCGCGCGGGCGCCGCTTTCTTCGCCGGCGCAGGGGTACGGCCGGTGCGGGCCTTCGCGGTGCCCGCGCTGCTCTGGGAACCCTTGCCGGACGTACGTGAGGCCATGGGGGCGAGGTTACCGGTGTGCACGCCGGTGGACACGCGTGCCCACCCCTTCACCCGTTCGTGTCGGGCCCGGGGTACGCGATGTGACGCACAGCCGGACCTGACCGGGCCTCAGGAGACCGGCCCGGCCCGGCCGTCGGCCGGCTCCGCACCGGAACCGGCACGGCGGCCCCGCCTCAGGTCTGGGCGGGCAGCACCGGCGCGGTGCCGCCGGCCCCCGGCTCCAGGGCGTCCAGCGCCCGCCGCAGTCCGGTCAGCTTGCGCTCCAGGTGCGCCGCGGTGGCGACCACCGAAGCGTCCGCCGCCTCCTCACCCAGCTGCTTGGTGAGTGCCTCGGCCTGCTCCTCGACGGCCGCGAGCCGGGCCGACAGCTCGGCCAGCAGCCCCGCCGCGTCCTTGCTCTCCGAGCCGTTCGTGCTGCCGTCCAGCTGCAGCCTCAGCAGCGCCGCCTGCTCGCGGAGCTGGCAGTTCTTCGTGTACAGGTCGACGAAGACCGAGACCTTCGCCCGCAGCACCCACGGGTCGAAGGGCTTGGAGATGTAGTCCACCGCCCCGGCCGCGTACCCGCGGAACGTGTGGTGCGGACCGTGGTTGATCGCGGTCAGGAAGATGATCGGGATGTCCCTGGTCCGCTCCCGGCGCTTGATGTGCGCGGCGGTCTCGAACCCGTCCATCCCGGGCATCTGCACATCCAGCAGGATGACCGCGAAGTCGTCCGTCAGCAGAGCCTTGAGCGCTTCCTCCCCCGACGACGCCCGGACCAGGGTCTGATCGAGCGCAGAGAGAATGGCCTCCAGCGCCAGCAGATTCTCCGGCCGGTCGTCGACCAGGAGGATCTTGGCCTTCTGCACCATGCCCTGTCCTCCTCGCCCCGGCATGGGGCCTCCCCGGCCCGTCCTTGTGCCGGTCATCGTAGCCCCAGTCCCGAGATCGCCACACCCTGTCACCGAGATGTCACTGTGCACGTAGCGGAAACGCGGCGGGCGGACCGATGGTTCCCCATCCGCCCGCCCGCCAACGTGCCTGGTCGGACGGCCTATTCCGCCCGCATGTGCTGCTCCATGACGGACAGCAGGAAGTCGGGGTCCACCGGCTTGGTGACATAGTCCGAGGCCCCGGAGTCGATCGCCTTCTCCCGGTCCCCCTTCATCGCCTTCGCCGTCAGCGCGATGATCGGGAGGCCCTCGAACTGGGGCATCCGCCGGATCGCCGCGGTCGTGGCGTACCCGTCCATCTCGGGCATCATGATGTCCATCAGCACCACGGTCAGGTCGTCGTGCTGCTCCAGCACCTCGATCCCCTCCCGCCCGTTCTCCGCGTACAGCACGTTGAGCCCGTGCTGCTCCAGCACGCTGGTCAGCGCGAAGACGTTGCGGACGTCGTCGTCGACGATCAGCACCTTCTCGCCCCGGAAGTCGTACGTCCGCGGCGCCGCCGGCGGCTCCTCCTCCGGCAGCCACGCCTCGGCGCCGGGCTGGCCCGGCAGCTCCGGCCGCTGCACCTGCTCGATGGGCGCCTTCCGGCGCCGCCGGAACAGCGACGGGCTGCCCTGTGCGGGCGCGGCGGACATCCCGGCACGGTCACCGTGCCCGCCGGCCGGCGGCAGCGCCTGCGGCACCGGTACGGACGCGACGGCCGGAGCCACCCCGGCCGGGCCGTAGACCGGCGCCGGTGCCAGCGGCGACCGCCCGTACAGGTCGGCCCGGCCGCCCGGGGCCGGCGGCGCGTAGCCCTGAGGCGGCAGCTCGCTCGGGTGCAGCGGCAGGTACAGCGTGAAGGTGGAGCCCCGGCCCGGCTCGCTCGCCGCGTGGATCTCACCGCCCAGCAGCCGGGCGATCTCCCGGCTGATCGACAGCCCCAGACCGGTGCCGCCGTACTTCCGGCTCGTCGTGCCGTCGGCCTGCTTGAACGCCTCGAAGATCACCAGCATCTTGCCGGCCGCGATGCCGATCCCGGTGTCGGTCACCGAGAACGCGATCAGGTCGGCGTCCGCGTCCCGCAGCGACCCGGCCTCCAGCAGCTGTTCCCGGATGGCCTGCGGCACGTCCGACCCGGCGGGCCGGATGACCAGCTCCACCGCGCCGTTGTCGGTGAACTTCACCGCGTTCGACAGCAGGTTCCGCAGCACCTGGAGCAGCCGCTGCTCGTCGGTGTGCAGGGTGGCCGGCAGCTCCGGGGACACCCGCACCGAGAAGTCCAGGCCCTTCTCCGCGGTCAGCGGCCGGAAGGTGGCCTCCACGTAGTCCACGAGCTGGACCAGCGCGATCCGGGTCGGCGAGACGTCCATCTTGCCCGCCTCGACCTTCGACAGGTCCAGGATGTCGTTGATCAGCTGCAGCAGGTCCGAACCGGCACCGTGGATGGTCTCGGCGAACTCCACCTGCTTCGGGGAGAGGTTGCCGTCCGCGTTGTCGGCGAGCAGCTTGGCCAGGATCAGCAGCGAGTTCAGCGGGGTCCGCAGTTCGTGCGACATGTTGGCGAGGAACTCGGACTTGTAGCGCATGGAGACCGCCAGTTGCTCGGCGCGCTCCTCCAGGACCTGCCGCGCCTCCTCGATCTCGGTGTTCTTCACCTCGATGTCGCGGTTCTGCTGGGCCAGCAGCTCGGCCTTCTCCTCCAGCTCCGCGTTGGCGGCCTGGAGGGCCTTCTGACGGTTCTCCAGCTCGTCGGAGCGCTCCCGCAGCTGCTCGGTCATCTCCTGCGACTGCTTCAGCAGCACCTCCGTACGGGAGTTGACGCTGATGGTGTTGACGCTCGTACCGATCATCTCGGCGATCTGGCTGAGGAAGTCCTTCTGGATCTGCGTGAAGGGCTGGAAGGAGGCCAGCTCGATCACACCGAGCACCTTCGCCTCGAACAGCACCGGCAGCACGATCACATGGGCCGGCGGCGCCTCACCCAGACCCGAGGAGATCTTCAGGTAGCCGGGCGGGGTGTTCTCGACCAGGATGGTCCGCTTCTCCTCGGCAACCATCCCGATCAGTCCCTCTCCCGGCCGGAACGAGGTCGGCATCAGGCCCGGGGCGTACGCGTAACTGCCGCGCATCCGCAGCTCGTACGAGCCGTCCTCGGTGCCCTCGGTGCCGATCCCGTCGGTGCCGCCGGACGGCACGGCCAGGAAGAACGCGCCGGCCTGCGCGGACACCACCGGCGTCAGCTCGCTCATGATCAGCGAAGCCACGTCGTCCAGGTCCCGACGGCCCTGCATCAGACCGGAAATACGGGCCAGGTTGCCCTTGAGCCAGTCCTGCTCCTTGTTGGCCAGGGTGGTGTCCCGCAGGTTGGCGATCATCGTGTTGATGTTGTCCTGCAGGACCTGGATCTCGCCCGCCGCGTCGACGTCGATCTTCAGGTTCAGGTCGCCGCGGGTCACCGCGGTGGCCACCGCCGCGATCGCGCGCACCTGCCGGGTCAGGTTCCCGGCCATCTCGTTCACCGACTCGGTGAGGTCCCGCCAGGTGCCGTCGACGTCCCGGACCCTGGCCTGGCCGCCCAGGATGCCCTCGGTACCCACCTCGCGGGCCACCCGGGTCACCTGGTCGGCGAACGAGGACAGCTGGTCCACCATCGTGTTGATGGTGGTCTTGAGCTCCAGGATCTCCCCGCGCGCGTCGATGTCGATCTTCTTGGTCATGTCGCCCTTGGCGATGGCGGTCGTGACCATGGCGATCTGCCGCACCTGACCGGTGAGGTTGGAGGCCATGAAGTTCACCGAGTCGGTGAGGTCCTTCCAGGTCCCGGAGACGCCGGGGACGTGCGCCTGACCGCCCAGCCGGCCCTCGGTACCCACCTCGCGGGCCACCCGGGTCACCTCGTCCGCGAACGAGGACAGGGTGTTGACCATCGTGTTGACCGTCTCCGCGAGCTGTGCGACCTCACCGCGCGCCTCGACGGTGACCTTCTTCGTCAGATCGCCGTTGGCCACCGCCGCGGACACCTGCGAGATCCCGCGCACCTGCGCGGTCAGGTTCCCGGCCATCGTGTTGACGTTGTCGGTGAGGTCCTTCCAGATGCCGGTGACCCCGCGCACCCGCGCCTGACCGCCGAGGATGCCCTCCGAACCCACCTCGCGGGCCACCCGGGTCACCTGCTCGGCGAACGAGGACAGCTGGTCCACCATCGTGTTCACGGTGGTGACCAGCTCCAGGATCTCGCCCTTCGCGTCCACCGTGATCTTCTTCGACAGGTCGCCCATGGCCACCGCCGTGGTCACCTGGGCGATCTGCCGCACCTGGGAGGTCAGGTTGCCGGCCATGAAGTTCACCGACTGGGTGAGGTCCTTCCAGGTGCCGGAGACCCCCTTCACCTCCGCCTGACCGCCGAGGATGCCCTCGGTACCCACCTCGCGGGCCACCCGGGTCACCTGGTCCGCGAAGGAGGACAGCTGGTCCACCATCGTGTTGATGGTGTTCTTCAGCTCAAGGATCTCCCCGCGCGCGTCCACGTCGATCTTCTGCGACAGATCACCGCGCGCCACCGCCGTCGCCACCTGGGCGATGTTGCGGACCTGCGAGGTCAGGTTCCCCGCCATGCCGTTCACCGAGTCGGTCAGGTCGCGCCATACGCCGGCCACGCCCGGCACCTGCGCCTGACCGCCCAGCCGGCCCTCCGTACCCACGTCCCGGGCCACCCGGGTCACCTGCTCGGCGAACGAGGACAGCTGGTCCACCATCGTGTTGATGGTGTTCTTCAGCTCAAGGATCTCCCCGCGCGCGTCCACGTCGATCTTCTGCGACAGATCACCGCGC
>NZ_JBICVY010000016.1:0-5321 GCF_043199475.1 Streptomyces sp. NPDC048603 | reverse complement strand
GCGCCACCGCCGTGGTCACCTGGGCGATCTGCCGCACCTGCGAAGTCAGGTTGCCGGCCATGAAGTTGACCGAGTCGGTGAGCTCCTTCCAGGTGCCGGAGACCCCCTCCACCCGCGCCTGGCCGCCCAGCCGGCCCTCCGTACCCACGTCCCGCGCCATCCGGGTCACCTGGTCGGCGAACGAGGACAGCTGGTCCACCATCGTGTTGACGGTGTTCTTCAGCTGCAGCATCTCGCCCGAGACGTCGACCGTGACCTTCTGCGAAAGATCACCGTTCGCCACCGCCGTGGTCACCTGGGCGATGTTGCGCACCTGCCCGGTGAGGTTCCGGAAGGCCGTGTTCACCGAGTCGGTGAGGTCCTTCCAGGTACCCGCCGCACCCGGCACCTGCGCCTGACCGCCGAGCTCACCCTCGACGCCCACCTCACGGGCCACCCGGGTCACCTCGGCACCAAAGGCCTGCAGCTGGTCCACCATCGTGTTGACGGTGTTCTTCAGCTCCAGCATCTCGCCGGCCACGTCCACCGTGACCTTCTGCGACAGATCACCGTTCGCCACCGCCGTGGTCACGGTGGCGATGTCCCGCACCTGAGTGGTGAGGTTCCGGAAGACCGTGTTCACCGAGTCGGTGAGGTCCTTCCAGGTACCCGCCGCACCCGGCACCTGCGCCTGACCGCCGAGCAGACCCTCGGCACCGACCTCGCTCGCCACCCGGGTCACCTCGTCGGCGAAGGTGCGCAGGGTATCGGTCATCTGATTGATGGTCTCGGCCAGCTGGGCCACCTCGCCGCGCGCGCTGACCGTGACCTTCTGGGTCAGGTCGCCGTTCGCCACGGCCGTCGTGACCTGCGCGATGCCGCGCACCTGCGCCGTCAGGTTGCCCGCCATCGTGTTGACGGAGTCGGTCAGGTCCTTCCACACGCCCGCAACGCCCGGCACCTTGGCCTGGCCGCCGAGCTCGCCCTCGGTACCCACCTCCCGGGCCACCCGGGTCACCTCGGACGAGAACGAGGACAGCTGGTCCACCATCGTGTTGACGGTGTTCTTCAGCTGCAGCATCTCGCCGGCCACGTGGACCGTGACCTTCCGCGACAGATCGCCCTTCGCCACCGCCGTGGTCACCAGCGCGATGTCACGCACCTGAGCGGTGAGCCGGTACGCCATGGTGTTGACGGAATCGGTCAGATCCTTCCAGGAACCGGACATACCACGCACCTGGGCCTGACCACCGAGCTTCCCCTCGGTGCCCACCTCCAGCGCCACCCGGGTCACCTCGTCGGTGAACGCCGACAGCTGGTCGACCAGGTTGTTGACGGTACGCCCGACCTTCAGGAACTCCCCGCGCAGCGGGTGCCCCACCCCGTCCGGCGACTGGGTCCGCAGGTCCATCCGCTGCTGCAGGTCACCCTCGGCGACCGCCGACAGCACCCGCCCGACCTCCGACACCGGCCGGGCGAGGTCCTCCACCAGCTGGTTCGAGGCGTCGATCGCCGCCGCCCAGGCGCCCTCGCAGGCCCCCGTCTCCAGCCGCTCGCTCAGCTTGCCCTCGCGCCCGACCATCCGCCGGACCCGGGACAGCTCCCCGCTCAGGTGCAGATTGCGGTCGGCGACCTCGTTGTAGACGGCGGCGATCTCCGCCATCACCCCGTCGCCGGAGACCGTCAGCCGCTTCCGGAAGTTCCCGTCGCGCATCGAAACGAGAGCGGTCAGCAGCCTGTTCAACGCGGCGCTGTCGACCTCCGTCGTCCCGCTGCGCCGGGCCCGTCCGCCCTTCGCGCGCGTTCCCGTACGTCGCGCCGCTCCGCCAGACTCCACCGTGTCCCTCCCGAAAGGGTCGACCGCCGCTCTGCCGGGCAGGTGGTGCGCGCCGGCAGGCACTCCAAGCCTGCCCAGTGTTTCACCACGGCGGAACCCGGCCATAACGCTTCGGTACCTTCGCACACCACCCACACCCTGCGAGTGGATTCCGGGGGGACCGCACCCGTACCGAGGGCGGGGCAATTACGCTGGCGTCCGACTGTCCACTGTCTGAGGAGTCCCGTGATCACGGCCAGGGCGGCTGCCAGCTTCGATCCCGTAGGGCGCTCGGTGGCGGCTGCCCGCGCCTTCGTCCGCGACACCCTCCAGGGCTGGGGCTTCGCGGACATCGTCGACGACGCGGTGGTGCTCACCAGCGAACTCGTCACGAACGCGGTGATCCATGCCGGCACCCGCGCCGAGGTCCTCTGCCTGCGCAACGGCGACGGCGCGCGCGTGGAGGTCGCCGACCGGTACCCCGACCGCGAGCTGCCGCTCCTCCCGCACAACCGCGCCTACGCCGACCCGGACCGGGAGAACGGCCGCGGCCTGCTGCTGTGCGCCGCCCTGGCCTCCCGCTGGGGCGTGGAGTACACCGCCACCCACAAACACGTCTGGTTCCGCCTCGACCTGCCGGACCGGCCGGTCGGTACCCGCTACGCCGGTCCCGTCGTCCCCGACCGGCTCCTCCCGCTCGCCCAGAACCGCGTCCGCGTCGCCGTGGTCCAGGTCGGCACGGACACCGTCGTCAGCGCGTGGAACGAGGACGCCGAGCAGATCTTCGGACACCCCGCCTCGAAGGCCGTCGGCCGCCCCCTGGCGGAACTCGCCGCCTGGCCCCAGACGCCCGGCACGGCCACCGGTATCGCCGAGGCCCTCGGGCTGTCCCGCTGGGAGGGCAGTTACGGCATCCGCGGCGCCGACGGCCGGGTCATCCCCGTCTACGCCTCCCACCTCCGGGTCCGCGACGCCCAGGGCGAGCCCTCCACGGTCTGCCTCCTCGTCCACGACGAGGAACGGGCCGTCCTGCAGAGCCCCGCCCGGGTACCGGCCGGCGACGACGGCCGGCTCGCCGAACCGCGCGCCGCCGACCCCTTCGAGGTGTTCATCGGCTCTCCCGCCCCGGACGACCTCGACGGGCTGCTCCAGCGCACCGTCGAGCGCGCCCGCGACATGCTCGACGCCGACTCCGCCTTCCTGCTGCTGGCCACCGACGACGAGACCGAGCTGGAGGTCCGGGCCACCACCGGACTGCCCTCGACCCGCCAGCGGTTCGCCCGCGTCCCGGTCGAGGCCGGCACCAACCGTTTCGGCTCCGCCCGGATGCCCGCCGTCCACGAGGACCTCGCGCTCGTCCCCGGCGCCGTCCCTCTGCTGGAGACCACCGGCATGCGGTCCGTGGTGACCGTCCCGCTCAAGGTCGAGGGCCGGCTGACCGGGACCCTCGGGGTGGCGGCGGAAGCCCCCGGGCGGTACTCCAACGACGAGGCCCTGCGCCTCCAGTTCGCCGCCGACCGGATCGCCCTGGCCGTCGAGTCCGCCCGCCTCGGCGAGCTGGAACGGCTGCGCCGCGGCTCCCTCTCCTTCCTCGTCGAGGCGTCCGACCTGCTGGCCGGCACCCTCGACCGGGACCAGACCCTGGCGCTGATGGCCCAGATGACCGTCCCGACGCTCGCCACCTGGTGCGCCGTCTACACCATCGCCGACCCGGCCTCCGAGCCGTACCTCTCCTACGTCCTGCACGAGGACGAGGACCGCATCGACGGCCTGAAGGCGCTGCTCTCCGAGGTCGACCCGCCGGAGCCGGTCACCGAGACCGGGGCCCGCCCATGGACGGCCGCGGCCACCGCGGTCCGCGCCGAGACCGTGGTCCTGCCACTGCTGGCCCGCAACCGCGTCATCGGCATGCTCACCCTGGGCAATCCGCACGAGGAGCACTTCCGCCAGGAGATCCTCGAACTCGCCGAGGACCTCTCCCGCCGGGCCGCCCTCGCCCTCGACAACGCCCGCCTCTACTCGGAGCGCACGGCCATCAGCCGCTCCCTGCAGCGCAGCCTGCTGCCGCCCGGCTCCCCCGCCATCCCCGGCATGGAGGTGGAGGTCATCTACCGAGCTGCCGGCGAGGGCAACGAGGTCGGCGGCGACTTCTACGACGTCTTCCCGATCCGCGACGGCGCGTACGGCTTCGCCATCGGCGACGTCTGCGGAACGGGCCCGGAGGCGGCCGCGGTCACCGGCCTCGCCCGGCACGCCCTGCGGCTCCTGGCCCGCGAGGGCCTCGGCGGCCCGGCGGTCCTGGAACGGCTGAACGCGGCCATCCTCGACGAGGGTGCCCGCAGCCGCTTCCTCACCCTCCTCTACGGCGAACTCCACCCGCAGCCGAACGGCGGCGCCCTGATGAAGGTCGTCTGCGCCGGGCACCCCCTGCCGCTGCGCCTGCGCCCGAACGGCCAGGTCCTCCCGGCCGCCGACCCGCAGCCGCTGCTGGGCGTGATCGACGACCTGGACCTCTACGAGCAGACCCTCACCCTGGATCCCGGCGATGTGCTGCTGTGCGTCACGGACGGCGTGACGGAACGCCGGGAGGGCTCCCGGATGCTCGGGGACGACGGGCTCACGGACGTCCTGACGACGTGCACGGGCCTGACGGCCGGCGCGGTCGCCGCCCGTGTCCTCCGCGCGGTGGAACGCTTCGCGGCCGAACCGGCCTCGGACGACATGGCCATCCTGGCCTTCCGGGTCCCGGAGCCCCGCACGGGAGACTGACGGTCACGGTCTCAGACGTAGTCGGCGGTGGTGCGGACGGTCCCGAACCGGGGGAAGACCCGATCCACCGCGAACGTGTGCTCGTCCGCCGCGAAGCCCGACATGGCGTCCTCGACCAGTTCGACGTCATAGCCGTGATCGGAGGCGGCACGAGCCGTGGACTCCACCCCCATGGTGGTGACCAGCCCGGCGACGACCACCGTGTCCACGCCCAGCTCCCGCAGCCGCTCGTCCAGGCCGGTGCCGTGGAAGGCGCCCACGGTGCGCTTCACGATCTCGATGTCCGCCGGCTGTCGGAGTCCGTCCACGAGCCCGCTCCCCGGCGGCTGCTCCGCGACATTCGGCCGCTCCACCCGGACCACGACCACAGGTAGTCCCTTGGCCCGGAACGCCTCGGCCAGTCTCCGGCAGCGTTCCACGACCTCCACCCCGGCGTGGGGTGCCAACGGCAACGCGACGATGCGGGGCATCAGGTCTATGAGGATCAGAGCGGTCGTCATGCGGCCATTATTCGTCGGGCTCCGGCCCCTGCCGGGGCACAACGCAAAAAAGGCCCCCGCCTGATGGCGGGGGCCTCTTCTGTCAGAGCCCTTTAACGGAATCGAACCGTTGACCTTCTCCTTACCATGGAGACGCTCTACCGACTGAGCTAAAAGGGCGGGTTGTTCGGCGGCGTCCTACTCTCCCACAGGGTCCCCCCTGCAGTACCATCGGCGCTGAAAGGCTTAGCTTCCGGGTTCGAAATGTAACCGGGCGT
>NZ_JBICVY010000015.1:0-198384 GCF_043199475.1 Streptomyces sp. NPDC048603 | reverse complement strand
CTTCCTTCGTTCTTGCGTTTCCGACTCTATCAGATCTTTTCGGACCCGATTTCCTCGGTGCTTTCCGGTTCCGGCGCTTTCGCGCTTTTCCCTTCAGGCGGTTCCGACTCTATCAGACCTTTTCGGTTCCGATTTCCTCGGCTGCTTTCCGGGATTCACTTTCGCTTTTCCCTTTCAGCGGTTTCCGACCCTATCAGTGTTTTTCCGTCCCGCTGACCACCGGCCGCGGAGATGCGGAGGCGATCGAAAGAGGTCAAGATCAACTGAAGAAGTTGGGATGCCCGCCGACCGATGTTCATGCGTGATTCACATGATGGGGTCAGGCAGGACTCACGAGACTACACCCCGAGTTGGGGGCAGGCAAATCAACTCAGGGCGTATGGTCTAGTCCACCGGTCTAGTCCACTAGTCTCCGTGTCGTAAGGGTGCCGAAGGCCGCCGAAGGGTGCCGACGGGTCGGTCCGGACCGGGTGTTATACCGGGCTAACCGGTACATCCCTTGACATATCCTTCTGACGAGTACGCCGTTCGCGACAGACAGTGACGGCGGCACCAGCAGCCCCACCTCTGGGAGGCCCCAATGACCAACGTGACGTCCCCTCTTGCCGGGATCGCCATCGGACTCGCGGCTGTGCCGGATCCGGTGTTCTCCGGCGCCATGGTGGGACCGGGCACCGCCATCGACCCGGTGCGCGAGCCCTCCGAGGCGGTGTCCCCCGTCGACGGTGTGGTCGTCTCCCTGCACCCGCACGCGTTCGTCGTCGTGGACTCCGAGGGCCACGGTGTGCTCACGCACCTCGGGATCGACACGGTGCAGCTCAACGGCGAGGGGTTCGAGCTGCTGGTGAACAAGGGCGACACCGTGACCCGGGGCCAGGCCGTCGTGCGCTGGAACCCCGCCGCCGTCGAGCAGGCCGGCAAGTCTCCGATCAGTCCGGTCGTGGCGCTCGAGGCAACCGGCGACTCCCTCGGCGATGTCCGGGTGGAAGGGGACGTGAAGGCCGGAGACCAGCTCTTCAGCTGGCGGTGACGTCCGCCTGAGGTATCCGCCTTCACGGGCGAGTCGTACATCCATCGCGGCGGTCAGGCCCGCCGCTCTATCGGAGACAGGTGAAATGGAGACAACGCTGCGAGGCGTCGGCGTCAGCCACGGTGTCGCGATCGGCGAGGTGCGGCACATGGGGACGGCGGTGCTGGAGCCGCCGGCCAGGCGGATCGCCCCGGAGGAGGCGGAGCGCGAACAGGGGCGCGCCCGCCAGGCCGTGAAGGCGGTGGCCGCCGACCTGATCGCGCGCGGCCAGCTCGCGGGTGGCGAGGCCCAGCACGTGCTCGAGGCGCAGGCCATGATCGCTGAGGATCCCGAGCTGATGGCGGACGTGGACCGGCGGATCGCCGTCGGCAGCACCGCCGAGCGCGGCATCTACGACGCGTTCGCCGCGTACCGGGAGCTGCTCGCCGGGGCCGGCGAGTACATGGCGGGCCGGGTCGCGGACCTGGACGACGTGCGGAACCGGATCGTGGCGCGGCTGCTGGGTGTGCCGATGCCGGGTGTCCCGGACAGTGACGAGCCGTACGTTCTGATCGCTCGGGACCTGGCGCCTGCCGACACGGCTCTGCTGGACCCGGCTCTGGTGCTCGGTTTCGTGACCGAGGAGGGCGGGCCGACCAGTCACAGCGCGATCCTCGCCCGGGCGCTGGGCGTGCCGGCCGTGGTGGCACTGCCGGGTGCCGGTGAGCTGGCGGAGGGCACGGTCATCGCGGTGGACGGGTCCACCGGTGAGATCTTCGTGGAGCCGGGTGAGGAGAAGAAGGCCGAGCTCACGGCGGCCGCGGCGGAGCGGAAGGCGGCGCTGGCGGCGTCCTCCGGACCGGGTGCCACTTCCGACGGGCACAAGGTGCCGCTGCTGGCGAACGTCGGCGGGCCGGCTGACGTCCCGGCGGCGGTGGAGGCGGGTGCCGAGGGTGTGGGCCTGTTCCGCACCGAGTTCCTGTTCCTGGACGACAGCAAGAAGGCGCCGTCCGAGGAGAAGCAGATCGAGTCGTACCGCAAGGTGCTGGAGGCGTTCCCCGAGGGCCGGGTCGTCGTGCGGGTGCTGGACGCCGGTGCCGACAAGCCGCTGGACTTCCTCACTCCGGGCGACGAGCCGAACCCGGCGCTGGGCGTACGCGGTCTGCGTACCCTGCTGGATCACCCTGAGGTGCTGCGGACGCAGCTGACCGCGCTCGCGAAGGCGGCCGAGGGGCTTCCTGTCTACCTCGAGGTGATGGCCCCGATGGTGGCCGACCGGACCGACGCGCGCGCGTTCGCGGACGCGTGCCGTGAGGCCGGTCTGCGGGCGAAGTTCGGCGCGATGGTGGAGATCCCGTCGGCCGCGCTGCGGGCGCGGTCGATCCTCCAGGAGGTCGAGTTCCTGTCGCTGGGCACGAACGACCTCGCCCAGTACACCTTCGCCGCCGACCGTCAGGTGGGTGCGGTGTCGCGGCTGCAGGACCCGTGGCAGCCGGCGCTGCTGGACCTGATCGCCATGTCGGCCGAGGCAGCCCGGGCGGAGGGCAAGAGCTGTGGTGTCTGTGGTGAGGCCGCGTCGGATCCGCTGCTGGCCTGTGTGCTGACCGGTCTGGGTGTCACCTCCCTGTCGATGGGTGCCGCGTCCATTCCGTACGTGCGGGCGACGCTCGCGAAGCACACGCTGGCGCAGTGCGAGCGGGCCGCCGCTGCGGCGCGTGCGGCGGACTCCGCCGAAGAGGCGCGGCTGGCCGCGCAGGCGGTGCTGTCCGGCGAGTAGCCGGGGGTCGTGCGTTCGGGTGGTCGGGCCGAGGGGTCTTCGCCGTTGGTGGCGGAGGCCCCTCGGCCTTTCACCTGCCCTTCAGCTGTGCATCACCTTCAGTGATGTGGATGGGGGATGTCGATCCGGTAGCCCGGGCAGTATTCGACGTCCGGTTCGGGGGCTACGGGTTCGCCGGTGTCGGCGTCGGTGCAGTAGGCGTTGAACACCTCGGCGGCGGAGAGCGGGACGAGCGTGCCGTGCGCCAGGCGCCAGCCGTGGACCCGGTCGCGGAATCCCTCGGTGGTGCTGCGGAGGACCAGTCCCCCGGTGGTGCCGAGGGCGAGTCCGGCGGCGAGCACGGCCTTGAAGTCGGCGCCGTCCCGGTCGTGGAGGCGGGGCGGTGAGCCGGCCGGGTCGTGGGCGTCGCCGGTGTCCGCGTGGAGGACGGCGATGAGGTGTTCCTCCTCCGCCGGGACGCTGCAGACGAGGTGGTGGCGGCCCGGGCCGGCGCCGGCCAGGAGCTGGTGGACGGCGCGGCCGGCCTGCTCGAAGCAGGCCCGGCCGATGTCCTCGCCGCACTCGGCGCAGTCGCCGAGGCCTGCCAGGAAGAGGGTGGCGTACTCCCGGGTGGCCTGGCGGAGCGCTTCGTCGACGAGGAGCGGGACGAGTTCGCCGATGGGCTGTCCGGCGTACGGGAGGCCCGCACCGGCGCCGGCCAGTTCGGCGGTGAAGCGGGCGCGGGCCTCTGGGGTGTCCGGGTCGAGGCCCTCCTCCGCGCAGTACTCGGCGTACTCCTCCGCGTCGAACAGGGCGACGGTGGTGTGGATGCCCTCGGCGGCGAGGGATTTCAGGAGCTCGTCGACATGGCCGAGGTATTCCTGGTGGTCCTCGAAGGTGAAGCTGCGGTAGCCGCGCATGGCCGCGAAGTCCACGGGGTCGGCGAGCAGGCCGACCGTGCTGGGTGCTTCGCGGCGCAGGCCGCGGCGGATGGTGGTCACGGTCCGGGGACCGGTTCGGGTGGTGGCTCGGGTCCGGTTCTTGGGCATGGTTCCCCCCTGAGTGGCACGAGGCGCGGATGCGCCCGACTACTACTCACTCACGGTAACCATGACCACTGACAGTGACTGCGCTCCTGGCCGTCGCCGTGCGGGCTGGTGCCCTCAGGCCCGGCGGGTGCGGGCCAGTTCGGCGTAGAAGCGCAGCAGGTCGAGGTTGTCGACGGAGCCCGGGTTCACCGCCTTCTCCAGTGGGGTGCCCTGGAGGAGGCGCTTGACCGGGACCTCGATGCGCTTGCCGGTGAGGGTGTGCGGGATGCCGGGCACCTCGATGATCTCGTCGGGCACGTGCCGCGGGGAGAGCTCCGCACGGATGGTCGACTTGATCCGGGCCCTCAGGGCGTCGTCCAGGGTGGCGCCGGGTGCGAGGTGCACGAACAGCGGCATCCAGTAGCCGCCGTTCGGCTCCTCCAGGCCGATGACCAGGGATTCCTTGATCTCCGGCAGGCGCTCGACGGCTTCGTAGATGTCGGCCGAGCCCATCCGGACCCCCTGCCGGTTCAGGGTGGAGTCGGAGCGGCCGTGGATGATCACGGAGCCGTGGTCGGTGATGGTGATCCAGTCCCCGTGCCGCCAGGCGCCGGGGAACATCTCGAAGTAGCTGTCGCGGTAGCGGCTGCCGTCGGGGTCGTTCCAGAAGCGGATCGGCATGGACGGCATGGGGTTGGCGACGATCAGCTCGCCGACCTCGCCGATGAGGGGCTTGCCGGAGGGGTCCCAGGACTGGAGGTCCGTGCCGAGGCAGGCGGCCTGCAGCTCGCCGATGTGCACCGGAAGGGTCGGGACGGCGCCGGCGAAGCAGCTGCAGACGTCGGTGCCACCGCTGACGGAGGCGATCCACAGGTCCCCGGCGACCTCGTCGTGCAGCCAGCGGAACCCGTCGGGCGGCAGCGGGGAGCCGGTGGTGGCCACGCACTTCACGGCGGAGAGGTCGAAGTCCCGGGCGGGGTGCACCTCGGCCTTCTTGCAGGCCATGACGTACGCGGCGGAGGTGCCGTAGAAGGTGGCGCCGGTGCGTTCGGCGATGCGCCACTGGGCCCCGGTGTCGGGGAAGCCGGGGCTGCCGTCGTAGAGGACCACGGTCGTGCCGGTGAGGAGGCCGGAGACGAGGAAGTTCCACATCATCCAGCCGGTGGAGGTGTACCAGAAGAAGCGGTCCCCGGGGCCGAGGTCGCAGTGCAGGCCGATCTGCTTGAGGTGCTCCAGCAGGATGCCGCCCTGGGACTGCACGATGGCCTTGGGCAGGCCGGTGGTGCCGGAGGAGTAGAGGACCCACAGCGGATGGTCGAAGGGGACCTGCTCGAACACCGGCGCGGTGTCGGCGGAGGTAAGGGCCGACCACTCCAGGGTGCCCTCGGGGGCCGGCGTGCCGAGCAGCGGGATGTGCACGACGGCGCGCAGGGTGGGGAGCTCGCGGCGGAGCTCGGCGACGGTGTCGCGGCGGTCGTGCTCCTTGCCGCCGTAGCGGTAGCCGTCGACGGTGAACAGGACGACGGGTTCGACCTGCTGGAAGCGGTCCAGGACGCTGCGGGCGCCGAAGTCGGGGGCGCAGGAGGTCCACACTCCGCCGACGGCGGCGGTCGCCAGGAGGGCGACGACGGCCTCGGGGACGTTGGGGAGGTAGCCGCTGACCCGGTCGCCGGGGCGGACGCCGAGGGCGCGCAGCTCTGCGGCGAGGGAGCCGACCTGCCGGCGGAGCTCCGCCCAGGTGACGGGGACCGGGTCGTGGGTCTCGTCGACGTGGAGCAGGGCGGGGTCGTCGGCGCGGGCGGGGTCCCCGGCTGTGCGCAGGGCGTGCTCGGCGTAGTTGAGGGTGGCACCGGGGAACCACTGGGCGCCGGGCATGGACCGGTCGGCGAGGACCTGGGTGGGCGGGGTGGCGAAACGTACGTCGAACCACTCGGCGAGGGCCTGCCAGAAGGCGGGGAGCTCGTCCACGGACCAGCGGTGCAGGCTCGGGTAGCCGCCGTCGGCGGGGGCGCCGTGGTGTTCGGCGGCCCAGGCCTGGAAGGCGGTGATCCGGGCGTCGGCGATGCGGTCGGGGCCCGGGGTCCAGAGGGGGGCGGCCTCGGCGGACGGACTGGCTTCGGTCATGGGTCGGCTCCCGGGGTGTGCGGCTGCGCGCTTCGTGTGCGTGGCGTCGTGTGCGTGGCTACTGCTGCGTGGGCCGGCGCGCGGTGGGTGGGTGCGCGGGGCCCACAGGGACGATGCCACGTGATCGACATGTGCACCAGAGCGGTCGGGGGTGGGCGCGCTTGATCCTTTTCCGGGTGAACGGAGGTTGAACGGCGCCCGCTCGGCCCGGGGCCGGTGGCAGGGTGTGCGCATGGACGGTCGGGGTCGTGACATGGGTCGTGAACTGGGGCGGGAGCTGCGCCGGGATCTGGTCCGCGCGGTGAAGGACATCGGTACGGCGCGGGGGCGGCGGGCGTGGCGGGCCGCGCTGCGGCACCGGCGGGCGGACGCGGCCGCGTTCCCGCCGCGCGGGCCGGAGCGGGCGCGGGTGCCGGGGACGCTGGTGGGGGCGGAGCCGCTGCCGGGCGGGGGCGTGCTGCGGTTCGCCCGCTCGGAGCTGCTGGTGCGGGTGACGGCGGGCGGTGCGGTGTTCTGGGGCTGGGACGGGGCGGGGCCGCTGCCCTCGTACGCCGTCCAGGGCACCGGGCCGGAGCCGGACGGGCGGGCCGTGCTGGAGCCGGACACCGGCGGCGGCTGGCGGGTGGTGTCGGAGCGGGTGACGGTGGCGGTGTCCCGGCACGGTGCGGTGGAGGTGCGGACGCCGGGCGGGACGGTACTGCGGCGGGAGCTGCCGCCGCGGTGGTGGGAGCCGGTGGGCGGGGCGCCGGCGGATGCGGTGGCGGCGCGGGCGGACGGCGGGGCGGGGCCGGCGGGAGGTGCCGGCGGTGTGTCGGACACCGCTGACGGCGTACCGGCGGAGGGCACCGCTGAGGCGGGCGCGGCGCGGCACGGCACCGCGGGAACCGGCGCGGCGGAGGCGGGCGCGGCGCGCGACGGCGACGGCGACGGCGGCGACGGCACGCCGGAGGCAGGCGGCCGGGCGGGCGGAGCCGCCACCGCGCGGCCGTCCGCGCGCCGCGGGGGCGCCCGGCGCGGGGACGCGGGCAGCGGGGCGGCGCGCTGGCTGCTGCGGTCCGAGGTACCGGCCGACGCGCGGTTCTTTGGTCTCGGCGGGCGGGCGGCGGGTCCGCGGCTGCGGGACGGGGAGTACCGGCTGTGGAACACCGATCCGCACGGCGGCTTCGGACCGGGTGACGATCCGCTGTACATCACCATGCCGGTGCAGCTGGTGGTGGCGGACGCGGGAACGCACCTGGTGTTCTACGACGACCCGTGGGACGGCCGGGTGGTGCTGCGGGAGGGCGAGGAGGGCGCGGGCTCGGGCGCGGACCGGCCGGGGGTGAGCGAGCTGCGCATGACGGGCGGGCCGCTGCGCTGCTGGGTGCTGGTGGGGACGCCGTCCCGGGTGCTGCAGGGCTGGTCGGGACTGACCGGCGGGGCGGCGGTGCCGCCCGAGTGGGCGCTGGGCCACCAGCACGCGCGGTGGGGTTTCGGGAGCGCCGCGGAGGTGCGGCGGATCGTGGGCGGGTACCGGGAGCGGGGGCTGCCGCTGGCGGCCGTGCACCTGGACATCGACCACTACGACGGGCACCGGGTGTTCACGGTGGACCGGGAGGCGTTCCCGGACCTGTCGGGGCTGGCGCGGGAGCTGGCCGCGGACGGGACCCGGCTGGTGTCGATCGTGGATCCGGCGGTCAAGGCGGAGCCGGGGGTGCCGGGTTCGGTGTACGAGGCGGGGCGGGAGGTGGGCCCGGCGGGGGCCTTCGTACGGGACCCGGCCGGTGAGGAGGTGCGGGGGGAGGTGTGGCCGGGTGAGTGCGTGTACCCGGACTTCACCGATCCGCTGGTGCGGGAGTGGTGGGGCGGGCTGTACGAGGAGCGGCTGAAGAACGGCTTCGCCGGGGTGTGGCACGACATGAACGAGCCGGTGTCGTTCGCGCCCTTCGGGGACGCGACGCTGCCGAGGTCGGCCCGGCACGTGCTGGACGGTGCGGGCGGGGACCACCGGGCGGCGCACAACGTGTACGCGCTGGGCATGGCGCAGGCCGGGTGGGAGGGCCTGGTCAGGCTACGGCCGGAGGAGCGGCCGTTCCTGTTCTCCCGGTCGGGGTGGGCGGGGATGCAGCGGTACGGGGGCACCTGGTCGGGGGACGTGGAATCGAGCTGGGACGGGCTGCGGGCGTCGCTGGCGCTGGTGCTGGGGCTGGGCCTGTGCGGGGTGCCGTACTCGGGGCCGGACGTGGGGGGTTTCGGCGGGTCGCCGTCGCCGGAGCTGTTCGCGCGGTGGTTCCAGCTGGGCTCGTGGATGCCGTTGTTCCGTACGCACGCGGCGATCTGGGCGGGGCGGCGGGAGCCGTGGGAGTTCGGGCCGGAGGTGCTGGAGGTGGCGCGGGCCGCGCTGGCGGAGCGGGAGCGGCTGCGCCCGTACTTCGTGACGCTGGCGCATCTGGCGCGGCGGACGGGGGCTCCGTACGTGCGGCCGGTGTGGTGGGGCGCGCCGGAGGAGCGGGCGCTGCGGGACTGCGAGGACGCCTTCCTGCTGGGGGACGCGCTGCTGGTGGCGCCGGTGCTGGAGCCGGGGGCGGACCGGCGGGCGGTGCGGCTGCCGCGGGGGCGGTGGTACGACACGGCGACGGGGGCGGCGTACGACGGGCCGGGGCAGGTGCTGCTGGACGCGCCGCCGGCGCGGGTGCCGGTGCTGGCGCGGGCGGGAGCGGTGGTGCCGGTGGTGGGGGGCCTTGAGGTGTGGGCGCCGGCACGGGGGCGTACGGGGGGCGGGGTGCGGATCTCGGACGGCGGGGAGACCGAGCGGTTCACGGTGCGGTGGGAGGGGGACGTGGTGCGGGTCGTCCTGGACGACGGCACGCCGGTCCAGGCGGGGGTGACGGTGCGGGGGCTGTAGGGCGGCGGGCGCGGTCGGGCGCTCCCGGCCGCGCCCCCTCCCCCGTCACGCCCCCCGGGGATCCCGCGCGTGCTCGTGTGGTCGTGTGGTCCCTGCGCCGCGTCAGGCGTAGCGGCCCGCGAACCAGGACGCGGCGGCCTGGGTGTGGAGGGGGAAGGCGAGTTCCCGCGGGGTGTGGAGGAGGTGCCAGCCGGTGGTTTCGGGGGTGGGGACCGAGGGCGGCAGTTCCTCGGCGCGGCGGGTGGGGAGGAGGCCGAAGAGCAGGAGGTGGCCGAAGGGGGAGCTCAGGGCGTCGGCGAGGGTGACCTCGGATGCCTTGGCCTCGATGCCGGTTTCCTCGCGGAGTTCGCGGACCACGGCCTCGCGCCAGTCCTCGCCGAAGTCGATGAACCCGCCGGGGAGGGCGATGCCGCCGAGGGCGGGTTCGATGGTGCGGGTGATGACGACCAGGCCGGTGCCGGCGGTGTCCTCGACCGGCAGGAGGGTGACCGCGACGGGGAGCGGGTTGCGGTAGGCCGTGGTGCCGCAGGCGGCGCAGGTGCGGGGCCAGCCGGCGTCGTCGAACGGGTTTCCGCAGGAGGAGCAGTGTGAGTCCTTCACCGGTGTGGGCATGGCGTCATGGTAGGTGAGGGGGGTGAAGTCGGCTGTGGTGTGCGTGGTGTTGGCGGTGCTCGGAGTGCTCCCGGGGCCTTCTGTCGAGCCGGTGCCGCCCCCGGGTGGGTTCGTGGCGCTGCGCGAGGTGGATCCGAGTGTCCGGCAGGACATGCGGTACGCCACGGAGCGGAACTTCACCGGTGCGGTGGTGCCGGGCTACGAGGAGCCGGTGTGCCTGCTGACCCGGCCGGCGGCCGAGGCGCTGCGGCGCGCGCAGCGCGGGCTGCTGCGGCGGGGCTACTCGCTGAAGGTGTACGACTGTTACCGGCCGCAGCGGGCGGTGGACCGGTTCGTGGAGTGGACGTCGGAACCCGCGGATCCGGTGGTGCGTGCCCGCCACCACCCCCGGGTGGACAAGGCGCGGCTGGTGGCGGAGGGGTACATCGCCGCCCGGTCGGGACACACCCGCGGGAGTGCGCTGGACCTCACGCTGACCGGCCCGGACGGGCGGGCGTTGGACATGGGGACGCCGTTCGACTTCTTCGACCCACTGTCGCACACCGATGATCCGCGGGTCGGCGGGGCGGTCCTGGCGCGGCGGCAGCTGTTGCGGGAGGTGCTGGAACGGGAGGGGTTCGAGAACCTGCCCGAGGAGTGGTGGCACTTCCGGCTGTCCGACGAGCCCTATCCGGAGCGGTACTTCGACTTCCCCGTGCGTTCCGCTGCGGTGCGCCCCTGAGTAGCGTGCCCCGCATGACGACTCAGGAGTTCGGTTCGTACGAGGAGTTCTGGCCCTACTACGTGGCGATGCACTCGCGGGCCGCGACCCGCTGGGTGCACCTCGCGGGGACGCTGACCGGACTCGCCGTGGCGGCGTACGGGCTGGCGCGCGGCCGGAAGCGGTACCTGGCAGCGCTGCCGGTCATCGGGTACGGGACGGCCTGGCCGGCGCACTTCCTGATCGAGGGGAACAACCCGGCGACCTTCGGGCATCCGGCCTGGTCGCTGCGTGGTGACGCGGCGATGATCCGGATGATGCTGGCCGGGCGGGACGCCGAGCTGGCCGCGATCGCGGAGAAGTGGCTCGCCGACAACCGGTGACGGGGTGTGCCTCCCGTGCCAGACTGGAACCGATTATCTGATTGGTCGTCAGATTCGGTTGGTTTCAGGGAGGGGCTTTGGAACACGCGCGCACACCCGTCGTCGGCGGGTGGTTCACGGAGGACGGGCCCGGCGGCGAGTTCCGTCTGCTCGGGACCCGCTGCTCCGCCTGTGGTTCGGTGTTCTTCCCCCGGGAGGACTCCTTCTGCCGGAACCCCGCCTGCGGGGGCGGTGACCTGGCCGAGGTGCCGCTCTCCCGGCGGGGCCGGGTCTGGTCCTACACCGACGGCCGGTACCGGCCGCCGGCCCCGTACGTCTCCGACCCCGACGCGCCCTGGGAGCCGTACGCCCTGGTCGCGGTGGAGCTGGCGGCCGAGCGGATGGTGGTGCTGGGGCAGGCGGCGCCCGGCGTGACCGTCGCGGACCTCGCGGTCGGCATGGAGGTGGAGGTGGTGCCCGGGGTGCTCAACGAGGACGCTGACACCGGAACCCTGTGGACGACCTGGCACTTCCGGCCCGTGGAGGTGGGGGCATGAGCGGGGCGGGCACGGATGTCGCGGTGCTCGGCGCCGGCATGCACCCGTGGGGCAAGTGGGGGCGGAGTTTCGTCACCTACGGGACGGTCGCGGCGCGTGCCGCGCTCGCCGACGCCGGGCTGGAGTGGAGCGACGTCGGCTCGATCGTCGGGGCCGACACCGTCCGGTCCGGGTATCCGGGGTACGTGGCCGGGGCGACCTTCGCACAGGCCCTCGGCTGGCAGGGCGCGCGGGTGACCAGCGTCTACGCCGCCTGCGCCTCGGGCGCGCAGGCGATCGGCACGGCCCGGGCACAGATCCTGGCCGGGCTGGCCGACGTGGTGCTGGTGGTGGGGGCGGACGCGGCACCCAAGGGGTTCTTCGCACCGGCCGGCGGGGACCGGCCCGACGACCCCGACTGGCTGCGGTTCCGGGTGCTGGGGGCGACCAACCCGGCGTACTTCGGGCTGTTCGCGCGGCGCCGGATGGCGGTGTACGGGGACACCCAGGAGGACTTCGCCCTGGTGAAGGTGAAGAACGCGGCCGCCGGGGCCCTCAACCCGCTGGCCCGGTACCGCAAGGCGGTGACCGCCGAGGAGGTGGCGGCCTCCGCGGTGGTCGCCGATCCGCTGCGGCTCCTGGACATCTGCGCGACCTCCGACGGGGCGGCCGCGCTGGTGCTGTGCAGCCTGGACTTCGCACGCTCGCGCGGGGTGGCCGACCCGGTGCGGATCCGGGCGGTGTCCACGGTCACGCCCACGTACCCGCGGACGGTGCTGGACCTGCCGGACATCGCGACGGACTCGGCGGTGGCGGTCGACCCGGCCGGCGGTTCGTACCGGGCGTCGATCGCGCGCGCCGCCTACGAGGAGGCCGGGCTCGGCCCGGAGGACCTGTCGCTCGCCGAGGTGTACGACCTGTCCACCGCGCTGGAGCTGGAGTGGTACGAGGACATCGGGCTGTGCGGCGCGGGCGAAGGGGCCAAGCTGGTGCGGGAAGGGGCGTCGGCCCTCGGCGGCCGGATCCCGGTCAACGCCAGTGGCGGACTGGCCTCGTTCGGGGAGGCGGTGCCCGCGCAGGCCATCGCCCAGGTGTGCGAGCTGACCCGGCAGCTGCGCGGGACGGCCGCGGAGCGGCAGGTTCCGGGGGCTCGCGCCGGGATCGCCGCGAACCAGGGGCTGTTCGGGCACGGTTCGGCGGTGATCGCGGTCCGCTGAGCCGCCGGGCGTGGTCGTGAGCGTGGTCGTGGTCGTGGTCGTGCGGTGTCCCGTACGACCTGAACAGGCCGTGTTGTCCGAGTGCTTGACGCGCCCCTGCGGCAGGTTCACACTGCCTCCACAGTCCCGCCACGAGAGCTGCGGCCCGTACCCCAGTCGGCGGGGGTACGGGCCGCCTCCACGCGGGTTCCGGCTGCCTAGGGGGTGTCTTGTCGATCAGGCCGGATCAGCTCGCGGCGTCTGGCGCCGTGCATCGCAAGGCGGACGAGGAAGCCGATGCGGAGCATCGGCGACTGAGGACAACGCGGCGAGGCGCGGTGCCAGACGCCGCGAGCCCGGCGTGATCGGCGAGACACCCCCTAGGTCCGGGCCGGCCGGCGGCGGGCGCGGACCACGGACCTGGCGTGCTCGACCACGCCGACCAGCACCTCCTTGACCGACTCGCGGTCGCGGGCGTCGCAGAGCAGCACCCGCACCTCCGGGTCCAGGTCCAGGGCCTCCCGGATGGTGTCGGCCGGGTGGTGGTCGGCTCCATCGAAGCAGTTGACCGCCACCAGGAACGGGATCCCGCGCCGCTCGAAGTAGTCGACCGCCGCGAAGCAGTCCTCCAGCCGGCGGGTGTCGGCGAGCACCACCGCGCCGAGCGCACCCTGGGCGAGCTCGTCCCACAGGAACCAGAACCGGTCCTGTCCGGGTGTCCCGAACAGGTACAGGACGAGGTCCTCGCGCAGGGTGATGCGGCCGAAGTCCATGGCCACCGTGGTGGTGCTCTTGGCTTCCACCCCCGCGGTGTCGTCGATGCCCCGTCCCGGCTCGGAGAGGGTCTCCTCCGTGCGCAGCGGTCTGATCTCGCTGACCGCGCTGACCAGCGTGGTCTTGCCGACCCCGAAGCCGCCCGCGACCAGGATCTTCAGGGTCAGCGGTTCGACCGGCGGCACCGCGTACATGCCGTTGGCGCGGCTAGAGCGCCCGAAGGCCATCGATCACCTCACGCAGAATGGATTCGTCCGGGAGTTCGGCGGGTGGGACCGGCCGGGTCACGTGGACCAGCTCGTCGTCGACGAGGTCACCGATCAACACCCTGACCACCCCGATGGGAAGGTCGAGTTCCGCCGCGAGTTCGGCGACCGACTGGGGCCGCTCCCGGCACAGCTCGAGGATGTGCGCGTGTTCCGGGGACAGGGTGAGGTCCCATACGGGGTCGTCGGCCGCGGGTTCGGCGACGACGAGCGCGATGAGGTCCAGCCGGTGCTGCTCGGCGTGGCTGGTCCGGCCGCGGGTCATCGCGTACGGACGGACCACCGGGCCGGCGTCGTCGTCGAACCAGTGGGCGTGCCCGGCGGGGCTCTCGTCCACCGCGACGGCGGCCTCCGGCACGGCGGCGCGGGCCCGTGGGCCGCCGGACACCGGGCCCTCGGCAGCGAGGCCCTCGGACGCCGGACCCTCGGGCACCGGGCCGCCGGTCGCCACCGCCGTGGAAGCCGGTCCCCCGGCGGCCGTCCCGGCGGCCGGGCCGACGTCGGAGGTCACGCTGTCGGCGGCGTCCGCGCCGTGGGAGGTGTCGGAGGGGTGGGCGGGCAGCCGGCTCGAATCGCTCATGCCGTCCGACTTCACCCTGCCGATGCCTGCCCGGAACGCGGGGCGGTCGCCAGGTGGTCGCCCACGCGCTTGACCATCAGGGTCATCTCGTAGGCGACCTGACCGACGTCGGAGTCCGCGTCGGCCAGCACGGCCAGGCAGCTGCCGTCACCGGCGGCCATCACGAAGAGGAACGCCTCGTCGAGCTCGACCATGGTCTGGCGCACGCTGCCCGACTCGAAGTGGCGGCCGACCCCCTTGGCCAGGCTGTGGAAGCCGGAGGCCACGGCGGCCAGGTGCTCGCTGTCCTCCCGGGTGAGCTCCTTGGAGCTGCCGGTGGGCAGCCCGTCGCCGGAGAGGACCACCGCCTTGCGGATGCTGCCGACCCGGTCGACCAGTTCGTCCAGGAGCCAGTTCAGGTGGCCGGGACCCCGGCCCCGGCTGTCGTGGCCTGCGGTCTGCGGTGCGGTCATCGGTCGTCCCCCTCGTTCTCGTTCTCGGGACCGTTCGCGGCTGCGGTGCCGGCCGCGGTCTCGGACTGCTGCTCTGCGTGCTTGGTGCGGCCCGCCGTCCAGCCCCGCTGGAGTGCGGACATGCGGGTTCGTACGTCCTCGGCGTCGCGGTCGACGAGCGGAGCCGCGGTCGTCTCCGTCCGGGCCGCCGCCGGGGTGTTCTTCAGCTGGGGCGCCAGGCTGGCCTGGCGGACACGGCGGGGCAGTCCTCCGGAGGGCTTCCCCGGGGCCGTTCCGCGCTCCGCCACGGGTGCCGCCACCGGAGCCGCCACGGGTGCCGGCACCGGGTCCGGGGCCGGACTCATGGGCGGCGTGCCCGCGGCCCGGCCCACGTCCGCCGGGGGGCCCGTCTGCTTGACCACCGAGACGGCCGGCCGGCCGTCGACCCGGCGGCCGTGCTCGGCGACGAGGGTCGGCGTACGGCGCCGCCGCGGCAGCGGTACGGCCCCGGAGGCCGTGCGCGGCGCGTCGCCCCGGGGGGCTTCCAGCCGGGCGCTCTCCAGCCGGACCGGCCCCGTCGGCGGGAGCTGTTCGCGCTCGGTGCCGCGGGCGGGGGCGGGCTGCAGGGAGCGTTCGGGCGAGCGGTGGCCCAGCAGGGTGCTGCGCGGGATGCCGCTCGGCGGGGTCTCGTCGTCCAGGGTGGCGATGGCCGGGTGGGCGGGGACGATTCCGGGTATCTCGTCGAGCGCCCCCGCCTCGTTGAGGCCGAGCACGCCGAGCGGGGCCTCCAGCTCCACGGGCCCGTCCAGGACGGCGGCCGGAACGGGGCGCCTGGAGGCCGTATCGTTTCCGCGGCCCACGCCCAGGGGCGCCCGGCCGGTGCCGCCCGCCGGGCCGCCCGTGATCGCGGCCTTCGCGGTCCGGTCCAGCCGGAGGCCGGTGCCGTTGGTGTCCGGCGCGTCGGTGAGCAGCGCGGCCGGCAGGAACACCACCGCGGTGGTGCCGCCGTACGGGCTGGGCTGCAGGGAGACCTTGATGCCGTGCCGCCGGGCGAGCCGGCTGACCACGAACAGGCCGAGGCGGTCGGTGTCGGAGAGGTCGAACTCGGGGGACTCGGCGATCCGGAGGTTGGCGTCGAGCAGGGCCTCCGGGGTCATGCCGAGGCCGCGGTCGTGGATCTCCAGGGTGAAGCCGTTGGCGACCCGCTCGCCGTGCACCGCGACGGCGGTGTGCGGGGGCGAGAACACCGTCGCGTTCTCCAGGAGTTCGGCGATGAGGTGGGTGGTGTCGGCGACGGCGGGGCCGGAGATACCGAGCCGGGGCAGCCGCCGGACCTCGATCCGCTCGTAGTCCTCGACCTCGGCGACGGCCGCCCGTACGACGTCCATGAGCTGGACCGGCTTGCGCCACTGGCGGGACGGGGCCGCGCCGGAGAGGATCACCAGGCCCTCGGCGTGCCGGCGCATGCGGGTGGTCATGTGGTCGAGGCGGAAGAGGTCGGCGAGCTCCTCGGTGTCCTCGGTGCGCCGTTCCATGGTGTCGAGCAGCGTGAGCTGGCGGTGCAGCAGCACCTGGTTGCGGCGGGCGAGGTTGACGAACACCTCGGAAACCCCGCGGCGCAGCTCCGCCTGCTTGACGGCGGCCTCGACGGCCGCGCGCTGGAGGGTGTTGAGGGCCTGGCCGACCTGGCCGACCTCGTCCTTCTCGTACTCCAGTCGCGGGGCCTCGGTCTCGACGTCCACCGGCTCGCCGGCGGCGAGCCGCCGCATCACGCTCGGCAGCCGGACGCCGGAGGCCTCGTGGGCCTCCTTGCGGAGCCGGGAGAGGTCGCGGATCAGTTCACGGCCGATGCGGACGGAGAGCACGAGGGAGAGGATCAGGGCGACGAAGCCGAGGATGCCGGCGACGGCCGCCTCGACCAGGACGTCCATGGCGACGGGCTCGACGCGCTCCTTGTAGCGGTCGCCCGCGGCGGTGCCCATGACGGCGAGGGCGTCCAGGGCCCGTGCGGCCGCCTCGTCCCACTGGGCGGCGGTGGGCGTGCGCGGGTTCTTGGCCTCGCCGTTGGCCACGATGCGGGCCTCGGCCACGCGCAGTGCGCTGGTCTCGGTGCCGCCCCAGTAGCGCTCGAAGCGCTCGCGCTCGGTGCCGGGGAGGATGGCCAGGTTGAACTCGTAGAGCAGGCCGCGGCGGGCGATCTCGTCGGAGACGGCGCGGGCGTCCTCGGCGGTGAACCGCTTGGCGGCGAACGCGGAGGCGATGACGGCGTCCTCGCGGGAGAGGGCCTCCCGGGCGCGGGTGATGCCGACGAGGGCGCGGCCCTGCTTGTCCATCTCGACGTCCTCCAGGGTGTGGAGGTTCATCAGGAAGTCGTAGCAGGGGTCGACGAGCCGGTTGTACAGCTCCAGGGCCTGGTCGGGGTCGAGGGCGGTCCGGTCGACGTTGGCGCGCAGGGTGGCGAGGCCGCCGAACGCCTCGATGATGGAGTCCAGGTGGCGCTTGTTCGCCGGGCTGAGTTCCTCGGAGACGTCGGGGTCGGTGGCGTTCTCGGTGAACTCGCGGATGGCCGCGTCGGTGGCGGTGCGCCGGCCGGCGAGTTCGGCGGCGGAGGAGGCGGCGCGCGGGTCGCCGAGCAGCACGAGGCTCTGGCGGCGCTCCTTCTGGATGACCCGGACGACGTCCTCGACGGGATAGCCGACCTTGTTGATCACGTCGGCTACGCCCAGGAGCTGGACGGCCTGACGGCCGGTCAGAACCGTGGCGAAGCCCCAGAGCGCGGTCAGCGAGACGAGCGGCACGAGGAGCAGCGCCACGATCTTCCGGCGGATGGACTTCCCGCGAAAGCGCATGGGCCCCACAGCCTCCCCGAGCTCAACCCCGCTGCTGGGGGTCGGTGTTCCGTCAATCAAACGGCGTGAGCCTACTACTGCCGCCGGGTGCCTTCGAAGGCGCGTCCGGACGTTTTCGGCCGGACGGCCGCACGAAGATCACGAGTTGTCCCATACTTCCCGTCACCTGCGGCCCGATATGTGGCACATGACACTTCGTGAGGCGTCGGCTCCCGTACCCTGATGGATGGCTGGAATTATTCGTTCCGCGAGGGTCGGGGCGGTCCGGTGGGCCGTCCGCGGGAAGTCCGGACGGCATTTCGGGAATCCTGCGGGCCTTTCGTACGTCTTTGACGGTGACCGGCGGTGGGAAGGGTTGTGGCGGAGCCGCGAGGTCGTCGTGGGGAGTGGGCGGAGCATGGTCAGCGAATACCCCGGAGAGCCGATCAGGCGAGGTCTGTGGGTGGAGGAGCCCGCACGGCGGTACAGGATGCCGGACCCCGTGCGGACGGCCGCCGTGCGGGCGGTGCTGATCGCGTCCGTGACGGTCACCCTGTCCACGGTCACCTTCTTCCTGACCCTGACCGGGTCCTGGCTCGCCTTCCCGATGGTCCTCTGCTCGGTCGCCGGGATCATCGTGTCGACCTGGGGGGTGCTCGACGTGTGGATCACCCGGCAGGCGTGGCGCCAGCGGCACGGCGTGGTCTCGCAGCCGAGCAGCACGGCACGGGGACGGCGGCCGGCGACGGCCTCCGGCGGCGGGACGGGACAGCGGACCTACGAGGCCGCAGCCGGGCCTCGGACGGCCTACGAGGCCGGGGCCGGGCAGCCGAGGCCGCTCCGCCGGGCCTGACCGGCCCGCCGGGGCGCCCGCCGTGTCGTGGGGTGCCGTCGAGGCGCGGCACGGCGCGTGGGGGTGGGTCGGTTTGGGGTCTGGGGGCTTCAGGTCCGGGCACCATGGCCGCCGGGCCGGGGGCCGGGGTTTGCGCGGCTTCGGGTGCGGGGGCCGGGGGCTCCGGCTGGGGTGCCCGGGACGGCATGATTTACGGCGCGCTGAGCGGGATCCGGTTGCCGGGCGGGGGGCGCGCCACACATCACGCTTGAGTGTCCCGGACACCCCAGCCTCCACCCCCGACCCCCTCCCGCCGCCTCCCAGCTGTCCTGCCCCGGTGTGGGCAGGCCGTCCTACCCCGGTGCGGGCACGCACTGCACCTGTGCGGCAGTGCGGAGCGAGGCGGTCCCGGCGCGGTGGCGGAGTGCGTCGGGAAGAGACCTTCCGGATCGGGCGCTCCTTGTCCCTTCGGGCGTCAGGCCCGGGTCACGCCTCCGCGGGAACGGACTGGTTGCGGCGGAACATCCGGGTGGCGGTGATCTCGCCGTGGATGGTCTCGCCCTCCGGTGCCTGCTGGGGCAGACCCGGGCGCAGGTGCTCCTCCACGCTGATGTACTTCAGGCCCGCCCGCAGGTCCGCGTCGTTGCGGAGCCGGATGACCAGCGGGAACTCCGCCAGGGCCGTGGTGTCGAACAGGCCGGTGGTGTAGAGCAGCTGCACGCCCAGCGCGTCGGACACGGCCCGCTGGAGTTCCAGCAGGTACGTGGCGTTGGCCCGGCCGATCGGGTTGTCGAGGAACAGCGTGCCCGCGTGGCGGTGCCGGTCCCGGCCCCGGTCGTTGCTGCGCAACGCCGCCATCGTGCAGTACAGGGCGATCGCGGCGGTGAGGAGCTGGCCGCCGGAGAAGACGTCGCCCATCTGGCCGACCGGGACCCGCTCGGCGCGCAGTACGGCGTCCGGCTTGAGGATCTCCACGGAGATGCCGCGCGGTTCCAGGGCCGCCTGGACCCCGCGCAGGAGCAGGGACATGCCGTCCCGGCGGCCCTCGCCGAAGGAGGCGTTCCGCTTGACCGCGGAGCGGGTGGCCTCGTCGATGACCTCGCCGAGCCGCTCGGTGAGGGTGGCCTGGTCCGGCTCCTCGAAACGGATCCGGAGGAACTCCTGCCCCGACCACTCCCCCAGGCCCTCCGGCAGCTGGGAGAGCCGCTGGGCGGAGCGCAGGGTGGCCAGCGCGGACTCCACCAGGCCGCGGAGCCGGTCCACGATGCTGTCCCGGTTTCGCTCCAGCTGTGCCAGTTCGTCGGTGAGGACGCGCAGCCGGGGCGCGAACGCCGCCGCCCAGGCGGCCGCGTGCTCGGGCAGCGCCGAGGCGGGCAGCTCCCGGATCTGCTGGCGCGCGGGAGTCCGTACCTGCTCGTACCGGGTCGCGTTGGCGTGCCGGACGAGGACGTCGCTCGCCTCGCGGACCGCGGCCTCGGCTGCGGACAGGTCGCCGGAGCAGCCGCGCAGGGACCGGCGGGTCTCGGCGGCGGACTGCCGCGCCTCCTCCAGCGCGCCGGGGTACGGGGTGTGGTCCTGCTCGTCGTCCTCGTGCTGCGCGTTGTCCCGGAGCAGGTCGCGGAGCAGGGCCGCGGTCTCGTCGAAGCCGCCGGCGCCGTCCTCGGCGGTGCGGTGGGCCCGCAGCAGCTCGCCGTGGGCGGCGCGGGCCGTCTCCACCGCGGCGGTGTGCGCGGCGAGCTGGGCGGTGGAGGAACGCAGCAGGGCCTGGGCCCGGTCGACGTCCTCGGGGACGAGTTCCGCGGGGAGTTCGGCGTGGGCCTCGCCGTCCGCCGGAGCATGGCGCTCCGCTTCTCCGCGCAGCCGGCCCAGCTGCTCGCTCGCGGTGTTGGCGCGGGACTCCAGCATCTGGACGAGGGACTCGGCGCGGGCCGCGGCGGCCTGCCGGGACGGGCCGTCGGCCCCGTCGGGGCTCTCCAGGAGCTGGGCGGCGCGGGTGCGGACCTTGTTGGTGAGGCGGTCGAGTTCGGCCAGGGCGGCGCTCTCGTCGCTCTCCGCGCGGGCCTGCTCGGCGCGCAGGTCGGCGCCGACGCCCACCTTCTCGTACAGCTGGGAGGCGGCCCGGTAGGCCTCGCGGAGGTCGGGCAGCGGGACCCTGGCGGTGCCTTCGTCCTCGTCCGGCAGGGTCTCGGGGGCGCCCGCGATCTCGGCCCGCTCGGCGCGCAGCGCGCGGGCGGTGCGGCGGGCGTCGTCCGCGGCCCGCTGGGCGGCGCGGCGGTCCTCGTCGGCGGCCCGGGCACGGTCCAGACAGACCTCGGCCCGTGCCTCGGACTCGGCGGCGTCGTCGGCGAGTTCACGGACCCTGGCCTGCCAGCCGGCCCGCTCGCGGAGGCGGAACGCGAGCCCGGCGAGGGCGTCGGCGGCCCGGCGGGCGCGCTGGGCGGTCTCCTGGCGCTCGTCGCGGACCCGGGTGGCGTCGGCGGAGGCCTCCTCGGCCTCGGCGCGGACGGTGCGGGCCTCCGCGAGCTCCGCCTCGGATTCCTCTGCGAACGCGCGGGCGGCGGCGGCGTGTTCGGCGAGCTCGGTGAGCCGGCCGGCCGGGCAGCCGGTGCGCCAGGAGGCGAGCCGGGCGGCGAGTTCGCGGTCGCCGGCGAGACGGGCGGCGAGCGCCCGGATGTCGGCGTCCCGTTCGCCGGCGCGGGTGCGGAGCGCCCGGCGCTCCTCGTCGGCGGCGTGCTCGTCGTGCATGGCCGGGTTCGGGGAAACGATGAAGATGCTGGAGACGCCCGTGTCGGCGTCGGGGCCCGCCGGCGGTACGGGGGCCAGCAGGGCCGCGGCGGTGCCGACGGCCACGGCGGAACGGGGCAGCAGCGCGGCGGCGCCGAGCACCTCGCGGGCGCGGGCGTGGGTGTCGGGGTCGGTGATGACCACGCCGTCGACGAGTTCGGGGCGGGCGGCGAGCACGGCCGCGTGGTCGGCGGGGTCGACGGACTGGGCGAGGTAGCGCCAGCCGGGCAGGGCGGGGATGCCGTGCTCGGCGAGGTACTCGACGGTGGCGAGCACGTCGGGGCCGGGCGGCAGCAGCCCGCCGTCGCCGAGCGCGCCGAGGATGCGGGCGTCGTCGGCGGCGGCCGTGCGCAGGTCGAACAGCTGGCGTTCGGCGGAGGCGACCTGGGTGTCGAGCAGTTCGCGCAGGTCGTCGGCGTTGCGGTCGAGGTCGTCGGCGGTCAGTGCGCCGGCCTCGGCCCCTGCGCCGGCGCCGGTCGCCCGGTCGTCCCTCGCGTCCGCGCCCGCGTCCGTCTCCGCGTCCGCGGCGGTGCGCGGGCGCGGGACCGCCGTGGGCTCCGGGACGCCCGGAAGACCGAGGAGGTCGGCCAGGCGCGGGGACTCCGCGAGGGAGGCGGCCGTACGGAGCTCCGCCGCGTGCGCGTTCTCCGCGGCGGCGGCCGCGTCGGCGGCGCGGGCCGCGGTCAGCTCGGCACGCGCCTCGGCGGCGGCGGCCTCGCGGGCGGCCTCGGCGGCCGTACGGGCGGCCTCCCGAGCCTCGTCCCAGGCGGCGACGGCGGTCTTCTCGGCGTCGCTGGCGGCGAGCGCGGCCCGGGCCGGGTCTGCGTCGGGGGCGGAGTCCTCCAGCCAGCCGGCCCGGACGGCCTCTGCGGTCTCCTGCTCGACCTCGGCCAGCCGGGCCCGCAGGTGCTCGGACTCGCTGCGGGCGCGCTGGGCCGCGGTCGCGGCGGCGGTGGCGTCGCGGTGCGCGGTCTCGGCGGCGTCCTGAAGGGCGGCTGAGCGCTCCTCCTCCTCGTTGGCGAGGCGTTCGCCGCCCTCGGCGGCCGTGTGCAGGGCCCGTACGAGTGCGGCGGCGGCAGTGGCCCTGGCGGCCAGTGCGGGCGCGGCGTCCCGCTCGGCCTCGCGGATGGCGGCGGCGACCCGGGCCGAGCGGTCGGCGGCGGCCCGGTGGCGGAGCACCGATTCGGCGGCCTGCCAGGCGGAGTGGAGGGTGCGGGCCTCCAGGAGTTCGCGGCGCTGCGCCGCGGCCGCCTTCTCCGCCACCGTGAGCGCCAGCGAGGCGTGCCGGTAGGCGAGTTCGGCGGCGATGGCGGCGCTCCGGTCACGGGAGGCCTCGGCCGCGGTGACCTCGTGGGCGGCGGCGGTCACCCGCTGGGCGAGGTCGGCGGCGCGGGCCCGCTCCTCGACGGCGCGGGCGGACAGCCGGCGGGCCAGGGTGCGGGTCCGGCGTTCGGCGCCGGCGTGTACGTCGCGGGCCCTGGCGCGGGTCTGCGCCGCCTCCACGATGCGGGTCAGCAGGTCCACCGAGCCGGCCGTGAAGTCCCGTTCGGCCATCAGCTCGGCGCGCCGGCCCAGCTTGTTGCCGAAACCGTGGACGAGGTCGGCGAGGCCGTCGGTGTCCCGGGTGTCGGTGACGGCGCGCAGCAGCAGGTCGGTGAAGTCGGAGTCCTTCTTCACCGCGAACAGGCCGGCCGCCTCGCCCTCGTCGGCGTTCATCTCCCGCTGGTAGCGGAAGAGCTCGGGGTCCAGGCCCAGCTCGCCGAGGTGCTCGTTCCAGCGGTCGTGGATCTCCTCCCAGCAGACCTCCAGGTGCGGGTACGCCTTGCCCGCCTCGGTGATCGCGTCGCGGAAGCCCTTCATGGTGCGGCGCCGGCCCTGCGCGCCGGAGGCGCCCTCGACGGGCGGGCGGACCACGGTGGACTCGGCCACCGGGAGGGAGTCCAGGCTGAGGCCGGGGCCGGGCCGGAAGGAGTACCAGGCCTCGGCGAACTTCCGCGGGTCGCTGGAGACCTGGCGGCCGCGCCACTCGCTGACCTTGCCGACGACCACGCACTCGCCGGTCTGGGTGTGCTGCCACTCCAGGGCAACGTGACCGCAGTCGTCGGCGAGCAGGAACTTGCGGAGCACGCCGGAGCTGGCGCCGCCGAGGGTGTTGCGGTGGCCGGGCAGCATCACCGAGAAGATCAGCTTGAGGAGCACGGACTTGCCGCCGCCGTTCTCCAGGAACAGCACGCCGGCCGGAGCCGGACGGCGCGGCGGGCCGGCGGGCTCCTCCTCGAAGAACTCCGCCTGCATGGGTGCCGGATGGGGCACCGGCGCGCCGACCCCGCGCAGGTCGAGCACGGTGTCGGCGTAGCGCGCACCGGCGGGACCGATGGAGTAGAGGCGGATCCGGGACAGCTCGTACATGGCGGCGGGCTCTCGTTGGGGTTCGTGCGTGTGCGGGGTGTGCTGTGCGGGGTGTGCTGTGCGCGGCGGCTGCGGGTCAGGCGTGGAACGGGAGGCCGGCCTCGGCCACCAGGTCCAGGTCCTCGCCCTCGGGAGGCGGCAGCAGGCTCGCGGAGCCGTCGCTGACGGCCACCACGCCGAGTTCGAGGAGCTCGGCCATCGCGGCACTGCCCGCCATGTCGCGTACCTGCAGCTGGTAGCGCGGGGTGGTGCGGTAGGCGCCGCCCGCGTCGTCCCCGGTGCGCTGCAGGAAGCCGGAGTCGGTGAGGAAGGCGACGGCCTTGCCGACGATGCCGGTGGTGGAGCCGGCCAGGCGGCGGGCGTCCTTGGTGGCGCCGGTGGCGCTGCGGCGGGCGTAGACCCGCCAGGCGGCCTCCAGGCCGGGGGTGCCGGTCTCCGGGTCGGTGTTCTCGCCGAGTTCCTCGGCGCGCTCCTCCAGGCGGCGGCAGGCCTGCCGGACGAAGGCGTCGACGCCGTTGACGGTGATCCGGCCGATGTAGCCGTCGTCGGCCAGGTCCTCGGGCCGGGGGAAGGCCAGGGCGGCGACGGCGAGGTGGGCGAGGCCGTGCAGGAAGCGGTCGCCGCCGTCGGCGGAGGTGCGACGGGCGTAGTCACCCATCCGGACGGCGAAGACGGAGTCCTCGCCGGCGGCGACGGCCATGCCGGCCCGCGGGGAGACCTCCAGCACGACCAGGCCGAGCCCGGTGGCCACGGCGTCGGCCAGCCGGGCGAAGGCGGGGGCCTCGCGGTAGCGGCGCAGGAGTTCGGCGTATTCGGCGTCCCGGGCCGGGAGGAGTTTGGGCTGCAGGCCGTACGCGACCAGCCGGGCCGCGTCCGCGGCGTCGGCGGGGGTCACGTGTGCGCCGGCCGGGGTCTGAGCCGGAGCCGGGGCCGACTGCGCGTCGGGCTCGCTCCACGCGGGGTACTCGGCGTGGGTCTCGCTCACGGCTGGGGCTCCTTGACGGTGGTGTGCTGTGCTGTGTGGTGCTGTGTGGTGCGCTTCGGCGTGGCGGTCATGCCGCCTCCGTGCGGTCCGCGGCCATGCCCGCCGCGTCGAGGAGGGCCGTACCCACGATCAGGTCGGCGCCGCCGAACTCCGGGTCCTCCAGCACCGTGCCGTCGTCCACCGCGAACAGCAGCCGCTCCTCGCCCTGGCGGTACGCCGTGCCCACGGCCGGGCTCGCCGCGTGCACGGCGAGCAGGGCCACCAGGTACGGCAGGTCCGGGTCCCGCAGCCGGGCCTCGGCGAGCAGGCCGGAGAGCCGGCGCGGCGCGTCGTGCGGCAGGTCGAGCAGTTCCATGGCGGAGGCGAGCTGCTCCTCGCTGAACCGGCTGTCGTCCGGGGTGGCGATGAGGTCGGGCTCCGGCATCTCGGCGCCGAGGTGCTCCCGCTCCAGCGGCGGGGTGAGCAGGATCTCGACGAGGTCGGCGACCCGCACGGAGACGGGCGTGCGCAGACCGGTGCCGGCCGCGAAGAAGGCGTCGGTGACCCGGGTGGCCTGCTCCAGCGGCAGGGGCAGGAGGGGGGCCACGAGCTGCCCGTACAGGTCGATGCCGGAGCGCGGCGCGGGCGGGGCGAACGCCTGGCGGTCCTGCTCGGCACGGAACAGCGGGCCGGCCTCCAGCAGCCGGGACTGCAGCTGGGTGTGGCGGCGGATGCAGTCCTTGACGATGTCGACCAGTTCGGCGGCCCGCCGCTTGTTGTCCGGGTCCTCCGCCTCGTCGCGAGCCTTGCGGATGTTGGTGAGGATGGCGTTCTCGTGGCGGTAGCGGTCGGCCACGTGGTCCAGCGCCTCCGCGATCATGTCCGGGACGGCCTGCAGCCAGTCCACCGCGCGGACGTTGCGCCGGGTGGCCTCCAGGGTGCGGCGGAGGGTCTCGGCGTACTGCACCGTCCGGTACCGGGCCTGCTCGGCGGCGAGCTGCGCGTCCGCCAGGCGGCCGCGGCTGATCAGCACCTCCAGCTTGACCTCGGCGGCGATCTGGGCGCTGGTGACGTCGGTGTCCAGGGCACCGACCAGCACGTTGACGGCCTCGTCGGTGGTGCGCAGGTAGACCGCGCCGCCGTAGCCCGGGACCTCCTCGATGAGCTTGAAGTCGTAGTCGCGGCGGACGTAGTTGCCATCGGCGCCGAAGGTGCCGTACACGGCGCGGAAGCCCCGGTCCACGCTTCCGACGTTGATCAGGTTCTCCAGCACCCAGCGGGCGACCCGCTCGTGCTCGGCCGCCGGGCGCTGCGGGGCCTGCGCGGCGACGCGCGGCAGCAGCCTGGCCACTATCTGGTCGTGGTCGGCGCCGGTGTCGAAGTCCATGTTCAGCGTGACCAGGTCGATCGCGGCGAGGGCCACCTCCGCCATCGCGTAGACCCCGTACTCGCCGGCCAGATTGGCCTTGCGCGTGTCCAGGTCGTGCAGCGGGGCCGTGCACGCGAGCGCCCGCAGCCGCCGTGCCAGGCCCTCGTCGGCGGCCGGGCCCGGGGCCGGGGACGGGAAGGTCTTCGCCGGGGCAGGAAACGTCACGACGGAAAGATTAGGCGGTCGTACCGACAACCACCCAAACGGCGCGGTTCGGCCCGATCACCCCGGCGGGCGGGGGTTCGTGCTGCGGCCTGCTCTACGCTCACCGCATGGCTTCCATGATCACACCTCCGGTGCCCGTGATCGACCTCAACGCCGACCTCGGCGAGGGTTTCGGCCGCTGGACGCTCACCGACGACGAGGCCCTGCTCTCGGTCGTCACCAGCGCGAACGTGGCCTGCGGCTTCCACGCCGGCGACCCGTCCATCATGCGCCGGGTCTGCGAACTGGCCGCCGAGCGGAACGTACGCATCGGCGCCCAGGTCTCCTACCGCGACCTGGCCGGCTTCGGCCGCCGCTCCATGGACGTCCCGCCGGACGAGCTGGCCGCCGAGATCGCGTACCAGATCGGCGCCCTGGAGGTCTTCGCCCGCGCCGCCGGGTCCCGGGTGTCGTACGTGAAGCCGCACGGCGCGCTCTACAACCGGACGGTGCACGACGCCGGACAGGCGGCCGCGGTCGTCGCGGGCGTCCGGCTCGCCGTCGGCCCGGGCGGGGCCGCCTTGCCGGTCCTGGGCCTGCCGGGCTCGCTGCTGCTGGACGCTGCCGCCGAGGCCGGCCTGCCGGCCGTCCCCGAGGCGTTCGCGGACCGCGCGTACACCCCCGAGGGCACCCTGGTGCCGCGCGGCGAGCCCGGGGCGGTGCTGCACGACCCGGACGCGGTGGTGCGGCAGGCCCTGGAGCTGGTCCGGACGGGTGCGGGACGCTCGCTGTGCCTGCACGGGGACACCCCGGGAGCTGCCGGACTCGCGATGCGGGTCCGGCAGGCGCTGGTGGAGGCGGGAGTGGCGGTGGAGGCGTTCGCGGGGGCTTCCCGGGTGGGCTCGGAGGACTCCGCGTGAAGGTCCTCCCGGTGGGGGCCGATGCCGTGCTCCTCGAACTGGATTCGGCGGCAGAGGTGGCCGCCGTACACGCGGAGCTGCTGCGCCGGCGCGAGGAGCTCGGCGACGTGACGGACATCGTCCCGGCGGCCCGGACAGTCCTGCTCGACGGCGTGGCACCGGCGGTGGCGGCCCGGATCGCCTCCTGGACGATCCCGGAGCTGACGGCGCAGGAGGGCCCCGAGGTGACGGTCCCGGTGCGCTTCGACGGCCCCGACCTCACAGACGTCGCCGCGCTGTGGGGAGTCGCTCCCGCCGAGGTGCCGGAAGTCGTGTGCGGCACCGGCTTCCGGGTGGCGTTCTGCGGCTTCGCGCCCGGATTCGGCTACCTGACCGGTCTGCCCGAGCGGTACCACGTCCCCCGCCGGGCGACACCGCGCACGGCGGTGCCGGCCGGTTCGCTGGCCCTGGCGGGCGAGTACGCCGGTGTGTACCCGCGCTCCTCCCCCGGCGGCTGGCAGCTGATCGGCACCGCGGACGCGGTCCTGTGGGACCCCCGGCGGGACCCCGCGGCGCTGTTCGCGCCGGGGGTGCGGGTGCGGTTCACGGAGGTGGCGGGGTGAGCACGGAGCTGCCCGAAGTCGAAGTCGTCCGCCCCGGGGCGCTGACCACGGTCCAGGACCTCGGCCGGGCGGGCCACGCCCACCTGGGCGTACCGCGCTCAGGTGCACTGGACACACCGGCCCATGCCCTGGCCAACCGGCTGCTGGGCAACCCGGTGGAGGCGGCCACCCTGGAGACCACCCTGGACGGGGTCGCCCTGCGGGTCCGGGGCCGCGATGCGGTGACCGTCGCCGTGACCGGCGCACCGTGTCCGGTACGGGTGGCGGGGCGCCCGGCACCTTGGGGCGCGCCGGTACGGCTACCCGCCGGGGCCGTGCTGGAGGTGGGAGCGGCGACCCGGGGAGTCCGCAGCTACGTGGCGGTCCGAGGCGGCTTCGCGGTCCCACGGGTCCTGGGAAGCCGCTCGACGGACCTCTTGTCGGGGCTGGGCCCGGCGGCCCTCGTCGCGGGGGCGGTCCTGCCGGTCGGGCGACCCCCCTCCGGTCCCCCAGCGGCATCGACGGACGCTCTGCCCCTCCCGGCACCCCCGGAGGAACTGGTCCTGCCGATCCTGCTGGGCCCACGGGACGACTGGTTCACGCCGGAGTCGCTAGCCGCCCTGACCGGCGGAACGTACCGGGTCTCGTCCGCGACGAACCGCATCGGCCTCCGTGTCGAGTCCGGCCCGCCCCTGGTCCGCGCCCGCCCGGGCGAACTCGCCAGCGAGGGCATGGTCCTGGGCGCGGTCCAGGTGCCGCCGAACGGCCTGCCGGTGGTCTTCCTGGCGGACCACCCGGTCACGGGCGGCTACCCGGTCCTGGGCGTGGTCCCGCCATCCGCCCTGCCTGCCGCCGCCCAGGTCCTGCCCGGGACGCCGGTGCGGTTCGGGGTGGTAGGGAGCAGGGCGGGGGCGGTGCGCCCTCGTCCTTCAACCCAGCGGCTGCACCCGCCGTCCGACAGAAGCGCGTAGCGATCACAGGCGGCCCCTGCCCAGCCCCCAGCGGCCCGCACCCGCCATCCGACAGGAGCGCGTAGCGATCTGGTGCGCGTGGGCCGAGCTGGCGTGCTGAGATCTGATCGACTTCGATTCCGCGTCCGCCCGGATGGGCGGCTGGCCGAGCGGAGCCGCTGCTCGTGCCCGCCGAAGCCGGTGACGACTGGCCCTTGGGTCCCTCCATGCCGTTCCCCCGGGGGCCGCCCGACAGTCCTTGTCGTTCCGGGACGGACGTCGGGGTCAAGGGTGGCCCGAAGGGCCATCGCCGGAGGCGACGCGACAACGTCGCGCCCTTGACGCCGGCGGCCGGCACGGAAAGACACTGGGACTGACGGGCAGCCCCCGGGACCCTCTCGCTCCCGCCCCGGCCAAGCGGGCGACGTGCACCCCGCCGGGGTCCCTGGAGGGCAATGCCCCCATGTGTCGGCCTGCGGCTCGGCCGTGGCCGGTCGCGCAGTTCCCCGCGCCCCTGATGGGGCTCAGCCCCGGCTCCGGTGGCCTGCGACGGTCGGTCGGCATCCGGCAGCGGTCACCCCGTAGCAGTCACCCCGCAGCAGTCACCCGGCACCCGGCGGGCCCCAGCCCTCGTGCAGGCGAAAGCGGCGAGCCCGTGGCCCGGCCCCACCACATGAGAACGGGCCCGTGACCTTGGCCCTGTGGGGCGGGGTCACGGGCCCGTATGCGGGTCCCCAGCGGAGGTGCGCCGGCCCCTGCGCTAAACCGCCGGTTCCGCCCCGCGGGCCATCCGGTCACGGACCGCCGACTGGACGTCCTCTTCCTCGGCCGGGTCCGCCGCGAGGCGGCGGAGGCGGTCGGCCACTCGGGAGTCGGCCGTTTCGGCATGGTGGGCGGCGACTTCGCGGGTGGACTCCTCGCAGTCCCAGAGGCATTCGACGGCGAAGCCAGCCGCGAAGCTCGGGTCCGTGGTTGCCAGGGCGCGGGCCGCGCGTCCTCGCAGGTGGGAGGAGGAGGTTTCGCGGTAGATATGGCGCAGCACGGGTGCCGCGCAGCCGATCGCCAGGCGGCCGGCGCCGTCGACGAGGGCGAACAGGGCCACCGCGTCCGGGCCCTCGGAGCGGACGGTGGAGCGGAGGGCCGACAGGACCAGCGGTGCGTCCTCCTGGCTGCCGTGGGCGGCGAGCAGTGCCGCGGCGGCTGCGCCCAGGGCGTCGGGCCTGCTGGCCCAGGTTCGGGCGCGGGCGACGGCGGAGGGGCCGCACATGCGCTGGTAAGCGGCGATGGCGGGTTCGTCGTCGGCGGCTTCGATGAGGTCGAGGACGGCCGGGTTCTCCGGCTCGGCCAGGACCAGGTGGTGCAGGGCGGTGGCCCGGGCGGCTTCGCCGGCTGCGCCGGCGGCCGCGGCGAGGATGCGGGGGCGGTCCTCGGGGGTGGCCACGGCGGCCAGGCAGCGCGCGGCCGGTACGTGCAGGGGGGTGCCGCGGCGCAGGCCGTCGGCGGCCCAGTCGAACACGGCCTGCACGCTCCAGCCGGGGCGCGGGCCGTTCGCGGTCATCTGGCGCTGCCAGCGGGAGAAGGAGCCCTGCTCGCGGGCGGCGCGCAGCCGGGCACGGTGCTCGGGCAGCGCTTCCCACAGGCTCCACGGGCGCGGTTCGTACGCGTCGCGGACGGCGGCGGCCAGCCGCGCCTCGCCCTCGGGCGTGGCGGGGAAACGGGACAGCACCGGTCCGGCGAGGGTGCGCAGGCCGGCGTCGTCGTCGCGCAGGGCGAGCTCGTCCAGGGCCCAGGCCCAGTTCGCCCCGTGGGCGGCGTAGCGGCGCAGCAGCATCAGCGCGTCGTCGCGGCCGTACGAGGCGAGGTGGCCCAGGACGGAGAGGGCGAGCCCGGTGCGGGCCTCCGTCTGGTCCTGCGGCAGGTCCTCGGCGAAGAGGTCGTCGGTGCAGAAGAGGTGGCTCTCGATCTCGCCGAGCGGGCCGTCGAGGTCCAGGTAGAGCCTGGCGTAGTACAGCGAGCGGTTCTCGACCTGCCAGTCCTGGCGCGGGTCGTGCAGCACACACTGGTTCAGCGCCGCGAGGGCTTCCGCCCGGGGGGCGGCGAGTGCGTGCAGCGTGCCGTCGCCACGGCCCCGCTGGAGGAGCCCGAGCAGGGTACCGCTCGGAGCTATGACTGGTTCGAACATGGGAATGGCCTCAAATCAAGCTGGGGACGCAACCGGGAATCGGGATTCACAGAGCCGCGTAACAGCATGTGAGGGCGTCCGCCGTCTTGTTCCGCTCGATGTAGACCATTGTCTTCTCTCTTTCGTCGGTGACCGGAGCTCCCCCCGTACCCCGTATCTCGGGGCTCTCTCCTGATCCGACGCCATGATGGCCCAGCCGGTTTGTGTGCCGCGACCACATTTACGGCCGCCGTGACCAACCCGGGATCAAGTCGCGATCAGGTCCGAGCCCGGAACGGGCCATCAGCGGGCCGTTACCGGCCCGTCACCCCCCGAAAAAGCGGACTACTCGGCTCCGAAGAGCTTGAGCAGGTCGGCCTTGCCGAACATGCGGGCCGTGTCGACGGCGGAAGGGGTGCCGGCGGCCGGGTCCGCTCCGGCGTCGAGCAGGGCCCTGATGACGGCTTCCTGGCCCTTGAACACGGCTCCGGCGAGCGGGGTCTGGCCGCGGTCGTTGGCCCGGTCGGCCTCGGCGCCGCGCTCCAGGAGGGCCGCGACGGTATCGGCGTGGCCGTGGTAGGCGGCGAGCATGACGAGGGTGTCGCCGCGGTCGTTGGTCAGGTTCGCCGGGGCGCCCGCGTCGAGGTAGGCGACCAGGGTGGCGGTGTCGCCCTGCCGGGCCATGTCGAAGATCTTGGTCGCCAGCTCGATGACGTCCTCGTCCGGGGCGCCCGGGACGTTTTCGGGGGTCTCGCTCATGCTGCCGTACCGCCTTTCACCTGCGTCGTCCGTTCGGATGATGCGCCAGCTTACTGGCCGTAACCACCCGTGCGGGGGCCCGGGTCCGATGCGCCGCTCCGGTTCGTCCGGGCAAGTGAAAAATCCGGCAATTCACCCGGATGCACCTGTTGTCGCATTGATACTTCCTGTGAGGTAGGGGGAACTGATGGTGACTGTCCCCACCGTCCACTCCACCGGGAGAACCTGCCATGGTCCTTTCCATCTCGGGCGTCGTCCTGCTCGGCATCATCTGCTTCCTCTTCTTCAAGAAGGACGGGATGAAGCTGACCCACGCCTTCGTCTGCTCCCTCTTCGGCTTCTTCCTCGCGGGCTCCGCGATCGCGCCGAGCATCACCGCGAGTACGGCGAGCCTCGCCAGCCTGCTCGGCGGCATCAAGCTCTGACCGGCCCCGCCCCACTCCAGGAGACGCCCGTGGCCAGGCGCCCACTTCCCCGCATCCTCCAGCACGGCAACGCGTCGCTGGCCCGGGGCCGCGATCTCGCGAGAACCGCTGCCGACAACGCCACGGACGTCCTCCATCCGCTCCTCGTCATCGGGCGCGGGCTGCGCGTACTGGCCGCCACCGGGCGGCGCAAGTGGTCCGACACCCCCAAGGACAAGCGCGGTCCCGCGCTGTTCTTCGGCGCGGCCTGCGTGCTGGTGCTGGCGCTGATGCCGTACGGACCACTGCTCTCGCTGATCGCGCTGATGGGGGCGGCCGCCTGGCAGGGGCGCGACCGCACCCCGGCCGGCACCGGGCCGGGCGAGGCCGAGGCGGAGCGGCTCGGTTCGCTGTACGAGGCCCTGGTCCCGTACTTCTCCATCCCTGAGGACCCCGCTCCGCTGTTCGCCCACGGCAGCGGCTGGGACAAGGTCTTCAGCGGGTACGAGTTCGATGCCGCGGGCCGGCTCACCCGGCTCCGGATCCGCTACCCCGCGTACTTCACCGACGGCGAGTCCGACTCCCGGGCCCGGATCGAGGCCCTGCTGCACGCGAAGTCCGGTCGGGGCCGCGAGTACCTCTTCGACTGGGACGAGGAGGGCAACACCCTCGACCTCAGCGTGCTCCCGCCGCTGCCGGCCGGCATCGCCGCGCAGCGGTTCGTCACCTCCCCCGGGGAGACCGTGCTCGGCTTCACCGACGCCGGCGGCGTGCAGCGGACGCTGCCGGTGCTGGACGGGGCGGAGATGCGGGACGTGCCGCCGGTGATCTGGCGCACGGGTCCGCGGGCGACCGAACCGCACCTGCTGGCCGTGGGCCAGCCGGGCAGCGGTACGTCGACCCTGCTGCGGTCGATCGCGCTGCAGGCGCTGCACCACGGGGCGGGCGTGCTGATCGTGGAGGGCGGGGGAAGCGGGGAGTACACCTGTCTGACCGGCCGGGCCGGCGTGCTGGCGGTGGAGTGCGGGCCGGGCGGGGCCCGGGCGACCCTGGAGTGGGTCGCGCACGAGACCGAGCGGCGGCTGATCGCCACGAACCGGGCGCGGCAGGCGGGGCGGCCGGCGCCGGAGGACACCCGGCGGCCGCTGTGGCTGCTGCTGGACCGGCCGAGCGTGCTGGGGCACCTGGCGGCTGCCTCTGCGGCGGAGGGCGACGGGCGGGGTGATCCGTTCGCGCTGCTGCAGGTGCCGTTGCGGCACGGGCGGTCGGTGAACGTCACGGTGGTGGTGGCCGAGCACTTCGACCAGCTGGAGCTGCTGAGTGAGGCCGTGTGGGCGCACACCCGGGCCCGGGTGGTGCTGGGGGCGGCCTCGATCCCGCAGATCACGGGAGTGCTGGGGCTGCCGCCGCACACGACGCCGACGGTGGAGGTGCCGGCCGGGCGCGGGTACGCGCGGCTGGGGGCGGGGCCGGTGCACCGGCTCCAGGTGCCGGTGACGCCGGACCCGTACGACGACGGGGTGGCGGGGGCGGCGCGGGACGCGGTGCTGGGGCTGCTCCCGGAGCGGTGCCCCGGCGGGGGCGGCACCGTCACGAAGTCCCTGGCGGGTCCGCCGGCTCAGGCGCCGGCCCCCGCCGACGCCGCGGCCGAAGCGCCGTAGCCCTCCCGGGCGGGGCGACCACCCCGCAGCCGACGCGGCTCCGCCGAGGCCTGGGCGCCGCCTCCGCCGAAGGTGCGGGCGCGGCCCCGCCGAAGGTGTGGGCGCGGCTCCGCGAAAGGTGTGGGCAGGCGTTCCGCAGGGCGATGGGGGTCCCCCCTGCTCGAGCGAAGCCGAGAGCTTGGGGGAGGGTGGGCACACCGGAACGCCGCTCCGCAGGCAACGCTCCTGCCCCGCCGAAGCCTTGGCCCGGCTCGGCCGTAGCCGCTGCCCCCGGGCCCGGGCGGTGGCTTGGCCGCCCCCGGCTCCGCCCGGATGGGGGGCCGACCCCGTGTGCGGGGTCGGGGTGCGGGGACACGCTGCGCGTCCGGCGCGGGCCGGTGTGCCGTGTGCCCACCCGTGCCGCCCTGCGGCACGCCTGCCCACACGGCGCGGTACGGCCCGCCTGCCCACACGGCGGTGGCTGCGTGGCCGTCCCGCCGGCCACGGCCGGGGCAACGGCACGCCCGCCCACACGGCGGCGTGGGCGGAGCGGGGGGTCAGGCGACGAAGGCGCGGGAGGGTTCGAATGTGCCCGTGGGAGCTCCGGTGGCGACCAGACGGGCGGCGGCCGCGAGACGGACGGCCGCTTCTTCGGCCACCGGGCCGCCCACGGTGAAGGGCAGCCGGACATAGCCCTCGAAGGCGCCGTCCACGCCGAAGCGCGGCCCGGAAGGGACCCGGACGCCGACGCGTTCGCCCGCCTCGGCCAGCCGGGAGCCGGACAGGCCGCCCGCCCGGGCCCACAGGGTGAGGCCGCCCCGGGGGACGGAGAACTCCCAGTCCGGGAGCTCGCGGCGGACCGCCGCCACCAGGGCGTCGCGGTTCTCGCGGGCCTGGGCGCGGCGCAGCTCCACCGCCTCCGTCCAGCCTCCGGTCCGCATCAGCCAGTTCACCGCCAGCTGCTCCAGCACCGGCGTGCCCAGGTCGGCGTACGCGCGGGCCGCGACCAGGCTGCGGATGACGTCGGGCGCGGCCCGCACCCAGCCGATCCGCATGCCCGCCCAGAAGGCCTTACTGGCCGAGCCGACCGTGATCACCGTGCTGCCCGCACGGTCGAAGGAGCACATCGGCCGCGGCATCTCCGGGCCGGGGTCGAGCTGGAGCTCCGCCATCGTCTCGTCGGCGATCAGGACCGTGCCGGCCGACTTCGCCGCGTCCACCATCGCGCGGCGCTGCTCGTCCGTCGCCAGCGCGCCCGTCGGGTTGTGGAAGTCCGCGACCACGTAGGCCAGGCGCGGCGCGGCGTCCCGGAGCACCTGCCGCCAGGTCGGCAGGTCCCAGCCGGCCAGCCCGTCGGACATGGCGACCGGCACCAGCCGGACCCCGGCCTCCCGCATCAGCTGGAGGATGTTGGCATACGAAGGGGACTCGACGGCGATCCGTTCGCCGCGCCCCGCGAAGAGGTGACAGATCGCGTCGATCGCGCCCATCGCGCCCGTGGTGACCATGATCTGTTCCGGCATGGTCGGTATGCCGCGCTCGGTGTAGCGGTCGGCGAGCATCCGCCGCAGGGCCGGCAGCCCGGCCGGGTAGTCCCCGTGGGTGTGGGCGTACGGCGGGAGTTCCTCCAGCGCGCCCTGGACCGCCCGGGTCAGCCACGGTTCGGGGGCCGGCAGGGCGGCGCAGCCGAGGTCGATCATCGACCCGAGGGCCTCGGGCGGCAGCGGTTCCAGACCGCGGGCGGGCAGCGGGTTGCCGGCCGGTACGGAGGTCCAGCTGCCGGCGCCGCGCCGGGACTCCAGGAAGCCCTCGGTGCGCAGCGCTTCGTACGCGGCGGCGACGGTGGTCCGGGACAGGGCGAGGGAGACGGCGAGCTCGCGTTCGGCGGGCAGCCGGGCGGCGACCGGAACCCGGCCCTCCAGGACCAGCAGGCGGATGCCGTCGGCCAGCGCACGGTAGGCGGGCGGCTTCTTGGCGCCCGGTACGGCGGGCCGCGGCTGCTGCGAGGTGATCAGCCGGGCGAGCTGGGTCGCGCCCACGGCGGAGGTCCACTGAGCCATGCTGTCCGGTCCACCTTCTCGGATTGGCCATGTCCGGCCGGGGTCCGGCCGGTAATTGGATTGGTCCTGCGGTGACCAGACTCGCACGGGCCGGTCCGCGCGCACCAGCCGCCCGGCCGCCGAATCGCTTTCGGCGGCAGGAGCCGCACCGGGCGGGAGCCGCACCGGACGGACTCTGCCGGGCCCCTCCCGAGCCCTCCCGAGCCCGCCCGACCCCGTCCCGACCCCGCCCGGCCCCCTCCCGAACCCCACCCGTCCCCGCCATGTCACCGGGATGCCGTTCCCGGGGTGCATACTGCGGCCGTGACGCACGTACGCCTCCTCCATCCGTATCTGGACCATCCGGCTCCCATTCCGTTCGCGCACCGCGGCGGGGCGGCGGACGGCCTGGAGAACACCGCAGCCGCCTTCCGGCGCGCCGCCGAAGCGGGCTACCGGTACTTCGAGACCGATGTGCACGCCACGCAGGACGGGAAGCTGGTGGCGTTCCACGACGCGACCCTGGACCGGGTGACCGACGGCACGGGCCGGATCTCCCGGCTGCCCTGGGCCCGGGTGCGGGAGGCCAGGGTGGGGGGAAGCGAGCCGCTGCCGCTGTTCGAGGACCTCCTCGACGAGTTCCCGGACGCCCGCTGGAACATCGACATCAAGGACGAGTCCGCCCTGCACCCGCTGGTGAACCTGATCGCCCGCCGCGCGCTGTGGGACCGGGTCTGCGTGGGCTCGTTCTCGGAGCGCCGGGTGGCCCGGGCGCACCGGCTGGCCGGCCCGCGCCTGGCCACCTCGTACGGCGTGGCGGGGGTCGTCGGCCTGCGGCTGCGCTCGTACGCGATCCCGGCCGCGCTGCGCGTGGGCGCGGTGGCGGCGCAGGTGCCGGAGAGCCAGGGCGGCATCCGCGTGGTGGACGGGCGGTTCGTGCGAACGGCGCACGAACGCGGCCTGCAGGTACACGTGTGGACCGTGAACGAACCGCAACGCATGGAGGCTCTGCTCGACCTGGGCGTCGATGGCATCATGACGGACCGGATCGACATCCTGCGCACGGTCCTGGACCGGCGCGGGGCCTGGGCGTAGGCCCGCACAGAGCACAAAGGGGGCCGGAAGTGAGCGCGCAGACCACCGACGAGGCGGCCGACGAGGCCGGCAGAGCCGAGCGCGTACGCGAGCAGCGCGGCTGGTACTTCTACGACTTCGCCTGCTCCGTCTATTCGACGAGCGTGCTCACGGTGTTCCTCGGGCCGTATCTGACGGCCGTGGCCAAGGAGGCCGCGGACGCCGAGGGGTTCGTGCACCCGCTGGGCATCCCGGTGCGGGCGGGTTCCTTCTTCGCCTACTCGGTGTCCGTGTCGGTGATCGTGGCGGTGCTGCTGATGCCGCTGGTCGGGGCGCTGGCCGACCGTACGGGCCGGAAGAAGCCGCTGCTGGCGGCGGCCGCGTACACGGGGGCGGCGGCGACGGCCGGGATGTTCCTGCTGGGCGGCGACCGCTATCTGCTGGGCGGTCTGCTGCTGGTCGTGGCCAACGCCTCGCTGGCCGTCTCGATGGTGCTGTACAACGCCTATCTGCCGCAGATCGCGGAGCCGGACGAGCGGGACGCGGTCTCGTCCCGGGGCTGGGCCTTCGGCTACACCTCGGGCGCTTTCGTCCTCATCCTGAACCTGGTGCTGTTCCAGGGGCACGAGTCCTTCGGGCTGTCCGAGGGGACGGCGGTCCGGATCTGCCTGGCCTCGGCGGGCGTGTGGTGGGGCGCGTTCGCGATCATCCCGCTGCGGCGGCTGCGCGACCGGGCGGTGGTCCGCGACCCGGGGGCCGCCGCCGTCGGCACCGGCTGGAAGCAGCTGGTGGCCACCCTCAAGGACATGCGCCGGCACCCGCTGACCCTGTCGTTCCTGCTCGCGTACCTGATCTACAACGACGGCGTGCAGACGGTCATCTCCCAGGCGTCGGTCTACGGCTCCGAGGAACTGGAGCTGGAGCAGTCCACCCTGATCGTGGCCGTGCTGCTGGTCCAGGTCCTGGCGGTGGCGGGGGCGCTGGGCATGGGGCGGCTGGCCCTCCGCTTCGGGGCCAAGCGCACGATCCTCGGGTCGCTCGCCGCGTGGACCGTGACCCTGGCCGCCGGATACTTCCTGCCGGCCCGGACCCCGCTGTGGTTCTTCGTGCTGGCCTCGGCGATCGGTCTGGTCCTGGGCGGCAGCCAGGCGCTGTCCCGCTCGCTGTTCTCGCACCTGGTGCCGCGCGGCAAGGAGGCCGAGTACTTCTCCGCGTACGAGATCAGCGACCGCGGGGTGTCCTGGATCGGGCCGCTGGTGTTCGGCCTGACCTACCAGCTGACCGGGAGCTACCGCGATGCGATCATCTCGCTGGTGATCTTCTTCGCACTCGGCTTCGTCCTGCTGGCCCGGGTGCCGGTCCGCCGGGCGGTGGAAGCGGCGGGAAATCCCGTTCCGTCCCGGATCTGACGTACGGATTTAGACGTCAAACTAAAAGGGCGGTAGTGTACGCCTTTGGCCTGCCAGGCGGACCGTTACTGCGTGTTGAAGAAGTGAAGACGTTGGGTGACATCTGCTGCCAGATGTGACAAAACGGGCATTGGTGGGTACAACAAGGGGCGGCACGACGGGCGACGCATCACCCGGAGCGGGAATCTATACCGCCGACCGGACGTTGACCGGATGACGACGACAGCGACACCTGTCCTGTGGGCGACAAGCCCGGGAGGCACGATTCATGAGTGAGCGAGCTCTCCGCGGTACGCGCCTCGTGGTTACCAGCTACGAGACGGACCGCGGCATCGATCTGGCCCCGCGCCAGGCGGTGGAGTACGCATGCCAGAACGGACATCGATTTGAGATGCCGTTCTCGGTTGAGGCGGAGATTCCGCCGGAGTGGGAGTGCAAGGCGTGCGGCGCCCAGGCACTCCTGGTGGACGGGGACGGGCCCGAAGAGAAGAAGGGCAAGCCCGCGCGAACGCACTGGGACATGCTCATGGAGCGGCGCACCCGCGAGGAGCTCGAGGAGGTGCTGGCCGAACGGCTGGCCGTCCTGCGCTCCGGGGCCATGAACATTGCCGTGCATCCGCGGGACAGCCGGAAGTCCGCGTAACGCACAAAGCCCGTGGGGCCCCTCACCTTCCCAGGTGCGGGGCCCCACGGGCTTTGTCATGCCCTCAGATCGGCCGAGCGTCAGGGCGTCAGCGGCGGGCGGTTCGGGTCCGGGGCCGGCGGGGTGTCCTCGCGGACGACCTCGCCCTGGACGACCTTGCCGTCGGGGTAGTGGATACGGGTCTGCCGGTAGGCGTCGCCGAAGGAGCCGGCCGGGGCCGCGGCGACCTTCTTCTCCAGCATCCGCTCGAAGCGGCGGCCCACCACGGCACGCACCGGCGGGAGCAACAGCAGCAGGCCGGCCACGTCGGACAGCAGGCCCGGCAGGATCAGCAGCAGGCCCGCCAGCATCGTCATGCCGTTGCCCGACCCCTTGCCGGAGCCGGCGGCGGGTGCCGCGGGCGGCTGACCGGCCTGTGCCTGCTGGAACGTGGACTGCAGGTTCTTGAACGCCCGCCGTCCGGCCCGCTTGATGACCACCACGCCCAGCACCAGTCCGGCCGCGAGCAGCGCCACCACCGCCGGCCCGCCGATCCAGTCGGCCACCACCCCGAGCAGCCAGATCTCGAGGACCAGCCAGGCGGCGATGGCCAGCGGGAGGAAGGTACGGGGGCGCGCCGGGCGCCGTCGGGCCGTCGAAGCGGGGGTCGTCATACCCCAAGTGTGCCAAGTGCCCCGTAAACCCGCCGTCGGCCCGGAGAACGGTCCGACCCCTACGGGTCCCGTCCGGCTCCCGCTTCGTCAGCCCCGGCCGCCGCGCGGGCCCGTGCCCGGAATGCCCAGCTTGGCCGCGCGGGTGGACAGGCCCCAGGTGGTGACCCGCCACAGGGCCTCGACCACGATGTCCTTGCTCATCTTGCTGTCGCCGAACTCACGCTCGACGAAAGTGATCGGGACCTCCACCACGTGGAAGCCCTTCCGCACGGCCCGCCGGGCCAGGTCGACCTGGAAGCAGTAGCCGGCCGAGGCGACCTCGTCCAGGCCCAGCCCTTCGAGCGTCTCCCGCCGGAAGGCCCGGTAGCCGCCCGTCACGTCGCGGATCGGCACGTCCAGCATCAGCCGGGAGTACGTCGACCCGCCCCGCGAGAGGAACTCGCGGTGCCTGGGCCAGTTCACCACCCGGCCGCCCGGCACCCAGCGGGAGCCGAGCACCAGGTCCGCGCCCTTGAGCGCGGTCAGCAGCCGGGGCAGTTCCTCGGGCTGGTGGGAGCCGTCGGCGTCCATCTCCACCAGCACGCCGTAGCCGTGCTCCAGGCCCCAGGCGAAGCCGGCCAGGTAGGCCGCGCCGAGGCCTTCCTTGCCCTTCCGGTGCAGCACGTGGACGTGGTCGTCCTCCGCGGCCAGCTCGTCGGCCAGCTTGCCGGTGCCGTCGGGGCTGTTGTCGTCGGCGACCAGCACGTGCGCGTCCGGCACCGCCGCGCGCACCCGGGAGACGATCGGCCCGATGTTCTCCGCCTCGTTGTAGGTCGGAATGATCACCAGAGCCGTACCGAGCGGCCCGTACCGCCGCTCCCCGCCGTCGCTCACTGATTCCCCTTAGGTACCTCGTGCGTCCTGCCGTACCCACTCTAAAGGGGTGTCCGGCGGATCCGGGCCGGATCCGCCGGAGACCTCCCCCGGGATCAGTCCCGGTCGCGCACGAAGACCTCGTGGCCGCCGACCACCGTCGCCAGGCACACCGGAAGGTCCTCCCCGGGAGTCAGGTCGGGCAGCCCCGGGGTGCCGGACCGGGGGTCGGTGGACCAGCGGGCCACCCGGTCGTCCGGGGCCTGGACGACCAGCTCGGAAGTCCGCCACACCGCGTAGTCGGCGGGTGCGCCCGGCACCAGCACGCCCGCGTCGTCCCGGCCGAGGGCCCGCCAGCCGCCCCGGGTGTGCGCGGTGAAGGCGGCCCGGACGGAGATCCGGTGCTCGGGCGTGCGGTGGAAGGCCGCGGCCCGGACCGTGCCCCACGGGTCGAGGTCGGTGACCGGTGCGTCCGAGCCGAAGGCCAGCGGCACGCCCGCCTTGAGCATCGCGGCGAAGGGGTTGAGCGTGCGGGCACGCTCCGCACCCAGCCGGTCTGCGTACATGCCGTCCTCGCCGCCCCAGTTCGCGTCGAAGGCGGGCTGGACGGAGGCGGTGAGACCCAGCTCGGCGAAGGCCGCGATGGTCTCCGGGGTCATCATCTCGGCGTGCTCCACCCGGTGCCGGGCCGCGCGGATCCGGGCCAGGCCCACCTTCTCGGCGGCGGCCCGGACCCCTTCGACCACGGAACCGATCGCGGCGTCCCCGATGGCGTGGAAGCCGGCCTGCAGCCCGGCCTCGGTGCAGGCGGCGACGTGGTCCGCGACGGCCGACGCGTCCAGGTACCCGGTGCCGGTGTGGGCGGCGTCGGCGTACGGGGCGTGCAGGCAGGCGGTGTGCGACCCGAGGGCGCCGTCCACGAACAGGTCCCCGGCCGCTCCGACGGCTCCGAGCCGGCGGGCCAGCTCCAGGTCCCGGTCGGCCCAGTAGCCGAACACCCGCGGCCCCGGCTCCGCTCCGGCGAGGGCCAGCAGGCCGGTGAAGTCCTCGGGGGACGAGATCTCCGGCCCGCCGCACTCGTGGACGGATCCGATGCCCAGGGAGGCGGCGTGCCGGAGCGCGGTGCGCTGCGCCTCCTCCCGCTGCGCGGGGGTGACCGCGGCGAAGGCGGCCGCGCGGACGGCGTGGTGGGCATCCCGGGTCAGCGGCTCGCCCTCGCGGAAGCCGGCGGTCCCGCGGATCCCGGTGACCTGGTCGAGCAGGGTGGTGGTGACCACCGCGGAGTGCACGTCGATCCGGCTCAGGTACAGGGGGCGTCCGCCGGTCGCGCGGTCCAGCTCCTCCCGGTGCGGGGCGCGCCGCTCGGGCCAGCGGGCGGCGTCCCAGCCGTGGCCGAGGAGCACCCGGTCCGCGGGCCGCCGCTCGGCGTGGGCCCGTACGAGGTCCAGGGCCTCGGTGAGCGAGGCGGCCCGGGTCAGGTCCAGCCCGGTCAGGGCGAGGCCGGCGGAGGTGGTGTGCACGTGCGCGTCGGTGAAAGCGGGGGTGACGAGTGCGCCGTCGAGGTCGACGACCTCGTCGACGCCCTGGGCGAAGGCGTCGGCTGCGCCTTCGGAGCCGACCCACGCGATGTGGCCGCGCTCGACGACCATCGCGGTGGCGAAGGGGTCGGCGGGGCTGTGGACGTCACCGCCGCGCAGCAGCACGGTTCGGGTGGCCGGGGCCGGGGCGGTGGCGGGGTCGTGGTCGTTGTGCGGGGTCGCGCCAGAGGTCATGGGGACCAGTCTCCCCCCTGGCGGACACCCGATCGGCGCGGGGTCGGCCGGAGTGGCCGGGTGTGCGGGCCGGTGCCGGGCGGGGAGCCCGGCGCCATGAAACCAGCCGAAGCGGGCCGTGGTCGGCCCGCCGGACGTCCGCGGCCCGCGCGAGGTGCGGGTGGACGGGTGACCGTCGGGCGCGCCTGGTCGCTGCGGGAGCGGCGGCGGCTGGTCCGGTCGGGGTTCCCCGGGAGATGGACCCCGCGTCCGATCCGGCGATCTCCTGGTTCGCCGGCTGCGTTACGACAGCAGTCTCATCGATGTGACGAGGAAGCCGCGCCACGTCCTGACGATCCGCTGTGTGAACAGTGAGGTGGGCGAAGACATGAACGTGATCGTCTCCCCCGTGGACGGGGCGGTCAGGGTCGCCTGGGAGCCCGGGCCCGAGGACCGCATCGACCTGGTGGACCAGGGCAGCGGCATCGCCACCGTCCCGTTCGCCCAGCTGCTGAACCAGCTGGGCTGAGCCGGTTGCTAGACCTTCGGCGGGCGGGACTCGTACGGCGTGGACAGGACGACGGTGGTGCGGGTCGAGACGCCCGCGAGGGCGCGCAGGCGGCCGAGGAGGTCTTCCAGCTCCAGCGGGGTGGCCACGCGGACCTTGAGGATGTAGTTCTCGTCGCCGGCGACGCTGTGGCACGCCTCGATCTCCGGGACGCCGGCCAGGCGGTCGGCGATGTCGTCCGGGGCCGAGGGGTCGAACGGTTTGACCGAGATGAAGGCGGTCAGGGGCAGCCCGACGGCCTCGGGGTCGACGACTGCCGCGTACCCGCGGATGACGCCGCGCTGTTCCAGGCGGCGTACTCGCTGGTGGACCGCCGACGTGGACAGGCCCGTGGCCTTGCCCAGGTCCGTGTAGCTCATCCGCCCGTCCCGCACGAGCAGATCCACGATCTGGCGGTCCAACTCCTCCATTGCGCTCATAGCCGCACAACCTAAGCCCCGTGGGCGGTCCAAGCCCAGTACCGTCTCACCGCACGTGGCACCTGCGGCAGGCATGTGACGAATGCCACAGGGGTATGCACCCCTCCGCGGGGGTGTCGTGGTTACTCGTGCGGCATGGCGGGAAGTGTTTGCCGTGGCCGAGGCCGAATGCCCGCCCGGCCCACCCAAGGGGGAGTAAGAACCATGTCCAACACCAAGCGCACCGGCCGTAGCGAGCCGGAGCCATTCGAACCGCTCGACACCGAGGACGACGACTGCCTCGACGAGGCCGAGCCGTTCGAGATCCGCCACGCGACCTGCCCCGACTGCGGCCAGTCGATCGCCCTCGTCGCCGACGAGGAGCACCTGCCGCAGCACGCGCTCTGCCTGTCCCCGTGGAACCCGTTCGGGCTCACCGTCTGTGCCGGTACGGGCCGCGCGGTCGCCGAGGCGCTGCCGGCCATCGGCGCCGTGGAGCTCCAGGAGCCCGCTCCCGTCACGGTGCTGACGCTCCCTCAGGGGCTTGACTGGCGGACGCAGCCGTTCTCGCACGTGGGCGGTCCCGGCTCGCGTCCGGTCCGGCTGGTGGCGGAGCCCGCGCCGCAGGTGCGCCAGGCGCACGCCCAGGCGGCCTGACGGCCGTCGCGGCCCCGAAGGGGCCGGCGGGCCGGGTTTCCGACGCCCTGACAGCCGGGCGCGCCGCTGCCGACGTCTGTCCCGGGGGTCCGCGCCGGCCCTTCGGGGGCCTTCACCCCTACCAGTAGGTGCCCTGCACCATGGCGGCCAGGCTGCCGTGGTGCAGGATCAGGCCGTCCGGGTCCGCCGGGACCTCGACCTCACCGAAGTGGGCCTGCCGGTAGGCGATCCGCAGCATCACGATCCCGTGCCGCAGTGCCGCGTACAGGGTGTGGAACTCCATGTCGCGCGGGATGTGCCCGGTCAGTTCCGCGTACCTGCGCTCCAGGTCCTCGCGGCGCAGGAAGCCGGGCAGGCCGGGCTGGCCGAAGCCGACGGTGAGGTCCTGGAAGAAGCGGTGGAGGTAGACCGTCCAGCCGAGGTCGACCTCGCGCGGGGCGCAGGCGGCCATCTCCCAGTCCAGGACGGCGACCGGCCGGAATCCGTCGTTCTCGTAGATCACGTTGCCGATGCGGGCGTCGCCCCAGTTGAGGACGGGGTCGCCCTCGTCGGCGGGCCAGAGTTCCTCCAGCCGGTCGAAGGCGGATTCCAGGAGCGGTGACCGGGCGAGGTCCCGTACCACCCACTCGTAGTAGGCGCGCTGGGCGCCGACGTGGCGGCGGAGCGGGCTGCCGGGGGTGTCGGGGAGGAGGAACTCGGCCTCCTTGGCCGGGAACTGGTCGTGCAGGCGGGCGAGCAGCGAGATGCTCTCCTCCTGGAGCTCTGCGCGCTGGGCGTCGGTGGCGGAGTGCAGCCAGTTGCCCTCGTAGGTGTAGGGCATGACGTCCGGCGGGACCCGCCCCTCGGCCCTGGCCATCACGAAGAAGGGCGCGCCGAGCGGGGCGTGGTCCTCCTCCAGCCATTGCACGCGCGGCACGGGGAGGTCCGTGTGCCGGGCCACCAGGCTCATCACCCGGTGCTGGCGGGGCATGTCGTAAGTCGGGAAGACGGAATACGCCGCCGGGTCCGCGGCCAGCCGCAGGGCGCAGGCGCGCACCGGGGTGCCGGGATGCTCTATGTCGAAGAGCAGGGTCTCGCTGGACATGCCGTTGGAGCCGGGGACGGAGATGCCGGTGACCGTCGCGCCGGGGAGCTTGTGGTCCAGCCAGGCGGTGAGGCGGCGGCCGAGTTCTTCGGGGTCCCGGGTGGAGGTGCGGGGTCGTGGTGCCGTTGCCATGCTGCCCCTATCTCTGGGTTCTCTGGGAGGTGTGCGGCGTGCCGGTCAGGGGGCGACGGAGCCGAAGTCGGCGAACCCGCTGGGGTCGTGGCGGCCGAAACTGCCGTGCTCGAAGATGCCGTGGCCGGTCCGTCCGTCGAGGGTGAAGCGGGCGGAGTGGTCGGTCACGCCGTACGCGGCCATCGGGTGGGCCGCCGGGTCGGAGAGGTCGTAGACGCGGCGGTCGGTCCAGCCGCGGCCCTGCCAGCTGCCGTGCTGCCAGTCGCCGGCGGGCGGGTAGCCCGCGCCGACGGCGAGCGGCGAGGAGTTCAGGATCTCGACGCCCAGTTCGAGGGGCTTGCGGGAGGCCGGGTCGGTGAGGTGGATGACGGCGCGTTCCGGGTGGCGGGTACCGCTGCGGTAGGCGATGTCGGCGTGGGGCCAGCCCAGCTGGACGTCGTGGCGGCCCGCGCTCTCGGGGAACACCTGGAGGGCTTCGTTGAGGGTGCGGTGTCCGTCGGCGTCCTCCTGGGTGATGACCATGAGGAAGCGGTCCTCGAAGCGGACGGGGATCCAGAGCCAGTGGAAGCCCTCGGTGCGGTGTTCCTCGGCGGCGCGTCCGCCGTCCTCGCCGGGGATGGGGCGCACGCCCCAGCTGCGGTCGCGGGTGCCGGTCCACTCCCCCGGGGTCAGCCGGAACTCCTCGCCCCCGGCGCGGATGGTGCCGGTGACGTTCCCGGCCTGGACGAACCTGCGGCCCTCCAGCATCAGGCGGTCGCCGCGCCGCTGGACGTGGTGGGGTTCCCAGACGGCCGGGAACTCGGCGGTCCAGGTGATGTCGAAGGAGAGTCCGTCGGGGTCGGCGGGGTCGGGGTCGCAGTGCAGGCCGAGCTGCCGGAGCGGGGTGTCCACGGTGATCCGGAGCGGGCCGACGGAGAGGTTCATCCGGTCGTCGGTGAGGGCGTCGGAGGTGCGGACGGCGAGGAGCTCGTCGCCGGTCCGGAGGGTGGCGTAGGCGTCGATCACCCCGGTGTTGGGGTAGACGCCGAGGCCGAGGATGAGGACGGCGCGGCCGGCGTGGTCGAAGACGTGGAAGATGCAGCGGTCGTAGGCGTTCCGGTCGCCGGAGACGACGTGCTTCATGGAGAGCGGGGCCTGGTGGACGGGGTATTCGTCCAGGGCGATGGGGCGGTCCGCGGGCATGGCAAACCTCCTGGGCGCGGGGGCGGCTCGGCGATATGACGGTACGTCAGAAAGCCTGTGTGCGGCCAGACTCGTGTCACTTGCTGACACTTCGGCACGCCACGCCACCCTCACCTCCGGGCGGGCAGGCACACCAGCCGCCCACCCGCCCGCCCGGCACCGCGCCCGGACCGCGCCCCGGCGGTCGGTGCGCTCCGGCGCCCGCCTCCCCGCCGACCCCCGTGCGGCGGGGAGGCCCCGAACAGATGCGCCCCGTGACCCCCGGCGCACGCCCCGCGTTGGCCCATGCATGACCATGCTCGATGCTTCAACGGGAAGACGGCGGCACGGGACGCCTCCGCCCTACGAAGAAACGGTTCAGCAGACCTTGCCCGCGAAGGACGCGGGCGGGCGGGGCACGCAGCCCGCGCCCGCACCTCCGTCCCGGTCGGCCACGCCGCCCCCGGCCGACCCGCCGATCTACCGGGACCTGGTCGTCCGCTGGGCCGACGAGGGCCGGACGGTGCCGGGGTACCGGGACCCGGAGTGGGCCCGTGTCGCCACGGCGCCCGTCTGGCCCAGCGGTCCGCTGTTCGACGACTAGGCCCTGTCCTCCGGAACAGGCGGAAGTACCGCCGGCCTCGTGCGTCAGTTCGCCGTGCCGCACTTCCAGCCGCCGAAGCCCGGCCACACACAGGCCGACATGTACTGGTCGGGGCCGTCCCACATGTACGGGGACTGAGCACCGCCGCTCGTCGGCCCCTACACGTAACTGTTGGTCCGCCGGCTCCACAGCGCGCACAGGCAACCACCGCTGTTCACCTTGGGGTTGACCGCCATGTACTCGTGGCCGCTCTGGAGGATCACCTTCTGGACGGCCTGGCACTGCGCACTGGCCGTGATCCACTCCTCCCCGGTCTTCGCGCTCGCCGTGGTCGCCGTACCGGCCAGCAGCGCCGTGGTCAGCAGTCCCACGGCCGCACCGGTCCGGAAGATCCTGCTCGGTTTCATGGCTTCCTCGTCCTTCCGTCGGAAACGCGTGCGACACGGCCCCGGACCGCCCATGAGGCGTGAATCCGCCTCGTGCCGGACCGGCCGCACCGGTTGGCTCACGCCGGCCCGGCCCGCCGTTGACCGGACCGGCCGGAGGCAAGAGGCGCAGCCCGGAGCGGGACCACGGAGCGGACAACGGGGATTGTCCGCGGACAACGGGGAGGATCAGGGTGAAGCCATGCCGCCCTCAGGGGGCGCTCAGGGGAGCGACGGACGAGGCGAACGCACTCGCCGGTCTTCCGCGCGAGTTGACGAACGGGGTGACGGTCCGGGAGCCGGCGGAGCGGTACGGGGGCGGCCGGACCCTCTGGAGCGAATACCGCTCGGGCACCCGGATCGTGCCGCTGGGCCGGCTCAACGCCGTCATCCGGGACCGGTTGCGCGACGCTCGCGGACGGGAGGCGATGCTGCGCCGGGCCCGGCGGCTGCACGACCAGGCCCTGACCGCGGAGGCCCGGGTCCGGCCCGCGCCGGAGCGGGGCGAGGCGTTGCGGCGCACGGAGGCGGACCTCGCCGAGTCGGGCCGGCTGGTGGAGAGCCTGCTCGCGATCATCGCGATGCTGCTGCGGCAGCGGGCCGCTCCCCCGCTCGCGCCGCCACCGGCCGCCGCGGATCCCGGGCCGTTGGACAGCGCGTACGACCGGCTGGGCGCAGCGTGGGCGCTGCGGGAGGCGGCACGGGAGGCGTACGGGCGGGCGGTGGCCGAGGCGGAGGCCGCCGGCGGGGACCGGACCGGCCGGCGCCGATGTGTGCCTGGCCCTGGTACGGGTGGGCAGTGCGCTGGAGGACCAGCGGGAGCAGGTGCTCCGCCTGTGGGAACGGATGCGGTCACCGTCGGCCGGGGACCCCTGGGAGACCCCCGGTGCCTCCGGGGCGTTCGGGGCCCGGGACGCCTGGTACGCCATGGGGGCATCGGGCGTCGGTGAGGCACTGGAGGGGGTGGCACCTGCTGGTTGAGAAGTGCGCATGAGGTCGGTTTAGCTCGATCGTGTGATGGTCGGCTTTCGGGCTTGTGGTGCGCCGGCCTGCCCCACGGGTTCCGCGCCCGTGTCGCCGCAGCCGCCGGCCGCGCCGCCCCCGGCCCCGGCCCCGCTGCCGGACACCGGCCCGGGGACGGGCACGAGCAGTCCGCCGCCGGCCGGGCCGACGGCACCGTCCCCGGTTCCCGCGGGATGGCTGCGGTTCTCCAATGCCGCCGGCCGGCTGTGCCTCGGCAGCCCGGACGGCAGCACCCTGCCCGCCGAGCCCATGGTCCAGGCGGGCTGCGGTGCCGGAGCCGAACAGTCCTGGCAGCTCACCGCCGAGGGCCCGGGCCACGACGGAACCCTGTACTCGGTCCGCAACCGGCACAGCGGGATGTGCCTGTCCGTCGACGCGGCCGACACCGCGGAGACCGCCGCGGTCACCCCAGTACCTGTGCGGCGACGAGTCCGGTCTCTTCCCCGACCAGGTGTGGACCCTCCGCTACCGTCCCGCCCACGCCGCCTGGCAGCTGGTGAACCGCAACAGCGGCAAGCGCGCCGCGATGCGGGTGGCCGCCCGCGCCAAGGAGCCGGCGCTTCAGCTGGGGTGCGCCGACGATCCGTGGATGCTCTGGCGGATCTGAGGCCCGGGCGGGCCGGCCGGTGGCGAGGGTCAGCGCGTCTCGGGGCCGGCCAGGTGGCGGGCGATGACCATCCGCTGGATCTGGTTCGTGCCCTCGACGATCTGCAGGACCTTGGCCTCGCGCATCAGCCGCTCGACCGGGAAGTCCTGGGTGTAGCCGTAGCCGCCGAGGACCTGGACGGCGTCCGTGGTCACCGCCATGGCCGCGTCGGTGCAGAACAGCTTGGCCATCGCCGCCTCGCGGGAGAACGGCTTGCCCGCGTCCCGCAGCCGGGCCGCGGCCAGGTACAGCGCCCGTCCGGCCTCGATGCGGGTGGCCATGTCGGCCAGCATGAAGCGCAGGCCCTGGAAGTCGGCGATCGGGCGGCCGAACTGCTTGCGGTCCAGGGCGTAGCCGAGCGCCTCGTCCAGAGCTGCCTGGGCGACGCCGATCGCGCAGGCGGCGATGCCGAGGCGGCCGGCGTCGAGGGCGGCCAGTGCGATGGAGAAGCCCTGCCCCTCCTCGCCGATACGCCGGCTGTCCGGTACGCGCACCCCGTCGAAGTGCAGCTGGGCGGTGGGCGAGCCCTTCATGCCCATCTTCTTCTCGGGGACGGCCGCCGAGAGGCCCTCCGCGTCCCCGGGCACCAGGAAGGCCGTGATGCCCTTCGGTCCCTCTCCGCCGGTGCGGGCGAGCACGGTGTAGAAGTCGGCGATGCCGCCGTGGGTGATCCATGCCTTGGTGCCGGTGATCACCCAGCCGTCGCCGTCGCGCACCGCCTTGGTGGTCAGGGAGGCCGCGTCGGACCCGGAGGAGGGCTCGGAGAGGCAGTAGGCGCCGAGCAGGCCGCCGCCCAGCATGGCGGGCAGGTGTGCGGTCTGCTGCTCCTTGGTGCCGAAGCCGGCGAGCCCGTGGCAGGCGAGGGAGTGCACGCTGACGCCGAGGCCGACGGTGAGCCGGGCCGCGGCCAGCTCCTCCAGGACCTGGAGGTAGACCTCGTACGGCTGGTCGCCGCCGCCGAACTCGCCGCCGTACGGCAGGCCCAGCAGGCCCGAGTCGGAAAGGAGCCGGAAGACCTCGCGGGGGAAGTGGCCGGCCTCTTCCTGCTCGGCGGCCGACGGACGGATCTCACGTGCGGCGATCTCCCGCACGAGTGCGAGGAGGTCCCGGGACTCCTCGGTGGGCAGCTGACGGTCCACCGGCTGCGGGGCGCGGTCGGTCATGGCGACACTCTCCTCCCTGATCGGGCACGGCGGCGGCGCGTCAGGTGTGGGACGCGGCGCCGGGTTCGGTGCTGGCGGCAGCCTGCGCTGCCCCTCCCGGATCACGGTAGGGGCTGACCAGCGGCTGCGGCGGGTCGAGTATGCACGATGAGGGGCTTCGCGTCACGGCCGGAAGATCAGCGGAGTGCGGCGACGGACCGCCCGTCGAGCCGTACTCGAGGGCGGCGGCCGTCGCCGGGCGGGGGTTCTGCGGGCTACTCCGCGGGCGGCAGGGTGAACGGGATGGAGTCCGCCAGCGGTTCCGGCGCGGGAGGCGGCGCCGGACATTCGGGGACGAACTCTGCGATGACCGTGAGCACGGCCCTGAGCTGGCGTACGAGCATGGAGGCGAGCAGGGCCCGGCCGGGCCGGTCCGGATGGTCCGGACAGTGTGGAATGTCCGGATGCTGCGGGCCGTCGGCCGGTGCCGCGGGGGTGGGCGTCCCCGGGCGGGCCCGGTCGGATGGGCCGATCCAGTCGAGCGTGGCCGCCTCCACACCGGACATCCAGCCGATCAGGCCGAGCCGGGCCAGCACGGGGATCTCCCGGCGCCCGTACGCGCCCTCCGCGATGGTGGCGATCAGCTCCTCGCGGACGGTGTCGCGGATGGCGAGCACTTCCGCGTCCGAGCCGACCCCGCCGGTGACGATGGTCCGGTAGGCCGCCTGGTGCTGCTCGGCGTAGCGGAGGTACCCGTCGATGGTGCGGCGGACCCGCTCGGCACCGGGCAGGTCCGTGTCACCGCCGGCACGGGCGACCAGTTCGGCGAGCGAGTCCTCGACGATGGCCAGGTAGTAGCCGCGCTTGCTCGTGAAGTAGTAGTAGATCAACCCCTTGGCGACGCCGGCCTGTTTGGCGAGGTCGTCCATGGAGACCGCGTCGTACGCGGTGTCGGCGAACAACTTGCGTCCGAGCGCCAGGAGTTCGGCCCTGCGGACCTGCGAGCGCACGGTTGTTCCCCGTTGTTGACTATTGTTCAAATTCGGACCTAGCCTCGAACTGCCAAAAAGATGCCCGAAAGTATCGCACCCGTCCGGCGGCGTGCGGGGGCCCGGAGGCGCGGTCGGCAGACGGCAGGCGGCGGTCCGCAGGCGTACGGGGGCTAGAGCCAGCCGACCTGGGTCACGAACATGGCCACGACGACCACCAGGGCCCAGCCGCAGATGTTCTCCAGCCACTTGGACCCGTCCCCGGGGCCGCCGGTGCGGGCGCGGTTCAGGACTCGGGACAGGGCGGCGGTGTTCGCAGTCATGGGCGGTCTCGCATCGGTTCGGCGGGCAGGTGGACGGTCACTCCCCCCGGACCTCAGTCCAATGTGCCAGCGGAAGGGGCCCCGGCGGTAGAGACGTTGCTCACTGCCGCAGGGGCCCCCGTGTTCCGATGGGCCGGTACGGGGCCGGATCGGGCCTGGTCAGGCGCGGTCCGGCCCGGTCGGGCCGGGCACGGGCCGGTCAGCCGGCTCGCTCCCGTCCCGCCATGGCCACCATGGCCAGGCCGAGGCAGAGGGCGACGGCACCGGTGATCACGTTGCTCATCACGGAGCGGGTGGTGTCCATCTCACCCGCGATCGCCCACGGCGCGATGACGGTCCACGCGCCCAGGGCGACCGCCGTCCAGGCCATCGCGTGGGTGCGCTCGTAGGCGGAGCCGAGCCCGCTCATGCAGACGCAGAACGCGAGACCCGCGATCAGGTTGTTGACGGCCAGCGGGCCGAGGCCGCTGAACCCGGCGATCCACGGCGAGGCCGCCAGGTACAGGCCCGTGATCAGGGCCAGTGTCTCCACGGCCTGCGCACGGGGGGTGGTGGTCACCCGCTCGAACCGGGAGCGCATCTCGGCGAGGTCGGGGTGGTGTTCGATTCTGGGTTGGGTGGTCATGGCGGGCCGCCTCCTAGAGACGTGTTCGCTGCCCTTTATGTCCAGCTTATGCCCGATTGCATGCCTGGTCATGCGCCTGGTCAGTACCTCGTCGTGCCCGATGTCGCGGACGCTCACATCAGGCCGAGCGACCGCAGTACGGGTTGCCGGCTCAAGGCCGGCGCGGTGGGGCGGTAGACGTAGCAGACGCCGCCCGTACCGCTCCTGACCTTGCCCTTCGCGTCGTACCGCTTGGTGCGGAGCCAGATGTTCTCCCATTCGCGCCGCCGGTAGACGCGGCGGACGGCGGCGTTGTCGGCCGAGTTGGGGTCGTTGGCGATCACGTCCCCGGCGTCGGTGAAGCCGATCACGGTCATCAGGTGCCCGGCCGTGCCGTAGCCCGCCCCGGTCAGCTCCCCCTCCCTGAAGGACTGGGAGGTGATGACCGGGATCCCGGCGCGGATCAGGTCCTCCAGCTCGGTGAGGCCGGTCAGCCGGGTGACCACGCCGGCCAGGCCGGGGTAGGTGCCGGCGTAGGCGGCGTTGAACGGCCAGTTCCCACAGCCCTTGTAGGCGTGGTCGTACGTGGACCTGGCCGCGTGGCAGACCTGCGGGTCGGCGTAGGAGCGGTCGACCCAGGCGAGGTCGGCGGCGGCGGGCTTGCGGCCCCAGTACTCGATGATCATCTGGGAGGAGGTGGGGCTGCACCAGGCCTCGCCGCCGTTGTCGTACTGGGGGTACCGGCCGGCGTGGACCTCCTGGGAGTAGCGCGGGACGTCCAGCTCGTGGGCCGGGCCGGGGGTGGAGGCGGGGACGGTGAACCGGTCGGGCACGTCGGAGGCCATCGCTCCGGCGAGGGTGACCCGGGGGGAGGCGAGGGAACCCGGGCGGCGGTAGAGGGTCAGGCGGAGCTGCCAGTCGCGCAGGCGGACGCCCTTGGCCTTCTGCGGGTCGTCGATGGAGAGGGTGTCCGTCCAGACGGTGGACCGGCCGTCGGTCTGACCGTCGACGGAGGTGCGGCGGATGTCGGTGTCGCGGGCGGCCCAGCAGCCCATCACGTACCAGGGGGTGCTGGTGCCGTCGGTGTAGGTGCCGCGCAGCTCGATGCGGATCCAGGTGCCGGCGGGGGTGCGGGCGTTCCACGAGGCGATGACCTCGGTGGCGGGGACGGTGGAGCGGTGCACGGGGGAGGTCCAGGTGGCGTACTCCCAGACGCTCTTCCGGTTGGTGTGGGGGTCGGTGTACTCGGTGCGGCCGTGGGGGGTGAGGAAGGTGAGGCCGGGGTGGGGGGTGGCCACGGTGTTCTCGTGGGTGCCGGCACTCCAGTGGGCCTGGCTGTGCCAGAAGAGGTTGTCGACGGTGGGGGCCGTCGCCGCCGCCACTTCGGCGTCCGCCGGCTCCGGATGTTCCGGGTGCTCCGGGGACCCCGGGGTCTCCGGACGCTCGGCGGCCGAGGCGGCGCTTCCGGAGCCGGCGGCCGCGGCCAGGGCTGCGGCCAGCAGGGTGCGGCGCGGGGTGAGGTCGGTCATGGGTACCCCCTGGTGGGACGAGCGACGGCTCGGCCCAGCGTCCCAGCTCATGGCCCCTCTGGGCCAGGGCCCGGCCGTGCGTGTCGCGCCCCGGCGGGCCTCGGCTGCGCTCCGCCACGGCTTCGCCGGCACCGGGCCGGCCGGGCGGCGTTCCGGTGCACCCGCCTCCCCTGGACTTCGTCCGGAGGGACCCCCGCCCCCGAGCTCCCGGCTCCGCTCGGGCCGGGGACCCATCGCCCTGCGGAACGCCCGCCCACACCGGGGTCGAGCGCGGTGCGTATCGTGGGGCGCGTGTGGAGTGAGCTGGGGTTCGAGGCGTTCGCGCGGGAGCTGCGCGGGGTGGCGCCGTCCGCGGGGCCCGTGCGGCTCATCGGGATCGACGGGCATGCCGGCTCCGGCAAGAGCACCTTCGCCGGGCGGCTGGCCGCGGCGCTCGGCGGGGACGTGCCCGTGCTGCACCTGGACGACATCGCCAGCCACGAGGAGCTCTTCGAGTGGACCGGGCGGCTGCGCCGGCAGGTGCTGGACCCGATCGCCGCCGGCCGGGCCGCGCACTGGCAGCCGTACGACTGGGTCGAGCGCCGCTTCGGGCCGGCCCGGGTCCTGGAGCCCGCTCCGCTGGTGCTGATCGAAGGCGTGGGTGCGGGCCGGCGGGAACTGCGGCCGCACCTGGCGCGGCTGCTGTGGATGGAGACCCCGCGCGAGCACTCCTGGGGGCGCGGCCGTGCGCGGGACGGGAGCGAACTCGCGAGCTTCTGGGACGGATGGGAGCGCGCGGAGCTCGCGCACTTCGCGGATGATCCTTCGCGCCCCTTCGCGGACACCCTGGTACGCCAGTGCACTACGGGATACGAGTGGACTTCCGGGGAGGGAGCGACGGCGGGAACCCCTCGTTCCGTCACCGAGAGTGACGACCTCCCCCGCGCCTGAAGCACCCCGGAATTCCGCTTCCGCCGGCCTTCCCACACCCGCTTGACCTGGGTGCCGAACCGGCCTTACGTTCTCAATACGCGGTCCCTCGCGGCCGCCGCGGACACGAAGCCCCCGGTTGTTCCCCCGTGATCGGGGGCTTCGTTCTGCCCGCTCCCCCTCCCCCCTCCTTCACCCTGAGTCACCACGCTCCCCGCGCGGCCCACTCGATCAGTGCGCGCAGCGCACTGCGTAAGGCGGACGGCCGAAGGTACGATGCCACCCTGAATTCATCCACGCCGGAACAACTCGCTTGTACGAGGCGGTCGTTCCCGCGTGCCACGGGGGCAGGCTTGTGGGGGACGTGATGGACTTCGGCACGCAGGGCAGCGGCCGCGCGCCCGCCCCGGCCGAACTCGCCTGGCTGCGAGGGGTGGACGCCTGCACGATGGGCGCCTACCCGCAGGCCGAGGACGAGTTCCGGGCGGCCGTACGACTCGATCCCACCATGGCGGACGCCTGGCTGGGACTGCACGCGCTGCGGGTGGACACCACCAACGCACTGCTGCGGATGTACACCCACCGGGACCGGTTCGGGGAGCAGCGGACCCGCCACCGGCGGACGCTGAACTCCTGGTACTGGCTCGGCTGGTGGGTGCAGCCGGTGCTGGAGAGCCGGCGCGACCTGCTGCTGGCGCACGCCTCGCACTGGCTGGACGGCCGCCATGTGCCGGAGCTGGACCAGGCGTTGGCGGCGCTGCCACCGGTGGACACCGATCTCCAGGTCCGCTTCCTGCACGCCTGCCGGGCGTATCTGGTGAAGGACTGGGAGCAGTTGGTCCGGCACACCGAGCCCCTGGTGGACGATCCGCTGCTGGGCATCGAGGCGGGCCTGTTCGGCGGGATGGCCCGGGTCCGGCTGGAGATGTACGGGCAGGCGGAGCCGATGCTGTCCGCGGCGCTGATGCGGTGCCGCAGCGAGCAGCCGCAGCGCAAGGAGCTGCGCTACTGGCTGGCGCGGGCGCACGAGGGGACGGGGCGCAGCGCGGCCGCGCTGCCGCTGTACCGGGCCGTGCACCGGGTGGACCCGGCGTTCATGGACACGGCGGCCCGGCTGACGGCCATCGCGGAGTCCGACGGTCTGGAGGGGTACGACCTGTCGCCGGTCGGGGGTGACTTCGCGGCGGTCGCGCTGGGCGGCGGAGCCGCGGTGGACGGCCCGTCGGCGGATCCGGACGCCTTGCTCGGCGGGGAGCCGCTCGAACCCCGGTACCCGGGCGCGGGTCCGGGAACCGCCGGCGGCGCCGGGGTGCCGCCGCCGGGTACGGGCCGGGCGGACGGCGTACGGCGGAAGGCACCGGTGCCGCAGCAGCCCGTGCCGGCCGGGCTGCCGGCCGGTCCGCCGGATCCGGAGCTGCTCGCGCAGGCACTGGCCGAGCTGGAGCGGATGGTGGGCCTGGAGCCGGTGAAGCGGCAGGTCAAGGCGCTGTCGGCGCAGCTGCACATGGCCCGGCTGCGGGCCGGGCAGGGATTACCCGTGCAGCCCCCGAAGCGGCACTTCGTCTTCTCCGGGCCCTCGGGGACGGGCAAGACCACGGTGGCACGGATCCTGGGCCGGGTGTTCTACGCACTGGGACTGCTGGGCGGGGACCATCTGGTGGAGGCCCAGCGGGCCGACCTGGTCGGCGAGTTCCTGGGGCAGACCGCGGTGAAGGCGAACGAGCTGATCGACTCGGCGATCGGCGGGGTGCTGTTCGTCGACGAGGCGTACAGCCTGTCGAACTCGGGCTACAGCAAGGGCGACGCGTACGGGGACGAGGCGCTGCAGGTCCTGCTGAAACGGGCGGAGGACAACCGGGACCACCTGGTGGTGATCCTGGCGGGGTACCCGGCGGGGATGGACCGGCTGCTGGCGGCGAACCCCGGGCTGTCCTCCCGTTTCACCACCCGGGTGGACTTCCCCAGCTACCGTCCGGCGGAGCTGACGGCGATCGGCGAGGTACTGGCCGGTGCCGACGGGGACGGCTGGGACGAGGAGGCGCTGGAAGAACTCAGGAGCATCAGCGCGCACGTGGTGGAGCAGGGATGGATCGACGAGCTGGGCAACGGCCGGTTCCTGCGGACGCTGTACGAGAAGAGCTGCGCCTACCGGGACCTGCGGCTGGCGGGCTACGCCGGGACGCCGTCGCGGGAGGACCTGGCGACGCTGCGGCTGCCGGACCTGATGCAGGCGTACGGCGAGGTCCTGTCCGGGCGGGGGCCGGCGGATCGGGGGCGGCCGGAACAGCCGCCGCTGTAGGCGGGGTGGGTCGGGCTGAGCCGCCTGGGCTGAGCCGCCTCCGCCTGGGCTGAGCCTTTTGGGCAGGCTGCGGTCGGCCCCGTGGGCGGGCCGGGGTGCGGGGGGCTGCGCGCACCCGCGCGGGACCGGGGTGCCGTGTGCCCACCTCCCCCAGACTCCGTCCGGGGGGACCCCCACCCCCAAGCTCTCGACTCCGCTCGAGCAGGTGGGGGTACCCCCGGCGAAGCCAGGGGGAGCACCCCCATCGCCCTGCGGCACGATTGCCCACACGGCGGCCGGGGGCGGCACGGATTGTCGCGCGGCGGCCGGCTACTCCGTGCGGAGGGTGCGGGTGGTGGCTGTTCGGGCGGCCCAGGTCGCCGGGAGCAGTGCGCCCGCCACCGCGATCAGCACCCCGGCCGGCGCCAGCAGGGCCAGCAGGGCCGGGTCGTACACGTCGATGTCCGCGGGCGGGAGGGTGGTGCCGACCGCACGGCCCATGGCCGGCATCACCCAGTGGTGCAGGGCCACCCCCAGCGGCACTCCGATGGCACCGGCCACCAGACCGGTCGCGGTCACCGAGGTGAGGACCTGGGTGACGGTCTGCCCGGGGGTCATGCCCAGGGCCTTGAACACGCCGAGGTCGCGGACCCGGTCCCGGGTGTCCAGCACCACGGTGTTGAGCACGCCCAGCCCGGCCACGGCGACCAGCAGCAGCGTGAGCATGCCGGTCAGTGCCTGCATGGCCCGGATCACGCTCGACTTGCCGCTCCCGGTGACCTCCGCCCAGGCTCCCAGTGGTTCCAGAGCGGCGTTCAGTTCCCGGGCGTAGCGGGCCGGGTCGGTGCCGGGGGTGACCCACACGCTGAAGTCGCTCGGCAGCGAGCGGGTGCCCAGTCCGGCGACGGAGGCCAGGTCGGCGCGCAGGGTCATGCCCTTGCCGCCGAGGTCGAAGACCTCGCCGGCGATCCGGAGCCTGACAGTGCGCCCCTGTTCCGACAGGGTGACCGTGTCGCCCACCCGTACGCCGGCGGCGCGCAGGAAGCGCGTGGGTGCCACGGCCTCGCCGGGGGCGTCGAACCAGCGGCCGGAGACCATGGTGTGCCGGCCGGCGGAGGCGTCCCCCTCGTAGGCCACCAGCGGGGCACCGCCCGTCAGCCCCGCCACCGCGACCTGGGTGACGGCGGTCCGGTACGAGGAGCCGGTGTCCGGGCGGGCCGCGATCGCCCTGGCCACCGCGGCCGGGTCGGCAGGCTCGGGCGGCGGGTCGATGCCGATCCGGCTCTCGTCGGGCCGGGCCAGCGTACGTACGGTGACGTCACCGCTGCGGTCCGGGTCCCCGTCGGTCCGGACCGCGATCAGTGTGCTGCCCAGGCCCACCGCGAAGGTCACCGCCAGGACTCCGAAGGCGACGGCCGCGGCCGTGCTCGCCGCGCGGGCCGGGCGGGCGAAGGGGCCGGCCAGGCCGAGGCTGACCGGGCGCGGCACGGGCAGCCTGCCCAGCAGGCTCCGGATCCGGTTTCCGTGTCCGCCCGCGGCGGCGGCCCGGCCGGCCGTGCCGATCGCCTGCGCGGTGCTCAGCCGGGCCGCCCGCAGCGCGGGGCCGGAGGCGGTGGCCGCCACCAACAGCAGGGCACCGGCCGCCACCACGAGGTCCGCCCAGAGGGGGATCGGCACCGCGGGCGTCGCGTACGCCTCCGCCACCTCCGCCATCACCGGTACGGCGAGCAGGTTGCCCAGGACCACGCCGAGCGCGGCTCCCGCGGCGGCCGGGATCAGTGCCTGGCCGAGGTAGGCGCGCGCCACCTGCGCCGGGGTGAAGCCGAGGGACTTCAGGATGCCGATCCTCCGGGTCGCCGCGCTCACCGCTCCGCTGACCACGATGCCGATCACGAGGACGGACATGGCCAGGCCCAGCAGGGCGAAGGCGGTGACGAAGGGGACGAAGGCCCCCGTGTTCTCCTGTGCGGCCTGGCGGACGTCGAGATGGGACTGGGTACCGGCGAGTGCCCGCTCCGGCAGGGCGGCGGCGATCCGGTCGCGGGCGGCCGCCACCTCGGCGGCGGTCGTGGCGCGGGTGAGGCGGTAGAGCATCTGCCGGTCCGGCCGTCCTCCGGCCAGGGCGGTCAGCTGGTCCGGTACGACCCAGGCGTCGGCGCTGCGGCCCACCGAGGTGCCGATGCCGACCACCGTGAGGGTGGTGCCGCCGGCCGTCAGGCGGGTGCCGGGCCGGGTGCCCGGCTGCCGGGAGGCCGCCGCCACCACGATCTCGCCGGGGGCCGCCGCCCACCGTCCCTCCACCAGTCCGATCCGGTCCACCGGGCCGTCGGCGGAGGAGCGGCCGGCCACCGTCAGCGGGGGCGGTTCGAAGCCGGGCGGGGTGGCGAGCGAGGAGGCGAAGCGTACGGAGGCGAGGGGGTACGGGCCCGACGCGGCCCGGACGCCGGGCAGTCGGGTGGTCGCCTCCAGCTGTGCCGCGGTGGTCGCGGTGCCGTCGAACTGCACGGTCAGGTGCGCACCCTGCTGTCGGGCGAAGGCCCGGTCGAAGGGTGCGCCGGAGGCCACGAGCAGCCCGAGGGCCAGTACCGAGGAGGCCACCGAGAGCAGGACCGTCAGGACGATCACCGCGGTCTGGACGCGCCGCCGTCCGACGCCTGCCCGTACCACCCCGCCGAGGGGGCCGTAGGGGCGTGACAGCCGCCCGGTCACCGGGTCACCGCCGGGAAGTCCCGGGCCACGCGCCCGTCGACGAGTTCCACGGTCCGGGTGGCCAGGGACTCGGCCAGGGACAGGTCGTGGGTGACCAGGACGAGCGTCTGCCCGTCCGCGTTCAGCCCGCGCAGCAGGTCACGTACCTCCGCGCCGGAGACGCTGTCCAGGGCACCGGTCGGCTCGTCGGCGATCAGCAGCGGCGGACGGTTCATCAGCGCGCGGGCCACCGCCACGCGTTGGCGTTCGCCGCCGGAGAGCCGGCCCGGGCGGGCGCGGGCGTGCCGTTCGATGCCGAGGCGGGCGAGGAGTTCGGCGGCCCGGGCGGCGGCGCGGACCCGGGGCATGCCGGACAGCTGGGCGGGCAGCAGCACGTTCTCGGTGACGGTGAGGTCGTCGAGCAGGTTGAAGAACTGGAAGACCATCCCGATGCGGGACCGGCGGTACTTGGCGGACGCCGTCTCGCCCAGCCGGTCCACCCGGACCCCGTCGACGGTCACGCTGCCCGAGGTCGGCCGGTCGAGTCCGGCGATCAGGTTGAGCAGGGTCGACTTGCCGCTGCCGGAGGGGCCGAGTACGGCGAGCGCCTCTCCGGCCCGGACCCGCAGGGTCAGTCCGGCCAGCGCGTCCGGGCCGTGGCCGTACGCCTTGGTCACCTCGCGCACGTCGATGAGCGGGTCGTCGTTCCGGGGCTCGTTCACTGTTCCTCCCTTGCTCGGCCTGTGTCCGGGACCCGACGCTAGGAGCGGCCGTGCCGGGGGCGCGTCGCCCCCGGTGGGGAAGATCCGTACCGTGTCCGGTTGAGGCCCGCGGGTGTCATCCGCGCGATGTAGGCCTGAGGTGGAGGGCGTTGCCCCTCACGACTGATCCGCTGCGGGCCGGACGCGGGCACACTGATCCGATGAGCCCAAGAGAGGCAGTCGTCCGCTGGGTCCGGGACCGGGGTGCCGGGATCCGGGCCGCTCTCGGCGTGCCGCCGCCGTCGACGCGCTGGTCCTGGGCGGCCGACGGGCTGATCGCCCTGGCGTTGGCGGCGGGTACCGTCCTCGGCGACCTCAACCGGTCGTACGTCGACGTCAACCCGCCGCCGCACGATCTCCCGGTACCGCCCCCGGTGCCGCGCCCCGGACAACGCGGCTCACCCCCCTCGGAGTGGCAGCCCGCGCCGGCCGTCGAGCACACCCTGCCTCCCGTGGAGCACTGGGAACTGGTGGTCGCCGTCCTGACCGCGCTGCCGCTGGTGCTGCGCCGTCGCTTCCCACTCGGCGTCTACTGGGCGGTGACGGTCGCGACGCTGCTGCTGCACCGGGGCTCCGTCTCGGCCGACGCCACCACCTTCACCTTCGCCTCCGGTCTGATCGCGGCGTACAGCGCGGCGGTACACAGCCCGCACCGCAAGGCCGTCGCGGTCTCGCTGCTCACCGGGGTGGTGCTGCACGCCGTCTTCCCGCTGGTCCCCGAGGTGGACCAGGCCCTGGTCCCGGTGCTGGTGCTGCTCCCGGTGGCGCTCGCCGCGCACGGCGTCCACATCTGGAGGCAGCGGGCGCGGGCGATGGAGGAGGAACAACGGGCGGCGCTGCGGCGGGCCGTGGACCAGGAGCGGTCGCGGATCGCCAGGGAGCTCCACGACGTGGTCACCCACAACGTGAGCATGATGACGATCCAGGCGGGCGCGGCACGCAAGGTCCTGGACACGGAGCCCGGGCAGGCACGGGAGGCGATGCTGGCGGTGGAGGCGGCCGGCCGGTCGGCGATGTCGGAGCTGCGCCACGTGATGGGGCTGCTCACCATGACGGCCGGCGGCCCCGACCCGGCCGCCGGGGCGGACCTGGCCCCGCAGCCGGGACTGGACCGGCTGGAGGAGCTGGCCGACCGGGTCCGGGGCACCGGCGTTCCGGTCGGGCTGACGGTGCGGGGCACCCCGGTCGGGCTGCCCGCGGGGGTGGACCTGGCGGCCTACCGGGTGGTGCAGGAAGGGCTGACCAACGCGGTGAAGCACGCCGAGGGGGCGAGCGTGTCGGTGTCGGTGGAGTACGCGCCCGGAGAGCTGCGGGTGGAGGTCACGGATGCCGGTGGCCGGCCCCGGTCGGCCCGCGGCAGGGGCGGCGGGCACGGCCTGGCCGGACTCCGGGAACGGCTCGCGGTGTACGGCGGTACGCTGCACGCGGGCGGGCGCCCCGGCGGGGGCTTCCGGGTCCGTGCGGTGATTCCGGTGGAGGGGGCGTGAGCGGGACCGTGACCGAAACCGTTCCGGAGGCGCCCCGAGTGGTGATCGTCGACGATCAGGCGCTGGTGCGCACCGGGTTCCGGATGATCCTCACGGCCGACGGGATCGAGGTGGTCGGGGAGGCACCCGACGGCGACTCCGCGGTGGACACGGTCCGCCGGACCCGGCCGGACGTGGTCCTGATGGACATCCGGATGCCGGGCACCGACGGGCTGGAGGCTACGCGCCGCATCCTGCGGGACGGCGGGCCGGCGCCCCGGATCGTCATCCTCACCACCTACGACCTCGACCGGTACGTGTACGCCGCGCTGAGCGCGGGCGCCAGCGGGTTCCTGCTGAAGGACGTGACCCCCGAGCACCTGGCCGCCGCCGTCCGCCTGGTGCGCTCCGGGGACGCCCTGCTGGCCCCGGCCATCACCCGTCGGCTGGTGGAGCGCTTCGCCTCGGCCGGCGACCGGACGGCGTCCCTCCACCGTGATCTGTCCGCCCTCACCCCGCGCGAGCTGGAGGTGCTGGAAGCCCTCGCGCGCGGGCTGAGCAACGCCGAGCTGGCCGGCCGCCTCCACCTCGGCGAGGCCACGGTCAAGACGCACGTCGCCCGGATCCTCGCCAAGCTCCGGCTCCGCGACCGGGCCCAGGCGGTGATCGCCGCCTACGAGACGGGCCTGGTCACCCCGGCCGGCCGTGGGGACGGGGACCCTGCCTGAGACGCGCTCCCGGCGGGCGTACTCCGCGGGCCGTCGGCCTCCGTTGGGCCGTAGGGCCGTTGGGCCGTAGGGCCGTTGGGCCATACGGACGCCGGGTGGGTGTCCGGGTGCGGGGGTGGTGGAAGGGACCAGGCGATGCCGCCCGACCCCCGACCAGGAGGAAGACCTATGGACACCGACCCCGTGACGCGGTTCCTCCACGCCCTGAGCCCGGCGAGCCGGGAGGAGGCCGAGGGGCTGCCGCGCGAGGAGCAGGAGCGGATGGCCCAGGCGTGGGAGGGCTATCTCCGGGACGACACCAGCCTGCTGACCGTGGACGAGATCGACCCGCCCATGTCGGAGCACGACGCGGCCGAGCACGTGATGAGGGACCGCTCCGGCGGGGCGTGATCCGGCAGGGCATGATCCGGCGGGGTGTGAACCCCGCCGGGCCTGCCCCCTCGTGGGCTCCCGGGCCCCGCCCGGCCGCCGCCGTGCTACGGGCGGGCGGCCGGGACGCGGTGGACCCGGTGGGCGGGGTCACGGACCTCGCCGACCAGCGTCTCCAGTACGTCCTCCAGCGCGACCAGGCCCAGGATCCGCCCGCTCTGGTCGGCGACCTGCGCCAGATGCGTGGCGGAGCGGCGCATCACGGTCAGTACGTCGTCCAGCGGCAGGGTCGCCGACAGGGTGGGCATGCGCCGCCAGACCCGCTGCGGTACGGCCCGTTCCCGTTCCTCCAGGTCGAGGATGTCCTTGACGTGGACGTAGCCCATGAAGGCGCCGGTGTGTGAGCGGACCGGGAAGCGCGAATAGCCGGTGCGGACGGTGAGCTGCTCGATCTGCCGGGGCGTGGCCGACGGGCCGACGGTGACCAGGCGGTCGCGGGCCAGCAGGACGTCGGTGACCGGGCGGCTGCCCAGTTCCAGGGCGTCCTCCAGCCGCTGCTGCTCGACCGGTTCCAGCAGTCCGGCCTGGCGGGAGTCCTCCACCAGCCGGCCCAGCTGGGAGCTGTCGTAGACGGCCTCGACCTCGTCCTTGGGCTCCACCTTGAACAGGCGGAGCACGAAGTGCGCGCAGGCGCCGAGGGCCGTGGTGACCGGCCCGCAGAGGCGGGCGAAGGCGACCAGGCCGGGGCTGAACCAGAGCGCGGTCTTCTCGGGTGCGGCCATCGCGAGGTTCTTGGGGACCATCTCGCCGATGACCAGGTGGAGGAAGACCACCGCGGCGAGCGCGACGGCGTAGCCGAGGGGGTGGATCAGGCCGTGCGGGACGTGGGCGGCGTGGAAGGCCGGCTCCAGCAGGCGGGCCACCGTCGGTTCGGCGACCGCGCCCAGAGTGAGGGAGCAGATGGTGATGCCGAACTGGGCGGCCGCCATCATGCGGGGCAGGTTCTCCAGGCCGTGGAGGACCTGCCGGGCCCGCTTGGAGGTCGCGGCGAGCGGTTCGATCTGGCTGCGGCGGACCGAGACCAGGGCGAACTCCGCGCCGACGAAGAACCCGTTGGCGAGCACGAGGAGCAGGGCGAAGACGAGTTGCAGCGCGTTCACCGGACGACCGCCCCCGCCTCGGCGGGTCGGTCCGCGGCGGTGCCGCCGGGGACCAGGGCGGGCATCCGGTCCGGCCCGGCGACGGCGCTGACGCCGAAGGGCGCCGGGGCCACGAGGGGTCCGGAAACGGTGCCGCCACCGGTACCGGGGCCGGGGATCGCGGCCGGCAGGACGCGGACCAGCCGGACCCGTTCGGCCCGGTTGCGTCCGACCTGGCGGACCGAGAGCTTCCAGCCGGGCAGTTCCGCCCGGTCGCCCGGGGCCGGGATGCGGCCCAGCAGGTCCGCGACCAGTCCGGCCACGGTCTCGTACGGGCCTTCCGGCACCTCCATGCCTATCCGGCGCAGGGTGTGCACGCGGCAGCTGCCGTCCGCGTCCCAGGAGGGGCGGCCGTCCTCGGCGGGTACGGAGGCCAGTTCGGGCCCCGCTTCGGCGTGGTCGTGCTCGTCGCGTACCTCGCCGACGAGTTCCTCGACGATGTCCTCCAGGGTGACCACCCCGGCGGTGCCGCCGTACTCGTCCACGACCACGGCCATCGGCTGCTCGCTGCGGAGCAGTTCCAGCAGCGGTTGCACGGGCAGGGTGCCCGGGACCAGCAGCGGCGGTACGGAGATCAGGGCCACGCCGGTCCGGGAGCGTTCCGGTTCGCGCACGGCGAGGGCGTCCTTGAGGTGCACCACGCCGGTGATCTCGTCGATCCGGTCGCGGTACACCGGGAAGCGGGACAGGCCGGTGGCCCGGGTCAGGTTGAGCACGTCGGCGGCGGTGGCCGTGACCTGGAGGGCGCTGACCTTCACCCGGGGGGTCATCACGTGCTGCGCGGTGAGCTCGCCGAGCGAGAGGGTGCGCACGAACAGGTCCGCGGTGTCCTGTTCGAGGGCACCGGCCTGGGCCGAATGGCGGACCAGGGAGACCAGTTCGCCGGGGGTGCGGGCGGAGGCCAGTTCCTCGGCGGGTTCGACGCCGAGCGCCCGGACGAGCCGGTTGGCGACGGCGTTCAGGCCGGCGATGACCGGGCGGAGGAGGCGGGAGAACAGCTGCTGCGGGCCGGCCACGAACCGGGCGACCTGGAGCGGCCGGGAGACCGCCCAGTTCTTCGGGACGAGTTCACCGACCACCATCTGCACGGCGGAGGCCAGCAGCATGCCGATGACCACGGCGATGCCGGGGACGGCTGCGCGGGGCAGGCCGGTGGCGGCGATCGGGCCGGAGAGCAGTGCGGCGAGGGCCGGCTGGGCGAGCATGCCGACCACCAGGGAGGTGATCGTGATGCCGAGCTGGGTGCCGGAGAGCTGGAAGGACAGCTCGCGGAGCGCCTCGACGACCGTTCGGGCGCGCCGGTCGCCTTCGGCGGCGGCGCGTTCGGCCTCCGGCTTCTCGACGGTGACCAGGCCGAATTCGGCAGCCACGAAGAAACCGTTGGCGAGGATGAGGACGAAGGCCGCCCCGAGCAGGAGTAGCGGGATGGTCATGATGCCGCCGCCTCCTCCGGGGAGAGGGCGGCGCGGGTACTACCGGACGATCCGTCCATTGCTGGAGGGAGTCACTCCTTGAGTCGCAGGTGCCCACGGGCCTGGTCGGAACCGGGGCCGGTGGCGGGGCGCGGGTGTGCGCCCCGCCACCAGAGTAGTAGTTGAGATCCTTCCCGCAATGGGGACGCCCGCCGGGCACCCCGGCGTCACCCGGTGCGTCGGCGGGACGTCACCCGGTGCGTCGGCTGCGGGTCAGCCCTCGTGCGTGCCGGTGCCGCGGGTCTCGGCGAGGGTGCGCAGGGCCCGGGCGTCGGCGATGGCCTGCTGCCTGGCGATGCCGGGCTGGATGCCGAGGGCGGGCAGGCTGGTGCCGTCGCTGAGGTCGAGGAACACCCAGGGGTCGCCCGGCCGGAGGTTGACGCGGAGGATCTGGGCCCAGGCGAGGCGGCGCTTGCTGGTGAGGTTCACCACCGTCACGCCTTCCTCGTCGGCGACCACCTTGGGCCGGGAGAGCAGCACCAGGACCGAGGTGAGCAGCGCCGCCGTGAAGACGAAGCTGATCCGCTCCCCGGCGGAAAGCCGTTCCAGGAGCAGGGCGATCGCCGTGATGGTGGCGAACATCGCCGTGCCTATGGTGAGCAGGACGATCCGGGTGCGGGTGGGCCGGAAGGTGACCGGGAGGGCCGGCAGGTCGGTGCCCGGGCCCGTGCTCGTGTGCGCGGCCATCAGAGGCGGCAGGCGTGGATCGAGGTGGTCAGGATCGCGCGGGCGCCGAGCTCGTACAGGTCGTCCATGATCCGCTGGGCGTCCTTGGCGGGGACCATCGCGCGGACGGCGACCCAGCCCTCGTTGTGCAGCGGGGAGACGGTCGGCGACTCCAGGCCCGGGGTGAGGGCGACGGCGCGCTCCAGGTGCTCGGCGCGGCAGTCGTAGTCCATCATCACGTACGAACGGGCCACCAGGACGCCCTGGAGGCGGCGCAGGAACTGCTGGACCTGCGCGTGGTCGGCGTCGGCGCCGTTGCGCCGGATGACGACGGCCTCGGACTTGAGGATCGGCTCGCCGATGACCTGCAGGCCGGCGTTGCGCAGGCTGGTGCCGGTCTCGACCACGTCCGCGATGATCTCGGCGACGCCGAGCTGGATGGCGGTCTCGACGGCGCCGTCCAGGTGGACGACGGAGGCGTCGATGCCCTGGTCCGCGAGGTGCTTGGCGACGATTCCCTCGTACGAGGTCGCGATCGTCATGCCGTGGAAGTCCTCCGGGCCCTTCGCGGTGCCGGGGCGGGTGGCGTAGCGGAAGGTGGAACGGCCGAAGTTCAGCGGGAGGATCTCCTCCGCGTTGGCTCCGGAGTCCAGCAGCAGGTCGCGGCCGGTGATGCCGATGTCGAGCTTGCCGGACGCGACGTAGATCGCGATGTCCTTGGGGCGCAGGTAGAAGAACTCGACCTCGTTCTCGGGGTCGACGGTGACGAGTTCCTTGGACTCCTTGCGCTGCCGGTAACCGGCCTCATGGAGCATCTCCGACGCAGGTCCGGAGAGTGAACCCTTGTTGGGGACGGCGATGCGCAGCATGAGGACGGTTCCTTTGTTCGCGTAAGTGTGGTGCTGTGCGGAGCGGGGGGGGTGAGGGGTGGGCCGGTCGGCTCAGAGGTACTAGAGGTACTTGTAGACGTCGTCGAGGGAGATCTCGCGCGCGACCATCATCACCTGGACGTGGTACAGCAGCTGCGAGATCTCCTCGGCGGCGGCTTCCTTGCTCTCGTATTCGGCGGCCATCCAGACCTCGGCGGCCTCCTCGACGACCTTCTTGCCGATGGCATGGACGCCCTTGCCGACCAGCTCTGCGGTGCGGGAGGTGCCGGGGTCGCCGTCGGCCTTGGCCTGGAGCTCGGCGAAGAGCTCCTCGAATGTCTTGTTCGCCATGATGGTCCTCAGAATACGGGTTCCCCCGCCGCGACTCAGCGCCAGGGTTCGCTGACCGTCCGCAGGGTCATCGCGGTGGAGACGGCGGCGGTGACCGCTTCATGCCCCTTGTCCTCGTTCGACCCCTCGAGCCCGGCGCGGTCCAGCGCCTGCTCGTCGTTGTCGCAGGTCAGAACGCCGAAGCCGACGGGGACTCCGGTCTCGACCGACACCTGTACCAGGCCCTGGGTGACGCCCTGGCACACGTAGTCGAAGTGGGGGGTGCCGCCGCGGATGACCACTCCGAGGGCGACGATGGCATCGTAACCGCGACCGGCGAGTACCTTCGCCACCACCGGGAGCTCGAAGCTGCCGGGGACCCGGAGCAGGGTGGGCTCGTCGATGCCGAGCTCGTGCAGGGCGCGCAGGGCGCCGTCCACGAGGCCGTCCATGACCTTCTCGTGCCACTGCGCCGCGATGACCGCGACCCGCAGGTCGCCGCAGTTCTTCACGCTGAGTTCGGGTGCGCCCTTGCCGCTCACTGTTCCTGCTCTCCTCGGTGCTGGTACTGGTGCTGACTGGTGCTGGTGCTGACTGGTGCTCGTGCTGCTGCCCGGGGCTACTGGTTGCCGCAGGCGGACGCGGGCACGGCCGCGTCCAGCCAGGGCAGGTCGTGGCCCATCCGGTCCCGCTTGGTGCGCAGGTACCGCAGATTGTGCTCGCCCGCCGGGGTGGGCATGGCCTCGCGGCCGGTCACCACGATGCCGTGGCCGACCAGGGCCGCGGACTTGTCGGGGTTGTTCGTCATCAGCCGTACGCTGCGGACACCCAGATCGGTGAGCATCTGGGCGCCGGCCCCGTAGTCGCGGGCGTCGGCGGGCAGGCCGAGTTCGAGGTTGGCGTCCAGGGTGTCGCGGCCCCGCTCCTGGAGCTCGTACGCGCGGAGCTTGGACACCAGGCCGATGCCCCGGCCCTCGTGGCCGCGGAGGTAGACCACGACGCCGCGGCCGGCCTCCCGGATGCGCTCCATGGACGCATGCAGCTGGGGGCCGCAGTCGCAGCGCAGGGAGTGGAAGATGTCGCCGGTCAGGCATTCGGAGTGCATCCGGACCAGGACGTCCTCGCCGTCGCCGATCTCGCCGTGCACCAGGGCCACGTGCTCGACGCCGTCCACGGTGGAGCGGTAGCCGAAGGCGGTGTACTCGCCGAAGGAGGTCGGCAGGTGCACCTCGGCCTCGCGGCGCACGGTGGGTTCGGCGGAGCGCCGGTAGGCGACCAGGTCCTCGATGGAGATGATCGTCAGGCCGTGCTTGCGGGCGAACGGGATCAGCTCGGGCAGGCGGAGCATGACGCCGTCCTCGCCGGCGATCTCCACGATGGCGCCGACCGGGCGCAGGCCCGCGAGGCGGGCGAGGTCGACCGCGGCCTCGGTGTGGCCGTTGCGGACCAGGACGCCGCCCGGCTTGGCCCGGAGCGGGAAGATGTGGCCCGGCCGGACGAAGTCGGACGCCTCGGAGGTGCCGCTCGCCAGCAGGCGCAGGGTGGTGGCACGGTCGGCGGCGGAGATGCCGGTGGAGACGCCGTGGTCGGCGGTGGCGTCGACGGAGACGGTGAAGGCGGTCTTCATCGACTCGGTGTTGTTCTGCACCATCTGAGGGAGGTCGAGGCGCTCCAGCTCCGGGCCCTCCATGGGGGCGCAGATCAGACCGCGGCACTCGCTCATCATGAAGGCGACGATCTCCGGGGTGATCATCTCGGCGGCGACGACGAGGTCGCCCTCGTTCTCCCGGTTCTCGTCGTCCACGACGACGACCGGGCGGCCGGCCGCGATGTCCCGGATGGCCTGCTCGATGGGGTCGAGCACGAAGAACTCGTCGGTGGTCATGCCGTTGCTCATGCCGTTGCTCCTTCGAGGGCCGGGGCGGTTTGGGTACGGGAACGCAGCCACCAGTCGCGCATGCCCCACAGGACGAGCGCGCCGTAGATCACGTAGACGAAGCCGGAGAAGGCGTAGCCGTTGGCGAAGTTGAGGGGGACGCCGACCAGGTCGACCAGGAGCCAGGCGAACCAGAACTCGACCATGCCGCGGGACTGGGCGTACATGGCGACGATGGTGCCGACGAAGATGTAGGCGTCGGGCCACGGGTCCCAGGACATCCACGGGTAGGCCTTGAACAGCAGGGCGACGGCCACGGTGCCGGCCGCCGCGGCGGCGAGGAGCACCCCGCGCTCGGTCCAGCTGGCGAACCGGACGGCGATGCTGCCGTCCTGGGCCTGCTGCCGGCCGCGGTTCCACTGCCAGAAGCCCAGGGCGGCGACGACCATGACGACGACCTGCTTGCCGGCGCTGCCGGAGAGGTGGCCGGCGGCGAAGGCCGCGAACAGGATCAGGCCGGAGGCGAACTGGGCGGGCCAGGTCCATATGGAGCGGCGCCAGCCCAGCGCGAGGGCGACCAGGCCGATCGTGTTGCCGATCATGTCGGACCACTTGATGTGCTGGTCGAAGGCGGTGAACGCCTCGGAGTTCAGCCAGTCGAGGGCGCTCACTGACCCGCTCCCTGCGCGCCCTTGTCGCCGAGCAGCCGCTCGACGTACTTGGCGAGGACGTCGACCTCCAGGTTGACCGGGTCGCCGGGCTGCTTGATGCCCAGGGTGGTCAGCGCGAGCGTGGTCGGGATGAGGCTGACGGTGAAGTAGTCGGCGGCGGCCTCGACCACGGTGAGGCTGACGCCGTCGACGGTGATGGAGCCCTTCTCGACCACGTACCGCGAAAGGGCCGCGGGCAGCGAGACCTTGACGATCTCCCAGTTCTCGGAGGGGGTGCGGGAGAGGATCTCGCCGGTGCCGTCCACGTGGCCCTGGACCAGGTGTCCGCCGAGCCGGCCGCCGAGGGCCATGGGGCGTTCCAGGTTGACCCGGGAGCCCTTGGCCAGCGCGCCGAGGCTGGAACGGTCCAGGGTCTCGCGCATCACGTCGGCGGTGAACTCGCCGTCGGCGGTCTCCACCACCGTCAGGCAGACGCCGTTGACGGCGATGGAGTCGCCGTGCTTGGCGCCCTCGGTCACGACGGGGCCGCGCAGGCGGAAGCGGGAGGCGTCCTCCAGCTGCTCGACCTCGGTGACCTCACCCAGTTCTTCGACGATTCCGGTGAACACTTCAGTGCTCCTTGGTGGCGGTGGTGGGGACGGCGGTGATCCGGAGGTCGGGGCCCATGCGGACGGCCTCCGTGATGTCCAGGCGCAGGGCCTGGGAGATGTTCGTGACTCCGGCGTCGGCGAGGGCCGCGGGGCCCGCGCCGAGGAGTGCCGGGGCGATGTATCCGATGACCCGGTCGACGGCCGCGCCTTCGAGGAAGGCGCCCGCGAGGGCGGGTCCGCCTTCCAGGAGGAGGGAGCGGACGCCCCGGTCGTGCAGGTGGGCGAGAAGGTCGTGCACGGCGATGCGGCCGTCGTGCAGGGGCAGCCGGAGCAGGTCCAGGCCGCCCGGCAGGTGGCGGGTGTCGGCGTCCTCCCCCACGACGAGCAGGGTGGGCGCGGCGTCGTCGAGGATGCGGGCCGCCGGGAGTACGCCGGCGCGGGTGTCGAGTGCGATGCGCAGGGGCTGGGTGGCGCCCTCGATGCCGCGGACGGCCAGGTGCGGGTCGTCCGCGCGGAGGGTCCCGCCGCCGACCAGGACGGCGTCGGCCTCGGCGCGCAGCCGGTGCACGTCGGCGCGGGACTCGGCCGAGGTGATCCAGCGGCTGGAGCCGTCGGCGGCGGCGCTGCGGCCGTCGAGAGTGGCGGCGTACTTCCAGGTGACGTACGGCCGGCCCAGGCGTACGGAGGTGAGCCAGGGCGTGTTGCCCGCCTCGGCCTCGGCCCGGAGGACCTCGCCGGTGGTCTCGACGCCGGCCGCGCGGAGGGTGGCGACGCCGCCCGCCGCCTGGGGGTTCGGGTCGGGAACGGCGTAGACGACGCGGGTGATGCCGGCGTCGATCAGGGCTTGGGCGCAGGGGCCGGTGCGGCCCGTGTGGTTGCAGGGTTCGAGGGTGACGTAGGCGGTGCCGCCGCGGGCGGCCCCGCCGGCCGCGCGCAGGGCGTGGACCTCGGCGTGCGGGCCGCCGGCGCGCTGGTGCCAGCCTTCGCCGACGACGGTGCCGGCGGGGTCGGTGATGACGCAGCCGACGACGGGGTTGGGGCTGGTGGAGCCGAGGCCGAGGGCCGCGAGCTCGACGGCGCGCCGCATGGCACGGGCGTCCGCCTCGTGTGCGGTGTCCGCGTCGGTTTTCGCGTCGGCGTGGTGCGCCACCGGGTCCTCCTGCCTCATCGGGCACGGACTCCGGGGCTGTCGTACGAAGAGACGACAGAGCAAACGGGACAAGCGCACACGGGGACGCCGAGGCCGATGAACGGTTCGTTCGTCCGTCCGCGCCCTGCCCGTGGAACCACGGGTACGGGTGCGGGTACGGCGAACCGCCGACGGCGGCGTACCGGTGACTGGCCCGCCGCGCACTGCCTCCCATCCGGACTTTAACCGTCGGTCCAGGAATTTCACCTGGTCAACCGGCCGCTGGCTGCGGACGGGTCGCGGACTATACCGCCGGTTCGGAATTACACCGACCCCGGAGTGCGCTGCTACTGGTACTCCTGCCAGTGTGCCACGGCTGATCCACGGCCATGCGGGTGAAATCGTGTGGCCTGGCTCACAGCACGACGCGAGCGCCGCGCGCGGCAGCGCTCCCGCCGCGCAGCCCCGCCGTGTGGGCAGGCGTGCCGTGCGGGCAGGCGTGCCGTTCACGCCACCGCGTGGGCAGGCGTGCCGTTCACGCCGCCGTGTGGGCAGGCGTGCCGCAGGGCGGCACGGGTGGGCACACGGCACACCGGCCCGCGCCGGACGCGCAGCGTGTCCCCGCACCCCGACCCCGCACACGGCGTCGGAACCCCTCCGGGCGGAGCACCGCTCCCGGGCGGCGCCGGGGCCAGCGGAGCCCCGCCCGGGCCCGGGGCAGCGGCTGCGGCTGCGGCCGGGCCCGGCCATCGCTTCGGTGGGGCGGGAGCGTTGCCTGCGGAGCGGCGTTCCGGTGTGCCCACCCTCCCCCAAGCTCTCGACTTCGCTCGAGCAGGGGGGACCCCCATCGCCCTGCGGAACGCCTGCCCACACCTTCCGCGGAGCCGGGCCGGGCCCCTTGAGGGGCGCTTTCGCTTTGGTCCAGACCTATTGACGGGGTGGTCTAGTCCTCTTAATGTCTGCTTCACATTCCCAGGGAGACAGCCCGTCAGATGTGCGCACATCACGGGCAATTCGCCTTACCCCCACGCACGTTGTGTCCTGCCACACCTCCCCTCCCCAGGAGGCACGATGCCGTCCCCCTCCCCCACACGCACGAGAGCGATGCTGCTCGCATCCGGCGCGGCCGTCGCCGGACTGCTGGTCGGCGGTCTCTCGGCCGGCGTCTCCCACGCCGCCGAGCACGAGTCCTGTCGCCCGGACGGGCTGTACAAGACGCCCGGCGTCGACGTCCCGTACTGCTCGGTCTACGACACCGAGGGCCGCGAGAAGATGGGCGCCGACCACCAGCGGCGCGTCATCGGCTACTTCACCGGCTGGCGTACCGGGAAGAACGGCCAGCCCGCATACCTGGTCAACAACGTCCCGTGGGACAAGGTCACCCACATCAACTACGCGTTCGCGCACGTCGGCGGTGACAACAAGATCTCCGTGGGCGCCGACGGCCCGGCGAACGAGGCCACCGGGATGACCTGGCCGGGCGTCGCCGGGGCCGAGATGGACCCCGCACTCCCCTACAAGGGCCACTTCAACCTGCTCAACAAGTACAAGAAGCAGCATCCCGATGTGAAGACCCTGATCTCCGTCGGCGGCTGGGCCGAGACCGGCGGCTACTTCGGCGCCGACGGCAAGCGCGTCAACTCCGGCGGCTTCTACAGCATGGCCACCAACGCGGACGGCTCGGTCAACCAGGCCGGCATCGACACCTTCGCCGACTCCGCCGTCGCCTTCATCAAGAAGTACGGGTTCAACGGCGTCGACATCGACTACGAGTACCCGACCACGATGAAGGACGCGGGCAACCCGCTGGACTGGCAGATCGCCAACGCCCGCCGGGCAGGCCTGGTCAAGGGCTACGACGCCCTGATGAAGTCCCTGCGCCAGAAGCTGGACACGGCCGGCGCCGCCGACGGCAAGCACTACATGCTGACCGTCGCCGCCCCCTCCTCCGGCTACCTGCTGCGCGGCATGGAAACGTTCCAGATGCAGCGGTACCTGGACTACGTCAACATCATGTCCTACGACCTGCACGGCGCCTGGAACGAGTACGTCGGCCCGAACGCCTCCCTCTTCGACGACGGCAAGGACGGCGAGCTCGCCGCCGCCGGGGTCTACGGCTCCCAGCAGTACGGCGGCATCGGCTACCTCAACACGGACTGGGCGTACCACTACTTCCGCGGTTCCATGCCGGCCGGCCGGATCAACATCGGCCTGCCGTACTACACCCGCGGCCACAAGAACGTGCAGGGCGGCACCGACGGCCTGTGGGGCAAGGCGGCGGCCACGAGCTGCCCGGCCGGCTCGGGCCTGACCAAATGCGGTGACGGCGCGGTCGGCATCGACAACCTGTGGCACGACAAGGACGACAACGGCAACGAGTCCCCGGCGGGCTCGAACCCGATGTGGCACGCCAAGAACCTGGAGAAGGGGATCGTCGGCGACTACGTCACCCAGTACGGCTTCCCCGCGAACACCACGCTGACCGGGACCTACGCCCGCAAGTACGACTCGACCCTGGTCGCGCCGTGGCTGTGGAACGCGCAGAAGAAGGTCTTCCTGTCCACCGAGGACGAACAGTCGGTGGCGGCCAAGGCCGACTACGTGGTCGACCGCGGCATCGGCGGCACCATGGTGTGGGAGATGGCGGGCGACTACGCCTGGAACGCCGCCAAGGGCCAGTACGAGATGGGCTCCACCCTCACCTCGCTGATGTACGACAAGTTCAAGGCGGCGACCCCGTACGGGGCGAAGAAGGCCGGCGCCACCGCGCTCCCGAACCGGGCCGTGGACGTGAAGACGGAGTTCACCGAGTTCAAGCTCGGTGACTCGAACTACCCGATCACCCCGAAGATCAAGATCACCAACAACACGGGGACCACGCTGCCCGGCGGCACCGAGTTCCAGTTCGACTACTCGACCTCGGCCCCGGACAACGCCTCCGACCAGTCCGGCTTCGGTACGAAGGTGATCAGCAGTGGCCACACCGGGAACAACGTCGGCGGGCTGAAGGGCGACTTCCACCGGGTCTCGCTGAAGCTGCCGGCCTGGCAGTCGCTGGCCCCGGGCGCCTCTGTCGACCTGGCCTTCAACTACTACCTGCCGGTGTCCACCCCCTCCAACTGGACGGTGAACATCTCCGGTACGACGTACGCCCTGGCCGGAGACCTGGCGCGCGGCACCACCGTGGTGGAGCCGGGCGGCGGCGGCACCACCCCGCCGACCACTCCGCCCACCACGCCTCCGACCACCCCGCCGGGCGGCACCTGCACCAACCCGGCGTACGTGGCGGGCCAGACCTACACGGGCGGCACCGTGGTCTCGCACAAGGGCCACAACTGGAAGGCGCAGTGGTGGACGCAGAACGAGGAGCCCGGCACCACCGGTGAATGGGGTGTCTGGAAGGACCAGGGAGCCTGCTGAGCCCGTCGGCGGTCAGGTGACGTGAACGAGGGCCCGGCGGCCGGTGTCCGCCGGGCCCTCTGCCATGCTCCGGACGTGATGAACACCCTTGATTCGACAACCGTGTTCGAGGAGCAGCGGGGCCGGATGTTCGGCATCGCCTACCGGATGCTGGGTTCCGCCACCGAAGCCGAGGACGTCGTCCAGGACGCCTGGCTGCGCTGGAGCGCGGACGACCGTGCCGACGTGGTGCACCCGGGTGCCTGGCTGGCGAAGACGGTCACCCGTCTCTGCCTGAACCAGCTGGACTCGGCCCGGGTCCGCCGCGAGGAGTACGTCGGCCCCTGGCTCCCGGAGCCCGTGTACACCGGCGACGGCGCGCTGGGGCCCCTGGAGTCGGCCGAGCAGCGGGACGGGGTGTCGCTCGCCCTGCTGGTGCTGCTGGAACAGCTCACCCCGACCGAGCGGGCGGTCTACGTGCTCCGCGAGGCCTTCGGGTACGGCCACCGGGAGCTCGCGGAACTGCTGGAGCTCTCGGAGGCCAACTGCCGGCAGCTGTACCGGCGGGCCGCCGGGCGGGTGGCCGCTCCCCGGCCGCGCTTCGAGCCCGACCCGGAGGAGTGGCACAGTCTGGTCTCCGGCTTCATGGCGGCCGCGCAGCAGGGGGATCTGGCCGGGCTGGAGCGGCTGCTCGCCGCGGACGTGGTGTTCGTGTCGGACGGCGGCGGCGTGGTCAGCGCGGCACGCAGGCCGGTACTGGGCCGCGACAACGTGGCCCGCCTCCTCCTCGGGCTCTTCGACAAGTACGCCGCGGGGGTCCCGGTCCGCGTCGTCGAGGTCAACGGGGTGCTCTCGCTGTCCCTCGAGAACACCGCCGTGGTCCAGTTCGAATTCGAGAACGGGCTGGTCACGGGGATGCGGAACATCCTGAACCCGGAGAAGCTGAAGTTCTTCCAGGAGCAGCTGTCACATTCCGGCGGGCCGTCCGGTCAGAGCTGACGACCGCGAAGGGCACACGGAAGGCAGGCACACCATGACCACCATCGTCGTCACCGGAGGCACCGGCACCCTCGGCAGGCCGCTCGTGCGGCGGCTGCGGGAGTCGGGCCACGAGGTCCGGGTGCTGAGCCGGAGCTCCGCCGACTACCCGGTGGACCTGCTCCAGGGCACCGGCCTGGACGCGGCGCTGGCCGGTGCGGAGGTGGTGGTGCACTGCGCGAGCAACCCCAGGGGCGGGGACGAGAAGGCGGCGGCCCGCCTGGTCGCGGCGGCCCGCACGGCGGGGGTGCGCCACCTGGTCTACATCTCGATCGTGGGCGTGGACCGGGTCCCGCTGCCGTACTACAAGGCGAAGTACGCGGTCGAGCGGATGCTGGAGGAGTCGGGGCTGGGCTGGACCGTGCTCCGCACGACCCAGTTCCACGACCTGGTCCTGGGCTACTTCCGGGCGATGGCCAAGCTGCCGGTGCTGCTGGTCCCGGCGGGGGTGGCGGACCAGCCCATCGAGGTGGAGGAGGTCGCCGCCCGGCTGGCGGAGCTGGCGGTCGCCCCGCCCGCCGGGCGGGTGGCGGACATGGGAGGGCCGGAGACGCACGTCATGACGGACCTGGCCCACGTCTACCTGCGGGCCGCGGGCCGGCGCCGGCCGGTGCTGGGCGTACGGCTGCCGGGGAAGACCTTCGCGGCGTTCCGCCGGGGCGGCCACCTGACCCCGTCCCACGCGGTCGGCAAGGGCCGCTTCACGGAGTTCCTGGACCGGCAGGGCATCCACGCGGCCTGACCGGCCGGGCGGCCGGGCCCGCCGGACCGGGACGGGGGTCCGGCCCGGCGGGCCGACTGCCGACTGCCGACTGCCGACTGCCGACTGCCGACTGCCGACTGCCGACTGCCGACTGCCGATCATCGTCTGCCTGCTGCCCCGAGGAGGGCCTCGTCCGGCGGGAGCCGGGCACCGTCAGGCGGCGGGCTCGCCGGCCAGAGCGCGGTGGGCCACCGCCCCCAGCATCGCCTGCCGGATGATCCCGCCGAAGGGCCGGGCCAGCAGGTACCAGTAGGGGGCGAACACCCGCCGGGTCCGCGCGTCGAACGCGACGACCCGGGTCTCGGTGCGGAGCAGGGCGCCGCGCGGGTGGGCGGTGACCCGGAAGTCGATCGCGGCCTTGAGGTGGCCGGGGGTGCGGAACTCCCGGAAGTCCTCGGGGCCGCCGAGCGGCACGAAGGGCGCCGCGGGCTTCCACCACTGGCCGGCCGCGCCTGACACGGTCTCCTCCCCCGCCCGCTCAGCAAGCGGCACGAACCGTACGGCCATGGCCTCCCGCAGGGTCCGCGGCTGCCCGGCGTCAGCCGTCCCACCGGCGACGGACGATGCCCGACCGCCCGGTGCGACCCCGGCTCCGGCGGCCTTGGCCCGCCGGCCGCGCCGGACTGCCACCGCCAGCCGGGTGGGCAGGGTGCGCATGCCCATCAGCACCGCGGCGGCCGGTACATCCGCCGGGGTGAGGCCGTCGAGCGCCCGCCAGACGGCCTCGGGCGAGGCGGGCACCACCAGGGTGTGCACCTCGCGGAAGTCCCAGCGGTCCAACACCTCGTCGATCAGCATGAGTTACCCCTCGTCGCCGTAACCGCCGCGCCGCGCAGTGCCCAGCGTGTCACGCCCCGGCCGGCCGCCCTGGACCGGGCGGGCCGAACAGCACCTCCCGGGCGCCATCACCGGCGGCCGGGCACGGGAGTGAGGCCGACGAGCCTCAGCGGGGCTCCCCTTCCGGCCCCGGAGGGCCGAACAGCACCTGCTGGGCGGCGTCTCGGGCCGCCAGGCGGGCGCCGGAGAGCACGGCCCCGCCTCCGAGGGTGGAGGCGCGGACGGATGTGGGGACCGGGGTGAGGGCGGCGAGCCGGGCCGCGACCCGGTCGGCCAGGGCGGGGCCGCCGGCCCGGCCGAGTTCGCCGCCCAGGATGACGCAGCCGGGGTCGAGCACGGCGGCGACCGCGGCCGCGCCGAGGGCGAGCCGTTCCGCGAGGGCGTCGAGGAAGGCCGGGCCGGCCGCGCCCGCCACCGCCTCCTCCGGACTGCCGGTGAAGCCGTGCCCGGCCGCCAGGTCGACGACGGCGGCCCGGCCCGCCAGGGCGTGGAAGCCGCCCCCGCAGTCCGTGGCGGAGGGCAGGCCGGCCGTCCCCGGCACCGGCAGGAAGCCGATCTCGCCGGCGCCGCCGGAGGCACCCCGGCGCAGCCGGCCGTCCAGGACCACGGCCGCGCCGACCCCGGCGCCCAGCCACAGCAGCACGAACGAGCCGAGGTCGCGGGCGGCGCCCAGGCGCTGTTCGGCCACGGCCGCCAGGTTGGTCTCGTTCTCCACCAGGACCCGGGCGGGCAGTTCGCGCTGGAGCAGGCCGACCAGGTCCCGGTGCCAGGCGGGCAGCCCGGTGCTGTCGCGGAGTTCGCCGGTGCCGGGGGCGACCAGGCCGGGTGCGCCGATCATCACGGTGTGCAGGGTGTCGGCCCCGGCCTCCCGGGTGGCACGGCGCAGCGCCGCGACCGCGTCGGCGGGTGCCGCGACCGGGAGCGCGGTCTCGGCCAGGGGGTTGCCGAGCAGGTCGGTGACCACGGCGGTGGCGCTGTCCGTGCGGACGTCCAGGGCCGCGAGGTGGGCGCGGCGGGAGACGATTCCGTAGAGCTTGGCGTTGGGGCCGCGGCGCTGTTCGCCGGACTCCCCCACGACCTCGATCAGCCCGGCGCCGGTGAGCCGTTCGACGAGGTCGGCGACGGAGGGGCGGGACAGGCCGGTCCTGGTCTTGAGCTGGCCGGCCGTCAGGGGGCCCTCGTCCTGGAGGAGATGCAGGGCCAGCCGGTCGTTGATCGCCCGGGCGGTGCTCGGGGACGCGGGGGAGGCGGCGGGCGTGGCAGGGGGGCGGGCAGCAGTCACTCGCTCATCCTAAGGAGCCGGAAAACAATTTTTATCAGGCAGGCTTCCTGATAATTTACCGCGCATGACGCCAACGACCGGGGAAACCGACCTCACGCCGCGGCGGCTGCGCCGCGCCCGCCGCTCCGTGGCCGCCGTCTTCTGTGTGCACGGCGCCGTCACCGGCAGCCTGGCCACCCGCATCCCGTGGATCCAGGAGCACACCGGGCTCGGCGCCGGCAGCCTGGGGCTGGCCCTGGCCTTCCCGGCGATCGGCGCCGCACTCGCGATGCCGCTCGCCGGGCGGGTCAACCACCGGCTCGGTGCCCGCACCGCGCTGCGCGTGCTGCTGGTGCTGTGGACCCTGTCGCTGACCCTGCCGAGCCTGGCCCCCGGCCTGCTCGCGCTCTGCGCGGCCCTGCTGTTCTACGGCGCCACCGCCGGGATGTCGGACGTGGCCATGAACGCGCTGGGCGTGGAGACCGAGAACCGGCTGGGCCGCTCGATCATGTCCTCGCTGCACGGGATGTGGAGCGTGGGCGCGCTGCTCGGCGCCGCGGCCGGGACGCTCGCCGCGCACGCCGGCACCGATGCCCGGCTGCACCACCTGGTCGCCGCCCTGCTGCTGACGGCGGCCGGGCTGGTCGCCGTACGCGGAGTGCTGGACCTGCGCAGCGCGGCGGACGAGGAGGCTCCGCCGCACTTCGCGCTGCCGCCGAGGTCGGCCCTGCTGATCGGGGCGGTGGGCTTCTGTGCGGTGTTCGCCGAGGGGGCGAGCCTGGACTGGTCGGCGGTCTACCTGCGGGACGTGCTGGACGCGGACGCGGGACTGGCGGCCGCCTCGACGACGGCGTTCGCGCTGACCATGGCGGTGGCACGGCTGGCCGGGGACCGGGTGGTGGACCGGTTCGGCGCGGTGCGCACGGTCCGGGCGGGCGGGGCACTGGCCGGGGCCGGGGGGCTGCTGGTGGTGCTCGTACGGCATCCCGCGGGCGCGCTGGCCGGGTTCGGGCTGCTGGGGCTGGGCATCGCGGTGGTGGTCCCGCTGGCCTTCGCGGCGGCGGGCCGCAGCGGTCCGGCTCCGGCGCAGGCGATCGCCGGGGTCGCGACGATCACGTACACGGCGGGGCTGATCGCGCCGTCGGCGATCGGGGCGGTGGCCGACGCGAGCTCGCTGGTGGTGTCGTTCACGCTGGTGACGGCGCTGGCGTTCGCGCTGGTGCCCGGGGCCCGGGTGCTGCGACCGCGGAAGGCCGGTTCCGGCACCACGTCGGCGGAACAGGACGAACCGTCAGCAATCCAGCCGTAAACTGACCGCCGGCCGTGGCGCCGACCGTGCTGCGGCGGCGGGAGGGCGGCCCTCCCGTCCTTCCCACTCACCGGCCGGCGAAACGGCGGAACGGAGCAGCACATGGGCCTCGGCGTGCGCTGGACCCTGCACGGCGACGGGCGGACCCCCGCCCCCGGAGCCGTCGTACGGCCCGACGAGCGGCTCTCGTGGCCGCGTACCGCCGGGCTCGGCGCGCAGCACGTGGTGGCCATGTTCGGCGCGAGCTTCGTCGCGCCGGTGCTGATGGGCCTGGACCCGAACCTGGCCATCATGATGTCCGGCATCGCGACGATGGTCTTCCTGCTCGCGACCCGCGGCAGGATCCCTTCCTACCTGGGCTGTTCGCTGTCCTTCGTGGGGGTCGCGGCCGCGATCCGGGCGAGCGGAGGGGACAGCGCGGTGGTCACCGGCGCGGTGTTCACGGTGGGCGCGGCGCTCTTCCTGGCCGGCCTGGCCGTGCAGCGGTTCGGGGCCCGGATCATCCACGCCGCGATGCCTCCGGTGGTCACCGGCGCGGTGGTGATGCTGATCGGCTTCAACCTGGCGCCGGTGACGGCCTCGACGTACTGGCCCCAGGACCAGTGGACGGCGCTGCTGGTGATGCTGTTCACCGGGCTGGCGGTGGTCTGCCTGCGGGGCTTCTGGTCACGGATCGCGATCTTCCTCGGGCTGCTCTTCGGATACGGCATCTCCTGGGTCTTCGACCGTGTCTTCGGGATGATCCACTCCCCCGCGGGCGGTACGGAGGCGGTGGACCACTGGCGGCTGGACCTGTCGGGGGTGGGCGAGGCGGACTGGATCGGCCTCCCTTCCCTCCACACCCCGGTCTTCGAGTGGTCGGCGGTCCTGGTCGCGCTGCCCGTGGTGATCGCGCTGGTGGCGGAGAACGCCGGCCATGTGAAGGCGGTGGGCGAGATGACGGGGGACGCCCTGGACGACAGGCTGGGCACGGCGATCGCGGCGGACGGCGCGGCCTCGATGCTGTCCACGGCCGTGGGCGGCCCGCCGAACACCACCTACTCCGAGAACATCGGGGTGATGGCGGCCACCCGGGTGTACTCGACCGCCGCGTACTGGGCGGCCGCCTGCTTCGCGCTCCTCTTCGGCCTGTGCCCGAAGTTCGGCGCGGTGGTGGCGGCGATCCCGGGCGGGGTGCTCGGCGGCATCACGGTCATCCTCTACGGAATGATCGGCCTGCTCGGCGCGCAGATCTGGATCAACGGCGGTGTGGACCTGCGCAATCCCCTCAACCTGGTGCCGGCCGCGGCGGGCATCATCATCGGCGTGGGCAACGTCAGCCTGGAGTTCACCGAGAACTTCCAGCTGAGCGGGATCGCGCTCGGCACGATCGTGGTCATCACCGGCTACCACGCACTGCGCTTCTTCGCCCCGGCCCACCTCAGGGAGCAGGAGCCCCTGCTGGATGAGGGCACCTCGGCCTACGACGAGGAGCGGCTCGGCGGCGAGTGACCTGAGTCAGAGATCCGTCGCGGGTCGGGTACGAGTCGTCCGGGTCCGAAGGTTCCCCGGTCCGGAAGCAACGAACGTTCAACTGCGGGAGCAGTCCGCAGGACGGTCGGCGATGTGACGCTCGCAGATCGCCCGGTACGCCGGGAAGCGCAGGGCGCCTGGTTCATGACGGCTACCCCGCAACGATCCGGAAGAGCCGGCCTGGGGGCTCCTCCGGGCCGCTCGCCCGCACCGGCTGCTCAGCCGATCAGAGCCTCGGTGATCTGCCGGGTGGTCTGCGCGGCAACCCGCGGGTTGTCCGCGGCGTAGGAGGTGTAGGCGTTCAGACCGGTGGCCAGCGCCCAGCCGCGGCCGCGGGCCCAGGTGGCGTCGTCCACGCCGAGCGCGGCCCGGAAGACGGCCCGGCTGCCGGCCGACATCAGGGTGAACGCGATCGTCAGGTCGCAGGCCGGGTCGCCGATGCCGAGCCCGCCGAAGTCGATGACCGCGCTGAGGCGGCCGTCGACGGTCAGCAGGTTGCCGGTGTGGAAGTCGCCGTGGAACCACACCGGAGAGCGGTCCCATCCCGGTGCGCCGAGCGCCGTGTCCCAGAGGCCGGCCATGGCCGCCCGGTCGAACACGCCGCCGACCTCGGCGATGGCGGCGCGCGTCGCGCGGTCCCGGTCGGCCAGTGACCCGGCGGTGAGTTCACTGCGCGCGCCCCCGACGGGGAAGTCCTCGGGTACGAACTGCTGGAGGGCGGTCAGGAACTCCGCCAGTTCGGCCGCTGCCCGGGACGAGCCGGCCAGTGCCTCGGCACTGGCAGCCTCGCCGTCCAGCCATCGGGAGACCGCCCACGGCCACGGATAGCCCGCGCCGGGATCACCCACGCCCACCGGCACGGGGATGGCCAGGGGCAGGTGCGGGGCGAGCCGGGGCAGCCACTCGGCCTCCTTCTCGGCCTGCCCGATGGCCCCGGCGTGGCGGGGCAGCCGGACGGACAGTTCCTCGCCCAGCCGGTAGATCACATGGTCCGAGCCGGCCGGGTCGAGCAGCCTGAGCGGCAGGTCGGCCCATTGCGGGAACTGCGCATCGACCAGACGTCTGGCGAGTGCGGCATCGATCACGGGGAAGGGATCGCGGGTCCTCCCGGTTGCCAAGAGCAGCTCCTGCGGCCGGCCCGCTCCGTCCGGCGGGCAGTCAGGAACCATCACAGTGCTTCGCGGGCTCTTCTGTCGATCGTTTTTCCCCGCTCACATGACCGGGCCGGGCGGCCAGGACCCGGGACTCCGACCGCCGTTCGCCCAAACCGGCGAAGATTGCGGCCGGTTCGCGCGGTACCGCGATGCGACCTGGCAACCTGCCGGGCAAGGGGCCGGCGTGCTGCGCCGTACACGACTCCGGGGACGGTTCGGGAGGGGACGATGGAAGCGGTACTCGCGCGGATGCACGAACTGGACCGGGCGCTGCCCGCCCACGACGGCGTGGCGGTGTTCAACCGGGTCTATCTGACGGTCACCGAAACCCTGCACGGCCGGATCGGGGGCGGGGACTTCCCGGACCGGCGCCGGGCCGGGGACCTGACCGTGCGGTTCGCCCGGCGCTATCTCGCAGCGGTGGAGTCCGCGGCCGAGGGCGGTCGGAGTCCGGCCTGCTGGCGGCCGCTGTTCCAGTACCGGCGGCACCCCGGAGTGCGTCCGCTGCAGTACGCGCTGGCGGGGATCAACGCGCACATCGGGCATGACCTGGCGCTGGCGGTGGTGGACACCTGCCGGGCGCTGGGCCTGCGCCCGGTGGACCTGGAGGGTGACTTCGACCGGGTCGGGGACACCCTGATCGCCCTGGAGGAGCGGATCCGCGAGGACCTGATGCCCGGCCCGGACCTGCTGGAGGTCGCGGACCCGGTCACCCACCTCCTCGGCTCGTGGAGCCTGCAGCGGGCCCGCGACGGCGCCTGGGCGGCGGCCCGCCTGCTGTGGACCCTGCGCCGGACACCCGACCTGGCCGAGGAGTTCACCGAGTCCCTGGACTCCGGCGTCGGCCTGGTGGGCCGCTGCCTGCTGACCCCGCTGGCCGTCCCCCACCCGCGTCTCCCCGCCCGGGCGGCCGTGGCCTGGCGCGGGTGACCGGCTTCGAGACCCGCCGGCGATCGGACGGGATCCGGCGCCGGACCGGGCGGTGAACCCGGCGCATGAGAACGGGCCGTCACCGCGCTCAGGGGAGTGGCGCGGTGACGGCCCGGGTTCACGGGGACCGTCCGGGAAGGACGGTCCGTGAGGGATCCGCCGGATCCGGGAGGGTCAGTCCTCGGGGAGTTCGACCGGGGCGATCTCGTCGTAGACGTCGCCCGGGCCCGGGTTCGAGGCGTCGGTGGAGCCGCCCAGGTGGTGCATGACGCCCCACACGGCGTTCAGCGCCGTCTGGATCGCGCCCTCGGCCCAGCCGGCCGTCCAGGAGATGTCGTCGCCGGCGAGGAAGATGCCCCGCTTGTCCTCCGGCAGGCTGTCCTGCATGAAGTGCGTGAACAGGCGGCGCTGGTAGCGGTAGTGGCCGGGCAGGTTCGCCTTGAACGCGCCCATGAAGTAGGGCTCGTTCTCCCAGGAGACCGTCACCGGGTTGCCGATGATGTGGCGGCGGATGTCGACCTTCGGGTAGATCTCGCCGAGGGACTTCAGCATGACCTCCATCCGCTCGTTCGCGGACAGCGGCAGCCACTTCAGGCTGTCGTCGCACCAGGTGTACGACAGGCAGATGACGGCCGGCTGGTCCGGGCCGTTGTCCAGCAGGTAGGTGCCGCGGGTCATCCGGTCGGTGAGCGTCATCGACATGACGTCGCGGCCGGTCTCCTCGTCCTTGTCCAGCCAGAACGGCCGGTCCACCGGGATGAAGAGCTTGCTGGACTCCATGTAGTGGGTGCGCTCGATCGCCGTCCAGTGGTCGATCGGGAACAGCGAGTCGTCGCACTGGATCTTCGACAGCAGCATCCAGGACTGCGCGGTGAAGATCGCGGCGCGGTAGGTGCGGATGTCGCCGGAGGCGTCGGTGACGGTGATCCGGTTGCCGGCGGTGCGGTGCAGACGGGTCACGGCCGGGCGCGGGGCGCCGTCGTGGAGGGAGGCCAGCGAGGTGCCCTGCGCCCAGTGGACGATCTTCTCCGGCTCGCGCTCCCACAGGCGCAGCGGCAGCTGCTGGGAGCCGCCGACGATGCCGCGGTGGTGGTCGTCCGCCTCGGTGTAGACGACGCGGAGGATCTCCAGGATGGAGTTCGGGAAGTCGGTGTCCCAGCCGCCGGTTCCGAAGCCGACCTGGCCGAAGATCTCGCGGTGGCGGAAGGACTTGAACGACTCGGAGTCGCAGAGGAAGCCGTAGAAGGTCTGGTTGTCGAGCTTCTCGACGAGCTTGGCCCAGATCTCGCGGATGCGCGGGACGTCGCGCTCGCGCATGGCCTGGTTCATGTCGGAGAAGTCCGCGCCCTCTTCCAGGCACGCGTTCCACGCGGCGGCGACGTCGCGGTAGACCTGCGGGAGGTCGGCGATGGTCTCGGCGTAGTGGGACTCGCCCTTGAGGTCGACGACCGTGGAGGGGGTGGCCTCGGCGAGCGGGTTCGGGAAGGGCTGCGTCTGCAGGCCGACCAGGTCGATGTAGTGCTGGAGCGCCGTGGAGGAGGGCGGGAAGCGCATGGCGCCCATCTCCGCGGTGAGGCCCTCGGCCTCCGGGCCCTCGAAGCCGACGGTGCGGAGCCGGCCGCCGATCTGGTCGGCCTCGTAGACGACGGGCTTGAGGCCCATCTTCATCAGCTCGTAGGCGGAGACGATGCCGGAGAGGCCGCCGCCGATGATCGCGACCTCGGTGCCGAGCTCGGTCGCCGGTATCTGGCCCAGGCCCGCGGGGTGGGCGAGGAAGTCGTCGTAGGCGTACGGGAAGTCCGGGCCGAACATGGTGATCGGCGGCATCGGCGGCTGTCCGTCGCTGTGCGGGACGGCGGTGGTGGGCACCGTGGACGTCATGGGGTACGTCTCCTTGCGGGCAGGGCTCAGGGGGTGGAGCGGGGGCGGGGCGGGGGCGCGGGGCGCCGGGCGCGGGGAGCGGGGCGCCGGCGCTGGGTGGGTCAGATCAGGGAGGCGTACAGGCCGGGACGGCGGTCGCGCAGGTACGGGTTGTTCTCCCGGGAGGCGGCGAGGCGCTCGGGGTCGACCTCTCCGAACACCATCTCCTCGCCGCGGCCGGCGCGGGTCCGGGTGGTGCCGTCGGGGCTCGCCAGGCAGCTGAGGCCGACGAACTCGAACTCGCCTTCCGGGCCTGTGCGGTTGACGTACGCGATGTACATCTGGTTCTCGAAGGCCCGGACGGGGACCAGCTGCTCGGCGACGAACTGGAACGGGTGCATCTGGGCGGTGGGCACCAGGAGGAGGTCGGTGCCGGCGAGCGCGTGGGCGCGGACGTTCTCGGGGAACTCCACGTCGTAGCAGATCATGATGCCGATGCGGAGGCCCGCGTAGTCCGCCTGGACGACCGGGGTGTCGCCGGGGGTGAAGGCGTCCTGCTCGAAGCAGCCGAAGAGGTGGGTCTTGCGGTAGTTCGCGAGCGGGGTGCCGTCGGGGCCGATCAGCTGGGCCGAGTTGTAGACGGTGCCGGTCGCGGCGTCCTTCTCCGGGTAGCCGTAGAGGACGGCCAGGCCGTGGCGGCGGGCGGTCTCGCCGATGGCGCGGGCGGACATGCCGTCCGCCTGCTCGGCGAGGCGCGCGATCTCCTCGACCTCCAGGGCGTAGCCGGTGAGGAACATCTCGGAGGTCACGAGGAGCCCGGCCCCCGCCTGTGCGGCGCGCTCGGCCGCCTCGTCGAGCGCCTTCAGGTTCTCGGCGACGTCGCCGAGCCGGCCGGAGCTCTGAAGGAGGGCGGTGCGCAGCGGGGGCATGGGCGTACCTCTGTGGAAGGTGGGGTGGGTGGGATGCGGTGCTATGACCGTACGTTTTGCCGTCCGGCGGGTACAAGGCGCGACCGTTGCGTGCCGATGAGCGATTCGTTGCGCGTTTTGGCGGTGCCGCGGCGATTCGTTGCGCGGGCTGTCCGTCCGGCCCGGTCTCTGCGGGGTGCTGCCCCGGCCCTGCCCCTGGTGGGTCGGCTTCCGGCCGGGCGGCGATTCGTTGCGCACTCCCCCGGTCCGGCCCGGGCTTGCACGATAACCCGCGCGGGGCTCTGCGGGGGCCGTGCCGGCGCCGGCCGACGGTACGTCGCTCCGACCGGCGGTGCGGGTCGGGCCCCGGCCCGGGTGGTGCCCGTCCTGAGCTCCAGCCCGGCGGTGCGGGACTGCGGTCCCAGGGCCCGCCGGGTGCCCGTGCGGGGCTTCGGCCCGGCGGTGCGGGGCTGCGCTGCGGCGCTGCCGCCCCGGGCTCGGCGGGGCTCCGTGCGGAGGCTCCGGCCCGGCGGCCGGCCGCTCGGGCTGCGGGCCCGGCCGGCTCTGCGTGCCCAGGCGGCCTTCGCGGGGCGATGTCCCCACCCCGCCCCCTTCCCGAAACCGGGGCTCCGCCCCGGACCCCGCGCCCCGGGGCGGGCAGGCCGTGCCGGGCCTGCGGACCGGCTGTGGCTGGTCGCGCAGTTCCCCGCGCCCCTGGGCAGCACACCATCGGCCGGCTACGGCCGGCGACCGGGATCCCGGGGCGGAGCCCGGGAGGGGCGCGAGCGTAGCTCCATGGCGGCCCGGGCGGAGCCCCACCGGGGTCCGGGGCGCAGGCCCGAGGGGGTCCGGGGCGAGGGGCGGGGCGGGGTGGGGGCAGGCTCCGCTCAGCGGGAACCGGTGGGGAGGTGCCCCGGGGCGCCCGGGGGCCGGCAGTCCGGCGGGGGCGGGGCTTCGCCCCGGCAACCCCGGGCCGGGGCGGGGTGAGCCCCGGGAGGATTCCGCGGGGGCACGCCGGGGCCCGGGGCCCGGGGGTTATGCCGGGGCGCCGGAGGTGAAGCGGCGGAGGAGGGGGGACAGGACCAGGACCGACTTGGTGCGTTCCACGAACGGCTCGCCCGCGATCCGCTCCAGCACCCGCTCGAAGTGCCGCATGTCGGAGGCGAAGATCTGGACGAGGGCGTCCGCGTCGCCCGTGACGGTCGACGCGGACACCACCTCGGGGTACCGCTCCAGGCCGCGCCGGATGTCGTCCGGCGAGGTGTTGTGCCGACAGTAGATCTCGATGAAGCCCTCGGTCTCCCAGCCCATCGCGGCCGGGTCCACCCGGACCGTGAAGCCGGTGATGGCACCTTCGGCCCGGAGCCTGTCCACGCGCCGCTTCACGGCGGGCGCGGACAGGCCGACCTCGGAGCCGATGTCCGCGTAGGAGCGGCGGGCGTCCTCGGCGAGGGCGTGCACGATGCGTTCGTCGAGATCGTTCAGTCGCACGGGGGGTGGGTCACTTCTCTGTCGGTACCTCGGCCGCGGCCACCGCCAGGGTGGAGCGGCGCATTCCGTAGAAGAAGTAGATCACGAGTCCGACCACCATCCAGCCACCGAAGGCGATCCAGGTCGGCATCGGCAGCTCCCACATCAGGTAGCCACAGAAGGCGAAGCCGAGGATCGGGGTGACCGGGAACAGGGCGACCCTGAAGGTGCGCGGCATGTCCGGGCGGGTGTAGCGGAGGATGACCACGGCCACGTTGACCAGCGCGAAGGCGAAGAGGGTGCCGATGCTGGTGGCGTTGGCGAGCTCGTCCAGCGGGATGAACGCGCCCAGTGCGCCGCAGAACAGGCAGACGATGATCGTGTTGGCGCGCGGGGTGCCGGTCTTCTCGTCGACCCTGGCGAAGACCTTGGGGATCAGGCCGTCGCGGGACATCGCGAAGAGCACGCGGGTCTGGCCGTAGAGGACGGCGAAGACGACGCTGGCGATGGCGATCACGGCGCCGGCCGCGAGGACCACGCTCCAGAAGCTGTGGCCGGTGACGTCCTCCATGATCTGCGCGAGCGCGGCCTCGCTGCCCTCGAACTTCTGCCACGGCATGGCGCCGACGGCGACGAAGGCGACCAGGCAGTACAGGCCGGTGACGATCAGCAGCGAGAGCATGATCGCGCGGGGCAGGTCCTTCTTGGGGTTCTTCGCCTCCTCGCCGGCCGTGGAGGCGGCGTCGAAGCCGATGTAGGAGAAGAACAGCATGGAGGCGGCGGTGCTGATGGCGGTGATGCCGAGCGGGGCCAGCGGGGTGTAGTTGCCGGCCTTGATGCCCATGAAGCCGATCACGCAGAACAGCACCAGGGTGACGATCTTGACGCCGACCATGATCGAGTTGACCCGGGCGCTCTCCTTGGCGCCGCGCAGCAGGAAGACCATGCAGAGCAGGACCACGACCAGGGCCGGCATGTTGATGTAGCCGCCCTCGCCCATCGGCGCGGAGAAGGTCTCGGGAATGGTGATCCCGATGGTGCCGTCGAGCAGCTCGTTGAGGTACTCGCCCCAGCCGACGGCCACGGCCGCCACCGAGACGCCGTACTCCAGGACCAGGCACCAGCCGCAGATCCAGGCGATGAACTCGCCCATGGTGGCGTACGAGTACGAGTACGAGGAGCCGGAGACCGGGATGGAGCCGGCCAGCTCGGCGTAGGACAGCGCCGAGAAGAGGGCGGTCAGGCCCGCGAGGATGAAGGCGATCCAGACGGCCGGACCGGCCACCGGGGTGGCCGCGCCGAGGACGACGAAGATGCCGGTGCCCAGGGTGGCACCGATGCTGATCATGGTCAGCTGCCACATGGTGAGGGAGCGCTTGAGCGCACCGCCCTCGCCCTGGCCGGCCTCTTCGACGAGGCGCTCGACCGGCTTGCGGCGGAGCAGCGGATTGACAGGCCGCGCGGTGAGCGGTGGCGCCTGGCCGTGGTCCAGCACGAGGGGACTCCTTCTGACACTGCGGATCGGGGGTTACGGCGTCGACCGCAGCGAGTCCGAGCAGGAGCACAGGACCTGGACAGGTGTGCAGGGCGGACAGCCGGGGAGGCGGTCGCGCCACTCCACGTACGGGGAGTGAGCCTAGGGGGTGAGGGTTCCCGCCCGTAATGCACCATCCTTGCAGATTCGCGCACGATCGTTGCGCGGATCCGTCCGGGATGGTCGTTCGTTGCACGCGGACGTTCGATCAGTGCGCCGGTCACCCTGAGCAACCTTTCTTGACACTTCGTCAGATTTGCCGCAGCGTGCCCTCCCATGGACCTGGACGCGCTCCATGGGATCGACGCGCCGGAGCCCCGGCACGGAGCTCGTCCGGCCGGCCGACCGGAGGGGCCTCCGTGCCGTGCGGGCGGTCCCGGCCGACCGGCGCCCCGCTGCACGCCGCCTACGGCGCCCCCAAGGCGGGCCCCTGTCTCGCCGGTGGGCTCCGCCGCGGTGGAACCGGGCCCGCGCGGGGTACGGGTCAACGCGGTGGCGCCGGGCCTGGTACGGACCCCGCGGGCCGTCGCCCTGCCCGGTGCGGCAGGACGGCGGCGCAACGCGGAGAACGCTCCGTCCGGCCGGGTCGCGGAGACCAGGGACACGACGATCGGAGGCGCCGAGTGACCCACGGCGAAGGGTGGCTGGATCCGGGACCGTACCTGCGCGGGGTGGCCTGGCTGGACGGGGAGCGGCCGGTCCGCGCCGACCCGGCCGACACCATGCGGCTGCCCTGGGACACCGGGGAGCGGGCCACCCTGCCCATCGGCGTACGGCTGGAGTTCGGCGCGGACACGGCGCACGCCGTGGAGATCCGCTACCGGGCGACCGTCCCCGGCCCGACGGACGCGCTGCGCGACCTCGCGCACGGGTTCGCGCTGTGGAACCGGGACGGGCTGCTGGACGAGGTGTTCACCGAGCCGGCCGCCGAGGCCGTCGTACGCATCGGCCTGCCGCCGGGCCGCGGGCCCTACACCGTCCACCCGCCGGAGGGCCAGGCCCCGCGGCTGCTCGCCCTGCGCGGGATAGGCGGCCCGCTCGCCCCGGGGCCCGCCGCCCCGCGCTGGGTGGTGCACGGCGACTCGATCACCGAGGGCTGGTGGTCCACCCGGCCCGCGCACGGCTGGCCCGCGGTGGCCGGGCGGACCCTGGGCTGGGACACCGTCAACCTCGGCTACGCGGGCGCCGCGCGCGGCGAACTCGCCACCGCGCAACAGCTCGCCGGCCTGCCGGCCGACGTGCTCACCCTCGCCTTCGGCACCAACTGCTGGTCGCGGGTGCCGTATTCGGCCCCGCTGCTGTACGAGACCACCCGCGCCTTCCTGGACCTGGTCCGGTGGGGACATCCGAGCACCCCGCTGCTGCTGGTCTCGCCGGTGCTGCGGCCGGACGCCGAACGCGTGCCCAACCAACTGGGCGCCACCCTGGGCGCGTTGCGGGACGCGATGGAACGGGCGGTGAGGGACCGGATCGCGGCCGGCGACGGCCGGCTGGCCCTGCTGCCCGGGCGGGACCTGCTGGGCCCCGAGCACCTGGCCGACGGTCTGCACCCGAACGACGCCGGACACGAGATCCTGGGCCTGTCTGTGGCCACGGCCCTGCGGCGGTCCGGGTTCAGCCCGGGGTGAGTGAACCTCCCCACACCGGCACCCGTGAACAGATCCGGTCCGGCGGGGCGTGTTGTCCACACAGTTGCCCGCCCCCTGCGGCGGCGACACGGACACACGTGGGAGAGATCAACATGGGGACGAAGCGCGGAACTTCCCTGGCGGCCGTCGCTCTGGCCGTCGTCCTGGCGGCGACGGCATGCGGCACCAAGGAGGACAAGGCCGGCGCGTCCAACGCGGCCGCGGCCGGAGCCGCGGCACCGGCCCAGGCGTCCGCCTCGGCACCTGCCGCGAGCGGCAAGGCGGGACCCGCCGGCGAGCTGAAGACCGTGCAGAACGAGACGATCGGCGCCCTGCTGACCGACAGCGCCGGTTTCACCCTCTACCGCTTCGACCCGGACACGGCGAAGCCCCCGAAGGCCACCTGCGAGGGCGACTGCGCCAAGGCGTGGCCCCCGGTCCCGGCGGGCGACGTGAAGGCCGCCCAGGGCCAGGACCCGTCGCTGATCGGCGAGGTCGTGCGCGGCGACGGCAGCAAGCAGCTGACGGTCGGCGGCTGGCCGGCCTACCGCTTCGCCAAGGACGCCGCGCCGGGTGACACCAAGGGACAGGGCGTCGGCGGGACCTGGTTCGCGCTCGCGGCCGACGGCAAGAAGGCCTCGAAGGCGCCGGCCGGGGGCGGCGGGACCGTGCCGGCCGGCCAGCCGGGGCTGTCGGTCCGCAAGGACCCCAAGCTGGGCGACCACATCATCGACAAGAACGGCATGACGGTCTACCGGTTCAAGCCGGACACGGCGTGGCCGATGGTCTCCAAGTGCACCGGTGACTGCCTGGCGAAGTGGCCGGTGGTCGCGCCGGTGGACAAGGCCGACACCAAGGGCATCACCGACCGCAACTACCTCGTACTGGACCGGCCGGACGGCAAGAAGCAGCAGACGGTGGACTGCTGGCCGGTCTACACCTTCGCCGGGGACAAGAAGCCCGGCGACACCAACGGGCAGGGCGTCGGCGGCACCTGGTACGCGGTGTCCCCCGAGGGCAAGCTCATCACGGTCAAGTGAACGGTCGGGCAGGGAGCGCGGCGGCTTCCCTGTCGGTCCGGCGGAGCGCTCCCTAGACTCCGTGGCATGGTGCGCGTACTGGCGGTCGACGACGAGAAGCCGCTCCTTGAGGAGCTGCTGTACCTGCTGCGGTCGGACCCGCGGGTGCACAGTGCCGAGGGGGCCTCGGACGCCACGGAGGCGCTGCGCCGGATCACCCGGGCGCTGGAGTCCGGGCCGGACGGCCCGGACGGCATCGACGCCGTGTTCCTGGACATCCACATGGCGGGGCTGACCGGGCTGGACATCGCCCGGCTGCTGGCCGGGTTCGCCCGGCCGCCACTGGTGGTGTTCGTGACCGCCCACGAGGGGTTCGCGGTGCAGGCTTTCGATCTGAAGGCGGTGGACTACGTCCTCAAGCCGGTCCGCCCGGAGCGGCTCGCGGAGGCGGTGCGCCGGGTCCGCGACCAGTTGGGACGGGTCCCCGATCCGGCCGGGGCGCCCGCGCCGGCGGTGCCCGTGCCCCCGGCACCCGTGCCGCCCTTGCCCGTGCCGCCGCGGGTCCCCCCGCAGGTGGCGGCGCGGGGACCTGCCCCGATGCCGGAGCAGGTCCCGGCACCGGGGCAGGGGATACGCGGCGGGGTGGCCTTCCGCCCGGGGGCCGGCCCCGAGGCCGTCGTCCCGGAGCGGACGCCGGAGCAGATCGCGGTCGAACTGGGCGGGGTGACCCGCTTCGTGGCGATCGCCGACATCGCGTACGTCGAGGCACAGGGGGACTACGCCCGGCTGTACACGGACGAGGGCAGCCACCTGGTGCGCATCCCGCTGTCCACCCTGGAGGAGCGGTGGGCCGCGCGCGGGTTCGTCCGCATCCACCGGCGGCACCTGGTGGCGCTGGGCCGGATCGACGAGCTGCGGCTGGACGCGGGCACCACCAGCGTCCGGGTGGGCTCGGCGGAACTGCAGGTCAGCCGGCGGCACGCCCGGGAGCTGCGGGACCTGCTGATGCGTCAGGCGACGGGCTGAGGAACGGCCCGGCACGGGGCGGGCGGGCACGGCACGGGATGGGCCGGCCCGGACCGGCACGGACCGGCCCGGGCGGACACGGACCGGGCCGGCGCCGCGGGCCGTACCAGGGCACCGCCCGTCGCGGGAACCGGCCGGCCGTACGCGGAAACCCGCCGCGGGCATGCGCCGGACGGCCGGTGCGCCGCTCGGCGCAGCCGGGGACCGTTCGTCGCGCGCGCGGGGGCGTACGGCGCTCCGCCGGACCGTCGGCCGTACCCGGACCGCCGATCCGGCCGCCGCCCGCCCGGCCGCCCGTATCGTGGATCCGCCGGGCGCGGGAGGAGCGATATGTCCGAAATCCAGGCGCTGCTCGACGAACTGGCGGCACTGCCCCGGACCGGTCCGGCCGGACCGGCTGAGGCCGAGGCCCTGGTGGCCCGCCTCCGCAGCGCGGCCGCCCGGTGGGCCGAGGTGCTGTACGAGGCGGACGGAGCGGCCCGCCTGCACCTTCCGCCGCGGGCCGAGGCGGCCCTGCGGCTGGCCTTCCGCCGGGCCGAGGAGTCGTACGTGGAGCTGGAGATCGCCCTCCGCGACTGCGCGGAGAACCGGGACGCCGTCGGATAGCGCCCCGGCCCGGCGGCTCTCCGGCGCCCCTGACGTGGCCTGGCAGCCGCTGTTGCGCGTACCGGCGGCTGCGTAGACTCCGGGCGTCCCCTGCCCGAAGGATCGCCGGTGAATCAGACGTACGCGCTGACCGCTGTCACCGTCGTCGTCCTCGCCACCGTCCTGGTCGGCGCGCTGGGACTGCGGATCTCCCGGACCACCTCCGACTTCTACGTCGCCTCCCGCACCGTCGGGCCGCGCCTGAACGCGGCGGCGATCAGCGGCGAGTACCTGTCGGCCGCCTCCTTCCTCGGGGTGGCCGGGCTGGTACTGCTGCAGGGGCCGGAGATGCTCTGGTACCCGGTGGGCTACACGGCCGGCTACCTGGTGCTGCTGGTCCTGGTCGCGGCGCCGCTGCGCCGCTCCGGCGCCTACACGCTGCCCGACTTCGCCGAGGCCCGGCTGGAGTCGCAGGCGGTGCGCCGGATCGCGGTGCTGTTCGTGATCGGGGTCGGCTGGCTGTACCTGCTGCCGCAGCTGCAGGGCGCCGGGCTGACGCTGGCGATCCTGACCGGCGCCCCGCACTGGGCGGGCGGGCTGGTCGTGGCCGTCGTCGTGACCGCCGCGGTGGCCGCCGGGGGGATGCGCAGCATCACCTTCGTCCAGGCGTTCCAGTACTGGCTGAAGCTGACCGCCCTGCTGGTCCCCGCCTTCTTCCTGGTGGCGGCCTGGGCCGGGGACGGGGCGCCGCGCGCCTCGTTCGACGCCGGGGCGGTGTTCCGCGAGCACACCGACGTACGGATCGCCGAGGACGTGCGGGTCTCGCTCGACGCGCCGCTGACCCTCGGGGTGACCGGCGAGGTGGACGGCCGGCGGTACGACCGGCAGCCGGTGACCCTGGGCACCGGGCAGCACAACGTGCGGGCGGGCGCCCATCTGGTGTTCCTGCCGGACACTCCGGTGCCGGACACCCGGTCCGAGGTGGGCATGGGGGTGTCCAGCTGGTCCGAGCCGCTGTCCGGGGACCGGGCCGAGCTGCGGCTGTACGCCACGTACGGGCTGATCCTCGCCACGTTCCTCGGCACGATGGGGCTGCCCCATGTGGCGGTCCGCTTCTACACCAGCCCGAACGGGCGGGCCGCCCGGCGCACCACGCTGACCGTGCTCGGGCTGGTCGGCGCGTTCTACCTGCTGCCGCCGGTGTACGGGGCGCTCAGCCGGATCTACGCCCCCGAACTCGCGCTGACCGGGGACGCGGACGCGGCCGTGCTGGTGCTCCCGGAGCGGATGCTGGGCGGGCCGGCGGGCGATCTGCTGGGGGCGCTGCTGGCGGGCGGGGCGTTCGCGGCGTTCCTGTCGACGGCCTCGGGGCTGACCATGGCGGTGGCGGGGGTGCTGCACCAGGACGTGCTGCCGGCCTCCCCCGCCGCGGGGATGCGGAGCTTCAGGTTCGCGGTGGTGGTGGCGATGCTGGTGCCGCTGGGCGGCAGCCTGGCCGCCACGGACGTGCCGGTGGCGGACGCGGTGGGGCTGGCGTTCGCAGTGTCGGCGTCCTCGTTCTGCCCGCTGCTGGTGCTGGGCATCTGGTGGCGCGGGCTGACCCCGCCGGGGGCGGTGGCCGGGCTGGTGACCGGTGGCGGGGCGGCGCTGACCGCGGTGCTGGCCACCCGGGCGGGGCTGGTGCGGCCGGGCTGGGTGCACGCGCTGCTGGCGTGGCCGGCCGTCTGGTCGGTGCCGCTCGGCTTCGTGACGATGATCGTGGTCTCGCTGGCCACGCGCCGCCGGATACCCCCGGGGACGGCGGCCGTCCTGGCCCGGCTGCACCTGCCGGAGGACGTGGCTGTCCAGCCGGGGGCGGGGCGGGCGGGAAGCGGGCGGGCGGCACCGGGACGGCCGGGAACGCGGCGGACGGCACCGGGACGGGCGGGAGGGGAACGATGACCGCGGTCACGGTCGCCGCGCTGTGCGCGGCGAGCACGCTGCTGCTCGGCACCGGATACGTCCTGGGCCGGTGGCGGGCGGGCCGCGCCGGACGGGCCGGCCTGGAGCTCGGCACTCCGGTGGAGCGGGCCACCTTCCACACCCTGCACACGGCCTCGCTGGCCGCTCCCCCGCTGCGCGCCGGACTCACCGAGGACACGGCCCGCAAGGCCGCCCGGCGGCTGCGCTCGCTGCTGGGCACGGAGGCGCTCTGTCTGACGGACCGCGAGTCGGTGCTGGCCTGGGACGGGCCGGGGGCCGACCACCACGAGCGGCGGGCGATGCAGCGGGTGCTGCAGATGCTGGACTCGGGGCGCAGTGCCAGTGTGCGGACCGAGTGCCAGCGGCCGGACTGTCCGCTGAAGTGGGCCGTGGTCGCCCCGCTGACCGGCGAGGACGGGATCGTGGGCGCGCTGGTGGCGTACGGGTCGCGGGAGTCGGCGGTGCTGGTGCGGGCGGCCACGGAGGTGGCGCGCTGGGTGTCCGTGCAGCTGGAGCTGTCGGAGCTGGACCGGTCGCGGACCCGGCTGATGGAGGCGGAGATCAAGGCGCTGCGCGCGCAGATCTCGCCGCACTTCATCTTCAACTCCCTCGCCGCGATCGCCTCGTTCGTACGGACCGATCCGGAGCGGGCGCGGGACCTGCTGCTGGAGTTCGCAGACTTCACCCGCTACTCGTTCCGCCGGCACGGCGAGTTCACCACGCTCGCCGAGGAGCTGCGGTCGATCGAGCAGTATCTGGCGCTGGCCGGTGCCCGGTTCGGGGAACGGCTGAAGGTGACCCTCCAGGTGGCCCCGGAGGTGCTGCCGGTGGCGCTGCCCTTCCTGTGCCTGCAGCCGCTCGTGGAGAACGCGGTCAAGCACGGGCTGGAGGACTCCACCCAGGAGTGCCGGATCACCATCGCGGCCCGGGACGCGGGCTCCGAGGCGGTGCTGACCATCGAGGACAACGGGGTGGGGATGGACCCGGCGGTGCTCCGCCGCATCCTGGCCGGCGAACGGCCCGGCTCGGCCTCGGGCATCGGCCTGCCGAACGTGGACGAGCGGATGCGGCAGGTCTACGGCGACGAGTACGGCCTGGTCATCGAGACCGGTGTGGGGGCCGGCATGAAGATCACCGTCCGGATCCCCAAGTACCGGGCCGGAGTGCACTCCCAGCGGTAGCGCACGCCGGGGACGACCGGACCGTACCGGACGATCGAAGGGGACGGCGTCCCGGTGCGAGGCGCGGGTCGAGCGGGGCGCATTGTGCCCCGCGGAACGGCTTGAACCGGTCCGGGCGCGGGGACGTGAGAAGTACAGGGGTCCACCTGCCCTGGGCGATGGCCATCGAGTAGGGGAGAGCACCGGCGTGCGGGTCGGGCGTGATCAACACCTTCGTGCGGTACGGGAATCGGTGCGCGGCGCGGCGGAGGGCGGCGGAGCCTGCCTGATCGTCGAGGGCGAGCCGGGATCCGGGCGGACCTCACTTGCCTCGGAGCTGGTGGCGGAGGCCGGGAGGCTGGGCTGCGCGGTACGGTCCGGGGCGGCCGCGGGGCCGCCGGACGGGCCGCCGCTGCAGGCCGCGCTGGACTGCCTGTACCCGGACGGGAGCGACCGGTCGGCGGCGGACGCCCGGGCGGCCGCGGGCCTGCTGCTCCGCGACACCGTGCCCCGCTGGGCGGCGCTGCCCGCTGCCCTCGACGCCCTGGTCGCGGACGTGGAGCGGTGGTGCGCCGAGGGGCCGCTGGTGCTGGTCCTGGACGACCTGCACACCGCCGACCGGGCGACGCTGCAGCTGTGGCAGCGGCTCGCTCGCACGGCGGCGGGCAGCCGGCTGCCGCTGCTGCTGGCCGCCACCCGCTGCCGGGTGCCGCGCCGGCCCGAGGCGGACCTGCTGTGCGCCGCGCTCGGCCGGCTCGGTGCCCGCACGCTCCGCCTGGAGCCACTGGACGATCAGGAGACGGCCCGCGCGGTGCGGGAGCAGCTGGGCGCCCCGCCGGGGCCCCGGCTGCGCGAGGCGGCCCGGCTGTCCGGGGGGAACCCGCGGTGGCTGCGGGAGCTGTTGCGGCACTGGTCCGCGCGGGGGGTGCTGACCGTCGACGACCTGACCGCCGAACTCGCCTGCCCGGTGGAGGAGTTACCCGAACCTCCGGGTTCGGTGGTGCACCGCCTCCGCGGCCGCCTCGGACCCGATCCGTACACGACGCTCCGTCATGCCGCCCTGCTGGGCGCGGAGTTCACCGCGCGCGAGCTGGCGCTCGTACGCGGCACGCCGGTGGGAGAGCTGCTCGCCGGACTGGAGGAACCCTTCGCCGCGGAACTGCTCGACGGGACCGGGGAGGGCCTGCGGTTCCGGCACCCGGTGGTCCGGCAGGCCCTGTACGCCGACGTGCCGGGGGCGTTGCGGGCCGCACTGCACCAGGACGCCGCGGGGGCCCTGGCCCGGGCCGGACAGCCGCCCGCCCGGGTCGCCGCGCAGCTGCTGGGCGGCGGCGCGCTGGAGCCGTGGGCGCTCCGCTGGCTGGCGGACCACGGACCGGCCGTGGTCGCCGCCGCCCCCGGGCCCGGAACCGAGCTGCTGGAGCGGGCCATCGCGCAGACCCGTACGTCCGGCCCCGCGGACCGGGAGGGCCACGCGGCGGAGCGCGCCGGCGTCCGCGCCGGGGCCGGGTGGCCGGACCCGGCGGCCCCGGCCGGGGCGGCGGACGCCACGGACCCGGCCGACCCGGCCGACCCGCTGGTCCTGGAGGAGCACCTCGCGGACGCCGCGCTGCTGCTGCGCAGGCCCGGGGCGGTGGAACGGCTGGCGCTGCTCCGGGACCGGGCCCGGCACCCGGACCGGCGGGCCGGGCTGGCCGTCCGGCTGGTCGCGGCGCTGACCGACGGCGGTGACCCGGCAGCGGCCCTGGTGGTGGCGGAGGGCGCGCTGGACGAGGACTTCCCCTGCGCGGCGACCCGGCTGCGGCTGGAGGCCCGGGTCGCGGAGTTCCGCTTCCACCTCGGCCACTGGGACGCGGCGCTGACCGCCTGCGCCCGGGCGGAGCCGCTGTGGCCCGCGGACCCCTGGCTGCCGGTGACCCTGCACGGGCTGCGGGCGCTGCTCCTGGGGCACCGGGACGAGCGGGCCGCGGCGGAGGCCGAGCTGGCCCGGGCGGAGGCCGCCTGGGCCCGGGCGGAGGCCGCCTGGGCCCGGGCGGAGGCCGCCTGGGCCCGGGCGGAGGCCGCCTGGGCCCGGATGGAGGCCGAGCGGGCACGCTCCGGCACGGACCGGGCGCCGGAGGGGGACCGGTGGCCGCGGGAGTCGGGGTCCGGCCGGACCTGGCCGGCGTACACCCTGCTGGCGCGCTCGCTGCTGGCCGAGCGGGACGGCCTGATCACCGTGGCCCTCGACGCGTTGCGGCCCGCGCTGTCCGAGCCGTGCGGCGGATCCGGCGGGGCGGAGGAGGAAGCCGGGGCGTTCGGCGACGAACGGCCCTGGGTGCTCTCCGAGATCGTGCGGCTGGCCCTGGAGGCCGGGGAGCCGCACACGGCACGGGCGGCGGTGGCGGCCTGCGTCGGGATCGCCCGGGACTGCCCGGACCGGCCCGGGACCGCCATGGCCCTGCTGCGCGGGCGCGGCCTGTTCGGACAGGACCCGCGGCTGCTGGCGCAGGCGGCGGCGCACGGAGCGGACGAGGCCCGCCCGCTCCGGCGGGGCCAGATCCTGGAGGACCTCGCGGTGGCCCAGGCCTGGCACGGCGACCTCGCCGGCGCGCGGGCGTCGCTGGCCCGGGCGGCGGCCGCGTACGAGGAACCGGGCGCGCACTGGGACCTCGTACGGGCCGAGGCGCGGCTGCGCCGGCTCGGGGTGCGCCGGAGCAGCCGTGGCGCCCGCCGCCGGCCGGCCAGCGGCTGGGACGCGCTGACCCCGGCCGAGCTGAAGGTGGCTCTGCTCGTCGCGGAGGGCCGGTCCAATCCGGAGATCGCGTCCGCGCTGTTCCTGTCCCGCCGGACGGTGCAGACCCATGTGTCGCACATCCTGGGCAAACTGCAGGTGCGGTCGCGGGCCCTGGTGGCCGCTCAGGCGGCGGGCCGGGCGCAGGCCGGGACCGGTCCGGCGGACCGGAACGGCGTGACCGGCCCGGTCGGCCCGTAGCCGGGGAGGACGTCCCGCAGGGCGCGCAGGGCGTAGTGCGTACGGGACTTGACGGTGCCGCAGGGAATGCCGAGGGCCTGGCCGGCCTCGGCCACGGAGGCCCCGCGGAAGTAGATCTGCACCAGTACCTCGCGGTGGTCCCGGCTGAGCCGGCGCAGCGCGTCCCGTACGTCGAGGACGGCCACGGAGGTGTCCGTGCCGTCGTCGGCGTGCCGGGAGTGCTCCAGCGCGTCGGGGCCTACCTCGGACGGCCGCACCAGGCGGGCCCGGCGGGCGTCGATGGCCAGCCGGCGGGCGACGGTGAACAGCCACGGCCGCATGGACTCGTGCGCGCTCTCCAGTGCCTCCGGGTGCCGCCAGGCACGGACGAGGGTCTCCTGCACGAGGTCCTCGGCGCGCTGCCGGTCGCCATAGGTCAGCCCCAGCAGGAATCCGTAGAGGGCCTTGCCGTGTTCGCGCTGGAGGCGGGCGAGGGCGTGCTCGTCGGTGCGGCGCGTGGGGGTGTGGGTCGTCACCGGGTCACTCCTCCGGACGTCGGCGGGGGTCGATGTCCAGAGCGTGGCGGAGCAGGTGCACCGGGTGATCCGCCAAGTGGCGGATAACTGCGAGGGCACGGCCGGACGGGCGAGCGGCTCCCCGGCGCGCGACGGCCGGTACGACAACCGGTCGGGCGGCACCCCACTGGTTCACCACGGAACCCCAAAGTCCACCCCAAGGCCGCAGGCGGCACCGCTGCGCAGCTCACACCACCGTGTGGGCAGGCGTGCCGCAGGGCGGCACGGGTGGGCACACGGCACACCGGCCCGCGCCGGACGCGCAGCGTGTCCCCAGCCCCGACCCCGCTCAAGCGCCGTACCCGCCCCCCGAAACGCACCAAGGGCCCCGGCGCACCCCCCTGGGAGGGGAGACGCACCGGGGCCCCGGCGACACAGCCCGGCAGAACCCGAGCGGAGCGGACTAGCTCCAGCTGGCGTGCAGCGGCTTGCCCTCCGCGTACCCCGCCGCCGACTGGATGCCGACCACCGCACGCTCCTCGAACTCCGCCAGCGACCCCGCGCCCGCGTAGGTGCAGGAGGAGCGGACGCCCGCGATGATCGAGTCGATCAGGTCCTCGACGCCCGGCCGGGCCGGGTCGAGGAACATCCGCGAGGTCGAGATGCCCTCCTCGAACAGCCCCTTGCGGGCCCGGTCGTAGGACGACTCCTCGCTGGTGCGGTTCTGCACGGCGCGCGCGGAGGCCATGCCGAAGGACTCCTTGTACCAGCGGCCGTCGGCGGTCTGCTGCAGGTCGCCCGGGGACTCGTAGGTGCCCGCGAACCAGGAGCCGATCATCACGTTGGACGCGCCGGCGGCCAGCGCCATGGCGACGTCGCGCGGGTGACGGACACCGCCGTCGGCCCACACGTGCTTGCCGTACTTCTTCGCCTCGGCGGCGCACTCCAGCACCGCGGAGAACTGCGGCCGGCCGACACCGGTCATCATGCGGGTGGTGCACATGGCGCCGGGGCCCACACCGACCTTGATGATGTCCGCGCCGGCCTCGATGAGGTCGCGCACGCCCTCGGCGGCGACGATGTTGCCCGCGACGATCGGGACCTTCGGGTCGAGCGCCCGGACGGCCTTGATCGCGCTGATCATCGACTCCTGGTGGCCGTGCGCGGTGTCGATCACGAGCGTGTCCACGCCCGCGTCGAGCAGCTGCTTGGCCTTGCCCACGTAGTCGCCGTTGATGCCGACGGCGGCGGCGATCCGCAGGCCGCCCTTGGCGTCCACGGCCGGGGTGTACAGGGTGGCGCGGAGCGCGCCCTTGCGGGTCAGGATGCCGACGAGCCGGCCGTCCTTGTCGACCGCCGGGGCCAGCTTGCGGTGGCCGGCGTCGAGGGTGGTGAACGCCTCGCGGGGGTCGATGTCGGCGTCGATGAGCAGCAGCTCCTTCGACATGACCTCGGAGAGCTGGGTGAAGCGGTCCACGCCGGTCAGGTCGTGCTCGGTGATCACGCCGACCGGGCGGTTGTCGGCGTCCACGACGACGCCGGCGCCGTGGGCCCGCTTGGGCAGCAGGGCCAGCGCGTCGGCCACGGTCTGGGTGGGCGCCAGGGTGATCGGGGTGTCGAGCACGTGGTGGCGGGTCTTCACCCAGGAGATCACGTCGGTGACGACGTCGATCGGGATGTCCTGGGGAATGACCACCATGCCGCCGCGGCGGGCCACGGTCTCGGCCATGCGGCGGCCTGCGATGGCGGTCATGTTGGCCACGACGAGGGGGATGGTCGTCCCGGTGCCGTCGGGCGAGGAGAGGTCGACGCCCTGGCGGGAACCCACCGCGGAGCGGCTCGGCACCATGAATACGTCGTCGTACGTGAGGTCGTACGGCGGCTTCAGGTCATTGAGGAAACGCACGTGCTCTATCCCAGTCGTTCGTTGGTGACCCTCGGACAGGGCAGCCGAGGAAAACGCACGTACTTCATTCTCCCATGTCCTGGGGTTTACGCGGCCCCAGCCGATCCTCCGACACATTTCGGGCCGGTTGGTGTCTTCCTACGTCGCGAGGGGGCCGGGGCCTAGGGGACCAGGGGCGCGGCGGGCAGGGCCGACGGGAACCTGTCCCGGTGGATCGGCTCCCGGCCGCCGGTCAGCGGGGCCGCCGTTGCCGCGTGCCGGACGGCGGTGAACTCCGCGGCGATGGACAGGGCGGTCTCCTCGGGGGTGCCGGCCCCCAGGTCCAGGCCGATGGGTGAGCGCAGCCTGGCCAGGTCGGCCGCGGCCACCCCTTCGGCGGCCAGCCGGGCGGTGCGTTCGGCGTGGGTGCGCCGGGAGCCCATGGCGCCGACGTAGCCGAGCGGCAGCCGCAGCGCCCCGGCCAGGAGGGGTACGTCGAACTTGGCGTCGTGGGTGAGGACGCAGACGGCGGTACGGGCGTCCAGCCGGCCGGCGTCCCATTCGGCGGCCAGGTGGCGGTGCGGCCAGTCCACGACCACTTCGTCGGCGTGCGGGAAGCGGTCCCGGGTGGCGAACACCGGCCTGGCGTCGCAGACGGTGACGCGGTGCCCGAGGAAGGTCCCGATCCGGGCCAGCGCCGCGGCGAAGTCGATGGCCCCGTAGACGAGCAGGCGGGGCGGTTCGGCGGCCGATTCCACCAGGAGGGTGAGCGGGCGGCCGCACAGACCGCCCTCGGTGCCCAGCTCGGTGGTGCCGGTACGGCCGGCCAGCAGCAGGTCCCGGACCCGGTGGGCGGCGGCCCGGTCCAGGCCCGGCCCGCCGCCGAGGCCGCCCTCGTAGGAGCCGTCGGGCCGGACGGCCAGGGCCCGGCCGAACTGTTCGGGAGGCCCGGAGACCACCCGGGCCAGCGCCGCCCGGCCGCCGCCGGCGGTGGCCCGCAGCACCGAGCCGATCACGGGCCGCACCGGGTCCAGGCTGCGGACCGGGGTGACCAGCACGTCGAGGACCCCGCCGCAGGTCAGCCCGACCGCGAAGGCGTCGTCGTCGCTGTAGCCGAAGCGGTGTACCCCGCCCTCGCCGGAGGCGATGGCTTCCAGGCACAGCTCGTGCACGGCCGATTCCACGCAGCCCCCGGAGATGCTGCCGAGGGCGGTGCCGCGGTCGTCGACGGCGAGGGTGGCTCCGGGTCCGCGCGGTGCGCTGCCGCTCACGGAAACCACGGTGGCGAGCGCGAACTGGCGTTCGGCCGCGCACCAGGCATGCAGTTCCTCTGCTATGTCCAGCATGGGTGTGTCCGGCTCCGGCGGGTCAGCGGATGTACTCGCGGCGGACCTGGCCGGGGATGAGCGGCCGGGGCGGCGGTACCGGGCGGGTGCTTCCGGGGTACGGCGCCCGCGCGCCGCCGGCCGGGCCGACGGTCCCGGTCGCGGGGCCCGGCGGCCGGTGCGGCCTGCCGTGGCTGCGGGCGCCGAGCAGCATGGCGGCGTGGGCGACGCTGGCGAGGGTGACGTGGTGGTGCCAGCCGCGGAAGGAACGGCCCTCGAAGTCGCGGATGCCCACCGGTTCGCAGACCTCCGCGAAGTCGAGGGCCACCCGGTCGGTGAGTTTGGCGAGCAGGAACAGCTGGGCCAGCGGACGGTCGCCGATGTTGGTGATCCAGAACTCGGTGGGCATCAGCCCGGCCTCGGTCCAGGCGCCGACCAGGAGCAGCGGTACCGGCGGGCCGGGGGCGGGCCGGTCCTCGGCGGTGGCGGTCAGGATGCCGGCGGAGGTGAGCAGGGTGACCGCGCCCTCGGTCCGGCCGTGCCGGGTCCATTCGACGACCCGGCGCTGGGAGCGGAGGGAGTCGATGAGTTCCCGGGCGGGGGCGGTGTGGGGGCCGGGCTTGTGGCGTCCGGCGCCGCCGAAGGAGACCGGCACCGAGCCGTCCACCTTGAGTACGAAGGGGATGTCCTGCTGGCCGAGGGCCTCCACGCAGTACGGGAGTTCGGCGTTGCCGACCTCCATCACCACGGGCCTGCGCTGGAGTTGCCAGCTCGCGGCCATCCGCAGGACGGCCTGTACGGCGTCCTGCGCGGGGCTGAGGGAGCGCGCGGTGTCGGGTATGCCGGCGCGGCGGCGGCGCAGCAGTTCGCTGGTCCAGGGCCCGGGGAGGGTGAGGGTCCATTCGACCGGGAAGCTGGCCTCGCTGGAGGCCAGCCAGATGCCGCCGGCCTGCTGGCAGTTGGCGGTGCGGCCGAGCTGGGGCACGAACTGGCGGCCTACGCCGACGGAGCGGTCCCCGGCCTTCTCTATGACCATGGGCTGCACCACCCAGGCCAGCGGGCGCTGGGCGGTGCGTTCGAGGTGCCGCGCCAGGGACCGGCGTACCGGGGTCCAGTCCCACGGGGATTTGCTGATGAACTGCTGGAGGCTCTGTTCCACCGAACTGGCCCCGGTGCCGGCGATGTTCCGGATGGTCTTCTTGCCGGTGGTGTGCACGAGGCCGTTCAGATAAACGCGGGCCCAGTTTCGCTGGTCCCGCCGGGGTAAGGATTCGAAGAACAGAGATATCAGGACGTCGATCAATTCGGAGATTTCCTTTGCGGATTCCTCCGGCAGGACTGCGCGCGCCATCTGCTGCCTCCCCCGCGACCAGCTAGATCCAATACCCTACTTGACCGGCAAGAACGGCCCGTAGGCCCCGGCGGCTACTTCCTGAGGTCGCTGGCAGATTCGAGCCGCTCCTCCTCTACCACGAGGGGGATCGGGATCTGGTTCGCCGCATAGTAGATGGCGATCAGGAAGTGTGCGGCGAGTGCGACGGGAGCGGAGAAGAAGGACAGCAGGACGGTCACGGGGTAGGCGATGGCCCCGAGGCCGAAGCGCATTCGCGTGGCGCGCGCGCCGTCCTTGTCCACGTGGTCGTGGAAGAGGTGTCCGACCTTGGTCACGTACCACCAGAAGGCGATGAAGGCCAGGGCGTAGACGACCGTCCAGGAGCTGTAGAGGATCGCGGCGATGCGGGCCGCGTCGTCGTCCTTGAGGTGTTCGGCGAGGACCGAGGTGGTCCACGGGATCACCGAAACCACCATCAGGACGAGGAGGTTGAGGAACAGCAGGGGGCGGTCGACCCTCCGCAGGTGCCCGAAGATGGTGTGGTGGTTCACCCACATCACACCGACGATGAGGAAACTCACGACGTACGCCGCGTAATGCGGCCATTGTTCCCATAATCCGTGCCAGAGGCCGGAACCGTGTTCCTCGGGAACCTTGATCTCCAGGACGAGAATCGTGATGACAATCGCGAATACGCCGTCACTGAATGCCTCGACGCGGCCGGTTTCCTTGTCCATGGCCTCCCCTTTGCCGTGAGTTTGGATGCCAGCGGGGAGGGCGCTGCGCCACCCTCCCCGCGTACGCTACCCGGATATGCCCGGTCAGCTGCCGAATCCGGCGGTCTGGCGCCAGATCCGGCCATCGCGGACGACCAGTGTCCCGAACGCGTGCTCAGGCTCTCCGTTGAGGTTCATGATCGCCCGGTAGAAGATCGTGTCCTCGGTCTCGATGTACTCCTGGAGTTCGACCAGGGTGGGCTTCAGAGTGAGATAGCCGGTGAAGGTCTCACGTACGGCGTCGATTCCCACCGATACGCCTTCGAATCGCAGGAGTACGGCGTCGTCGGTGTAGTTCTTCATCACCGCGTCGATGTCGAGCGCGGCGAGGGCGTCCATCTGACGGACGAACACCGGGTGCAGTTCGGAGATGTCGTAGGCCATGGGGCGACTCCGTTTCTCGGGTGGACCGGCGGGAGGCCGGCCGTTCGGGCGATCGTTCGGACGGTCGTTCAGGCGGCCGTTCGTCCGGCCGTTCGGACCGTCAGCCGACGGGCAGGCGGACGGTCATGCGCGTCTCCCCCGGCCGGGAGCGCGCCGTGAGGGACCCGCGGTGGCGCTGGGTGACGATCCGGTAGCTCAGGTGCAGCCCCAGGCCGGTGCCCTTCCCCACGTCCTTGGTGGTGTAGAAGGGCTCGAAGATGCGGGGCAGGGAGTCTTCGGGGATGCCGCGGCCGGTGTCGGTGATCTCGACGACCATGCAGTCGCCCTCCGCACGGACACGCAGCGTGAGCACGCCGGCGCCCTCCATCGCCTCCGCGGCGTTGTCGACCAGGTTGGTCCACACCTGGTTCAGCTCGCTCGGATATCCGGTCATCTCCGGAAGGTCCGGCTCGTAGGCGCGCACGACGCTGATCCCCGCGAGCTTGGAACGGAGCACCACCAGGGTGTTCTCCAGCCCGTCGGTGACCGCGAAGCGCTGCTCGGGAGCCCGGTCGAGATTGGCGTAATCCCGGGTGGCCGCGACCAGCTGGGAGATCCGCGGTCCGGCCGCGCACAGCTCCGCGGCGAGCGCCCGGGTCTCCAGCAGGGCGGCCAGGTGGTCCAGGGCGGCGGGCAGCGCGGTTCCGCCCACCCCCTCCAGCCGGGACCGCAGCCAGTCGAGCTCCAGGCCCAGGTCCGCCACCCCGGCGCCGAGCAGTCCGGGCCGCTCCGCGCCCGCGTCCTCGGCCCAGTCGGTGATGTCCTCCTCGGCGTCGGCCTGGGCGAGCGGATCGGTGGCGGCGGGCGGCGGGACCTTGTCCAGCTCCTCGGCGAGCCGGTCGAGGACACCGCGTTCGCCGCCGGCCGCCGCCGCACCCCAGGCGTACGCGGTACGGGTGAGCCGTTCCAAGGCGGGCCCGAGCTCCTGGGCGGCGCGGGCCACCGCCGCCGCCGGGTTGTTGAGCTCGTGGGCGAGTCCGGCGGCGAGCGTGCCCAGGGCCTCCACGGTGGCCCGTTTCCGGGCCTGCACCTCGGAGGACTTGATGCGCCAGGCCAGGACGGGGATCAGCACGGCGGCCACTCCGTGGCACCGGGTCAGCATCTCGAAGAAGACCGGCTTCGAGTACGCCACCACCGTGGTCGCCGGCCCGCTGGCGGCGGCCGTGGCGACGTAGTGGCCGTCGGTCAGCAGCGGCAGTTCACCGGTGAACCGGTGCGCGGCGGTGGGTTTCCCGTCGTGCTCCTCGGCGGCCCCGCCCTCGGTGGAGTGCCGGGTGAGCACCTCCTCCCGGCCGTCCACCACCTTGGTGACCAGCAGCCCGCCGGAGAGCAGCACGTGGAAGGCGTCGGCCTCGTCGCCGTCGCGGAAGAGCACGTCGCCGTCGGCCAGCACCCGCGGATCGGACACCGAGACCAGCCAGTCCAGCTGGTCCCCGGTGAGCCCGGCGAAGATCTCCAGCCCGTGCAGGGCGCTCCGCAGGTCCTCCGGTGCCGTTCCGCCGCTCATGCCGTGCTCCCCTCTGCCCGGGTACGGGCGGCCAGCCGGAGTGTCGCCAGCAGCGCGACCGCGCACACGGCGGCCACGGCCGCCATGAAGCCGACGGAGGTGCGCTGCAGTCCGTGGACGTTGGTGAGCAGCCCGGCCAGCACCGCCGGGACGCTCATCGCCAGGTAGGCGAAGACGTAGACGGCCGCGGTGAGTTCGCCCCGGTGCTCGGGTTCGGCGAGCGCGCTCAGGGCCCGGAAGGAGCCCAGGAAGGCGGCTCCCCAGCCGCTGCCCAGCACGGCGGTGGCGATCAGGAACACCGGGGCCGAGCCGAGTCCGAGGGCGAGGAGCACCAGCGCCAGGCCGGCCAGCAGGCCGGTCAGCCCGAGCACGGCGGTGCGCAGTGCCGGGGTGCCGCCGAGCAGCAGCTGGGCGGCGGTGGCCGCGCCGGCCAGCAGGGCCACGGTGGCCCCGCCGACCAGGTAGTTGGTGCTCTCCAGCAGGGAGAGCACCAGGTGCGGGCCGAGCGAGAGGTAGAAGCCGCCGACCGACCAGACCGCGACGATGGTCAGGACGAGGACGGCGAACCGGCGCCGGGCCCGGGCGGGCACCCGGATGCGGTGGGGTGTGATGCGGAGTCGCCCGCCGGTCCGGTGCACCGCTCCGGGTGCGCTCTCCGGCATCCGGGCCACCCCGGCCAGGCACAGCGCGAAGGCGCCGATCAGCAGCAGGTAGCTGAGGGCGGTCGGGGCGGGCCCGTACTGGACGAGCAGTCCGGCGCCGATGCCGCCCAGGCCGATGCCCACGGTGGGTCCGGCGCTGTTGACCTGGGCGCCGAGCGCGGGCCTGGACCGGGGGGCCAGTTCCAGCAGGGCGGCGCCCATCGCGCCGGTGGCCAGGCCCACGGCGAGGCCCTGCACGGCCCGGGCGGCGAGCAGCCAGCCCAGTCCCTGGGCCGCGGCGAACAGGCCCATGGATCCGATGGCCAGGACCAGGCCGGCGGCCAGGACGGGCCGCCGGCCGAGGGTGTCGGAGAGCGAGCCGAAGAGCAGCAGTCCGGCCAGCACGGTCACCGCGTAGAGGGCGAAGACCACGGTGATCATGCCGGAGGAGAGGTCCCACCGTTCCTGGTAGAGCACGTAGAGGGCGGAGGGTACGGAGGAGGACAGCATCAGCAGGACGAGCACCGCGCCGACGACCCGGAAGCCCGGGCGTCTGGGTTCGGCGCCGGTCGCACCCGGAGCGGACGGTTGCACGGTAACCCCTGTGGTCGGCGTGCTCGTTGTCGGTTTCGCGGTGTTGCCTGCCACGTGCTGTCACTCCCCCGTGGACCCGCGGTCGGTGCGGGCGGTCAGGACGGGGCGGCCTGGGCCCGCGCGAGCGCGCGGGCGGTCAGGACGCCGGCGAGATGGCCGAGGTATTCGGCCGAGGTGCCGCGCCCGGGCACGAACAGCTCCCGGGGTTCGGCGCGGAAGGCCGCGAGGACGGCCTCGGTGGTGTACGCGGTGCCGGCCAGCCGGGACTCGACCTCCGGCAGCCGCTGCGGGCGCGCGGTGGCGCCCGTGACGGCGATGCGGGGGCCGCCGGGGGTGATCCGGACCGCCACCGCGCACAGCGGGTAGCGGGTGGCGCGGTCGGCGGTCTTCTCGAAGGCGGCGGCCGGGCCGGGGGCGGGCACCAGCAGGGCGGTGACCACGGTGGCCGGCGGCGGCCCGGAGGCGGCGAAATCCTCGGCGGTGACGGTTCTGCGGCCGCCGGGACCGGCGAGTTCCACCCGGGCGTCGGCGGCGAGGGCGGCGACCGGCAGGTCGGTGGGGCGTCCGGCGGCCGAGAGGTTGCCTCCGGCCGTGCCCATGTTGCGTACCTGCGGGTCGCCGTTGGCACGGGCCGCGGCCGCCAGTTCGGGTGCTCCGGCCAGGACCAGCGGATGCGCGGCGAGTTCGGCCAGGGTGGTGGCGGCGCCGATCCGCAGGGCCCCGTCCGGGGTCCTGCCGATGCCGCGCAGCTCCTCCAGCCGGCGTACGTCGACCAGCATGCGGGCGGTGGTGGTGCCGTTGCCCAGGTCGGGCAGCAGGCTCTGGCCGCCGGCCAGCACCCGGGCACCGGGGTGGCCGCCGAGCAGGACGAGCGCCTCGTCCAGTCCCGCGGGCCGGACGTAGTCGAAGTCGGCGAGGATCACCGGTCTCCACCTCCCTGGCCCTGAAGGGCCCGCCATACCTTTTCCGGGGTGACCGGCATGTCGATGTGGGTGACGCCCAGGTCGGACAGGGCGTCGACCACCGCGTTGACCACGGCGGCGGCGGGCGGCACGGTGGCGATCTCGCCGGCGCCCTTGGCGCCGAGCGGGTTGTGCGGGCTCGGCGTGACCGTCTTGTCCAGGGTGAAGAAGGGCGCGTCGGCGGCCCTGGGCAGGGCGTACCGGGTGAGGTCGGAGGTGAGCAGCCGGCCGTCCGCGTCGTATTCGGCGGCCTCCATCAGGGCCTGGCCCAGCCCGTGCAGGATGGAGCCCTCGATCTGCCCGTGGACGATCTTCGGGTTGCCGATGTTCCCCGCGTCGTCGACGGCCGTGTAGGCGACCACCTCGGTCTCGCCGGTGAGTTCGTCGACCTCGACGACCGCGACATGGCTGCCGAAGGGGTAGTTGAAGTCCGGCGGGTCGAAGTGCGTGGTCTCGTCGAGGGCCGGCTCGATCTCCGGCGGGAGGCCCCAGCCGTACCACATGGACATGGCGAGTTCGGCGAAGGTCTTGGTGTTCTCCGGGTTGCCGTCCTCGTAGACCTTGCCGCCCTCGTAGACCACCTTCTCCTCGGGGATGCCCAGGAACACGGCACCGGCCTTCACCAGCTTGCTCTTGATCTTCCGGGCGGTGAGGGCGACGGCCGGGGCGGCCATGCTGTAGGAACGGCTGCCGTAGGTGCCCTGGCCGTAGGGGGCCTTGAGGGTGTCGCCCTGGTACACGTTGACGGTGGCCGGGTCGATGCCCAGCTCGGCGGCCGCCACCTGCGCGAACACGGTGCCGTGGCTCTGGCCGGTGGAGGCCGAGCCGACCATGACGGTGACCTCTCCGGTGGGGTGGACCCGGATGTTGGCGCTCTCCCAGGTACCGCCGAGCATGCCCTCCTGGGACATCCGGGTGGACGGGCCCACGCCGCAGATCGCGACGTAGGTGGCCAGGCCGACGCCGAGCCGCTTGCCGCGGGCGCGCGCCTCGGCCTTGCGGGCCGGCATGTCGGCGTATCCGGCGAGTTCCAGGGCCTTGTCGAAGTTCTCCCGGTAGTTGCCCGAGTCGTAGGTCCAGCCGAGCCCGTTGTCGTACGGGAACTTCTCGGCCGGCACCAGGTTCCTGCGGCGGACCTCCGCCGGGTCCATGCCGATCTCGGCCGCGTACCGGTCGACCAGGCGTTCCATCAGGAAGGCGGCCTCGGCCCGGCCGCTGCCGCGCTGGGCGCCGAGCGGCACGGTGTTGGTGAAGGCCGCGTACACCTCGCAGAAGGCCGCGTCGAAGTCGTACATGCCGCTGATGGAGCGGCCCATCAGGGCGGTGGCGACACCGGGGCCGATGGTGGACGGGTACGCGCCGAGGTTGGCGTAGCTGGTGCAGCGCACGGCGGTCATCCGGCCGTCGCGGGTGCCGGCGAGGGTGACGTGCTGGCGGTGGTCGCGGCCCTGCACGGTGGAGTTCATCAGGCCGGTGCGGGTGTCCACCCACTTCACCGGGCGGCCCAGCGCCTTGGACAGCAGCAGGACCAGCGCCATGTCGGGGTAGAGGTAGCCCTTGGTGCCGAAGCTGCCGCCGACGGTCGGGGCGATCACCCGGAGCTTGTTGAAGGGGATGCCGAGGACCAGGGCGGAGAGCAGGAAGCGGTGGTTGTGCGGGCCCTGGGTGGAGGCGTAGAGCGTGTACTCGCCGGTCACCGGGTTGTAGTCGCCGACGGCGCCGCGCGGCTCGATGGGGCTGTTGATGGTCCGCTGGTTGACCAGGTCCAGCTCCACCGTGACTTCCGCCCCGGCGATGGCGGCGTCGGTGGCCTCCTTGTCGCCGCAGGTCCAGTAGGCGTTGAGGTTGCCGGGCACGGCCTCGTGGAGCTGCGGGGCGCCCTCGGCGAGCGCGTGGTCGGCGCGGGTGACCACGGGCAGCGGCTCGTAGTCCACGGAGATGGCGGCGAGCGCGGCGGCTGCCTGCTTCGGGGTCTCGGCGACGACCACGGCGATCGCGTCGCCGACGTGCCGGACGGTGTCGCCGGTCAGGACCGGTCGGGCGCCGGGGAGTCCGTACGGGTGCGGCGGGAAATGGCTCTCCACGCCGCCGGGGATCCAGATGCAGGGCAGCGGCATGACGTCCGCGAAGTCGGCGGCGGTGGCCACCTTCAGCACGCCGGGCATCTGCTCGGCGGCCTTGGTCTGGATGGAGAGGATCCTGGCGTGGGCGACGGTGCTGCCCAGGATGGCCATGTGGGCCGTGCCGGGCAGGTTGATGTCCGCGACGTACGTGGCCTCGCCTCGCAGCAGCTGCGGGTCCTCACGGCTGTCCAGCGGTGCGCCGAGTACGCCGGCGCTCTCCCCCGTCGGTGCGGTCATGGCTCATGCCTCCTGTCTCGGGGCGGTCCGCGCGGCGCAGGCGCGCTGCACCCCGCGCACGACGCTGTGGTAGCCGGTGCAGCGGCACAGGTTGCCGGTGAGCCACTCGCGGATCTCGGGTTCGGTGGGGTCCTCGGTCTCCGGGCCCGCGGTCCGGTCGACGAGTTCGCCGAGCGCCATCACCATGCCGGGGGTGCAGAACCCGCACTGGGTGCCGTGTTCCTGGCGCAGGGCCTCCTGCAGACCGTTGAGTTCACCGCCCCGCTCGGTGACGCCCTCGATGGTGGTGATCTCGGATCCGGCCGCGGCGGCGGTGAGGATCAGGCAGCTCTTGACGGACGCCCCGTCCAGCCGGACCACGCAGGTGCCGCACTGTCCGGTGTCGCAGCCGACCTTGGTGCCGGTGAGCCCGAGCCCCTCACGCAGCCGTTCGACGAGTAACTCGTTGGCTTCGGCGGCGAATTCGCGGGTCAGTCCGTTGACGTTCAGCGAGATGTCCATGCGGTTGCCTGCGCTTCCGTGAGCGGCCGGTTGAAGAGCGGCCCGCCGGGCTGCTGGAGAATTCCACCGGAGTGCAGCGGGCCGGTGTCGACTGCGGCGAATCCGAGATCGGTGATAATTCCGGCGACGGTTTTCTTCGCTTCCGCGTCGTCGCCCGCCGTGTAGTGGGCGAGCCGTTCGCCGGATTCCCGCCCGGCGACGGCAAGTGTTTCAAAATGCATGGTGTTGAGCGATTTCACCAGCCGCGCACCGGGATACCAGTCGGCGACGAATTCGCTGGAGCCGCGCCCGCCGAGATCGCGGGGTTCGCCCTGGCCGCCGAACGCGTTCGTCGCGTCCACGAGCACCTTGCCTTCGACCGCGTCCGGCGGGAGCAGCCCCCGGACGCTGTCGAAGGGCACCATCAGCACCAGGAGGTCGGCCCGGCCGGCGGCCTCGGCGGGGGTCGCGGCGCGCGCCGCGGGACCCAGTTCGGCCAGCAGCGGGCCGATCGTGTGCGGTCCGCTCGCGTTGGCGAGGACCACCCGGTGGCCGGCGGCGACCAGGATGCGGGCCAGGACGGACCCGATCCGCCCGGTGCCGATGATGCCCGTGCTCATGCTCTCTCCTCAGTCGGGGCCGATTCAGTCCAGGCCGATCCAGACCGACTTGGTCTGGGTGTAGCTCTCCAGGGACTCGGGACCGCACTCGCGGCCGAAGCCGGACGCCTTGTAACCGCCGTAGGGCACCGAGGGGTCGTACTGGTTGTAGCAATTGACCCAGACCGTGCCGGCCTTGATCTGCGCCGCCACCCGGTGGGCCCGCCGCAGGTCCTTGGTGTGCACGCCGGCGGCGAGGCCGTACGCGCTGTCGTTGGCGATGCGTACGGCGTCCTCCTCCGTGTCGAACGGGATGATGGACAGGACCGGCCCGAAGATCTCCTCCTGGGCGATCCGCATGCCGTTGTCCACGCCCGTGAAGATCGTCGGCAGGAAGTACAGGCCCTCCGCGGAGGCGCCTTCGGGGGTCCAGCCCTCGCCGCCGACCCGGAGGTTCGCGCCCTCCTTCTGGCCGATCTCGATGTACGAGCTGACCTTCTCGAACTGGCCGCGGTGGGCCAGCGGCCCGAACAGGGTGGCCGGGTCGCGCGGGTCGCCGGGCTTGAGCGCGGCGGCCCGCCGGACCAGCCGTTCGACCAGTTCGTCGTGGATCGGGCGCTGCAGCAGCAGGCGGGAGCCGGCGGTGCAGATCTCGCCCTTGTTGTAGTAGATGCCGAAGAAGGCCAGTTCCTCGGCGGCGTCCAGGTCGGCGTCGGCGAAGACGATGTTGGCGGACTTGCCGCCGAGTTCCATCGTGACCTTCTTCAGGGTGCCGGCGGCCTTGCGGATGATGGACTGGCCGACGGCGGTGGAGCCGGTGAAGGCGATCTTGTCGATGCCGGGGTGGTCGGTGAGGGTCTCCCCCAGTTCCACGCCGGGACCGGTGACCACGTTCAGCACCCCGTCGGGGATCTCCGCCTCCTGGAACAGCTCGGCGATCTTGAGGGCGGTGAGCGGGGTGGCCGGCGAGGGCTTGTGCACGACCGTGTTGCCCGCGGCCAGGGCCGGGGCGATCTTCGTCATGGACAGCAGCAGCGGGAAGTTGAACGGGGTGATCGCGCAGACCACGCCGAGCGGTTCCCGCAGGGTGTACGCGAGCTGGCCGCCGGCCGGTGCCCGGGAGGAACCGTCGACCCGGGTCACCGCGCCGGCGTAGTAGTGCATGAGCTGGGCGGCCATCGGGGCGTCGACCGTGCTGGAGAACGCGAACGGCTTGCCCATGTCCATGGTCTCCAGCAGGGCGATCTCCTCGAGGTCCCGCTCGATGAGCTCCCCGACCCGGTTCAGCCGCAGCGCGCGCTCCTGGGCGGACAGTCTGCTCCAGGGGCCCGACTCGTACGCTTCCCTGGCCGCCGCCACGGCCGCGTCGGCGTCGGCGGATCCCGCCTGGGCCACCGGCACGATCTCCTGCCCGTCGACCGGGCTGATGTCGGGCTCGGTGCCGCCGCCTCTGGCCTCGACCCACTTGCCGCCGATGAACAGCTTGCCGGGATTGGCCAGGGGCTGGTCGCTGAGCACGCGCTTGGTCATGGCTGCCTTCCTCATTCTGCGGGCACGGTTCGCCCGGTCGGGGGTGCGGGCTAGCCCGCGGCGAGCTGCGTTAAGAAGGTCTCGGCGAGGGCCTTGGAGGAGTACGGGTTCTGGCCGGTGGTCAGCTTGCGGTCCACCACCACGTGCGAGTCCCAGATGGCTTCGGCCTTCTCGTAGCGGGCGCCGAGCCGGGTGAGCTCCACCTCGAGGATGAACGGGAGCCGGCCGGCCATGTTGGTGACCAGCTCCTCGCTGTGCGAGAAGGCGGTCATCCGGTAGCCCTCGAAGGGCCAGCAGCCCTCGCCGTCGCGGAGCGCGAGCAGGGAGGTGTGGCCGTGGCAGACGGTGGCCAGCGGCTTGTCCTGCGCGATGGCCCAGCGCAGCAGCTGGGCGAGCTCGTCCGACTTGGGCAGGTCGCCGATGGCGCCGTGTCCGCCGCTGATGTAGATGCCGTCGTAGCCGGCGATGTCCTTCTCGCCGAGGGACTCCAGGGCGATGGGGTTCTCCAGCTGCGGGGTGGACCCGATGACGCGGACGTACTCGGCCGCGTTGGCGGCGTCGTTGTCCTCGGAGCCCTGGGGGCGGACCCACTTGAGGAAGTCAGGGTCGATGCTGGTCTGGTCGACCGTGGGAGCCTGGCCCCCGATCGTCGCCACGTCGACGGAGTGCCCGGCGGCGCGGAAGATCGAGACGGGGACGACGAATTCCTCGGCCCAGAATCCCGAGGGATGCAGCTCCCCGTCCAGCAGATGGAGCGTGGCCTTTGCCGTCATGACGACGAGAATCTTCATGACCGTGATCTCCTTGTTCTGGATTCGCTGCCGATTCAACACGCCCTGTGTCAAAGGGCGTAAGGGGGATGACGTCAGGCACGCGATACTTCGTCACGTGCGTCCAGTGCGATGCCGAGCGCCGAGATGATGGTGCGGAATTCGGCGACCAGGGGATGGTCGGGATGGGCGTCGGCGAATATGCGTTCTCCGTACAGCGCGGCCATTTCCGGCACATAGGGAAGGATTCCGGCCAGGGGTGCGCCGTAGACCTCCTCCACGCGACGGGCGGCCAGTTCCCGGTCCATGCCGTCCGGGGCCATGCTCATCACCAGGGCCCGGCGGCAGGCCAGCCGTCCGGCCAGGGCGAGGGTCTCCTCGACCCCGGACAGGTCGATCCGGTCCGCCCGGGCCAGCAGCACCAGGACGTCGGCACTGGCCATGGCGGTCACCGACTCGTTGTTCAGGCCGGCGTGCGTGTCGAGCAGCAGCACGTCCAGGCCGTAGGTGTCGGCGAACCGGTCGAAGCCCTCGGGCAGCAGCCCCACGTCGTACCCGGTGGCCATGATCTCCCGCAGCGCGGTGGTGCCGTTGCGGGCGGGTACGACGAACAGCCCGGACCGGGCCACCGGCACGGCGGCGGCCTCGATCTCGCACCGGCCGAGCAGGTAGTCGGTGAGCGAACCGCCGCCCGGCGGGAGCCGGAACAGCAGGTCCAGGGTGGGCGACTGGATGTCGGTGTCCACCACGCCGACCCTGCGTCCGCCGGTGGCCAGCAGCAGCGCCAGGTTGGCCAGGACCGTGGACTTCCCGGTTCCGCCGCGGTGGGAGTGCACCACGATGGTCCGGGTCATCACGCCGCCTCCGGGTAGCCTGCCCGGCTTCCGTGCGGCCCCCGCGCCGCACGTGGCCGGTGCAGGGCCAGCATGGTGACGTCGTCGTGCTGTTCGGCGCTGCCGGTGTGCTCGCGCACCGCCGAGTCCATCCGGTCCAGCACGGCCTTGCCGCTGAGCGGCCGGCCGTCGCGTTCCGCGCAGAGCAGGTCGAGCATCCGCTCGTCGCCGAGGAAGCGTCCGTCCGGGCAGCGGGCCTCCGGCACCCCGTCGGTGAACACGAACAGCGTGTCACCGGGGTCGAGCTGGGCGTAGCCGAGGGTGTAGACGCAGTCGGGCAGGACGCCGACCGCGGGCCCGGTGACGTCGAGGGCGACCGGTGGACCGCCGTCGGCGCCGATGAGCAGCGGCGGGTTGTGGCCGCCGTTGATGTAGACCAGGCTGCCGGTGAGCGGGTCCAGGACGCCGAAGAACAGCGTCGCGAAGTACCCCTGCCGCAGGTGGTTGCGGGTGAGGTAGCCGTTGGTGGCGGTGACCGCGTTGAGCAGCGGGGTGGCCCCGACGACGGGGATCCGGCCGCCGGAACGGCCGGCCGCCACCAGGTGCTGCAGTCCGCTGTTCTCGGCGGTGTGCCGCAGCAGGGAGCGGATCAGCGCCATGAAGAGCGCCGCGCCGACCCCCTTGTCGCAGACGTCGGCGACGACCAGGGCGAGCCGGCGGCGGTGCACCAGCTCGAAGACGTCGTAGAAGTCGCCGGCCACCTGGCGGGCCGGGCGGAAGCGGACGTCGATCTCCCAGCCGTCGGGGACGGGGAGTGCCTCCGGGAGGAAGCCTGCCTGGATCTCCCGGCCGATCTCCAGCTCCTTCTCGTAGCTCATCAGCTCGGCCCGGGCGTCGGCCTCGCGCAGGGTGCGGCCGAGTTCGGCGCGTTCGGTGCAGCTGTGCAGCCGTGCCCCGACCAGGGCGGGCAGGAAGGGCGGCACGAGGTAGTCGTGGCCCAGTCGTACGTGTTCCTCCAGGGCGGCGAAGTCGTCCACCGTCCAGACCACCACGATGGGTGCCGTGTAGCGGCGGCGGAGCCGGCGGACGGCCGTGCGCACCGACTCCCCGGGCGCCCGGGCCGGGGCGAGGAGCACGTCGGCGGCGGGCAGTCCCTCCCGCGGGCCGGAGAGCAGTTCCTGCAGGGTCGCTTCGACCAGGGCCGCGTCCATGGTGCGGAGCGCGGCCAGCAGGCTCTCCGGTGGCGGAGGGTGGTCGGCCAGGATGATCACGGTGGTGGAGGGCATGGGTCCGTCCCCTCGGCCTTCACGGTCAGTGTGCTGATGTTCCGGCCGTCGTGCCGGACGTAGCTGAACTCGTCGACGCTGGTGAGGGCGAGGTGGATGCCGAGGCCGCCGATCCGGCGCTGCTCCGGGGGCAGTTCCGTGGCCGGCGGGAGGCAGCCGGCCACCGGGTCGAACTCCGGGGCGCTGTCCTCGACGGTGATCCTCGCCCGTCCGGGACCGGAGCGGCCACGGACGGTGATCCGTCCGTCGCCGCCCCGGTACCCGTGCATGACGATGTTGGTGGCGAGCTCGTCCACGGCCAGCCGCAGCCGGTAGGCGGCCCGCCGGTCCAGGCCGGCCCGTCCCGCCACCGCCTGCACGAAGGAGGCGATGGCGGCGAGCGAACCGAAGCTGGCCGGTACCTGCAGTTCACCGGCGGCGGGCTGGGTCAGCGGGGACCCCTTGCGCGGTGGGTGGTGCTCACTCATCGGAGAGGACGATGCTGCGGTCCAGCCCCGCCGTGCGGATGGTGCGGGCGACCGGCTCGATCGCGCCGACCACCTTGATGGTCACGTCGCCGGGGACCTTCTGCTGGGCGAAGACCAGCGAGCGCAGTCCGGCGCTGGCCAGGTAGCCGACGCCGGCCATCCGGATCTCGACGGTGGTGGTGCCGTGCCCGGCGGCCTTCTCGATGGTCTGGTGGAAGTCCGGGGCGGTGCTCGCGTCCAGCTCGCCCGTCAGCTCGATGACGGTGGTGTCGCCCTCGATGCTCAGGGACACGGAAAGCGGCATGTCAGTCTCCTTCGTTGGTACGGCCCACGAGGATCACCACTGAGCGCGGGCCGATGAGGTACTTGCCGGCGTTCTCCAGCTCGGTCTCCGTGCCCGGGGCCCGGATGTCGTCCGGGGCCTGCGCCCCGGTGTCGGCGAACAGGTGCCAGGTGCGGCCCCCGGGCAGGGCGGGCAGCTCCAGGTCGTGCGCCTCCCAGTGGGAGTTCATGGCGACGTAGACCACGTCGTCGTCCCCGGCTCCGCAGCGGGCCACCGCCAGCAGCCGGCTGTCCCCGGACCAGTCGGGCTGCCAGGCACTGGTGCCGTGCCAGCTGATGTCGGGCAGGCCCAGCTCCGAGCGGATGGCGCCGGTGGGGTGCTCGGTGGAGCGGAGCTCCCGGTGGTGCTTGCGGAAGGCGATCATCTGCCGGGTGAATTCGAGCAGTTCGGCGTTCTGCTCGACCTGGTCCCAGTCGAACCAGGAGAGTTCGTTGTCCTGGCAGTAGGTGTTGTTGTTGCCCTGCTGGGTGCGCCCGACCTCGTCGCCGGACAGGATCATCGGGATGCCCTGGCTGACGAGGAGGATGGCGAGGGCGTTCTTCATCTGCCGGAGCCGGAGCCGGTTGATCTCCGGGTCCTCGGTGGGGCCTTCGGCGCCGTGGTTCCAGCTGTTGTTGTCGTTGGCGCCGTCGTTGTTGCTCTCGCCGTTGGCCCCGTTGTGCTTGTCGTTGTACGAGACCAGGTCGGCGAGGGTGAACCCGTCGTGCGCGGTCAGGAAGTTGACCGAGGCGGCGGGTCCGCGGCCGGCGTAGAGGTCCGGCGAGCCGGCGATGCGGGTGGCGAGCTCCCCGACGACCCCGGTGTCGCCCTTGACGAAGCGGCGTACGGTGTCGCGGTACTTGCCGTTCCATTCGGCCCAGCGGCCGTACGCCGGGAAGTTGCCGACCTCGTAGAGCCCGGCCGCGTCCCAGGCCTCGGCGATGAGCTTGGTGTGCCGCAGGACGGGGTCGAAGGCGAGCAGTTCCAGCAGCGGCGGGTTGGGCAGCGGGGTGCCGTCCAGGGCCCGGCCGAGGATGGCCGCGAGGTCGAAGCGGAAGCCGTCGATGTGGTAGTCGGCGACCCAGTGGCGCAGGCAGTCCAGGACGTAGTTGCGGACCACGGGGTGGTTGCAGTTGACCGTGTTGCCGGTGCCGCTGAAGTTGAAGTAGTACCCCTCGGGCGTGAGCATGTAGTACGTGGAGTTGTCGAGGCCCTTGAAGCTGATGGTGGGGCCCTGCTCGTTGCCCTCGGCGGTGTGGTTGAAGACCACGTCGAGGATGACCTCGATGCCGGCCGCGTGCAGGTCCTTGATCAGCGTGCGGAACTCGTCGCCCTGCATGCCGTAGCGTCCGGTGGCCGCGTAGCCGGCCTTCGGGGCGAAGAAGGAGACGGTGTTGTAGCCCCAGTAGTCGTAGAGCTTCTCACCGGTCTCGGGGTTGCTGCGCGGGTTGTCGCTCTCGTCGAACTCGAACACGGGCAGCAGCTCGACGCAGTTCACCCCGAGTTCCTTCAGGTACGGGATCTTCTCCCGCAGGCCGGCGAAGGTGCCCGGGGCGGTGACCCCGGAGTTGGGGTGCCGGGTGAAGCCGCGGACGTGGGCCTCGTAGACGACGAGGTCCTCCGCGGGGATCCGCAGCGGGCTGTCGTCGCCCCAGTCGAAGTCCTGCAGGCAGACCCGGGACCGGTACTGGTAGCCGCGGCTGTAGTCGGGCGGTACGCCCCACACGTCACGGCCGGAGATCAGCCGGGCGTAGGGGTCGGAGAGGACCTGCCGGGCGTCGAAGCGGTGCCCGGAGGCCGGGTCGAAGGGACCGTCGGCGCGGTACCCGTACTCGATGTTCTCGTGGTCCAGGCCGAAGACCGTCATGGCGAAGACGCTGCCCATGCGGAATTCCTCGGGGAACTCCAGCTCGGCCATCGGCTCGGGTTCCCCGCGCTTGTAGATGACCAGGGTCATGGAGGTGGCCTGGTCGGAGAAGACGGAGAAGCTGACCCCGCCGGGGACCACGTTGGCCCCGAAGGGGAAGGGCTTGCCCGCGCGGACGCGGTACCCGCCCACTTCGTGGGTCGGGTACGCGTCCACGCGCAGTACCTGTTCGGTGCGCGTCTCGGTCATCGGCCGGCCCTGCCGGCGCCGGCCGTGGTCCCGGCCTTCCGCTTCGCCTCGGCCGCGGCGGCCTCGCCGGTCTCGAAGAAGTCCAGGAAGCCGGTGGCCGACATGACGAACCGGACTTCCTCGCTCACCCCGTACAGGGTGACGGCGACACCGGCGTGCTGGGCCTCGCGGTAGACCACGAGGAGGGTGCGCAGGCCGGCGCTGGAGACGTAGGTGACCGCCGTGAGGTCGATCTTCAGCGGCCGGCCCTCGCGGACCAGCGGCAGCAGGGTCTCCAGCAGCGCGCCGGAGGTCTCGCTGTTGATCTCACCGGTGGCGACGACGACGGTGCCCGTCTTGTTCCGGCGTTCCTTGACGTTGAGAGACATTGCATTCCCCTTTCTGCGGGGCCCCCGTTAGCCCCTACTTGGTCTCCGGCCGGAGCCGTACCTTGACCCGCACCCGGCTCTGGACATCGGGCAGCCGGACGGTGAGCGCCCCGGCGTCGAAGTCCGTCCACGGCTTGTCGTCGATCTCGACGGAGGCGATGGTCACCGAGCCCGCGGGCAGCAGGTCCGGCGAGACGCGCAGCACGCGGCCGGGCAGGTCGGTCGGGTCGGGCTTGAAGTGGAAGTCCATCTCCCGGCCGTTGATGAGCAGGTTGTTGTAGACGGCGGCGAGGTAGCACAGCTCCGCCGAGTGGTACATGGACATCGAGTGGCTGCCCTTGAGCCGCTCGGTGCCGAGCAGGTACGGCGTGCCGCTGGCGAGCACGTTGAAGTAGACGGCTCCCTCGTCGTGGTCGAGGAAGAAGGTGTTGTAGAAGGCCTCGGCCTGGCGGGCCTCCTTCTTGAAGTCCGCGCCGCCGAGGGTGCCGTGCAGGATGAGGTAGGCGAGGATCGCCTGCTCCTGCTGCCACCACGCCTTGCGGTCGTGCCAGGCGAAGCGGTACGACTCCTGGTCCCCGCTCTTCAGCCGCTCGACGACGTCGTACCAGCCGCCGCGCTGCAGGTCGCTGCCGACCTCCGGCATGATCTCGCCGATCTTCTTCGCGAGGTCGGAGTAGGCCGGCTTGGCCTTCAGCGCGTTCATCCGGAGCAGGTTCCAGGCGATCTTCAGGTTGTGGCCGACGACCGCGCGGTTCTGCTGCCAGCTGTGCGCGGTGTCGTGCGACCAGTCGCGGAAGAAGCGTTCCTGGACGAACGGGCTGTTCTTGTAGTCCGGGAACCGGTCGGCGATGGTGTCGAAGGTGTACTCCAGGAAGTCGGCGTAGCGCTGCTCCCCGGTCGCCAGGTACAGGTTGATCAGGTAGGCGGGCGCGTGGTCGCCGACCGAGTTCCAGTTCTTGCGCTCGGCGTTCTCGCCGAGGGACTCGTGGTCGGCGCTGAAGAGGATCGGGTCGATGTGCGAGTAGTAGCCGCCGAGTTCCTCGTCCTTGAAGAACTTGTCGAAGAGGCGGATGGTGGCGTCGGCGTCGTTCTTGATCCGGACGTCACCGGTGACCCGGTAGGTCTGGATCGGGCCGGCCAGCGCGTAGATCTGCTCGTACATCGGGATGGCGTCGTAGTCGTCGGAGAACTCCGAGGTGAACAGCTTCTTCTCGCTGTCCCCGTCGACGCTGATGCCGTGGTACCAGTAGACGACGTCTTCCTCGCTGTCCACGACCCGCATGTGCTTGCGCAGGTACTCGGTGCCGCGCTCGGCGACCTCCAGGTACTCGTCCTTGCCGGTCAGCAGGTAGGCGGAGGCCATGCCGTAGACCAGGCGGGAGATGGTGTCGGTCTCCTGGATGTGGCTGGCGGTCTTGTCGCCGCCGAGCCGGATCTCGGTGCGGTACTCGGTGAAGTCCACCGGTCCGTCGCCGAACTGCGCCTTGCGGTAGAAGGAGGCCAGGGACTCGATCTGCTTGACCCACCAGCCGGCTTCCTCGAAACGGTAGTCCTCGGCGCCGCGGCCCAGGAAGACCAGCCGCTTGGCGTCGAAGCGGCCGCCCTGCTCCGGGTAGTGGACGCCGTAGACGAACAGGAACCGGCCGGGCGAGAGCATCTCGTCGAGGTGCCCGGAGGCGTCGATGTAGGGCTCGTCCAGGTTGCGGACCAGTTCGGCGCTGGGGCCGGAGTCGATCGACACGTCGAACGGGCGGCCGTCGGCGGTGTGCAGCCGGAGTCGCCGGGTCTCCGAGTCGAAGTGGTCGATGTATCCGGCGATGGTGTCCGAGAAGGAGAAGCCTTCAGCCATGCTGTGCACCGTCCTTGTCGTGAGAGCTGTCGTCGTCCGTGTATCCCTGGCTGACCTCGACGATCACCCCGTCGGGGTCGCGGAGCCACACCGTCCGCCAGCCGCAGATGAAGTCGTCGAAGGCCAGGGGGCCGAGCGTCACGTCGGCCGCGTCCCCGATGGCGGCGAGGAAGGCGTCGACGCTGTCGGTCTGGAAGGCGAGGTGCCGGATCCGGCCGGGGGCCGGGGGTCCGTCGTTCTCCGCCTGCCGGGCCGGCTCGGCGCCGGCCGGGAAGAGCTCCAGGTACGCGTCCCCCTTGCGCAGGAAGACGATCTGCGAGTCGCCGAGGTCGACCACCCGGGCCCGGGCGAAGCCGAAGTACCGGGTGTAGAACTCCTCGGTGGTCTTCTGGTCGGTGCAGTTGAGGCCCACGTGCGACCAGCGCATCAGCCGGCCCCCCGGCCCCGCCCGGCCGCGATGAGCTCGATGATCCGGCGGGCGAAGAGGTGGTGGTGGGCTCCGGTGCGGCCGGTGACCAGGTCGCCGTCGACCACCACGTCCTCGTCGACGTACTCCCCGCCCATGTTGCGGACGTCGCCGATGAGGTTGTTGTGGCAGACCACCTTGCGGCCGCGGATCTTGCCGGGGATGGAGGAGGCCAGCCACATGCCGTGGCAGATGATCCCCTTGAGGACCGTCGGCTCCTCGAAGGCCCGGCGCAGCAGCTCGGTCGCGGGCGCCAGTACGTCCACGTCCTCGGTGTACCGGAGGCGGTCGGCGACCATGCCCGAGGGCACGATCAGCGCCGCGTACCGGCGCAGCTCCTCGTCGGACAGCCCCTCCAGGGAGCGGTCGGCGGTGAACGGCGCCCGGTACTCGTGGCCGGTGAAGGTGATGGAGTCGTTGCCCCACAGCCGGGTCAGGAAGTCGACCTCGGCGCCCTCCTCGGCGAACCGGCGCTGGTAGTAGAAGATCTCCGGCTCGTAGAAGTCGCTCTCGACCAGGACCGCGATCCGGGTCCCGGTGAGGGCGCCCTCGCGCAGCACCGCTCCGTCAGACACGGGAGACCCCCTTCATGAAGTCCGCCGCACGCTCGGCGATCATGGCGATGGCGGCGTGGCAGTTGCCGGACGGGACCGCGGGCATCACGCTCGCGTCGACGACCCGGAGCCCCCGGACGCCGTGCACCCGCAGCTGGGGGTCGACGACGGAGAGGTCGTCGATGCCCATGCGGCAGGAGCCGGACTGGTGGTGGTAGCTCTCCGACTTCTGCTTCACGAAGGCGCGAAGCTCGTCGTCGGTGACCGTGCCCGGGCCGGGCTGGAGCTCCTGCTTGTACCAGGGCGAGAAGGCGGAGGTCGCGAAGATCTCCCGGGCGAGTTTGACGCCCTGCACCATCCGCTCCAGGTCCCAGCGGTCGCCCAGGTAGTTCGGGTGGATCAGCGGGTGGGCCAGCGGATCGGCGCTCGCGAGCCGGATCCAGCCCCGGGAGACGGGCCGGACGACGCCCGGCAGGATGGACACCGTGTTGGGGTGGTCCTGGCCGACGATCACGTCGAAGGGCACGTGCACGAAGGCGATCTGCAGGTCGGGCGCGGGCAGACCCGGCTGTGAGGACAGGAAGAGAGCGCTCTCCGAGAGGTTCTGCGTCGGCGCCGGCAGCTCCTGGGTGACCTCGGCCATCAGGCCGGTCAGCACGTGGTTGTGGAAGTTCTCGCCGACGCCCGGGACCGCCGCGGTGACCGCGATGCCGTGTTCGGCGAGCTGCTCGGGGTGGCCTATGCCGGAGAGCAGCAGAAGCTTCGGCGACTCGATGGCTCCGGCCGCGACGATCACCTCGCGGCGGGCGCGCACGGTGTGCGTGCCGGGCTCGCCGGTGGTGCCTGCGGCGTCCTGGACGGTCCGCCCCGGGAAGTCGGCGGGCGGGGTGGTCTGTACGTACTCGGCGCCGGTGCAGGTGGTCCCGTCGAACAGCAGGCGGGTGGTCTGGGCGCCGGTGCGCAGGGTGAGGTTGGGCCGGGTCAGGGCCGGTTCCAGGTAGGAGGCCAGGGTGCCCTGGCGGCGGCCGTCGGCCACGTCGATGTGGTGCCAGCCGGTACCGAACAGGCCGCGGCGCGGGCCGTCGGTGTTGAAGTCGGCGATCTCCTGGTGGCCCAGTTCCACGGCGGCGTCGATGAACGCCCGGGACGCCGGGTTGGGGTCGTGCCGGCCCGCGTGGGTGATCCGCTGCGGGCCGCCGGTGCCGGTGGTGGCGGCGGTGACGTCCTCCTGGGACTCCAGCAGCGCGAAGTAGGGGAGCACGTCCTCGTACGCCCAGCCGGCCGCGCCCTGGTAGGCCCAGTTGTCGAAGTCCGAGGCGTGGCCCCGGATGTGCATCATGATGTAGAGGTTGCTGCTGCCGCCGGGGGCCTTGCCGCGGGGTTCGTACGTACGGCGGCCGTCCAGCCCGGGCTGCGGGACGCTGGTGTAGCCCCAGTCGACGGGCCCGCCGAGCAGCTTGTACCAGGACGAGGGGTCGTCCACCTCGGGCGGGATGCGGGAGCCGCCCGCCTCCAGGACCAGGACGGAGACGCCGGGGTCCTCGGAGAGCCGGTTGGCCAGGACGCTGCCGGCGGTGCCGGAGCCCACGATGACGTAGTCGTACTCAGCCGTTGTCACCGGACCGCCCCCTCAGTCCTGGCTCAGGACCTGGAAGGGGACCGTGTCGTGGTAGTTCGCCATGTAGGCGATCTTTCCGTCCACGATCCGGAAGTAGTTCATGACCTCGGCCTCGATGGCCTCGCCGGAGGCGCTGACGGCGCTCAGGTGGGAGACGGCCGCGGCCTGCACGCTGCCCGGCTGCTCCGAGCCGGCGCCGGGCCGGTCCACGATGAAGTGCACGGGCTTGTTCTGGAAGACCCGGTACATGGTCCCCATGCCCTTCATCATCGAGCGCAGGGTGTCTTGGCCCTCGATGTGTCCGGCCAGCTGCTCGTCCATGACCTGGTCGTCGGCGAACAGGTCGCACCAGCGGTCCCAGTCACCCGCGTTGGCGTACTCGTAGTACTTGGTGAGGATCTGTCGGGCGTCCATCGCTCTCCCCCTATCGGTCCCTGCGGATGCCGTCCGGGGCGAACGGCGCCCAGAACTGGCTGAACGCGCTCGCGGTGTCGCCGAACAGGCCGTCCCGGCCCTCGACGACCCGCCCGTCGCGCCAGCGCATGAAGTGGAAGACCTGGTAGTCCATCCGCTCGTACGGGGAGCCGGTCGCCTCCGCCGCGCCGGCCCGCAGGCCGGTGTTGCGGCAGACGTCGGCGGAACAGTCCTCACCGACGAGGATCGCCTCGATGTCCATGCGGAAGGTGCCGTCGGTGAGCTTGTGGGTCTGCCCCATCAGCTCCAGGAAGGCGTCCAGGCTCTCGTACCAGCCGGCCAGCGGGTGGTTGCCGGGGACCAGCCAGCGCAGGTCCTCGGAGTAGTACTCGAGGATCTTGGTCCGGTCGCCGGAGCCCAGCGCCCGGTAGGCGGCCTGCACCCGCTGCGGCGTCACTCGGGTCATCGTCGGCGCCCCTCTCAGAGCGAGCCCGAACCGGGCATCGGGGCCAGGTCGTTGACGGCGTACGCGGCGATCCGGGGGCCGGCCGGCCCGGCCACCACGGTCCAGGTCTGGTCGGCGTCGAAGCCGAGCCACTCGCTGCGGGCGGCCGGCGGGTCCCAGATCTTGGCCTGCCAGTTGACGAGCACCCGGACGGTGGCGCGCTTCCCGTCGGCCTCGATGACGGGTTCCACCTTGGTGACGGTGTGCACCTCGTCGAAGAACCGGGCGGTGACGGCCGCGTACCAGCGCCCGAAGCCCTCGTGGCCGAGGAAGGTGTCCTCGGGAACCTCGAACGCCAGGTCCTCGGTGATGAAGGCGAGCACCTGGTCCAGGGGTATGTGCCGGTCCAGGGCCACGTACCACTGCTCGGCGAAGCTGCGGATCGCGTCCTCGGTCAACCGCTCGGCGGGCATGTGTCCTCCGTTTCGTATGGGGGTGTCAGATCTGGATGTCGACGAGGAACGGCCCGGGGTGGCCGAGCATCCGGTTCACCGCGGCGACCGCCTCGTCCGGCTTCTCCACCCGCATGCCGCCGGCTCCCAGGGCGCGGGCCAGTCCGGCGAAGTCGATCTCCGGGTGGGACAGGTCGAAGGACCCGGGGAAGGCGTGCGCGGCGATGTCCCGCTCCCGCCAGTACTGCTCGATGTTGTCGTCGAGCAGCCGGTACTTGCGGTTGTTGCAGACCACGAACTTGGCGTCGATGCCGTGCCGGGCCGCGGTCCACAGCGCCTGGTAGGTGTACATCGAGCCGCCGTCGCCGGAGAACCCGACGACGAGCCGGTCCGGGCGGGCCAGTTTGGCCCCGACCGCGCCGGGGAAGCCGACGCCGAGCGAGCCGCCCCGGGTGAGGTGGTAGTCGCCGGGCCGCTCCGCCGGCAGGTGGGCGGTGACCAGCGGCGAGGTGGTGAGCGCCTCGTCGAAGACGATCAGGTCGCCGCCGGTCCGCTCGGCGAGGGTCTTCAGGAACACCGCCATCGGGCTGCCGTCGTCCGCCGCCGCGCGCGCGGCGCGTGCCCGCTCCCGGGTCCGGACGTCGATCCGGGCGGCCGCGGCGGCCCGGGCCTGCGGGGTGAGCCGCCGGTCCAGTACGGCGGCCAGCTCGCGCAGCGCGGACTTGGGGTCGGCGGCCAGGCCGAGGTCGACCGGGTGGTTCTTGGCGATCTCGTAGGTGTTCAGATCGATGTGGACGATCCGGGCGTCCTCCCGGAACGGGCTGACCAGCTCGGGGAACACCTCGGGGAAGACGTAGGTGCCGACGATCAGCACCGCGTCCGCGGCCCCGACGAGTTCCCTGCTGTGCGGGCCGAACATATGGCCGGTCTGGCCGCGCCGCAGCGGGTGCGAGGCCGGGATGTTGACCTCGGAGGAGTCGACCTCGTACACGTCGGCGCCCAGCAGCTCGGCGACGGCCACGAGTTCGTTCTGCGCGCCGGCGAGCGAGACCCCGTCGCCGACGAGCACCACGGGCCGCTGTGCGGACCCGAGCAGCTCCGCGGCCCGCCCCACCGAGGCCGGCGAGGGCGCGACGTCGGTGAGCGGCACCGTTGCCGGCACCACCGGCTCGGAGTTGAGCTCGTCGAGGACGTCCATGGGCAGGGCCACGAACACCGGTCCGCGGGGCGGGGTCAGTGCGATCTTCACCGCCCGCCGGATGGTGCGGAGCACCGAGTTCGGGTCGGTGACCCGGGTGGCGTACTTGGTGACCGGGCGGGCCATGGCCACCAGGTCGGCGGCCATCTGGGCGTCCATGGCGTCGTAGCGGACCCCGGCGTCGCCCGCGACCACCACCAGCGGGGTGTGGCCGCGGAGCGACTGGTAGAGCATGCCGATGCCGTTGCCCAGGCCCACACCGGAGTGCAGCTGGAGCAGGGCGGCACCGCCGGTGGCCCGGGCGTATCCGTCGGCGATGCCGGCGGCGACGGTCTCCTGGAGGGCGAGGATGTACTGGAAGTCCTCCGCCGCGTCGACCGCGTCGAGGAATCCCTGTTCCACCGTGCCGGGATTTCCGAACATCACATTCAGGCCGTCGGCCTTGAACTGCTCGATCAGCCTTTCCCGTCCGGGAGTGGGCGGCGTATTCGGCGTGGCTCCCATGACTTCCCTTTCCCCTCCGTTACCACCCGTACCGAGTGAGACCGTTCTCCAGGACTTCCACGATCTTCTGCCCCGTGAGATAGGAGTCGGGGGTCGAACGCCCGGTGACGAACGGGAAGTCCACGATCACCGAGACGGGCTTTCCGAAATTGCCGTGGTACGCCCCGCCCGGGCCGGTGGCGTCGCGCAGGATGTACTCCAGCGGGTACGGCGGCGGACCCATATTGAAATCGGTACCGAGGAATCCGGTGCCGTCCTTGTAGTCGTACTCCTTGCAGTGGCCGGTGACGTGCTTGCCCCAGATGATGCTCTTGCGGTCGTCCCAGTCGCGGGCGAAGGCCAGGCACGCGACGCCGTAGCACTCGGCGGCCACGACCTTGCCGGCCTTCTCGAAGGCCAGGATCAGGGCGTGCACGCGCTCGTTGTTGGCGAGGTCGGCGATGGGGCCGCTGCCGCCCACGATGAGGATCGCGTCGTACCCGTCGATGTCGGCGTCGAGTTTGTCGAGATCGCGGTGGTACTGCTCCAGCTTGCGCAGATAGCCCTCGTCGCTCGTGTACGGGCGCTCGGGCACCCATGCCTCGATGTCGAGCGGCGAGTCCAGCCGGCTCGACTGCTCGAACTCCCGGCCCAGCCGGGCGTTCTCCTCGGTGGTCACCGAGCGGCCCAGCGGCGGGTCGATGTAGTTCGCGTCGAGGCTCGGCGGAAGGGCGTGCGCGCGCTTTCCGGTCGGCGTGGCGAATACGACTTCGTAGCCCCGCTCGTCGAACTTCGAAACCGGGCCTATCAGCTCCTCGGCCCAGTAACCGTGTTCGGAGACAATGACCAGAATCTTTCTGCTCACGGATTCCTCCAAGCGCCGCCTGTTGTCCTTGGCGTCGTCCACACTGGTCGTGCAGAGGGCCTCCGTCAAAGCGCCCGTATGCGACTTCGTGAGGTAGAAAGCGAGGTGGCGGCGGCACCTCAGGAAGTCTCCGGCGACGTCATGAAGTCGGCTCCGGACTTCATGACATCGGCCGAATCACTGAACCGTCGCACGTGCCTGGTGATTATCTTCTCCACGAATCATGGACCACGGAAGGACGGGGCCGGTGGACAGCATCTGCACGCACATCGATCACATACGTCCGGTCAGGCCGGGCACCGAAGGGTGCGAGGAGTGCCTGGCCCTCGGCGACGGCTGGGTGCACCTGCGCATGTGCCTCAGCTGCGGGCACGTGGGGTGCTGCGACTCGTCGAAGAACCAGCACGCCACCAAGCACTACCGGACCACCGAGCACCCCATCGCCGCGTCCCACGAGCCGGGCGAGGACTGGGCCTGGTGCTACGCCGACAAGCTCATGCTGGAGCCGGCGTGAGCACGGCCCCGGACACCAAGGGCGGAGCCTCGGCAGCGGCGCCCTCCGCGCCCTCCGCCTCGTCCTCCGCCTCGTCCGCTGCCTCCGCCACATCCGCCGCGCCCACCGCGTCCACCGCGTCCACCGCGGAGAACCGCAAGCCGGTCATCCTGGCCGTGGACGACGACCCCCAGGTGCTGCGGGCCGTCCGCCGCGACCTGCGCAGCGCGTACGGCGACCGCTACCGGGTGCTGGGCGCCTCCTCGGCCGCGGACGCGCTGAAGATCCTGGACTCGCTGGACGAGCGCGGCCACGACCCGGCCCTGTTCCTGGTGGACCAGCGGATGCCGGACGTGACCGGCGTGGAGTTCCTGCTGGAGGCGGTCAGCCGGTTCCCCGACGCCCGCCGGGTGCTGCTGACGGCGTACGCGGAGACGGACGCGGCGATCACGGCGATCAACCGGGTCCGGCTGGACTACTACCTGCTCAAGCCGTGGGACCCGCCGCACGAGCGGCTCTTCCCGGTCCTGGACGACCTGCTGTCGGACTGGCTGGCCACCTACCGCCCCGCCTACGACGGGATCATCGTCGCGGGCCACCTGGTCTCCCCCGGCACCCACGCCGTACGGGACTTCTTCACCCGCAACGGACAGCCGTTCCGCTTCCTGAACGTGGAGCGGGACCCGGAGGCGCTGTCCCTGATCGCCGACCGCCCCGACGGCGCCCTGCCGCTGGTCCGCTTCCCGGACGGCACGCTGCTGTCCGCACCGGCCGACACCGACCTCGCCCGGCAGCTGGGCCTGTCCACCACCGCCTCCCGCCCTCACTACGAGTGCGTGATCGTCGGCGCGGGCCCGGCCGGCCTGGCGGCAGGCGTGTACGCCGCCTCCGAGGGCCTGTCGACGCTGATGCTGGACTCCCGCGCCCCGGGCGGCCAGGCGGGCACCTCCAGCCTGATCGAGAACTACCTGGGCTTCCCGTCCGGTCTCTCCGGCGGCGACCTGACCCGCCGGGCCACCATCCAGGCGTCCCGGTTCGGCGCGGAGATCCTGCACCCGGTGGAGGTGGTCTCGCTGACCCGGGACGACCCCGCGAAGATCCTCACCCTGGCGGACGGCACGGAGATCTCCGCCGAGACGGTGCTGCTGGCCACGGGTGTGGCGTACAACCGGCTGCCGGCCGCGGGCGCGGAGCGGTTCGAGGGCGCGGGCCTGTACTACGGCGCGGCCACCACGGAGAGTTCGGCCTGCATCTCCCAGCACGTGTTCATCGTCGGCGGCGCGAACTCGGCCGGCCAGGCCGCCGTGCACTTCGCCAAGTACGCGGCCCGGGTGACGATCCTCGTGCGGGCGGAGTCCCTGGACGCCAGCATGTCCCGCTACCTGATCGACGAGATCGAACGCATCCCCAACATCGAGGTCCGGGTCCGCACCACGGTGACCGAGCTGCACGGCGGCGAGCACCTGGAGCGCATCACCCTGCACGACGCGGCGGCCGGCACGGACAAGACCGTCGCCTGCCGGTTCATGTTCACCTTCATCGGAGCCCGGCCGCACACGGACTGGCTGGCCGGCGTGGTGGACCGGGACGACCACGGGTTCGTGCTGACCGGCTCCGACCTGATCTCCAACGGCGGCGAGCTGCCCGCCGAGTGGAGCCTGGAACGCGCCCCCTACCCGCTGGAGACCAGCGTCCCCGGGGTCTTCGCGGCGGGTGACGTACGGGCCCACTCCGTCAAGCGGGTGGCCTCGGGTGTCGGGGAGGGGGCGATGGCGGTCAACCTGATCCACCGCTACCGCTCGATGGGCTGAGAGCGAACACGGGCCGGCGGCCGCCGCGGAGGGTTGTGATCACGGGCACAACGGATGCAACGTTGATTACATGATTACAGCCGAGCAGCGAGAAGAACTCCGCGGCTGGTTCGCCGGCCGCCTTCCGGTGGACGTCTACGAGGAGCTCCTCGAGGTCGTGGTCGACCGAGAGGAGATCACCGTCGTCGGCCGCATCCCGGCGCACGAGTCGGTGGAGGCGTTCCGCGAGCGCACCCGCGAGCAGCGCATCGAGGTGGCCCGCGAGGCCGAACAGCTCTACCGCCGCAAGGTCGCCTGGGGCGTCCAGGCCGGTGAAGAGCGCGTCCTGTTCACCCATCTGGCCGTCCCGGTCATGACCCGGCTGCGGCAGTCCGAGCGCCAGGTGCTGGACCTCCTGGTCGCCGGCGGCGTGGCGCGCAGCCGGGCCGACGCCCTGGCCTGGTGCGTCCGCCTGGTCGGCCGCAACACCGGCTCCTGGCTCGCCGAGCTCCGCGACTCCCTGGACCAGGTCCAGCGGGTCCGCGCACAGGGCCCCGACGTGGCACCGGAGGCGGAGCGAGAGCAGAAGCCGGACGTATCGGACCCGGACTCCCAGAAGTCCGGACCCGAATGAGGGATCACTCGCCCGGGAAGCGTTGATCGGGAAGGGTTGGGCAGGTCGGCGGTACGCACCGCCGGCCGAACACAGGGAGACGACACCATGGCCACGACCGTCGAGTACATCCGCTACCGGATCGCGTTAGACGACCAGCCGGCGTTCGAGGACGCCTACCGGCGGGCCGCCGAATCGCTGGCAGCCGCGCCGGAGTGCATCGACTACGAGCTGACGCACTGCCAGGAAGAGCGCGAGCGGTACATCCTGCGCATCCGCTGGACCTCGGTGACGGACCACCTGGAGGGCTTCCGCAAGGGCGAGCACTTCCCGGCCTTCTTCGCCGCGGTCCGCCCGTTCTTCACCGCGATCGAGGAAATGCAGCACTACGAGCCGACGAAGGTCATCGGCACCGGAAAGGCCCCGGAACAGTCATGAGCAGCAGCACGCCCACGATCTACGAATGGATGGGCGGGGCCGAGGCGATGGACCGCCTCACCGAGGCCTTCTACGGCCACGCCCTCCAGGACGAGATCCTGGCCCCGGTGTTCGCGGGCATGGACGCGGAACACCCGCAGCACGTGGCGGTCTGGCTGTCCGAGGTGTTCGGCGGCCCGGCCGACTACACCGCCCGCCACGGCGGCCACCAGCACATGGCCACCAAGCACCTGGGCCGCGCCATCACCGAGAAGCAGCGCCGCCGCTGGGTCGACCTCCTCCTCGACACCGCCGACGAGGTGGGCCTGCCCACGGACCCGGAGTTCCGCGCGGTCTTCGTCTACTACATCGAGTGGGGCACCCGCATGGCCCTGATCTACTCCGGGGAGAACCCTCCCCCGGTGGACGCGGCCAAGATCCCCATCTGGGGCTGGGGCCAGACCCCGCCCTGGATCCCGAAGTCCTGACCCCGCCGGCGGGGCCGGCCCACCCGGACCGGCCCCGCCGGCGAGCACGGCCACACGCCGGTCCGGCGCTGCCGTCGGGTCACGAGCGTCTGTACGCCGTGTCACCGACGATGAGCCTGCCCTCGTGCTCGAAGGCCCTGCCCAGTGGATCCTCGCCGTAGTGGAAGCGGCGGACGTCGCGCTTCCTGCCGGTGGCGGCGTCGAGGAGGTACACGCGCACGGCCGGGAACAGCAGCATGTCCAGGCGTTCGCCGACCGCGGTCAGCCTCCCGTCCTGGAGTTGGAAGACCTGCACGTCGGAGTCGAGGTCGGTCTTCCACACCTGCCGGCCGGTGGCCAGGTCGAAGGCGATGGCGCTGTCCCGGTTGCCGACCTTCTTCACGTAGTGCCCGCCGAGGGCGTAGAGCCTGTTGTCGTCCACCGCCACGTACGAGCTGCTGAAGTCGATGGGCGGGTTGGGCCGTCCGTCCCTGCCGAAGGAATGGAAGGCGCTGACCTCGTCCACGACCAGCGGGTCGGCGGAGACGAGGAGCGCGCCGCCATCGCCCCACGTGGCCGGCTCACGGTCGCCGATCGGGGTGGACCACAGGAGCGCGCCGGTGGCCGGGTCGAAGGCCGCCGCGTGCAGTTCGGCATCCCGGTTGAACCGGTTCGGGATCGTGTTCGGTCCGTTCTTCGTGCCGCCGCAGGCGAGGACGGCGGCGACATGCCGCACGGCCGGCAGGGCATGGGCAGGGACGCAGTCGGTGGGAACGGCCGCCGTCCAGCGGGGCTTGCCGGTGCGTACGTCGACGGCCCGCAGTCCCTGGTGGGTGAGCACGGCGAGACCGCCGCCCACGGTCACCTGAGCACGCCTTTCGTCACTCAGGGTCTTCTCGCGGGGCGCGGCCGGGACCGGAGTGCGCCAGATCTCGCGGCCGCTCTTCATGTCGACCGCGGCGAGCGTGGTGCACAGCTGTCCCCTGGCCGAGGCGGGCCGGTTCTCGTCATCGCGCGTGACGACCATGACGGAACGGTCGACGTCGGCCCCGATGGCACAGGTCCTGGAGCGGCCCGGCGGCCGGTACTCCCAGACCTGTCTGCCGGTCCCGGCGTCGTGGCCGGTCGCCCCGGTGAGCCTGCTCCGCACCAGTGTGTCCCCGGCCAGCCAGGACCCGTCGCCGTCCGGCCAGACCGCGTTGCCCGGGACGGTGGCCTTGTCGTCCCCGGGGATCCGCCAGGCGATGTCCATCGAGTCGCCGGGGAAGCGGCCCGCGACGAGGACGCCCGCGACGGTGACGGCGCAGACCAGGGCCACGATCACACCGCCCCGGATCAGGTTGCGGCGGGTCCGTCCCCCGCGCGCGGACGCATCGCCGTCCGGCTCGTCGTCGTTCGGTCTCGCCGTGTCCGTGGCCATGTTCTCTGCTCCCCCCGGGCGTGACGCTGCCGGTCGGCAGACGGGGTCACGCGCTTCCCCCGGAGAGGTGATCATAGACACCCCGTTCCGAAACGATCAGTGAGCCCGCGCGGCGGCCACGACCACCTCCAGCGCCGACCCGCCCTCCGTCTCCCGCCAGTACGCGGCGGCCTCCTCCAGCACCTCCCGCAGGACCTCCCAGTCCCCCGGCCGCGCCCTGGCCAGACCCTCCCACCCCGTCACCGCCACCAGCCGCCCCGCGGCCTCCGGCAGCCACGACAGGTCCCTCAGGCAGTCCGCCAGCGCATCCCAGTTCCGGCCGAACCACGCCGGCAGGACGAAGGCCTCCGCGCACACGTCCATCAGCCGCGCCTTGGTCCGTACGCCGTCCAGGTCGAGCCGGACGACCGCCCAGCCCGCCTGTTCGGCGGCCGCGAGGGCAGGGGCGAGCGGATGCGGGTCCATGGTCATCGGAGAACCGCCTTGAAGGTGTCGTAGTGGTCGTCCGTGTAGTAGAGCTCCCCGCCCCCGCCGGTCACGATCCGCCGCGCGCCCCGGTCCCGCTCCCCCGGAGTCTTCACCGTGAACTCGTGGTAGTAACCGCGCTTCTGCTTCGGCAGCGCCTTCTCGAAGTTCCCGAAGACGGCCCCGTCCTGCCGGTACGGGTACGGCCCGCCCCGGTCGATGAGCGCCAGGGTGTCCCTGGCCTGCGGCGGCAGCCGGTCCGCCCGGACGGTCGGCATGCCCCTGGCCCAGTCGGGTGTGACGGCCGCGCTCGGCGCGGTCGCCGGAGCCGGGACACCGCCCCCGCAGCCGGCGGCCCCGCCCCACACGGCCAGACACAGGAACAGGGCCACCACGGCCCGGGGCAGCCGCCGGGGCCACCTGGGCACGTTCCGGAAGATCATGGCCCGATGCTGCCAAACATCCGATGCACCCGCGAATCACCCGAACCGGGCACGACCTGCCTCAGGGGGCGGCCGGATGCAGCGGCCCGGCCGGAGGCCGGGCCGTACACGCTTCCTACTGGTCGGGGTCGGCCCGCTCCAGCGCCGGCCGGAGCCCCGGCTCCGACTCCGTCAGCAGGTAGTCGGCGGCAGCGGTGTCCGTCACCAGGCTGGTCACCAGCCCCGACCGCAGCACCGCGCCGATCGCCGAGGCCTTCCGCAGTCCGCCCGCGATGGCCACGACCTCCGGGATCCGCCGCAGCCGGTCCGCCTCGACGGTGATGCACCGCTCGCCGAGGTCCCGGCCCACGCGCCGCCCCTGCGAGTCGAACAGGTGCGCCGACATCTCGGCGGCCACACCCAGCGAGGCGTAGTGCGCGCGCTCCTCGTCGGACAGCATGTCGTGCACGGTGGAGATGCCCGGCTCCCACGACCCGATCGACACGGCGGCCACGGTCACCTTGTCGAAGTATTCGAACGCCCGCGCGATCCCGGTCTGGCTGCGGAGCGCCGCCGCCGTCGCCGGGTCGGGCAGCAGCATCGGCGCGTAGATGGGGTGCGCGTCCCCGCCCGACACCTGGGCGGCACGGCGCACCGCCTCCACCGAGCCGCGCTCCGCCGTGCCGGCGTCGTAGACGCCGGTCAGCTGCACGACGGTGCACTGCGGGAGCCGGTGCAGGGCGGCGGCCATGTGAATGGTCGACCGTCCCCAGGCCAGGCCCAGCACATCACCCTCGTTGACCAGCTCACCGAGCAGGTCCGCGGCGACCGCACCGAGGTTCTCGGGGTCGGGTGCGTCGTCGGTCACCTCGGCGGGCGACTCGACGACCACGGCGTGCCGCAGCCCGTACCGGGCGCGCAGCGCGTCCGAGCGCTCCGCGTCCAGCTCGGCCGGCACCCGGATCTCGATCCGTACGAGATCCCGCTCGAGGGCGGTCTCCAGGACCCGGGCCACCTTGAAGCGGCTCACGCCGAACTCCTCGGCGATCTGGATCTTCGACTTGCCCTCGAGGTAGAAGCGGCGGGCCATGGCCGCCGCCTGCACCAGCTCCGCGGGTCCCATCCGCAGGGCTGACCGTCCCGCCGACATTGCAGACACCGCGTTCTCCTCCCTGCTGTTCACACTCTCGACTCGCCGTTCATCCTGTCAGATCCGGCGACGGTTGATCAGCCCGGACAGCAGGCGTTCACCGAGCTGTTCACCAACGATCGCCTCCGTTGTCCCTGTCGTGTCTCAGTGGTCGCAGGCCCACGGAGCGGCGGCGATCGCGGCACCCGCCTGCTCACGCAGGGTACGCACGGCCGCGGCCGGATCCACCGCCCCGTAGACCGCGCTGCCGGCCACGAACACGTCCGCACCGGCCTCGGCGCAACGTTCGATGGTGGACGCGGAGACCCCGCCGTCCACCTGGAGCCAGAGGTCCAGTCCGTGCTTGGCGATGAGCTCCCGGGTGCGGCGGATCTTCGGCAGCATCACGTCCAGAAACGGCTGCCCCCCGAACCCCGGCTCGACCGTCATGATCAGCACCATGTCGAGCTCGGGAAGGATGTCCTCGAACTGCTCGATGGGCGTGGCGGGCTTGAGCGCCATCGACGCCCGCGCCCCCTTGGCCCGGATCTCGCGCGCCAGCCGCACGGGCGCGCCGGCCGCCTCCGCGTGGAAGGTGATCGACCCGGCACCGGCCTCCACGTACTGGGGGGCCCAGCGGTCGGGATCCGCGATCATCAGATGCAGGTCCAGCGGGGTGTCCGTGGCACGGCTGAGCGACTCCACGATGGGCATGCCGAGCGTGAGGTTCGGGACGAAGTGGTTGTCCATGACGTCGACGTGCAGCCAGTCGGCCCCCTCCACCGCCTTCGCCTCATCGGCGAGTCGGGAGAAGTCCGCGGACAGGATGCTGGGATTGATCTGAACGGCCATGCCCCAAGCGTGCCATGCCGACGGCGCGTCTCAGCCACGACCCCGACAGCTAACCATTCCTTAACCGACCCTGCAAAACCCTTGACCCATCCTTCCGAACACCGGCGCAGCCGGCCCCGCTGCCGCCCCCTACGCCGTCCTTCGCAGCAGGGCCAGGTACATCGCGTCCGTGCCGTGCAGGTGCGGCCACAGCTGTACGTCCGGCCCGTCGCCCAGGGCCGGGACGCCCGGCATCAGGGGACGCGCGTCGATCAGTTCCGCCGCGACGGGGGCCGCGCCGCCCCGGCCCCGCAGCACGTCGTCCACGACGACGCGGGTCTCCGCCAGGTGCGGGGAGCAGGTCGCGTACCCGACCACGCCGCCCACCCGGACCGCGGAGAGGGCCTCCCGCAGCAGCGACCGCTGCAGCGGCGCGAAGCCTTCCAGGTCCTCCGGGCGGCGGCGCCAGCGCGCCTCCGGGCGGCGCCGCAGGGCGCCCAGCCCCGAGCACGGGACGTCCATCAGGATCCGGTCGAAGGAGCCCGGCTGCCAGGCCGGGCGGGTGCCGTCGGCGGTGATGACCTGGTACGGGCCGGGGTTCCCGGCCAGCGCCCGCTCCACCAGCCGCGCACGGTGCGGCTGCTTCTCCGAGGCCAGCAGGAACGCACCGCGTTCGGCCGCCAGCGCACCGAGCAGGGCCGCCTTGCCGCCGGGGCCGGCACAGCCGTCCAGCCAGCGCTCGTCGCGGCCTTCCAGCGGTGCGTTCGCCAGCGCGATGGCGACGAGCTGGCTGCCCTCGTCCTGGACGCCCGCCCGGCTTTCCCGCACCGCCTCCAGCGCGCCCGGCTCGCCGCCCTCGGCCAGCCGGACGGCGTAGGGCGACCAGCGGCCCGGCAGTGCGGACTCCTCGCCGACGGCGTCGAACAGCTCCTCGGTCGTGGCGCGGCCGGGGCGGGCCACCAGGGTGACCTCCGGCCGTTCGTTGTCGGCTTCCAGCAGGTCCTCGATGCCGGCCCGGCCACCGCCGAGGGAGTCCCACAGCGCGGAGACCACCCAGCGCGGGTGCGAGTGGACCACCGCGAGGTGGTCCTCGGCGTCCTTCTCGTACGGCGGGGCCACCTGCTCCAGCCAGCCGTCGAGGTCATGGGCGGCGATCTTGCGCAGCACCGCGTTCACGAACTTCGCGCGCCCGTCACCCAGGACCACCCGCGCCAGCTCGACGCTCGCCGACACCGCCGCGTGGGTCGGGATCCGGGTGCCGAGCAGCTGGTGCGCGCCGAGCGAAAGCACGTCGAGGACCGGCGGGTCCACCTCGCGCAGCGGCCGGTCGATGCAGGCGGCGATGATCGCGTCGTAGGTTCCCTGGCGGCGCAGGGTCCCGTAGACCAGCTCCGTCGCCAGCGCCGCGTCCCGCGCCTGGAAGTTCTCGTTCTGGCGTGCCTTGCGCAGCAGCGGCGGCAGCACCAGGTTCGCGTACGCGTCCCGCTCGTCGACGGCGCGCAGCGCCTCGAAGGCGAGGATGCGGACGGGGTCCTTCTTGGGACGGCGGTAGGGCTTGGCCTGCTTCTGGCCGCTGCGGCGAGGCTGCTCACTCACGAGAAAGGTGCTCCGGGATCAAAAAGGAGATTCAAGATAAAAAGGAGAATCGAGGCAAGAGGGGGATTCGCTCCCCCTCAGCCTACGTCCGCTCAGCCCACCCGCTCACCGGCGGCGATCCGTACCCCGCGGGCCCAGTCGGCGCCCTTCATCGGCTTCTTGCCCTGCGGCTGCACCCACAGCAGCTCCACGGCGTGCGAGCCCGTCCCGACCCAGACGTTGTTCTTGGCGACGGCGACCTCGCCGGGGGCGAGGTCGGTCCGCTCCGTGACCAGGCCCACCGAGACCAGCTTCAGCCGTTCCCCGCGGAAGACCGTCCACGCACCGGGTGCCGGGGTGCAGCCGCGCACCAGGCGGTCGACGCGGAGCGCCGGCGCCTTCCAGTCGATGTGGGCGTCCTCGACGGTGATCTTCGGGGCGAGGGAGATCCCGTCGCCGGGCTGGGGCACCGCGCGCAGGGTGCCGTCCTCGATGCCGTCCATGGTCGCGGCGAGCAGCCCGGCACCGGCGAAGGCCAGGCGGGTCAGCAGGTCGCCGCTGGTGTCGGTGGGGCGGATGTCCTCGGTCAGCACGCCGAAGACCGGGCCGGCGTCCAGCCCTTCCACGATCCGGAAGGTGGACGCTCCGGTGACCTCGTCCCCGGCCATGATCGAGTGCTGCACGGGGGCCGCTCCGCGCCAGGCGGGCAGCAGCGAGAAGTGCAGGTTGACCCAGCCGTGCAGGGGGATGTCCAGGGCGCTCTTGGGGAGGATCGCGCCGTAGGCCACGACCGGGCAGCAGTCCGGAGCGATCTCGCGGAGCCGCTGCTGGAACTCGGGGTCGCGGGGCTTGAGCGGCTTGAGGACCTCGATGCCGGCCTCCTCCGCCCGCTCGGCGACGGGGCTGGCGACCAGCCGCCGGCCGCGGCCGGCGGGTGCGTCGGGGCGGGTGACGACGGCGGCGACCTCGTGCCGCCCGGAGGCGATCAGGGCGTCCAGGGCGGGCACGGCGACCTCGGGGGTGCCTGCGAAGACGAGCTTCACTGGGGTCCTACCTCGTTTCTCGGCGACGGCTCGGCCGACGGCTCAGTCACGGCCCGGGGGTCACCGGGCCGCCGAACGTCCTCCGGCCCGGCGGTCGCCCGGCCGCGGAACGCCCCCGGGCACGGTCCCGGATCGGTCCCGGCCCGGCTTCGCGATCAGCAACGCCCCATCCTATGGGGCGGCCGGACAGGGGGCGTACGCACATACGCGCGCCTCTCGCATATGCCGACACGCCCCTGGTGCGTGACTTCCTCGCCGCATGACGCGTTGGTCAAAAGAGATTGACCAGTACGGGCCGCGTCCGGCAACGGCATGTGCGGCCCGATCCGCTCTTCAGCACCGGTTCGAGAGGCTTGTTCATGGCCGACCACGCCACCCACGACGCCCAAGCGCGGGCCAGTCTGCACCTCCTGGTGCGGGACATCGAGCGGGTCCGCCGGCAGGTGGATGCTCTGCGTACCCTCACCGCGCAGCTCGGCAACGTCTACCGCCCGCGCCGCTCCGGTCCCTCCACGGGCTTCGTCGTCTACGGGCGGGCGCCCGCGCCCACCGTCCGCCTCGCGCAGGAACTGCGGGACAGCGTCGAGACGCTGGTCACCGCCGCGGTCGACTTCGACCGCTCACTCGGCTTCTCGTGGGACGCGGTGGGTTCCGCGCTCGGAGTCACCAAGCAGGCGGTGCACCGGCGTTACGGGGCGCGCCGCGCGCAGGCCGCGGAGGCGGCCGAGCCGGTGGCCGAGGGCACGACCACCCGGACGATCGGCATGCCCACGGTCCCGGCGGCCCGTTCCGTCCCGCCGCAGCCACTGCGCGAGGAGACCTCCGCCGCCTCCGCCGCCTCCCCCGCCCGCCAGGGGGCGTTCCCCGGCCCCCGCAACGGCTGACCCCCATCCCGCGCCCGAATCGACGACGGCTGGGTCCCACGAGGGCCGAGCACCTCGCTCCACCGGCCGCCCGGCACCCGGACACCCCGGGTGCCGGGCGGCCGCGCTGTTCGGCGGCCGGCCGCCGTCACGCCGGAACACATCCGCGCCCCGCCCCGGCCCGGGGCCAGTCGGGTCCAGGCCGGTCCCAGGCGCCGACGTCACGCTGGAACACGTCCGCGCCGTGCCCAGGCCGGGGCCAGCCGGGGGCCCGGCCTGGGGGCGCGCCAAGCCGCGCACAGACAGCCGCCCGGACTCGCACCCAGACCCGTGCCCGGACCGCGCGTCGGAGTCGTGTCCGGTCCGTCCTCCGGTCCTGTCCGAGCGGCGGTCAGTCCGTCGCTGCTGTGGGCGCGTCCCCCGCCCCGGCCGCCGGGCCGCGCTCCCAGGTGAGCCGGACGACGAAGTTCCCCTCGGCCGCCGTCTTGGCGATGACCGCCCCCGCCTCGGCGTTGATCTTCACCCCGAGCTCCACCTCCACGCTGCTGGGCGGGCTGGGCAGCGTCGTCATCCGGTCCAGCAGCACCGCCGCCGCGGCCCGGACCTGGTCGAAGCTCTCGCTCAGGGTCCGGGCCGCGGTCCCGGCGACCTCCCCGGGCCGGGCGGCCCGCGAGATGCCGGAGCCCGACCGTTCCACCTCCATCAGCACCTGCTCGCCGCCGCTCTGCAGCGGCACCCCGATGAGCTGTGTTCCCTCAGCCACGCCGTCCCTTCCCCTCGTCACAGACCGCCCCCGGGTGGGCCCGGTGCGGCAACTTCCCGGCCACCGAGGCCGGAAGCGTCTCGTCGGCCAGAATCCGGCAGAGATGCGCCAGCGCGCGGTCGGCTTCCGCCGTGCCGACAGTGTCGCCAGATGGGCTCTCTCCACCCGGGGGCGCAGGCAGCAAGCGCCGTACCGGGTCTCCCCCGCTGGGTCCGGCGACGGCGAGCAGGCCCAGACTGGTCAGCACCGCGGCCTGCTCGGTTACGGTCCCCGTCAGGTCCACGCCCCACATCCCACCGATCCGCACGATCGGGCCGGGCTCCTTCGGCAGCGGCATCGGGTGTGCGTAGGGCAGCGCGCCATCCCCCTCCGCTGCCATGGCCACCCCGGCTGCCACTTCCTGCTGGGTGATCTGCTCCTGCCGTACGGCCTTCCCGCTCGGCAACTCGTGCACCGTGAGCCGGTGCTCCACCCTCGGCCCGTCGGTGCTCTGCACGAGTACAGCCATTCGGGTGACTGCCGGATTCACGTCCATCATGGTCATGCCGGTGGGCTGCGCCCGTGTCCGCGTCACCTCGCGCCCCTTCGGGGCGGCCCCTCGCAGGTCCCAGACCTTGACGGTCACGGACGAGTCCCGGGCCTGGGTCACCGTGACCAGCTCCTCGCCACTGGGGAGGAGCCACATCCCGTCGACCTGTTCGGGCACACCCGGCATGACCTTCTTGATCCGCCCGTCGGACAGGTCCCAGACGATAAGCCGTCCGACCCACACACCACCTCCGGTCTGCGCGAGCAGTTGTCTGGAATCGGGGGTGAAGGCCAGCCGTGTGTACGACGGCGGCATGCTGTTCATGCCGGGAATGGTCAGGTCGGGCAGGTCGGGCAGGAGGTCATCCAGCGGGCTCTCCAAGGGGATCTGCTTGCCCGGGTAGGGGTCACCTTCCGCCGGCCTCTCCAGTTGCCGGACCTTCCCGCTCTGCACGTCGAACAACTCGACCGGGACGCCCCGCATGTCCAGCGGTGCCGAAGGAATCGCCGTGGGGGCACCCGTGGGCAATGCGGTGGGCGTCCCTGTCGGGGGCGCGGAGGGAAGCGCCGTCGGGAGCGCAGTGGGAAGCGAGGACAGCATGGAGCCCACCATCGCCACCGAGGTTCCGTCCGGCGTAACCGCCAGGAGGTCCGAGCGTCGGCCGGGCCGCATCCTGCGCAGCCCATCGGCCTCCTGACGCAGCACCAGCACTTCGCCGTCGGGTGCGCGGCCCGCTACCACCCGCCCCCCGGCTCCGGTGATGAAGGGATTCACCGGAATGACACCTGCCGACAGCAGGCCCTGGGTGCTGGAGTTCGGCACGAGAACATCCGCGAAGGCGTACTTCGCGTGCAGCTCTCGCAGGCGCGCCCGGGTCTGGGGGTTGTTCTCCGTACGGTACGCGCGCATGGCCAGCAGCAGCGCCGTGAACTCGCTGTCCTGCGAGGGCTTGGCGTCCGCGTCCCGCGACTGCTGGAGCAGCACCCCCGCCGCGGTGTGGGACGCGCCCTTCTCCACCCCGTCCTGGAACAGCCAGAACCCGCCCCCCACCAGCAGCGCCATCACCGTGACCAGTGCCCCCGCCGCGACCGCCCGGCGCTTCGCGCCCTTGTCGCTGGCCGCGATGTACGTCTCCTCCGCCGGACTCAGCTCCAACGGGCGCCCCGCCCGCCACCGGCGGGCGTCCCGCAGGTCCTGGCCGCGCAGCAGCCGGCGGGCGGGGTGGGCGTCGGCCGACCACAGGGCGATGCGGCGTCGCAGGCCCTCCTGCCACATGCGGAACTCGCGGTCCGCCTCGAAGTAGGTGCGCAGCCGCCCCCACTGGGTCAGCAGGGTCTCGTGGGCCAGTTCCACGGTCTCCACGGCCGGCCCGCCCTCCGGCCGGTACTCCTCGCCCGGAACGAGCAGGCGGGTGGTCATCAGCCGCTGTGCCAGGCGCCACTGCCCGGGGCGCAGTTCGGAGCGGGCGAGGGTGCGGCGGGTGGGGGCGGTGCCGGCGTCGCCGGGATGGACGAGCCGGACCAGCAGGGCTCGGGCGTCCCGCTGCTCGGACTCGGTGAGCGCGCCGGTCCAGATCTGTTCGGCGTGGGTGACCAGGGCGTCGTGGACCCGGCCGAGCGCTTCGTAGGCCTCGTGGCCGATCCGGCCCTGCCGCTGCCGTTCCCATAATCGGGTCAGCGTGAACTGCAGCAGCGGCAGCCGTGCCGGGTCGGTGCCGACGTCGGCGAGGATCCGGTCGACCAGGCCGGGTTCGTAGGTGACCCCGGTGCCGGCCGGTGGGCGGACCACCGCCTCGCGCAGTTCCTCGTCCGACATCGCGCCGACCGTGAACAGCCGGTCGCCGGCGAACAGCGGGGCGAGCCCCGGGTGGCCGAGGACGAGCGTGAGGAAGTCGGCGCGCAGGGTGGTGACGACCCGAAGGCGGGCTCCGGGGTGGAGGCTGTAGGCCAGGGCGGCGGCGAGCGCGTCGAGTTCGGCCGGCTCGGTACCGATGAGCGCCTCCTCGAACTGGTCGACGACCAGCAGCAGCCGGTCCTTGCCGCTCTGTGCGAGCACCCGCTCCACCACGTCGGCCATCCGGCCCTCCCGCAGCAGCCCGGCCAGCGCGGGCAGCTCGGCCAGCCGGGCCGTCTCCGCCATGCCGGGCTCCAGGAGCGGCAGCAGGGCCAGGGCCAGCGCCTCCAGCGGGGAGCGGCCGAGGCGGCCGGGCCGCAGCGCGGCGGTCTGGAGGTCCGTACGGGGATGGAGCAGCGGCATCACGCCCGCGTTCAGCAGGGAGGACTTGCCGCAGCCGGAGGGGCCGACCAGGTGGGTGGCGGGGGCGTGGCCGAGCAGGGCGGCGATCCGGCGGGCCGGTTCGAGTCGGCCGTGGAAGAGATGGGCGTCCCGTTCCTCGAACGCCTCCAGGGCCCGGAACGGGCATGCGGGCAGCGCGGTGGCGGCGAGTCCCGACCAGCTCTCGCGCAGGTCGTCCGTCGCTATCAGGTAGGCGGTGCGGACGTCGGTCCGGTCGTCGGCGGCCACGACCATGCCGACCACGCCGCCTTCGACCACGTCCCAGACGGGGGCGCCGGAGAAGCCGGGTATCACCTGGTGCTCGGCGGCCGGATCCGTGTCGTACTGGAGCCAGCCGGCGCCGGTCACGCCGCGCAGCCAGCCCACGCTCCAGGCGCCCAGGTCGTAGTCCTCCGGGAAGCCGAGGGTGCGCACACGCAGGTCGGCGGTGGCGCCGTGCTCCACCAGCCGGGCGATGGGTGCCCGGGCGGGCGGGTCGGTGAGCAGGCGGAGCACGGCGATGTCACCGGAGCCGTCGGGCCGCACCGGGATCCAGGCGCCGATCTCGGCGGCCAGCCTGGTGCCGCGTTCGGCCAGCGGGAAATCCAGCGCCACCTGCGCGGTGGGCGCCTCCCGGGTGTCCTCGGGGAGGCCGAGCAGCTTCGTGATCACGTGCGCGCAGGTCATCACCTCGCGCGGGCCGACCCGGAATCCGGCGCCCTGCGGGACCCCGTCGGCGTCCAGGATCCTCGCGACCGCCGCATCGCTCGGTGCCGCAACTCCCGACTCCATCGTGCCCACCCCCGTAGACCTGATCCCACCGGTCCCGGCAGGCTACTCCCGGGTCAGCCGATGTCGAGGGGGTCGATCCGGACACGTACGGCGTCAGCCGCGGGCACCCCGCGGGCCAGCCGGCCCGCCTGGGCCGCCTTCAGGGCGGAGGCCAGGGCCGCGCCGCTGCCCGGGCGGACGCGGACCAGGGCGCGTACGCCCGGGGACGGTTCGCCGCGGCGTCCGGGCACCGGGACCGGGCCGAGGATCTCCGCGTCCGCGGGCAGCGCGGCGGCTGCCAGGAAGGCGGTGACGGCCTCCTCCCGGCCGATCACCGAGGCCATCCGGGACACCGGCGGGAACCTCAGCTCGGCCCGTTCCGCGAGCTCCCGCAGGGCGTGGCCCACCGGGTCCCAGCGGACCAGCGCCTGCACCGGCCGAAGGGTCGGCTCGGCCACGATCACCACCTGGCCCTCGCCGCGCACCAGCGAGGCGGCGCCGATCCAGCGGCGCAGCGCCTCCTCGCCGGCCCGCAGGTCGGGGAAGCCGAGCATCGCCCAGCCGTCCAGCAGCAGGGCCGCCGCGTACCCGGCGCCGTCGGCCACCGGTTCGGCACCGGGCGTGGACACGACGAGGGCCGGCTGGTCCGGTACGCGTTCCAGTACGTGGTCCCGCCCGGAGGTGCGTACGGGCACGGCCGGAAACGCACGCCCGAGTTCCTCGGCGGTCCGGCGGGCGCCGACCACGCTGGCCCGGAGCCGGAAGGAGCCGCACTCCTCGCAGTGCCAGGACGGTTCGGGGCGGCCGCACCAGCCGCAGGCCAGGTCCCGCTCGTCGGGTGCCTGGAGCGGGCCCGAGCAGTGGCGGCAGCGGGCCGGGGTCCGGCAGCGTTCGCAGGCGAGCCGCGGCACGTAGCCGCGGCGGGGCACCTGGACGAGGACCGGGCCGGTCTTCAGTCCTTCCCGTACGGTCTCCCAGGCCAGGCTGGGCAGGCGGGCCGCACGGGCCGCCTCGTCGCGGGCCAGCAGTTCGTCGCCGACGGTCCGGACCCGGGGGGCCGCGGACCGTACGGTCGCCCGGTCGGCGATCAGCGGCCGTGCCCAGCCCGTCTCGACGAGCTGGGCGGCCTCGACGGTGCAGCCGGTTCCGCCCAGCAGGAAGCCGCAGCCCTCGGTCATCGAGCGCAGCTCCAGCACCTCCCGGACGTGCGGAAAGGGAGCCCGGTCGTCGCTGTGGCTGGAATCCCCGTCGTCCCAGAGGGCGACGAGCCCCAGGTCGCGCACCGGCGCGAACATCGCGGCGCGGGTGCCGATCACCGCGCGCACGGAGCCCCGGTGTACCGCGAGCCACTGGGCGTAGCGCTTCTCCGGGCCGGATTCGGCGGTCAGCAGGACGTGCAGTCCGGGGCCGAGCAGGTCGGTGAGCGCCCGGTCCACCCGGTCCGCCGACCGCCCGTCGGGCAGGACGGCCAGTGCGCCGCGGCCCGAGGCGAGCGTCGCCGCCATGGCCCGGGCGAGCTCCTCGGGCCAGCCCGGTCCGGGCAGGGCGGTCCACACGGCCCGCGGGTTCGCCCCGGTGGCGAGTTCCCGCAGGAAGCCGGGTCCGGCCGGGTAGCGTGCCCAGCCGCCGGGTTCCGGCGCGGCCGGGCGGGGCAGGGGTGCCGGGGAGGTGCGGGCCTCGGCCTTCGCGTGCCGGGGCGGGATGGCCAGCTGCAGTACGTCGGCCAGGCTGCCGGCGTAGCGGTCGGCGACGGCCCGGGTGAGGTCGAGCATCCCCGGGGTGAGCACCGGCTCGGGCGACACGACCTGGGCGAGCGCGGCCAGCGGTCCCTGGTACTCGGCCCGGGCCACCCGGTCGACGAGGTAGCCGTCGACCAGGCCGCCGCCTTCGCGGCGGCCGTCGCGGACGCGCCCCTTGCCGGCGCCGAACCGGACGCGGACCCGGACCCCTGGCCGGGCCTCTTCGGCGAGGTGGGCGGGGACGGCGTACTCGAAGAGCCGGTCCAGGTGGAGGACGCCCTTGTTGACCACGATCCGGGCGACCGGCAGGTGTTCGGCGAGCGGGGCGCCGCGCCAGGTGCGCGGTTTGGCCTTCTCCTCGGCCGCGTGCTTGGCCTTCGCCTCGGCGACCACCTCCCGGATGAGCGCGAGCTGTTCCGGCGGTCCGCCTGCTGCCTCGGATTCGTTGTCGCTGCTCACAGCTGCATTCTCGCAAAGCCCTCTGACACCGCCCGGGCCCCGGTGACGGGCCGGTGGTGCCCCGGCGACGCACGGAGGGCCCGGACCGTCTCCGGTCCGGGCCCTCCGTGCTGCTCTGGCGCCGTCAGGGGCTCAGCGCCCCCGCGGCCCTCGCCGCTGCGTGGTTCCCGCGGTCCTTACAGGCCCGCGGCGGCGCGGAGCGCCTCCACGCGGTCGGCGCGCTCCCAGGTGAAGTCCGGCAGCTCACGGCCGAAGTGGCCGTAGGCGGCGGTCTGGGCGTAGATCGGGCGGAGCAGGTCGAGGTCGCGGATGATCGCGGCCGGGCGGAGGTCGAAGACCTCGCCGATGGCGTGCTCGATCTTGGCGACGTCGGTCTTCTCCGTGCCGAAGGTCTCGACGAAGAGACCGACGGGCTCGGCCTTGCCGATCGCGTAGGCGACCTGGACCTCGCAGCGGGCCGCGAGGCCGGCCGCGACGACGTTCTTGGCGACCCAGCGCATGGCGTAGGCGGCCGAGCGGTCGACCTTCGACGGGTCCTTGCCGGAGAAGGCGCCGCCACCGTGGCGGGCCATGCCGCCGTAGGTGTCGATGATGATCTTGCGGCCGGTCAGGCCGGCGTCGCCCATCGGGCCGCCGATCTCGAAGCGCCCGGTCGGGTTGACCAGCAGGCGGTAGCCCTCGGTGTCCAGCTTGATGCCGTCCTCGACGAGCTCCTTGAGCACGTGCTCGACGACGAACTCGCGGACGTCGGGGGCGAGCAGCGAGTCGAGGTCGATGTCGGCGGCGTGCTGCGAGGAGACGACCACGGTGTCGAGGCGGACGGCCTTGTCGCCGTCGTACTCGATGGTGACCTGGGTCTTGCCGTCGGGACGCAGGTACGGGATGGTCCCGTTCTTGCGGACCTCGGTCAGGCGGCGCGACAGGCGGTGCGCCAGCTCGATCGGGAGCGGCATCAGGTTCGGGGTCTCGTCCGAGGCGTAGCCGAACATCAGGCCCTGGTCGCCCGCGCCCTGCTTGTCGAGCTCGTCCTCGTCACCCTCGACCCGGTTCTCGTACGCCGCGTCGACACCCTGCGCGATGTCCGGGGACTGGGCACCGATGGACACGGACACGCCGCAGGAAGCGCCGTCGAAGCCCTTCTTGGACGAGTCGTAGCCGATCTCCAGGATCTTCTCGCGCACGAGCTGGGCGATCGGTGCGTACGCCTTGGTGGTCACCTCGCCGGCGATGTGGACCAGACCGGTGGTGATCAGGGTCTCCACCGCCACGCGGGACGTGGGGTCCTCGCGCAGCAGGGCGTCGAGAATCGTGTCGCTGATCTGGTCAGCGATCTTGTCGGGGTGGCCCTCGGTGACGGACTCCGAGGTGAACAGACGGCGGGACACATCGCTCCCTGGGGTTGCAGCGGCTGCTGGCTGATCATTTGTCGGCACGGTACCGGGGGCTGCGCCCGTTCCGTACCGGGTTCAGCTTATCGGGCGCTGCCACCCGCAAGACCACCTGTCTCGCCTTCTGGGAGCTGTGTGACCTGCGGCACTACATTCTTGCGCCATCCGGAGCACCGGAACAAGGGGCTTCAGCGGGAAGGCGGCGCCGTGAGCCGGGCCGAAACGTGGTCCCAGATCACGTCCGCCAGGGCTTCCTTCGGGCCATGGGGCACAGGGGTCTCGGCCCCGTCGGACGCGAGGATCACGGCCTCGTTCTCCTCCGAACCGAAGGTCTTCTGTTCGCCGACCTCGTTGACCACGAGCAGGTCACAGCCCTTGCGCTTCAGCTTGCTCCGGCCGTTGGCGAGCACGTCGTCGGTCTCGGCGGCGAACCCCACCACGACCTGGCCCTCCCGGGCCCGCCGTGCGGAGATCTCGGCGAGCACGTCCGGGTTCCGCACCAGGGCGACCGGGGCGGGTTCCCGGCCGTCCTGCTTCTTGATTTTGCCCTCGGCGTATTCGGCGGGTCGGAAATCGGCCACTGCGGCGGCCATGACCACGGCGTCCGCGTCCGCCGACGCCCGCAGGACCGCTTCGCGGAGCTGGACCGCGGTGCCGACCCGTACGACGTCGGCGCCGGCCGGGTCCGGCAGCGCGGCGTTGGCCGCGATCAGGGTGACCCGGGCGCCGCGCGCCACCGCCGCGCGGGCCAGCGCGTAGCCCTGCTTGCCGGAGGAGCGGTTGCCGAGGAAGCGGACCGGGTCGAGGGGCTCGCGGGTGCCGCCGGCGCTGATCACCACGTGGCGGCCGGCGAGGTCGGGCTCGGCGATGCCGCGGGCCAGCACGCGGCGGCAGACCTCGAAGATCTCCTCGGGGTCGGGCAGCCGTCCCTTGCCGGTGTCCTTGCCGGTGAGCCGGCCGACGGCGGGCTCGATGACCAGCGCTCCGCGCCTGCGCAGGGTGGCCACGTTCTCCTGGGTGGCCGGGTGCTCCCACATCTCGGTGTGCATCGCGGGGGCGAAGACGACCGGGCAGCGCGCGGTGAGCAGGGTGTTCGTCAGCAGGTCGTCGGCGAGCCCGTGGGCCGCCTTGGCCAGCATGTCGGCGGTGGCGGGGGCGACGACGACGAGGTCGGCGGACTGGCCGATGCGGACGTGCGGCACCTCGTGCACGCTCTCCCAGACCTCGGTGCCGGCCGGGTGCCCGGAGAGCGCGGCCCAGGTGGCCTCGCCGACGAAGTTCAGGGCGGACGCCGTCGGCACCACCCGTACGTCGTGTCCGGATTCGGTCAGCCGGCGCAGCAGCTCGCACGCCTTGTACGCGGCGATCCCGCCGCTGACCCCCAGCACGACCTTCGGCTTGTCCACTGCGTCTCCCGCTCGTCGGTAGTCGTCGTTCCTATGACACACCACAGGCCCGGCAGCGGTGCTGCCGGGCCTGTGGTGAAGGTGCTCGTGCCTTACTGGGCCGGGGCCTCGATGGCCTCGGAGGTCAGCAGACCCGCGTTGATCTCGCGCAGGGCGATCGACAGCGGCTTCTCGTGGACGTGGGTGTCCACCAGCGGGCCGACGTACTCGAGCAGGCCCTCACCGAGCTGCGAGTAGTACGCGTTGATCTGACGCGCGCGCTTGGCCGCGTAGATCACGAGGCTGTACTTCGAGTCGGTGGCCTCGAGCAGCTCGTCGATCGGCGGGTTGATGATGCCCTCGGGCGCGGTGATGGAAGAGGACACGCTCTACCTTCCGAAGATGGGTAAATGATCAAAGAAACGATCAAACAACTTCCATCAAGGCTAGCAGCTCACGCGCCACGTCCTCGACGGAGGTGTTGACCAGGGTGGTGTCGAACTCGGATTCGGCGGCGAGTTCGATCTTCGCGGTGTCGAGCCGGCGCTGGATGACCTCCGGCGGCTCGGTCCCGCGGCCGGTGAGCCGGCGGACGAGTTCGTCCCAGCTCGGCGGGGCGAGGAAGACCAGCTGGGCCTCCGGCATGGACTCCCGGACCTGCCGGGCGCCTTGCAGGTCGATCTCCAGCAGGACGGGTTCGCCGCGTTCGAGCCGCTCGATCACCGCCCCCCGGGGCGTGCCGTAGCGGTTGCCCGCGAACTCGGCCCACTCCAGCAGTTCGCCGTTGGCGATCAGCTTGTCGAACTCGTCGTCCGTGACGAAGAAGTAGTGGACTCCGTGTCGCTCACCGGGCCGCGGCTTGCGGGTGGTGGCCGACACCGAGAGCCAGACCTCGGGGTGGACCTTGCGCATATGCGCGACGACCGTGCTCTTGCCGACCCCTGAGGGGCCGGAGAGCACGGTCAGCCGCGGACGAACCTCTGCTGCCATGAAGCGATTATCCCGGTTCTTGAGACTGCTCGGGAACACGGGACGAACTTCGGGCGACGCCTCAGGCGCCGCTGCCGCCGAACTCACGCTCCAGGGAGGCAATCTGGTTGGAGCCGAGACCCCGGACACGCCGGGACTCGGAGATGCCGAGGCGCTCCATGATCTGCTTGGCGCGGACCTTGCCCACGCCGGGCAGCGACTCAAGGAGAGCGGAGACCTTCATCTTGCCGATGACGTCGTTCTCCTGGCCCTGCTTGATGACCTCGTGCAGGGAGGCGCCGGAGTGCTTGAGTCGATTCTTCACCTCGGCCCGCTCCCGGCGAGCCGCGGCGGCCTTTTCGAGCGCGGCTGCGCGCTGTTCAGGGGTAAGGGGCGGAAGAGCCACGCCTACGTCACCTCGGATGTCGAACTGTCGGATACGGACCGAGCGCACGAACAGTGGTGCTCGTTCGCTCTGCTCGGAGACTAGCGGCCAGGACCGCTCCAGTCAGCGAGAACGGACGAAAAGTCCTGGTCAGCATCCACTGAACCGCACATCACGGACAAAATACCCCGGTTTTGTCCGACGGCCGACCTGCGATTTCGTCAAATCTCTCGGTCAGCCGGAGACGGCCTTGCGGATCTCGGCCGCAAAAGCCTCCGCGGAGGCACGCAGCGCGGCCACGTCCGGGCCGTGCTTGAGGACGCCGCGGGAGACGTTCGGGACCACGTTGCGGACCGCGGCGCCGAAGACCGCCGGGAGGTCCGCGGCGGTGGCGCCCTGCGCACCGATGCCGGGGGCGAGGAGCGGCCCGTTGATGTCCAGGTCGAAGGCGGACAGGTCGCCGAGGGTGGCGCCGACCACCGCGCCGAAGGAGCCCATGGGCTCGGCGCCGGCGTTCTCCGCCGCCAGGTGGGCCAGCATGGTCGCGCCGATGGTCAGGCCGTCCTCGCGCACCGCGCGCTGGACCTCGGCGCCCTCGGGGTTGGAGGTGAGCGCGAGGACGAACAGGCCCGCGCCGTTCTCCCGGGCCAGGTCGACGGCGGGCCGCAGAGAGCCGTAGCCGAGGTACGGGGAGACCGTCAGCGCGTCCGAGAACAGCGGGGCGTCCTTGTGCAGGAAGGTCTCGGCGTACGCGGCCATGGTCGAGCCGATGTCGCCGCGCTTGGCGTCCATGACGACCAGGGTGCCGGCCGCGCGGGCGTCCGCCACGGTCCGCTCCAGGACGGCGATGCCGCGGGAGCCGAACCGCTCGAAGAACGCGGCCTGCGGCTTGAAGACCGCCACGGAGTCGGCCAGGGCCTCGACCACCGTGCGGGAGAACCGCTCCAGGCCCGCGATGTCGTCGTTCAGGCCCCAGGAGGACAGCAGGGCGGCGTGCGGGTCGATGCCGACGCAGAGCGGGCCCCGGGCGTCCATGGCCTCGCGGAGGCGGGTTCCGAAGGAGAGGGTCACAGGCTGGCCTTCCGGGTCTCGGCGCCGACGGCCTCGGCGAGGGTGGCGTAGGGGCTGGCGGCCAGGCGGGCGGCCAGGCCCTTGTGGATGGCGCGGGCGTAGCAGGGGCCCTCGTAGATGAAGGCGCTGTAGCCCTGGACGAGGGTGGCGCCGGCCAGGATGCGCTGCCAGGCGTCCTCGGCGTTCTCGATGCCGCCCACGCCGACCAGGACCATCCGGTCGCCCACACGGGCGTACAGGCGGCGCAGGACCTCCAGGGAGCGCTCCTTGACCGGGGCGCCGGACAGCCCGCCGGTCTCCTTGACCAGGTCCGGGGAGGACTTCAGCCCCAGGCCCTCGCGGGCGATCGTGGTGTTGGTGGCGATGATGCCGTCCAGGCCGAGCTCCAGGGCGAGGTCGGCGACCGCGTCCACGTCCTCGTCGGCCAGGTCGGGGGCGATCTTGACCAGGAGGGGCACCCGGCGGTCGGTGACCGTGCGGTCGGCGGCCTCGCGCACGGCGGTGAGCAGCGGGCGCAGGGACTCGGTGGCCTGGAGGTTCCGCAGGCCGGGGGTGTTCGGCGAGGAGACGTTGACGACCAGATAGTCGGCGTGGCGGGCGAGGCGCTCGGTGGAGAGCACGTAGTCGGCGGCGGCCTCGGCCTCCGGCACGACCTTGGTCTTGCCGATGTTGACGCCGACCACGGTCCTGAAGACCGGGTTGCGGGCGGCCAGCCGGGCCGCCACGGCCTCGGAGCCCTCGTTGTTGAAGCCCATGCGGTTGATCAGGGCGCGGTCCGGCACGAGGCGGAAGAGCCGCTTCCTGGGGTTGCCGGGCTGGGCCTGGCCGGTGACCGTGCCGATCTCGACGTGGTCGAAGCCGAGCATGGACATGCCGTCGATGGCGACGGCGTTCTTGTCGAAGCCGGCGGCCAGGCCGAAGGGGCCGTGGAAGCGCAGGCCCAGGGCCTCGGTGCGCAGCTCCTTGTGCCGGGGGGCGAGGTAGGCGGCGACGAAGGTGCGCAGCACCGGGGTGCGGGCGGCCAGTCGGATCCACCGGAAGGCCATGTAGTGGGCCTGCTCGGGGTCCATCCGCTTGAAGACCAGATTGAAGAACAGCTTGTACATCGTCCGTTTGACCCCTTGAATCCCTTAAATCCCTTGTATGCCCGGAAGGAGCTCATGAAAGGGGGGACACCGGTCGCTGTCGCCGGTGCCCCCCTTTCGTACGGGCTGCTAGTCGCGGGCCGCGGTCAGGTGCTCCGCGTGCTCCTGGAGGGAGCGGACGCCCACGTCGCCGTGGTTGAGGGCGTCGATGCCCTGGACCGCCGCGGCGAGCGCCTGGACGGTGGTCAGGCACGGGACGCCGCGGGACACCGCGGCCGTACGGATCTCGTAGCCGTCGAGGCGGCCGCCGGTGCCGTACGGGGTGTTGACGATCAGGTCGACCTGGCCGTCGTGGATCAGCTGGACGATGGTCTTCTCGCCGTTCGGGCCCTCGCCCTCGGACTGCTTGCGCACGATGGTGGCGTTGATGCCGTTGCGCTTGAGGACCTCGGCGGTGCCGGAGGTGGCCATCAGCTCGAAGCCGTGGGCGACCAGCTCGCGGGCCGGGAAGATCATCGAGCGCTTGTCGCGGTTGGCGACCGAGATGAACGCCCGTCCCTTGGTCGGCAGCGGGCCGTACGCGCCGGCCTGCGACTTGGCGTACGCCGTGCCGAAGACCGAGTCGATGCCCATGACCTCGCCGGTGGAGCGCATCTCCGGGCCGAGGACGGTGTCCACGCCGCGGCCGTGGATGTCGCGGAAGCGGCTCCACGGCATCACGGCCTCCTTGACGGAGATCGGCGCGTCCATCGGCAGGGTGCCGCCGTCGCCGGTCTTCGGCAGCAGGCCCTCGGCGCGCAGCTCGGCGATGGTGGCGCCGAGCGAGATGCGGGCGGCGGCCTTGGCCAGCGGGACCGCGGTCGCCTTCGAGGTGAAGGGGACGGTCCGGGAGGCGCGCGGGTTGGCCTCCAGGACGTAGAGGATGTCCCCGGCCATCGCGAACTGGATGTTGATCAGGCCGCGGACGCCGACGCCCTTGGCGATGGCCTCGGTGGAGGCGCGCAGGCGCTTGATGTCGTAGCCGCCGAGGGTGATCGGGGGCAGGGCGCAGGCCGAGTCGCCGGAGTGGATGCCGGCCTCCTCGATGTGCTCCATGACGCCGCCGAGGTAGAGCTCGGTGCCGTCGTAGAGGGCGTCGACGTCGATCTCGATCGCGTCGTCGAGGAAGCGGTCGACCAGCACCGGGCGGGTCGGGGAGATCTCGGTGGACTCGGCGATGTACGACTGCAGGCGCGCCTCGTCGTAGACGATCTCCATGCCCCGGCCGCCGAGCACGTACGACGGGCGGACCAGGACCGGGTAGCCGATCTCGTCGGCGATGGCCTTGGCGCCGGCGAAGGTGGTGGCGGTGCCGTGCTTGGGGGCGGGCAGGCCGGCCTCCTGGAGCACACGGCCGAAGGCGCCGCGGTCCTCGGCGGCGTGGATGGCCTCTGGGGAGGTGCCGACGACCGGCACGCCGTTGTCCTTCAGCGCCTGGGACAGACCCAGCGGGGTCTGTCCGCCGAGCTGGACGACGACGCCCGCGATCGGGCCCGCGAGGGACTCGGCGTGGACGATCTCCAGCACGTCCTCGAGCGTGAGCGGCTCGAAGTACAGGCGGTCGGAGGTGTCGTAGTCGGTGGAGACGGTCTCCGGGTTGCAGTTGACCATCACGGTCTCGTAGCCCGCCTCGCTCAGGGCGAAGGAGGCGTGGACGCAGGAGTAGTCGAACTCGATGCCCTGGCCGATGCGGTTCGGGCCGGAGCCCAGGATGATCACCGCGGGCTTCTCGCGCGGCGCGACCTCGGACTCCTCGTCGTAGGAGGAGTAGAAGTACGGGGTCTTGGCGGCGAACTCGGCGGCACAGGTGTCGACCGTCTTGTAGACCGGGCGGACGCCGAGGGCGTGGCGGACCTCGCGGACGACGTCCTCGCGCAGGCCGCGGATCTCGGCGATCTGGGCGTCGGAGAAACCGTGCCGCTTGGCCTCGGCGAGCAGCTCGGGCTCGAGCTTCTCGGCGGCGGCGAGCTCGTCGGCGATCTCCTTGATCAGGAAGAGCTGGTCGACGAACCACGGGTCGATCTTGGTGGCCTCGAACACCTCCTCCTGGGTGGCGCCGGCGCGGATGGCCTGCATGACGGTGTTGATCCGGCCGTCGGTCGGGCGGACCGCGGTGGCCAGCAGCTCCGCCTTGTCTCCGGGCTCGCCGACGAAGGTGAACTGCGAGCCCTTCTTCTCCAGGGAGCGCAGGGCCTTCTGGAGGGCCTCGGTGAAGTTGCGGCCGATGGCCATGGCCTCGCCCACCGACTTCATGGTGGTGGTGAGGGTGGCGTCGGCCAGCGGGAACTTCTCGAAGGCGAAGCGCGGGGCCTTGACGACGACGTAGTCGAGGGTCGGCTCGAAGGAGGCCGGGGTCTTCTCGGTGATGTCGTTGGGGACCTCGTCCAGCGTGTAGCCGATGGCCAGCTTGGCGGCGATCTTGGCGATCGGGAAGCCGGTGGCCTTGGAGGCGAGCGCCGAGGACCGGGAGACGCGCGGGTTCATCTCGATGACGATGACGCGGCCGTCGACCGGGTTGATGGCGAACTGGATGTTGCAGCCGCCGGTGTCGACGCCGACCTCGCGGATGATCGCGATGCCGATGTCGCGGAGCCGCTGGTACTCGCGGTCGGTGAGGGTCATCGACGGGGCGACGGTGATCGAGTCACCGGTGTGCACGCCCATCGGGTCGAAGTTCTCGATGGAGCAGACGACCACGACGTTGTCGGCCTTGTCGCGCATCAGCTCCAGCTCGTACTCCTTCCAGCCGAGGATGGACTCCTCCAGGAGCACCTCGGTGGTCGGGGAGAGCGTCAGGCCCTGGCCGGCGATGCGGCGCAGCTCCTCCTCGTCGTGGGCGAAGCCGGAGCCGGCGCCGCCCATGGTGAAGGAGGGGCGGACGACGACGGGGTAGCCGCCGAGGGTGTCCACGCCCGCCAGGACGTCGTCCATGGAGTGGCAGATGACCGAGCGGGCGGACTCGCCGTAGCCGATCTTGGCCTTGACGGCCTCGACGACGCCCTTGAAGAGGTCGCGGTCCTCGCCCTTGTTGATCGCCTCGACGTTGGCGCCGATCAGCTCGACGCCGTACTTCTCCAGCACACCCTGCTCGTGCATGGAGATCGCGGTGTTGAGCGCGGTCTGGCCGCCGAGGGTGGGCAGGAGCGCGTCGGGGCGCTCCTTCGCGATGATCTTCTCGACGAACTCGGGGGTGATCGGCTCGACGTACGTGGCGTCGGCGATCTCCGGGTCGGTCATGATCGTCGCCGGGTTGGAGTTCACCAGGATGACCCGCAGGCCCTCGGCCTTGAGGATGCGGCACGCCTGGGTGCCGGAGTAGTCGAACTCCGCGGCCTGGCCGATGACGATCGGGCCGGAGCCGATGACCAGGACGGACTGGATATCGGTGCGCTTAGGCACGCTGGCCCTCCATCAGGGAAACGAAGCGGTCGAACAGGTACGCGGCGTCGTGCGGGCCCGCGGCCGCCTCGGGGTGGTACTGGACGCTGAAGGCCGGCTGGTCGAGCAGCTGGAGGCCCTCCACCACGTTGTCGTTGAGGCAGACGTGGGAGACCTCGGCGCGGCCGTAGGGGGTGTCGGAGACCTTGTCGAGGGGCGCGTCCACGGCGAAGCCGTGGTTGTGCGCGGTGACCTCGACCTTGCCGGTGGTGCGGTCCTGGACCGGCTGGTTGATGCCGCGGTGGCCGTACTTCAGCTTGTAGGTGCCGAAGCCGAGCGAGCGGCCGAGGATCTGGTTGCCGAAGCAGATGCCGAAGAGCGGGGTCTTGCGCTCCAGCACGCCCTGCATGACGGAGACGGCGTGGTCGGCGGTGGCCGGGTCGCCGGGGCCGTTGGAGAAGAACACGCCGTCCGGGGAGACCGCGTAGATGTCCTCGACCGTGGCGGTGGCGGGCAGCACGTGCACCTCGATGCCGCGCTCGGCCATCCGGTGCGGGGTCATGCCCTTGATGCCCAGGTCGACGGCGGCCACGGTGAAGCGCTTCTCGCCGATCGCGGGGACGACGTACGTCTCCTTGGTGGCGACCTCGGCGGAGAGGTTGGCGCCCTTCATCTGCGGGGCGGCCTGCACCTTGGCGAGCAGGGCCTCCTCGCGGACGCCGGTCCACGCCTCGCCGGAGAAGATGCCGACGCGCATGGCGCCGCGCTCGCGCAGGTGGCGGGTGAGGGCGCGGGTGTCGATGCCGGAGATGCCGACGACGCCCTGCCGCTCCAGCTCCTCGTCCAGGGAGCGCTGCGAGCGCCAGTTGGACGGGATGCGGGCGGGGTCACGGACGACGTAGCCGCTGACCCAGATCCGCGAGGACTCGGGGTCCTCGTCGTTCACGCCGGTGTTGCCGACGTGCGGGGCGGTCATCACCACGACCTGGCGGTGGTACGACGGGTCGGTCAGCGTCTCCTGGTAGCCGGTCATGCCGGTGGAGAACACGGCCTCGCCGAAGGTCTCCCCCACGGCTCCGTAGGCGCGGCCGCGGAAGACACGCCCGTCCTCCAGGACGAGTACGGCGGGAGCTTTGGCTGCTCCCCTGGTGGAGGTCGTCATCGTTCGGCGCCTTCCGTCGTGGTGATGGTGGTTTGGTTCATGGAGTTGATCGCCTCGACCCATGCGGCGTGCTCGGCCGCACGGTCGGAGCGGAATCCGGAGTCGATCAGCTTGTCGCCGTGCGCCCAGGTGACGACGAGCAGACCGCCCTCGGTGAGTACCTTGCCCGCGATTCCCTTGTCGAGGCGGGCGCCGCGCAGCTGCGCGGCCGGTACGAAGAAATCTGTTGCCCCCGGACGGACCACGTCGAGGCCCACCTCGGTGAGGGTGAGCTCGACCCGGCTGCGGACGCCCAGGCCGTGCGCGACGATCCGGTCGAGCCACTGCCCGGCGGTGGTGGACCCGTGGTACCGGCCGGTGAGGGCCAGCCGGTGTCCGGGGAGTCCGCCGGGTGCGGCGGGCAGCTCCGGCAGATCGTTCTGCAGGGCTCCCCGCCATTTCCAGCCTTGCCGCATCAGCCAGTACACGAAGGCGATGAAGAGGACCAGACCGGCCACCCACGCGATGCGGGCGCCCCAGTCCGTCACCTCCGCCGACTTCTGTTCGGTTTCCACGGCGGCCTTGTGAGCCAGCTGGATGACTGCAGGTGTCACGCGAGTTTCCCGTCCACGACCGTTGCCCGGCCCCGCAGGAAGGTGTGAGTGACGCGCCCCGGCAGCTCGCGGCCCTCGTAGGGCGTGTTGCGGCTGCGGGAGGCGAAGTGTGCGGGGTCCACGACACCACGGTACGAGGTATCGACCAGGGTCAGGTTCGCGGGTTCACCTGCCGAGACGGGGCGTCCGTGGTGGGCGAGGCTGCCGATGCGCGCCGGCGCGAAGGACATCCGGTCGGCGACCCCGGCCCAGTCGAGGAGGCCGGTCTCCACCATCGTCTGCTGGACCACGGAGAGGGCGGTCTCCAGGCCGACCATGCCCATGGCGGCGGCGGCCCACTCGCAGTCCTTGTCCTCGTGCGGGTGCGGGGCGTGGTCGGTGGCGACGATGTCGATCGTGCCGTCCGCGAGGGCCTCGCGCAGCGCCATCACGTCGGCCTCGGTGCGCAGCGGCGGGTTGACCTTGTAGACCGGGTTGTACGAGCGGACCAGCTCGTCGGTGAGGAGCAGGTGGTGCGGGGTGACCTCGGCGGTCACGTCGATGCCGCGGGACTTGGCCCAGCGGACGATCTCGACGGAGCCGGCCGTGGAGAGGTGGCAGATGTGCACGCGGGAGCCGACGTGCTCGGCGAGCAGCACGTCGCGGGCGATGATCGACTCCTCGGCGACGGCCGGCCAGCCGCCGAGGCCCAGCTCGGCGGAGACGACGCCCTCGTTCATCTGGGCGCCCTCGGTGAGGCGGGGCTCCTGGGCGTGCTGGGCGACGACGCCGCCGAAGGCCTTCACGTACTCCAGGGCGCGGCGCATGATCACGGCGTCGTCGACGCACTTGCCGTCGTCGGAGAAGACGGTGACCTTGGCGGCGGACTCGTGCATGGCGCCCAGCTCGGAGAGCTTCTTGCCCTCCAGGCCGACGGTGACGGCGCCGATGGGCTGGACGTCGCAGTAGCCGGCCTCCTGGCCGAGGCGGTAGACCTGCTCGACCACGCCGGCGGTGTCGGCGACCGGGAAGGTGTTGGCCATGGCGAAGACGGCGGTGTAGCCGCCGGAGGCGGCGGCGCGGGTGCCGGTGAGGACGGTCTCGGAGTCCTCGCGGCCGGGCTCGCGCAGGTGGGTGTGCAGGTCGACCAGGCCGGGGAGGAGGATCTGGCCGGCCGCATCGATGACGGTGCCGACGCCGTCGGCGGAGAGGTTCGCACCGACCTCGGCGATGGTCTCGCCGTCGATCAGGACGTCCTGCGGCTCGCCGCCCAGTACCTTCGCACCACGGATCAGGATCTTCGTCGTCTCACTCATGGTTACTTCGTCTCCTCGGTACGGGCGGCGGCGGGGGTGGTGGTCACGGCGGGCTCGGAGCCGCCCAGGAGCAGGTAGAGGACGGCCATGCGGATGGACACGCCGTTGGCGACCTGCTCGACGACCGTGCAGCGGTCGGAGTCGGCGACCTCGGCGGTGATCTCCATGCCGCGGACCATCGGGCCGGGGTGCATGACGATGGCGTGGTCGGGCATCTTGCCCATGCGCTCGGCGTCCAGGCCGTAGCGGCGCGAGTACTCGCGCTCGGTGGGGAAGAAGGCGGCGTTCATCCGCTCGCGCTGCACACGCAGCATCATCACCGCGTCGGACTTCGGCAGCACCTCGTCGAGGCTGTACGAGACCTCGCAGGGCCAGTTCTCGATGCCGACCGGGACCAGGGTGGGCGGGGCGACCAGGGTGACCTCGGCGCCGAGGGTGTGCAGCAGGTCCACGTTGGAACGGGCGACGCGGCTGTGCAGGACGTCGCCGACGAGGGTGATGCGGCGGCCGTCGAGGCCCTTGCCGAGGCCGGCGTCCCGGCCGACCAGGCGGCGGCGCATGGTGAAGGCGTCGAGCAGGGCCTGGGTGGGGTGCTGGTGGGTGCCGTCGCCGGCGTTGATGACCGGGGCGTCGATCCAGCCGGAGGTGGCGAGCCGGTAGGGGGCGCCGGAGGCGTGGTGCCGGATGACCACGGCGTCGACGCCCATGGCCTCCAGGGTCTGGGCGGTGTCCTTCAGGGACTCGCCCTTGGAGACCGAGGAGCCCTTGGCGGCGAAGTTGATGACGTCTGCGGAGAGGCGCTTCTCGGCGGCCTCGAAGGAGATCCGGGTGCGGGTGGAGTCCTCGAAGAACAGGTTGCAGATCGTGCGGCCGCGCAGGGTGGGCAGCTTCTTGATCGGCCGGTCCGCGACGCGGGCCATCTCCTCGGCGGTGTCGAGGATGAGGACGGCGTCGTCGCGCGTGAGGTCGGCGGCCGAGATGAGGTGGCGCTTCATCTGGGTGCTCCGTAGAGGTCGGGAGGATCAGCGGGTACGGCGTGGGCACCGTGGTGGCCCGGGTGCCGGCGGGCACGGGGCAGAACGGGGCGAGTCGGGCGGCGCAGGGCACGCTGAGGCGCAGGTCCGGATCCCGGACCTGTCACCCGTTCGGGCTACTGCTGCCCGGCTGCCCGGTCGGTCCGCTGGCCGAGCAGTACGGCGTCACGGCCGTCCTCCTCCTGGAGCTGGACCTTGACGGCCTCCCGCAGCGACGTGGGGAGGTTCTTGCCGACGTAGTCGGCGCGGATGGGGAGCTCGCGGTGGCCCCGGTCGACGAGGACCGCGAGCTGCACGGCGCGCGGTCGGCCGAGGTCGCCGAGGGCGTCCAGCGCGGCGCGGATGGTGCGACCGGAGAAGAGCACGTCGTCGACGAGGACCACGAGCCGGCCGTCGATGTCGTCACCGGGGATCTCGGTGCGGCCGATCGCGCGGGCGGGCTTCATCCGCAGGTCGTCGCGGTACATGGTGATGTCGAGGGAGCCGACCGGGATCTTGCTGCCGGTGATCTCTTCGAGTTTCGCGGCCAGCCGGCGGGCGAGGAACACACCGCGGGTGGGAATGCCGAGGAGCACCACGTCGTCGGCGCCCTTGGCGCGTTCGACGATCTCGTGGGCGATACGGGTGAGGACCCGGGCGATGTCCTGCGCCTCCAGAACGGGGCGGGCGTCGCCGGTCTCGAGCTGAGCAGCCTGGGCGTCCATGTAAAGGACCTCCTTCTCCGCCTCACGGGACGGTTCTTAAAGGACGTCTGTGCACTTCTGTGCGGTAGCCACGTTACCAGGGCCCTCCACCGGGCTCCGCGCGGGGGGCCACGAAGATCCCTCGCAGGGGTGCGAGCCGATCCATTCGGCTTGACGCAGCCAAGTAACGCTGCGTAACCTCACAGTGAGTTACCAGCCGCACGGCGGAGCCGCATGTGGTCAAGTAGTCACGGTGTCATGTCGTCACAACGTCATGTCATCGCAGTGCCCAGTAGTCACAGCGTCACAGCGTCCGGGAGCGTTATGTCCAGCGAATACGCCAAACAGCTCGGGGCCAAGCTCCGCGCCATCCGCACCCAGCAGGGCCTCTCCCTCCACGGTGTCGAGGAGAAGTCGCAGGGCCGGTGGAAGGCAGTGGTGGTCGGGTCGTACGAGCGCGGGGACCGCGCCGTGACCGTCCAGCGCCTCGCCGAGCTCGCGGACTTCTACGGCGTGCCGGTGCAGGAACTCCTGCCGGGCACCACCCCCGGCGGTGCGGCCGAGCCGCCGCCGAAGCTGCGTCTGGACCTGGAGCGGCTGGCCCACGTGCCCGCCGAGAAGGCCGGTCCGCTGCAGCGCTACGCCGCCACCATCCAGAGCCAGCGCGGCGACTACAACGGCAAGGTGCTGTCGATCCGCCAGGACGACCTGCGGACGCTGGCGGTCATCTACGACCAGTCCCCCTCGGTCCTGACCGAGCAGCTGATCAGCTGGGGCGTGCTGGACGCGGACGCGCGCCGCGCCGTCGCCCACGAGGAAGCCTGATCCTCGCCGGGTCGCGGCCCCACACATCTGAAGAAACGTATACGCGGTAACGGAAGGGCCCGCAGCGCATGTGCGCTGCGGGCCCTTCCGTATGGCCGGACTCTCCCGGTCCTCGCCGCTCAGTCCTCGCCGCGGCGGAGGCTGGGCTTGAGGTCCTTGAAACGGCCGAGCAGCCCGTTCACGAACGCCGGGGAGTCATCCGTGGAGAACTCCTTGGCGAGCTGGACCGCCTCGTCGATCGCCACGGCGTCCGGGGTCTCGTCCACCCAGATCAGCTCGTAGGCGCCCAGGCGCACGATGTTCCGGTCCACGACCGGCATGCGGTCGAGGTCCCAGTCCACGGCGTAGGTGACGATGAGGTCGTCGATCCGGTTCACCCGTTCGGCGTAGCCCTCCACGAGATTCATGGTGAACTCGCTGACGGGGGGCTGGCGGGTGTCGCTCCGCGAGTGGCGGATCCAGTCCGCGAGGACCTCGCGCACGGGGACCCCGCGCTGGTCGGCCTCGAAGAGGATCTGGAAGGCGCGCTTGCGCGCGTTGCTGCGGGCAGCCACGGTTAGCTGCTCACCCGGCCGAGGTAGTCGCTGGTGCGGGTGTCGACCTTGACCTTCTCGCCCGTGGTGACGAAGAGCGGGACCTGGATCTCGTGGCCGGTCTCCAGGGTGGCCGGCTTGGTGCCACCGGTGGAGCGGTCGCCCTGGACGCCCGGGTCGGTGTGCTGGATGACCAGCTCGACGGCGGCCGGGAGCTCGACGTAGAGCACCTCGCCCTCGTGGCGGGCGACGGTGGCGGTGAAGCCCTCGATCAGGAAGTTGGCGGCGTCGCCGACGGCCTTGCGGTCGACGTGCAGCTGGTCGTAGGTCTCCATGTCCATGAAGACGAAGTACTCGCCGTCCATGTAGGAGAACTGCATGTCGCGGCGGTCGATGGTGGCCGTGTCGACCTTCACACCCGCGTTGAAGGTCTTGTCCACGACCTTGCCGGACAGCACGTTCTTGAGCTTGGTGCGCACGAAGGCCGGGCCCTTGCCGGGCTTGACGTGCTGGAACTCGACTACGGACCAGAGCTGGCCGCCGTCGAGCTTGAGCACCATGCCGTTCTTGAGGTCGTTCGTGGAAGCCACGGTTGCGGAATCTCCTGCACTGGAAGACCGAGGGTGTGCGCACAGCCTGCGTGGCTACAGCGCGAGCAGCTCCTTGGTCGTAATGGTGAGTAGCTCGGGACCGCCGTCCGCCTCGGGGCGCACGACGAGCGTGTCATCGATCCGGACACCTCCCCGGCCGGGGAGGTGAACCCCCGGTTCGACGGTGACCGGCACGCAAGCGTCCAGTTTACCCATGGCCGCAGGTGCAAGCTGCGGGTCCTCGTCGATTTCGAGACCGACACCGTGACCGGTCCAGGGCGCGAGCGCCTCGCCGTGCCCCGCGGAGTCCAGCACCGAGCGCGCGGCATGATCCACGTCCCGGTAGGCGGCGCCGGGTACCAGGGCCTCGCGGCCGGCCCGCTGGGCCGCGAACACGAGGTCGTACAGCTCGATCTGCCAGTCGGCGGGAGTGGTGCCGATCACGAAGGTACGGCCGATCTCGCAGCGGTAGCCGCGGTACGCGGCGCCCAGGCAGACCGAGAGGAAGTCGCCCTCCTCGACCCGGCGGTCGGACGGGCGGTGGCGGGACCGGCCGGAGTTCGGGCCGGTGCCCACCGAGGTGGGGAAGGCGGGGCCGTCGGCGCCGTGGTCGACGAGCCGCCGCTCCAGTTCGAGCGCGAGGTGCCGCTCCGTCCGGCCGACCAGGATCGACTCCAGCAGCTCGCCCAGCGCCTGGTCGGCGATCTCGGCGGCGATCCGCAGACAGGCGATCTCCTCCTCGTCCTTGACCAGCCGCTGCTGCTCCACGGCGGTGCCGAGGTCGGCCAGGCGCAGCCTGGGGGCGACGGAGCGCAGGGCCCGGTGCCGGGCGACGGTGAGGTGGTGTTCCTCCACGGCCAGGGTCTCGGCGAGGACGGCGGGGCTCGCGGCGAGGTCGGCCGCGGCGACCGCGGGATCCGCGCCGGGGGTGGCCAGCACGGTCACCGCCAGCTGTTCGTCCAGCCGGCCCTCGTCCGGCTCGCCGGTGGGCGCCCCGGGGCTGAAGAGCACGTCGTCGGCCGTGCCCACCAGCAGCACGGCGCCGGCCGGGCTGGCACCGGCGAGGTAGCGGACGTTCGCCGGACGCGTGATCAGGGCGGCGGTGTTGCCGGCTGCGGCGCAGCGGTCGCGAAGCACGGCTCGGCGGGCGGCGTACACGTCGGACATGGTTCGAGCGTATTTGCGCGGCCCCGACCCTGCGCGCCGAGCGCGTCCGGCCGGGTCGTCGCGGGAGCCCGCGAGGCGGCTACCAGCGGGGTGGGGCGGTCAGGGCCCGCGCCAACGCCTCGTCCAGGGCCCGGGACGTGGCTTCCACGTCCAGGTTCGAGTTGTCGATGATCGGGAGGCCCGAGCCGTACCAGCCGGCCATGCGGCCGTGGATGCGGGCGACTTCCTCGTCGGAGAGCCGGCGGTTGCCCGAGCGCTCCGCGTTGCGTTCGAGCACGATCTCCAGGCCGGGCAGCAGGACCACCGGGAGCAGTCCCGGGCCCATGTGACGCTTCCAGCCGCCGAGCCCCACCACCGGCCGGTCGGGGAACACCGCGTCGTCGACGATGCAGGAGATCCCGTTGGCCAGGAAGTTCCGGGCGGCGAAGCCGCAGGTGCGGCGGGCGAGGCGGTACTGCGCCTCGGAGTGCTCGTTCCAGCCCGCCTGAGGGTCCGCGAACCCGGCGCAGACCCATTCACGGACGTCGTCGAGGCTGATGTGCGCGGTGGCCACCGGGCGGGTTCCGGCCCAGTGCCGGGCCACCGTCGTCTTGCCGGCCCCGGCCGGGCCGATCAGCAGGACCGAGAGGGTGGCCGCGCCGGTGCCGGGCGCGGCCGGCGGAGGCAGCGGAATGTGGCCGGTGGCCTCCGGCACCGGGGCGACCGGGGAACCCGGCCAGCCCTGCGCGGGGGGTATCGGCGGTTGCGGGGGCACGCCCGGGTGATGCCCCGGCGGCCCCCAGCCCCCCACTCCGTGCTGCATCCGCTGCCACTCCGTCCCGGTCACGGCCGGCCCGTCTCGTTCACGGCCGGCTGCTGATGCGAGAACGTTATCTCAGCCGGAGACTTCCTCCGCCAGTGCGCGCAGCGCCAGCCGGTAGGAGCCGAGGCCGAAGCCGGCCACCGTGCCGGTGGCCACGGCGGCGATGACCGAGGTGTGCCGGAACTCCTCCCGAGCGTACGGGTTGGAGATGTGCACCTCGATCAGGGGTGCGGTGCGCTGGGCCGCGGCGTCCCGCATCGCGTACGAGTAGTGCGTGAACGCGCCGGGGTTGATGACCACCGGGATCCGCCCGTCCGCGGCCTCGTGCAGCCAGCGGACGAGCTCGCCCTCGTCGTTGGTCTCCCGGACCTCGACGTCGAAGCCGAGCTCCGCGCCGAGCTTGGTGCAGCTCTCCACCAGGCCGGCGTACGAGGTGGCCCCGTACACGTCGGGCTCGCGGGAGCCGAGCCGGCCCAGGTTCGGGCCGTTGATCACCAGGACCTTGCGGACCTCGGCGCTCATGCCGACACCTCGCCGTACGCGGCGATCAGGTGGGCCGGGTCGGGGCCCTCCAGGACCGTCGGCTTGGCCAGGCCGTCGAGGACGATGAAGCGCAGCAGGTTGCCCCGCGACTTCTTGTCGACCTGCATGGTCTGGAGCAGCTTGGGCCACTGGTCGCCGCGGTAGGTGAGCGGCAGCCCGACGGAGGCCAGGATCGCCTTGTGCCGGTCGGCGGTGGCGTCGTCCAGGCGTCCGGCCAGCCGGCCCAGCTCGGCGGCGAAGACCATGCCCACGGACACGGCGGCGCCGTGCCGCCACTTGTAGCGCTCGTTCTTCTCGATGGCGTGCGCGAGGGTGTGGCCGTAGTTGAGGATCTCCCGCAGCCCGGATTCCTTCAGGTCGCTGGAGACCACGTCGGCCTTCACCTGGATGGAGCGGACGATCAGCTCGGCCGTGTGCGGGCCGGCGGGCGTACGGGCGCCCTGCGGGTCCGCCTCGATCAGGTCGAGGATCACCGGGTCGGCGATGAAGCCGGCCTTGATGATCTCGGCGAGGCCGGACACGTAGTCGTTGACCGGCAGGGATTCGAGTGCGGCGAGGTCGCAGAGGACCCCGGCCGGCGGGTGGAAGGCGCCGACGAGGTTCTTGCCCTCGGCGGTGTTGATGCCGGTCTTGCCGCCGACCGCCGCGTCCACCATGGCGAGCACGGTGGTGGGGACGGCGATCCAGCGCACCCCGCGCAGCCAGCTGGCCGCGACGAAGCCCGCCAGGTCGGTGGTGGCGCCGCCGCCCACGCCGACGATGACGTCGGTGCGGGTGAAGCCGGACTGGCCGAGCGCCTTCCAGCAGTAGGCGGCGACCTCGGCGGTCTTGGCCTCCTCGGCGTTCGGCACCTGGATGGCGACCGCCTCGTAACCCTGCTCGGCGAGGTCGTCGCGGAGGGCCTCGCCGGTGGAGGCCAGGGCCTCCGGGTGGATCACGGCGACCCGCTGGGCCTTCGTGCCCACCAGCCCGGCGAGCTCGCCGAGCAGCTGGTGCCCGACCAGAACCTCGTACGGGTCGTGACCGGCGCTGCCGCCGACGTGGATCCGCGTCACCTGCTGGTCGGTGTCCTGCTCCGTCATGAGTCCTTCAGCTCCAGTGCGTCGAGGACCGCCTGCGCGACCTCTTCGGGGGTGCGGTCGTCGGTGGCCACGACGACGCGTGCGACTTCGGTGTAGAGGTGGCGGCGGGCCTCCATCAGCTCGCGCCACGTGCGGCGGGGATTGACGGCCAGCAGCGGGCGGGCGGTGTTCAGGCCGACCCGGCGCACGGCCTCCTCCACGTCCATCGACAGGTAGGCGACCGGCAGCCCGGTCAGCAGCCGGCGGGTCCCCTCGTCCAGGACGGCACCGCCGCCGAGGGCGAGGACACCGGTGTGCCCGGTGACCGCCGCGGCGACGGCTTCCCGCTCCAGCGCCCGGAAGTGCTCCTCGCCGTCGTTCACGAAGATGTCCGCGATCTCGCGGCCCTCGTTCGCGACGATGTCGGCGTCGGTGTCCCGGTAGGGGACGCCGAGCCGTGCGGCCAGGAGCGCCCCCACCGTGGACTTGCCGGATCCCATGGGCCCGACGAGGACGACCAGTGGTCCGCCGGTCACCGGATCTGCAGGTTGTCGAGGTAGGACTGCACGTTGCGGCGGGTCTCGGCGACCGAGTCGCCGCCGAACTTCTCCACCACGGCGTCGGCCAGCACCAGGGCGACCATGGCCTCGGCGACGATGCCGGCGGCGGGGACGGCGCAGACGTCGGAGCGCTGGTGGTGGGCGGCGGCCGCCTCACCGGTGGCGACGTCGACGGTCGCCAGGGCCCGCGGAACGGTCGCGATGGGCTTCATCGCGGCCCGGACGCGGAGCAGCTCGCCGGTGGTCAGACCGCCCTCGGTGCCGCCGGCGCGGCCGGAGGTGCGCTTGATGCCCTCGGGGGTGGAGACGATCTCGTCGTGCGCCTTCGAGCCGGGCACGCGGGCGAGCTCGAAGCCGTCGCCGACCTCGACGCCCTTGATGGCCTGGATGCCCATGAGGGCGCCGGCGAGACGGGCGTCGAGACGGCGGTCCCAGTGGACGTGGGAGCCGAGGCCGACCGGGACCCCGTAGGCCAGGACCTCGACGACGCCGCCGAGGGTGTCGCCGTCCTTGTGCGCCTGGTCGATCTCCGCGACCATCGCCTTGCTCGCGTCGGCATCGAGGCAGCGCACCGGGTCGGCGTCGAGCTTCTCGACGTCGGCGGGGGTCGGGTAGACGCCGTACGGGGCCTTCGCCGCGGCCAGCTCCACCACGTGGGAGACGATCTCGATGCCGGCGACCTCCTTGATGAAGGAGCGGGCGATCGCGCCGAGGGCGACGCGGGCGGCGGTCTCACGGGCGCTGGCGCGCTCCAGGATCGGCCGGGCCTCGTCGAAGCCGTACTTCTGCATGCCGGCCAGGTCGGCGTGGCCGGGCCGCGGACGGGTCAGCGGCGCGTTGCGGCCGGTGTCCTTGAGCAGCGACGGGTCGACCGGGTCGGCCGACATCACGGTCTCCCACTTGGGCCACTCGCTGTTGCCGACCATCACGGCGACGGGCGACCCGAGGGACAGACCGTGCCGGACGCCGCCCAGGAAGGTGATCTCGTCCTGCTCGAACTTCATGCGGGCACCGCGGCCATAGCCCAGCCGACGCCGAGCCAGGTGGTCGGCCACCAGCTCGGTGGTGACCGGAACGCCGGCGGGAAGACCCTCCAGCGTCGCGACCAGCGCCGGTCCGTGGGACTCTCCGGCCGTCAGCCAACGCAACCTGCTCAACGATGCTCCTCATGCTCGCGCGTGATCCGGCAGTGGGCCGACCGGGGCGCGCAGCCCTGGTCCGCCACACTGAATCCTCCCACGTCCGGCCGGGTATGACGGGCCCCGGTCCAGCTGTCGGACGCCTTGTCCGTCAGGTGTGCATCAGGAATGCGCGGTTCGGGAGTCCAGCGCGCGCTGTCCGGCGGCCCGCATGGCCGCCAGCGGCCCCGGACGCCCGGTCATCTGTTCGACCTGGAGCACCGCCTGGTGGACCAGCAGGTCGAGGCCGCCGAGCAGGTTCCCGCCCCGCTCGGACCAGGCCGCGGCCAGCTCCGTCGGCCAGGGGTCGTAGAGCACGTCGAAGAGGGTTCCGGGGTGCTCCGGCACCGCGGCGGCCAGTGCGTCGGTGGCCCCGGCCGGGGTGGTGGCGATCACCAGGGGCGCCTCGAAGGCGGCCGCGGCATCGGCCCAGTCGGCCGTGCGCACGGCCACCCCGAGCCGCTCGCCCCACTGCCGCATTTCGTCGGCGCGCGCCCGGGAGCGCACGTACGCGGTGACCTCACCGGAGCAGATCCGGGAGAGCGCGGCCAGGGCGGAGGAGGCGGTGGCACCGGCGCCCAGCACGGCCGCCGAGGCCACCTTCTCCACGCCCCGCTCCCGGAGCGCCGCGATCAGGCCGGGGATGTCGGTGTTGTCGCCGGTCAGCCGGCCGTCCTCGGTGCGGACGACGGTGTTGACCGCCTCCACGGACGCCGCGGTGTCGCTGATGCCGTCCAGCAGCGGGATGATCGCCCGCTTGAGCGGCATGGTCAGCGACAGTCCGGCCCACTCCGGGCCGAGCTCCGCCACGAAGCCGGGGAGCGCGGCCTCGTCGATCTCGAAGCGGTCGTAGGACCAGTCGTCGAGGCCGAGCTCCTCGTAGGCGGCGCGGTGCAGGACCGGGGAGAGGGAGTGCTCGATGGGTGATCCGAGCACCGCTGCGCGCTTCACTGCTTCTTCTCTTGCCTTTCCTTCTCGTACTCCGCGCGGTTCTGGTTGTGCTCTTCGTTGGTGGTGGCGAACAGTGTCCGCTTCTCCAGGGAGACGAAGTAGAACCAGGGCCCGGGCTCGGGGTTGAGCGCGGAGTGCAGGGCCTCCTGACCGGGGTTCCCGATCGGACCGGGGGGCAGGCCCTTGATCTTGTAGGTGTTGTACGGGTCGTTGAGCGTGCGGAGCTTGTCGACGGAGCCGACGTCCAGCGTGCTCTGACCCTTCATGTAGTTGATCGTGGAGTCGAAGTCCAGCAGACCGTAGGTCTCGGTGTTGTCCGGGTCCAGACGGTTGTAGATGACCCGGGCGATCTTGTCGAAGTCGGGCTTGTTGTTGCCCTCGGCCTGGACGAGGCTGGCCAGAGAAACGACCTGGAGCGGGTTCTCCAGGCCCAGCTTGGCGGCCTGGCCCTGTACGTCCTCTTCGGTGTAGGCCTCGTTGGCCTTGGCGACCATCTGCTTGAGCAGGGACTGCGGGGTCGAGTCCTTGCCGAGGTCGTAGCGGGCCGGCCAGAGGAAGCCTTCCAGCGGGTCCTTGATGTCCTTGCTGTTGTTCGCCCAGGCGGGCAGCCCGAAGGTCTTGAACTCCTTCTTGGCGATCTCCGCGGTGGTCCCGTCGGGCTTCCTGAGGCGCTTGTCGATCTCCTTGTAGATCTGCACGTTGCGCCAGCCCTCGGGGATCGTGAGGACGTTCAGCTTCGTCGGGTCGCTCATCAGCTCGAGAGCTGACCTGGCGGACATACCTTTCTTCAGCGGGTAGAGGCCCGGCTGGATCAGCTTCGACTTGGGGTCGGCGTTGGCGGCGTCCACGAAGGCCTGGACGCTCTTGACGACGCCGGCTTCCTTGAGGGCGACGGCCATGTCGGTGAGGTTGGCGCCGGCCTTGATCTCGACGTCGACCGGGTCGCCGCCCTCGCCCGTGTAGTCCTCGGGCGCGCCGAACCGGTCCTGCAGGAACGAATAGCCGTAGTAGCCCACGCCGCCGACGCCGCCCACCAGGACGAGCGCCACGAACAGGCAGGCCACGCCGTTGCGTCCCTTGCGCTTCTTGGTCTTGCCCTCGCCGTCCTTGCCGCCGTCTCCGCCCTTGCCGCGGGCGGAACGGCGGGCGCCGGGGGGCGTGCCGTCGTCGTCGGCGTCGTCGCCGCCGTCATCACCGTCGCGGGCCCGGTCCTCCGCGGCCGGGTCGGCGTCCTCGCCGTCCACCTGCCATTCGGAAGCCGGCCGGCGGCGGCCCGGGGGCTCCGGCGGAGGGTAGGCCTCCTCCGTGCCGTAGCCGTCGGCGGTCTCGCCGGGGTAGGCGGTGGCCTGCTGCTGGGGGTACGGGTCCGGGCCCGCGCCGTACGGGTCACCCGCGTACGGCGCCTGCGGCGGAGCCGGGGTCGGGGTCTGGAAGTGGCCGCTCTGGGTGTCGTACGGCTGTTGCTGGCCGGCGTACGGCTGCTGCCCCTGCGGCACCTGCTGCTGGAACTGCGGGGACTGCTGCTGGAACTGCGGCGCCTGCTGGAACTGCGGGGGCTGCTGCTGGAACTGGGGGGCCTGGGGGTGAGCCTGGTACTGCGGATCCTGGTACTGGACGTTCTGGTACTGCTGGCCCGGGTACTGCTGGTCCGGATACTGCCCGCCCGGGTAGGGCTGGTCCGGATAGGGCCGGCCCGGGTACTGCGGCTGCTGGGGGTGGGCCTGGGGGTAGTGCTGCGGGACCTGCTGCTCTCCCGTCCACCCCGGGTCCCCGTAGAGGGGGTCCGCGGGGTGCCACGGTTCGGGGGCCTGGCCCCGCCCATACTCAGTCATCGATCCCCTAGCGCCGTGCCGCGTCGAATAGCCGACGGCTGTTCGAATGCCGCCACATCGCGCGGAACGTTACCGTATCGCGATCAGATGACCACTTCGACGCACTCGCCAGGCGGATTTCCAGATACCCGTTCGGTCTCAAGAGCATTTTGAAGAATGATCACAGCGGCTGCCTGGTCGATGACCGAGCGGCCCTTCTTCGCGTTCTTCCCCGAGGCCCGCAGGCCCTGGGCGGCGGTGACCGTGGTCATCCGTTCGTCCACCAGACGGACCGTCACCGGCTTGATGCCCTTGGCCAGCTCCGTGGCGAAGGCCCGGACCTTGGCCGCGGCCGGCCCCTCGCGTCCGCTGAGCGAACGCGGGAGGCCGACCACCACTTCAAGAGGCTCGTACTCCTCGACCAACTGGCGCAGCCGCCGGTGGGCGGCCGGGACGTCGCGTCCCGGCACGGTCTCCACCGGTGTGGCCAACACCCCGTCGGGGTCGCACGAGGCGACCCCGATCCGGGCGTCACCGACATCGATCGCGAGGCGTCGGCCACGGCGCAGCGGCATTACGCGGTCTCCCCCACCAGGCGCTCGACGGCGGCGATGGCGTCGCCGACCGCGACCGGGTTCTGGCCGCCGCCCTGGGCGACGTCGGGCTTGCCGCCACCGCCGCCGCCGAGGGTCTTGGCGGCGGTCCGGACCAGGTCACCGGCCTTGAGGCCGCGCTCGCGGGCCGCCTCGTTGGTGGCGATGACGGTCAGCGGGCGGTCGTTCGCCACGGCGAACAGGGCCACCACGGCCGGGCGGTCGCCCTGGATGCGGCCGCGGACGTCGAGGACCAGCTTGCGCAGGTCGTCGGCGCCGGTGCCGTCCGGCACCTGACCGGTGACCACGGCCACCCCGCGGATGTCCTGGGCACCGGCGGCCAGACCGGCGGCGGCCTGCAGGACCTTCTCGGCGCGGAACTTCTCGATCTCCTTCTCGGCGTCCTTCAGCTTGCCGAGCATGGCGGCGATCTTCTCGGGCAGCTCCTCCGGGCGGCCCTTGACCAGCTCCTGGAGCTGGGCGACGACCGTGTGCTCCTTGGCGAGGAAGTTGTACGCGTCCACGCCGACCAGGGCCTCGACACGGCGCACGCCGGAGCCGATGGAGGACTCGCCGAGCAGTTTCACCAGACCCAGCTGGCTGGTGTTGCCGACGTGCGTGCCGCCGCACAGCTCCTTGGAGAAGTCCCCGATGGTGACGACGCGGACCTGCTCGCCGTACTTCTCGCCGAACTCGGCGATGGCGCCCTGCTTCTTCGCCTCGTCGATGCTCATGATCTCGGCGGTGACCGCGAGCTCGCGGGAGAGCACGTCGTTGATCTTCTGCTCGACGTCGGTGAGGACCGAGCCGGGAACGGCGTTCGGCGAGCCGAAGTCGAAGCGGAAGCGGCCCGGCGAGTTCTCCGAACCGGCCTGGGCGGCGGTCGGGCCGAGGGCGTCGCGCAGCGCCTGGTGGGTCAGGTGGGTGGCCGAGTGGGCACGGGCGATGGCCAGGCGGCGCTTGACGTCGATGGCGGCGTACGCGGAGGCGCCCACGGTGACCTCGCCGACCTGGACGGAGCCCTTGTGCACCGAGAGCCCCGGGACCGGCTGCTGGACGTCGCGGACCTCGATGACGGCGCCGGAGTCGAGCTTGATGCGGCCCTGGTCGGCGAGCTGGCCGCCGCCCTCGGCGTAGAACGGGGTCCGGTCCAGGACGACCTCGACCTCGTCGCCCTCGGAGGCGGCGGGCGAGGGCATGCCGTTGACCAGCAGACCGAGGACGCGGGCCTCGCCCTGGGTGGTGGCGTAGCCGGTGAACTCGGTGGCGCCGGCGTTGTCGGCGACCAGCCGGTAGGCGGAGACGTCGGCGTGGCCGGTCTTCTTGGCCTTGGCGTCGGCCTTGGCGCGGTCGCGCTGCTCCTGCATCAGGCGGCGGAACCCGGGCTCGTCCACGGACAGGCCCTGCTCGGCGGCCATCTCCAGGGTGAGGTCGATCGGGAAGCCCCAGGTGTCGTGGAGCAGGAACGCCTTGTCGCCGGAGAGGACCTTGCCGCCGGCGGCCTTGGTCTCGGTGACCGCGGTGTCGAGGATGTTGGTGCCGCCCTTGAGGGCCTTGAGGAAGGCGGCCTCTTCGGCGAGCGCGACGGTCTCGATGCGCTTGCGGTCGGTGACCAGCTCGGGGTACTGCTGCCCCATCGTCTCGATGACGACGTCGATGAGCTCCTGGACGACCGGGCCGGTGGCGCCCATGAGGCGCATGTTGCGGATGGCGCGGCGCATGATGCGGCGCAGCACGTAGCCACGGCCCTCGTTGCCCGGGGTGACGCCGTCGCCGATGAGCATGACGGAGGTGCGCATGTGGTCGGCGACCACGCGCATCGAGACGTCGGTGTCCTTGGCCTGGCCGTAGCGCACGCCGGTCAGCTCGGTGGCCTTGTCCATGACCACGCGCAGGGTGTCGGTCTCGTACATGTTCTGCACGCCCTGCAGGATCATCGCCAGGCGCTCGAGGCCGAGACCGGTGTCGATGTTCTTGGACGGCAGGTCGCCGAGGATCGGGAAGTCCTCCTTGCCCTCGCCGGCGCCCCGCTCGTACTGCATGAAGACGAGGTTCCAGATCTCCACGTACCGCTCGTCGTTGACGGCCGGGCCGCCCTCGACGCCGAACTCGGGCCCGCGGTCGTAGTTGATCTCGGAACAGGGGCCGCAGGGGCCGGGCACGCCCATGGACCAGAAGTTGTCCTTCTTGCCCAGGCGCTGGATGCGCTCGGCGGGGACGCCGATCACGTCGCGCCAGATCGTCTCGGCCTCGTCGTCGTCGAGGTAGACGGTGATCCAGAGCTTCTCCGGCTCCAGGCCGTAGCCGCCGTCCGCCACGGAGCTGGTGAGCAGCTCCCAGGCGTACTTGATGGCGCCTTCCTTGAAGTAGTCACCGAAGGAGAAGTTGCCGCACATCTGGAAGAACGTGCCGTGGCGGGTGGTCTTGCCGACCTCTTCGATGTCGGGCGTGCGGACGCACTTCTGCACGCTGGTGGCGCGCGGGGCCGGCGGCTTGGTCTCGCCGAGGAAGTACGGCTTGAACGGCACCATGCCCGCGTTGACCAGCAGCAGAGTCGGGTCGTCCGCGATGAGCGACGCCGAAGGGACGACGGTGTGACCGCGCTCCTCGAAGAAGCTCAGCCAGCGACGGCGGATCTCAGCCGACTCCATTAGTGGTCCTCATTCCGGTTGTGCGAATAGGTGGGTCGAGAATTGTCGTTCTGGATGGCCCGCAGGCGGCGCGGCCCGGGAAGAGCGCGCACGTTGTCGGTCAGGGCCGGGTTGCCGGCGTCCTGGGTCAGCCCCAGTGCATCGTTCAGCTCGTCCTCGCGCTGGGTCATTCCCGCCTTGACGTCGAGGGCGAAGTCCTTGAGCCGGTGGCCCGCCTCCACGGCCTTCTCGGCGGCCTGGGCGGCGAGGCTCTCCGGGGTCAGCTGCTTCAGTTTGCGGTTGACCTTGGTGGTGGCCCACACTCCGGCGGCTGCGCCGGCGGTGAACCAGAAGGTGCGGCGGAACATCGCGGTCTAGCCCTTCTGCTTGCGGCGCCGGGCGGCCGGCACGGTCCGTCCGACGATCACGCTACGTCGCTCCGGGCGCACGGGCACGTCGTCCGTACGGCCCAGTGCCTTGCGCACCCCGTAGCCGAACGCCGCGACCTTGACCAGCGGGCCGCCGAAGGTGCTGGCCACGGTGGAGCTGAGTGCGGAGGCGTTGGAGGTGACTTCCTGGACGTCGCTGGTGATCGCGTCGACCTTGTCGAGCTGGGTGCGTGCGGAGCGGACGGTGGTGGAGGCGTCCGCGAGGAGCGGGACGGCCTGCTCGGTCACGTCCGCGACCAGCTTGGTCGCCGCCTTCAGCGTCTGCGCCAGCCTCACCAGCGCCACCGCGAGGAAGGAGACGAGGATCGCCCAGAAGACGGCCACGATGATCCCGGCCACCTCTCCACCGGACACGTTGCACCGCTCCCTGAAGTGTAAGAAAAGTCGTCCCCCGACCCTATCGCGCCGGGGGTGGCGCTCCGTACCGGAATTCCACCGGAGAGCGGCCGCCTTGTACGGGGCGCATCCGGAGCAGTACGCTCCGTGTCCCATGCGGACCGGGACCCACGGCAATCTTCCCTCCGAGCTCACCGGCCTGATCGGGCGGGGTGCCGAACTCGCGGCGCTGGCGCGGCTGCTGGAGTCCTCGCGGCTGGTGACGGTGACCGGGGTCGGCGGGGTGGGGAAGTCCCGGCTGGCGGTGGCGGCCGCGCGTGCGGCGCAGGAACGCTTCCCTGACGGGGTCTGGCTGGCCGGGCTGTCCGCCGTACGCGATCCCGCGCTGCTGGCGCTGACGCTCGCCGAGTCGCTGGGGCTGACCGACCACACGGTGCGTCCGCCCCGGGTGGTGCTGGCCGAGCACCTGGCGGACCGGTCGCTCCTGCTGGTGCTGGACGGGTTCGAGCAGCTGGTCGACGAGTGTGCCGGGCTGGTGGTGGAGCTGCTGGGCCGGGCGCCGGGGCTGCGGGTGCTGGCGGCCGGGCGGCGGCCGTTCGCGGTGGACGGGGAGCGGGCGTTCCCGCTGTCGCCCCTGGGCGGCGAGGACTCCGTACGGCTGCTGACCGAGCGGGCGGCGGCCGCCGATCCGGGGTTCGCCGCGGACCCGGAGGTGCTCGCGGAGGTGTGCGCACGGCTGGACGGGATCCCGCTGGCCCTGGAGCTGGCAGCGGCACGGCTGCGCGCGCTGTCCGCGGAGCAGGTGCTGGCCCGGCTGGACGACCGGTTCCGGCTGCTGACCGGCGGGACCCGCGGGGTGCTGCCCCGGCACCGGACGCTGCGGACGGCGATCGGCTGGAGCCACGAGCTGTGCACGGCGCGGGAGCGGCTGCTGTGGGCGCGGCTGTCGGTGTTCGCCGGGTGGTTCGACCTGGACGCGGCGGAGTACGTGTGCGCGGGGCCGGACCTCCCGGTGGAGGAGGTGCTGGACGTGCTGGGCGAACTGCTGGACCAGTCGCTGCTGGTCCGGGAGGACACGATGGCCGGGGGTCCCCCCGGCGGAGTCGGGGGGAGGGTCCGCTACCGGATGCTGGAGACCGTACGGGTGTACGGGGCGGGCTGGCTGGAGTCGCTGGGTGACACCGGGCGGCTGCGCCGCCGGCACCGGGACTGGTACCTGGGGCTGGCGACCTGGTGCGAGGTGGACTGGTTCGGGGACCGCCAGCCGGAGGTGGCCGCGCTGGTGGAGGCGGAGCTGCCGAACCTGCGGCTGGCGCTGGACTGCTGTCTGGAGGATCCCGAGGAGGTCCACCTGGGCCGGTTCCTGGCCGGGACGCTGTGGTTCTTCTGGGCCGGCTGCGGGCGGCTGACCGAGGGCCGGCTCTGGCTCGACCGGGCGCTGGCCCACGAGGCGGCGCACGGCACGGATGCGGACACCTCACGGCTGAAGGCGCTGTGGGTGCTGGGTTACGTGGCGGCGCTGCAGGGCGACGCGGTGGCCGCACTGGGTGCGCTGCACGAGTGCCGGGAGGGGGCGGAGGCGGCCGGGAACGCGGTGGCGACGGCGTACGCGGTGCACCGGATGGGCTGTCTGGCGCTGGTGTCGGATGACATGGAGCGGGCGGGCGAGCTGCTGGGGTCGGCGCTGGAGCGGTACCGGGCGGCCGGTGAGCTGAACAGCAACGTGCTGATGTGCCAGGTGGAGCTGGCGATGGTGCTGGCCTTCCGGGGCGACCTGCCGGCGGCGCGGTCGCTGTGCGAGGAGGTGCGGGAGCTCTGCGAGGAGCGCGGCGAGCGCTGGACGAAGGCGTACGCGCTGTACGTGCTGGCGTACGCGGCGCTGGACGCGGGGGATCCGGCGGCGGCCCGGCGGCTGCTGACCGAGTGCGTGGCCGTGAACCACGCCTTCCGTGATCTGGTGGGCCTGGTGCTGGCGGTGGAGCTGCTGGCGCTGGTGACGGTCACCGAGGGGCACGCGGCGGAGGCGGCACTGCTGCAGGGGGCGGTGGAGCCGGTGTGGGGCTCGGTGGGGCTGCAGCTCTTCGGGTCGGGGTACTTCAACGCGCCGCGGCTGATGTGCGAGGAGCGCTGCCGCGAGGTGCTGGGGCGGACCGGGTACGCCGCGGCGGCCGCGCGGGGGCGGGACCTGGGCGTCGACGCCCTCGCCGAGCGTGCGCTGCGGGGGCCGGTCCGGGAGGCGGCCGGCCGTTCTCCGAAGGGACCCGGGTCCGGAAACGGCGGAGGCCCGCAGCCCCCCGGAGGGGTGCTGCGGGCCTCACGAACAGCCGGGTGAGGCTACGACCGCATCAGCGGGCGTAGTACTCGACGACGAGCTGCTCGTCGCAGATCACGGGGATCTCCTTGCGCTGCGGCTCGCGGTCCAGGCGGAAGGCCAGGGCCTTCAGGTTGACCTGGAGGTAACGCGGGGTCTCGCCCTCGCCGGCGTAGCCACCCTCACGGGCGACCTGGAAGGGGTGCTTCTCGCGGCTGCGCTCGCGCACGGTGATGACGTCGTCCGGACGGACGCGGAACGACGGCTTGTCGACCTTGCCACCGTTGACCTCGATGTGGCCGTGGACGACCATCTGGCGGGCCTGGTAGATGGTGCGGGCGATGCCCGAACGCAGCACCAGGGCGTCCAGACGACGCTCGAGCTCGACGACCAGGGCCTCGCCGGTCTTGCCGGAGACCTTCTTCGCGCGGTCGTACGCGCGCGCCATCTGCTTCTCGCTGATGTCGTACTGGGCGCGCAGACGCTGCTTCTCGAGCAGACGGACCTTGTAGTCCGAGTTCTGCTTGCGGCCACGGCCGTGCTCACCCGGCGGGTAAGGGCGGGCCTCGAAGTACTTGACGGCCTTCGGCGTCAGGGCGATGCCGAGAGCACGCGACTTCTTGACCTTGGGTCGTGCCTGGTTCACGTGGAACCTACCTCCATGTAAGTTAGGTGAGCCTTACCTTATTTCGAGGAGGACGTAATGTCTCGACCGCATGGGATCCCCCTGCCCAGTGCGCATCGCAGTTCGGACGAGAAACGATCCACGTCCGCTTACGACGACGGTAGGCAAGGTCAGCCGCGTCCCAGGGAAGGCGCTCGACAGCTCACCGGAGCCGAGCGCGTACGAACCCTCGTAGAGTCCAACGCCTCAGTATCCCTCACTCTGGCGGGTGCTCGTGACCCACGGGGTCCGGGGGACCCCGCCGCGTTCGGGACAGGGATGCCGGCCGCACGGACCGTCACCCCGGACGGGGACGTGATTCTCCTTGTCTCCGGGGAATCCGCGGCTGCCAGGGCTGCCGCTCACGCCCAGGACGACGACCTCGCAGCAGTGATCGAGATCACTGATGTGGCGCCGGTGTCCGTGCCCCATCGTATCCGGGGCCGCGCCTGGCTGTCCGGCTGGCTCACCCCGGTGCGCGGCACCGCCGAACGGGCGTCCTGCGCCGCCCTGCTCGCCGACCGCCATCCGGTCGGCCAGCTGCTCGGCCTCGACGAGGGGATGCCCGGGGACCGGCCGGCCTGGATGCTGCTGCGGCTGGAGGTCGGGGTGATCAGCGTGGACGACCTCTGGGGCGCCGAGCAGGTGGACCCCGAGGCGTTCGCGGCGGCCGGACCCGACCCCCTGACCGGGCACGAGACGGAGCTGCTGCAGCACCTGCACGCGGCTCACCCGGAGCGGCTCGCGGACCTGCGGGGCCTGCTCGGGCCGCGCGCGGCGGACTCCCTGACCGCGGTGCCGCTGGCCCTGGACCGGCACGGGCTGCGGGTGCGCTTCCTCGACGCGGCCGGCGGCCCCTCCTTCGACGCCCGCTTCGACTTCCCGGACCCGGTGGCCGACGTGTGCAGCCTGCGCCGCGCGATGCAGGGCCTCTTCGCGGCCGCGGGCTCCTGACCTCCGGGCTGCGCATGCGCAGAGAAACGCCCGCGCAGCGGACGTCCTACGCCTCGCCGCGCAGGCGGGCGCGGACGCGCTCGACCACGTCGGCGTAGCGCGCCTCCGCGCCGTAGCGGGTCGGCTCGTAGTACCGCTTGCCGTGGATCGTGTCCGGCGCGTACTGCTGCGCGGCGATCCCGCCCGGCACGTCGTGCGGGTAGACGTACCCCTGCGCGTGCCCCAGCTTCGCGGCCCCCTTGTAGTGCCCGTCCCGCAGATGCGGCGGCACCGGGCCGGCCAGCCCCGCCCGTACGTCGGCCAGGGCGGCACCGATCGCCGTCGTCGCGGTGTTCGACTTCGGGGCGAGCGCCAGGGCGATCGTGCAGTGGGAGAGGGTCAGGGCCGCCTCCGGGAACCCGATCATCGCGACCGCCTGGGCCGCGGCGACCGCCGTCGGCAGGGCCGTCGGGTCCGCCAGGCCGATGTCCTCGCTCGCCGAGATCATCAGGCGGCGCGCGATGAACCGGGGGTCCTCCCCCGCCTCGATCATCCGCGCCAGGTAGTGCAGCGCCGCGTCCACGTCCGAACCGCGGATCGACTTGATCAGCGCCGAGGCCACGTCGTAGTGCTGGTCGCCGTCCCGGTCGTACTTCACCGCCGCGCGGTCGACCGTCTCCTCCAGCGTCTCGAGGGTGATCTCCGGCTCGCCCTTGGCGATCGCGGCACCCGCGCCCGCCTCCAGCGCGGTCAGCGCCCGCCGCGCGTCACCGCCGGCGATCCGGAGCAGGTGCGCCTCCGCGTCCCCGGCCAGGGTCACCGCACCGCCCAGGCCCCGCTCCTCCGCCAGGGCCCGGCTCAGCAGCCCGGAGAGGTCGCCGTCGGTCAGCGGCTCCAGGGTCAGCAGCAGGGAACGGGACAGCAGCGGCGAGATCACCGAGAAGTACGGGTTCTCCGTGGTGGCGGCGATCAGCGTGACCCAGCGGTTCTCCACCGCCGGCAGCAGCGAGTCCTGCTGGGCCTTGCTGAAGCGGTGGATCTCGTCGAGGAAGAGGACCGTTTCCCTGCCGTACCCGCCGGCCGCCCGGCGGGCTCCGTCGATGACCGCCCGGACCTCCTTGACCCCGGCCGTGATCGCGGACAGCTCCACGAACCGCTTCTGCGTGGCCTGGCTGACCACGTACGCCAGGGTGGTCTTCCCGATGCCGGGAGGCCCCCAGAGGATCACCGAGGAGGAGCCGGCCGGGCCGCCGCCGCCCTCGCCGACCAGCCGCCGCAGCGGCGATCCGGGCTTGAGCAGGTGCTGCTGGCCGACGACCTCGTCCAGGGAGCGCGGGCGCATGCGGACGGCGAGCGGTGAGCTCGCCGGGTCCTTCTCCTGGCGGTCCTCGGCGGCGGCGGTGAACAGATCGGGTTCCACGCCTTGAAGCCTAAGCGAGCGGACCGACAGCCCGGTCCCGCGTCAGGAAAGCCAGAAGTCCCACCAGCGGGTCAGGATCAGCATGCCGATGATCCCGATGTGCAGCACCGGCGGCACCCAGGCGAACTCGGCGAAGAAGGACTTCAGCCAGCCCGGCGCCGGGAGCAGCCCCTCGCGGACGTTGTGCGCGGTGACGTACCAGAACATGACGATGGTGGCGACCCAGGCCAGGCAGCACCACAGGCAGAGGGCGTTGATGTTGTACAGCGACTGGTAGGTGAGCCAGGCGCAGAAGCCGACGCCGAAGAGCGTGCCGGCGTTGAAGGTGAGCCAGTACCAGCCCCGGAACCGGGCGCCCGCCAGCAGGCTCATGCCCACGCAGATCACGATGCCGTAGGCCACCAGGCCCAGCATCGGGTTGGGGAAGCCGAAGGCGGACGCCTGCTCGGACTTCATGATGCTGCCGCAGGCCACCACCGGGTTGAAGCTGCAGCCGGGGACGAAGTCCGGGTCCTCCAGCAGCTTGAACTTGTCGATGGTGATCACCCACGCGGCGAGCAGCCCGGCCGCTCCGGTGATCACCAGCAGCCAGGCCAGCGCCCGGCTCCCGCCGACCGTCCGTGTGGATTCCGCGCCCGATGTCGTCATGCCGAGCATTCTGCCGCACCCGGTCCTGGGTTCACGCCCCGGACCGGGTGCGGATGATCATGCGTTGCCGGCGTGCCGCAGCCCTCAGGCCAGCTTGGCGCGGACCGCCTCGACGAGCCCGTCGACGGGTACGGCGGTCTGCTCGCCGGACTCCATGTCCTTGAGCTGGACGACGCCCTCGGCGAGGTCCCGCTCGCCGGCGACCACGGTCAGCCGCGCACCGCTGCGGTTCGCGTCCTTCATTGCGCCCTTGAGGCCCTTGCCGCCGTAGCCGAAGTCCGCGGCGATGCCGGCCCGGCGCAGCTCGGTGACCTTGCCGAACAGCAGCCGGCGGGCCTCGTCGCCGATGGCGACGGCGAACACGCTGGTGCCGGCCGGGATGTCCAGCTCGATGCCCTCGGCCTCCAGGGCCAGCACGGTGCGGTCCACGCCGAGCGCCCAGCCGACCGACGGCAGGGCCGGGCCGCCGATCATCTCGGACAGGCCGTCGTAACGGCCGCCGCCGCCGACCGCGGACTGGGCGCCCAGGCCGTCGTGCACGAACTCGAAGGTGGTGCGGGTGTAGTAGTCCAGGCCGCGCACCAGCTTGACGTCGTCCTCGAAGGCCACGCCCGCCGCGGTGACCAGCGCGCGGACCTCCTCGTGGTACGCCTTGCAGGCGTCGCACAGGTAGTCGCGCAGCAGCGGCGCGTCGACCAGCTGCTTCTGCACGTCCGCGCGCTTGTCGTCGAGCACCCTCAGCGGGTTGATCTCGGCACGGCGCAGGGTCTCCTCGTCCAGGTCCAGCCCGCGCAGGAAGGTCTGCAGCGCCTCCCGGTACACCGGGCGGCACTCCTTGTCGCCCAGCGAGTTCAGCAGGATCCGGAAGTTCGACAGGCCCAGCGAGCGGTACGCCTGGTCGGCGAGGATGATCAGCTCGGCGTCCAGGGCCGGGTCCTCGGCGCCGATCGCCTCGGCGCCGACCTGCGAGAAGTGGCGGTAGCGGCCCTTCTGCGGGCGCTCGTAGCGGTAGTACGAGCCGGAGTACCAGAGCTTGACCGGCAGGTTGCCCTGCTTGTGCAGGCTCGCCTCCAGGGCGGCGCGCAGCACGGAGGCGGTGCCCTCGGGGCGCAGCGCGAGCCTGTCGCCGCCCTTGGTCTCGAAGGCGTACATCTCCTTGGTGACGATGTCGGTCGATTCTCCGACACCGCGGGCGAAGAGGTTGACGTCCTCGAAGCCGGGGGTCTCGATGTATCCGTAACCCGACGTGCGCAGCGGGCCGGAGATGGCCTCGCGGACCGCCAGGTACTTGGCGGAGTACGGCGGGATCAGGTCGTACGTGCCCTTGGGGGCCTTGAAGGTGCTCACGAAACTCTCGTCACATTCCTCGTCGTGGGGCGGCGGTGCCGTCTCCCAGGCCGGCGGCGACTTCCCTGAGGTAGGGGTTGGTCGCGCGCTCGCGGCCGATGGTGGTCTGGGGGCCGTGGCCGGACAGCACCACGGTCGAGTCCTCGAGCGGCAGGCACACGCGGGCCAGCGATTCGAGCATCTCGGCGTGGGAGCCGCCGGGCAGGTCGGTGCGTCCGATGGAGCCGGCGAAGAGCAGGTCACCGGAGAAGAAGACCGGCGGGATGTCCGCCGCCTCCGGCATCCGGAAGGTCACCGACCCCTTGGTATGGCCGGGCGCGTGCGCGACCGAGAACTCCAGACCGGCCAGGTTCAGCGTGCTGCCGTCGGTCAGCGTGCGGACGTCGTCCGGCTCGCCGACGGTCAGCTCGCCCATGAGCGGCATCCCGATGGAGCGGCCGAGGGCCTTCTCCGGGTCGCTCAGCATGTAGCGGTCCTCGGGGTGGATCCAGGCGGGGACGTCGTGCGCTCCGCAGACCGGGACCACCGAGGCGACATGGTCGATGTGGCCGTGGGTGAGGACGACCGCGACGGGCTTGAGCCGATGCTTCTTCAGCGTCTCCTCGACTCCCTGGGCGGCCTGGTGGCCCGGGTCGATGATGACGCACTCCTCACCGGCGGCGGGGGCGACCAGGTAGCAGTTGGTGCCCCAGGCCCCGGCGGGGAATCCGGCAATCAGCACGTTCGTCCTCACGTCGGTCTCGACTGGGCGGGTCAGCAGGAAATGCTGCAGATCAGAGCCTACCGGCGCCGCTCATCACACAGCGAACCCATATACGGTACGGCCTGACCCTGCCCGCACATTGGTACCGGACATGCACAAGGAGACGACCCAGGTGGTCACGAGCGATCAGCGGCGGCGTCAGCTCGCCAGGGAGAAGTACGAGCGTCAGCAGAAGCGCCGCGCCGAGGCACGGCAGAAGACGCGCAGGCGGACGGCGGTGATCAGCGCGGCCGCGGCCGTGGTGGTGGCACTGCTGATCGGCCTGGCCGTGGGCGGGGTGTTCAGCAGTGAGGACTCCGGTGAGCCCAGCGCCTCGAACTCCCCGTCGGCGGCGCCGACGCCGAAGCAGTCCCCGTCGCCTGCGATGGCGATCGACGCCAAGGCGAAGTACACGTTCTCGCTGAAGACGAACCAGGGCGAGATCAAGATCGACATGGACGCGGCGAAGACCCCGCAGACCGTGAATTCCTTCAAGTCGCTCGCCGACAAGGGCTACTTCGACGGCACCAAGTGCCACCGGCTGACCACCGAGGGCATCTTCGTGCTGCAGTGCGGCGACCCTGAGGGCACCGGCATGGGCGGCCCCGGCTACACCATCCCGGACGAGAACCTGGACGCGCTGGGCAAGGCCAACGAGACCGGCCAGGTGATCTACCCGGCCGGTACCGTGGCCATGGCCAACACCGGTCAGCCGGGCTCGGGCGGCAGCCAGTTCTTCCTGGTCTACAAGGACAGCCCGCTCACCCCGACGTACACCCCGTTCGGCAAGCTCGACGCGGCCGGTCTGAAGATCGTCCAGGACGTCGCCAAGGAGGGCACCGTCGAGGGCGGCATCGCCCCGAAGAAGGGCGTCACCATCGAGAAGGCCACGGTCACCAAGAACTGACCGTCCCGGCGCCCCGGGCCAGGCCGCCGCACCCCGCAGCGATATTCCGTCGTGCGGGATGCGGACAGCCGGCCCGGCGGTCGCCTATGTTTGCGTTGTGCAGGGCGGGCGCTGCCCGCCCCCTGGAACTGTGGACGATGCCGAGGGGTGATCCCCGTACGGGCATCAGGTGGAGGAGGCGCTGTGAGCAGCGACCCGTGGGGCCGCGTCGACGAGACGGGCACCGTGTACGTGCGAACCGCCGATGGCGAGAAGGTCGTCGGCTCGTGGCAGGCGGGCACCCCCGAGGAGGCCCTGGCCTACTTCGAGCGCAAGTACGAGGGCCTGGTGGTCGAGATCGGCCTCCTCGAGCGGCGGGTGCGGACCACCGATCTGTCCGCGAAGGACGCGCAGACCGCGATCGACCACATCCGCCAGCAGGTGGAGGAGCACCACGCGGTGGGTGACCTCGCGGCGCTCGGCACCCGGCTGGACAAGCTGGTCGCGGCCGTGGAGTCGCGCCGCGAGGAGCGCAAGGTCGCCAAGGCCAAGCAGACCGACGAGGCCCGGAAGGCCAAGGAGGACCTGGTCACCGAGGCGGAGCAGCTGGCCCAGAGCGACCAGTGGCGCTCGGCCGGCGAGCGGCTGCGCGCGCTGGTGGACACCTGGAAGGGCCTGCCCCGCCTGGACCGCAAGTCGGACGACGAACTGTGGCACCGGTTCTCGCACGCCCGGTCGGCCTTCTCCAAGCGCCGCAAGGCGCACTTCGCCGCGCTGGACTCGCAGCGCGAGGACGCCCGCAAGGTCAAGGAGCGGCTGGTCGCGGAGGCCGAGTCGCTGTCGAAGTCGACCGACTGGGGTCCGACGGCGGCCCGCTACCGCGAGCTGATGGCGGACTGGAAGGCGGCCGGCCGTGCGCAGCGCGAGTCGGAGGACGACCTGTGGAACCGCTTCCGCGGTGCCCAGGACGTGTTCTTCGCGGCGCGCGGCGAGGTGTTCGCCGTACGTGACGCCGAGCAGGTGGAGAACCTGAAGCTGAAGGAGGAGCTGGCCGACGAGGCCGAGAAGCTCGTCCCGGTGACGGACCTGAAGGCGGCCCGGGCCTCGTTCCGCTCCGTCAACGAGCGCTGGGAGGCCATCGGCCACGTCCCGCGGGACGCCCGTCCGAAGGTCGAGGGCCGAATGCACGCGGTGGAGCGCGCGCTCCAGGAGGCCGAGGAGGCCGAGTGGCGCCGTACGAACCCGGAGGCGCGGGCCCGCGCGGCCGGTCTGACGGGCCAGCTGCAGGCGGCCGTCGACAAGCTGCGCGAGCAGATCGACGCGGCGCGCGCGGCGGGCAACAACGCCAAGGCCGACAAGCTGGCGCGTGAGCTGGAGGGCCGCCAGGCCCTGCTGGACCAGGCCCTGAAGGGCCTGGAGGAGTTCGGCGGCTGACGCCTGCCTCTCCCGCTGTCGCGGCTGAAGCGCGAGGGCCCCGGTACGGATCTCCGATCTTCCGTACCGGGGCCCTCGCGTCTCCGGCGCCGCTCCCCCGGAAGGGACGGCCGGGGCCGGGTCAGGCTCTGATCACGGTCTCCTGGCAGAAGTCACGCGGTAGACGTCGTAGACGCCCTCCACGCCCCGAACGGCCTTCAGGACATGGCCCAGGTGCTTGGGGTCGCCCATCTCGAAGGTGAAGCGGGAGGTGGCGACCCGGTCGCGGGAGGTCTGGACGGCCGCGGACAGGATGTTGACGTGCTGGTCGGAGAGGACCCGGGTGACGTCCGACAGCAGGCGGGACCGGTCCAGCGCCTCGACCTGGATGGCGACCAGGAAGACGGAGGACTGGGTCGGTGCCCACTCGACCTCGAGGATCCGCTCGGGCTGCTGCGAGAGCGAGTCCACGTTGACGCAGTCGGCACGGTGAACCGATACGCCGCTGCCGCGGGTGACGAACCCGATGATCGGGTCGCCGGGCACGGGGGTGCAGCAGCGGGCCAGCTTCACCCAGACGTCGTCGACGCCCTTGACCACCACGCCCGGGTCGGCACTGCCGCGGCGCTTGCCGCGGCTGCGCGACGGCGGGACGCTCTCCTCGATCTCCTCGCCCGCGGCCTCCTCGCCGCCGAGCGCCTGCACCAGCTTCTGGACCACGGCCTGTGCGGAGACGTGACCCTCGCCGATGGCGGCGTAGAGGGAGGAGATGTCCGGGTAGCGCATCTCGTGCGCGAGGGTGACCAGGGAGTCGCCCGTCAGGATCCGCTGGATCGGCAGGTTCTGCTTGCGCATGGCCCGCGCGATGGCGTCCTTGCCCTGCTCGATGGCCTCGTCCCGGCGTTCCTTGGAGAACCAGGCGCGGATCTTGTTGCGGGCGCGCGGGGACTTGACGAATCCGAGCCAGTCGCGGGACGGGCCGGCGCCCTCCGCCTTGGAGGTGAAGACCTCGACCAGGTCGCCGTTGTCCAGGGTGGATTCGAGCGGCACCAGGCGGCCGTTGACCCGGGCGCCTATGGTCCGGTAGCCGACCTCGGTGTGCACGGCGAAGGCGAAGTCGACCGGGGTGGCACCGGCGGGCAGCGCGATGACGTCGCCCTTGGGGGTGAAGACGAACACCTCGTGGCGGGACAGGTCGAAGCGCAGGGACTCCAGGAACTCGCCCGGGTCCTCGGTCTCCTTCTGCCAGTCCAGGAGCTGGCGCAGCCAGGCCATGTCGTTGACGGTGTCCTGGCCGGCGCTGCCCTTGGCGGCCTTGGGGACGTCCGTGCGGATCTTGGAGCTGCCGGCGACGGTCTCCTGCTTGTACTTCCAGTGCGCGGCGATGCCGTACTCGGCGCGGCGGTGCATGTCGAAGGTGCGGATCTGGAGTTCGACCGGCTTGCCGCTGGGCCCGATGACCGTCGTGTGGAGCGACTGGTACATGTTGAACTTGGGCATCGCGATGTAGTCCTTGAACCGGCCGGGGACCGGATTCCATCGCGCGTGGACGGTGCCGAGGGCCGCGTAGCAGTCGCGGACGGTGTCCACGAGGACGCGGATGCCCACCAGGTCGTAGATCTCCGCGAAGTCACGGCCGCGGACGATCATCTTCTGGTAGACGCTGTAATAGTGCTTGGGGCGGCCGGTGACGGTGGCCTTGATCCGGGCGGCCCGCAGGTCGACCATCACCTCGTCGGTGACCACCGCGAGGTACTCGTCCCGCTTGGGCGCGCGCTCGGCGACGAGCCGGACGATCTCGTCGTACATCTTCGGGTAGAGGATCGCGAAGGCGAGGTCCTCGAGCTCCCACTTGATCGTGTTCATGCCGAGGCGGTGGGCCAGCGGCGCGTAGATCTCGAGGGTCTCGCGGGCCTTCTTCTCCTGCTTCTCCCGCTTGAGGTAGCGCATGGTGCGCATGTTGTGCAGACGGTCGGCCAGCTTGATCACCAGGACCCGGGGGTCCTTGGCCATGGCCACGACCATCTTGCGGACCGTCTCGGCCTGGGCGGCCTCGCCGAACTTGACCTTGTCCAGCTTGGTGACGCCGTCCACGAGCAGGGCGACGGCGTCGCCGAAGTCGCGGCGGAGCTGCTCCAGGCCGTACTCGGTGTCCTCGACGGTGTCGTGCAGCAGTCCGGCCATCAGGGTGGCCGGGTCCATGCCGAGCTCGGCGAGGATGGTGGTCACCGCGAGCGGATGGGTGATGTACGGGTCGCCGCTCTTGCGCTTCTGACCGCGGTGCCAGCGCTCCGCGACCTGGTACGCCTGCTCGATCTGGCGGAGCGTGGCCGTCTCGATCTTGGGGTCGTTGCTGCGGACTATACGGAGCAGAGGTTCCAGCACCGGGTTGTACGGGCTCGAACGCTGGACGCCGAGACGGGCGAGGCGGGCACGCACCCGGTTGGAGGACCCGGCGGGCTTCAGCGGCGCAGAACGGGGCGGCACGGCGGGCGGCGCCGGCTTGGGCGCGGCCGCGGCCGCCTGGGGCTGCTCGGCCTTCGGGTCGGGCTGCGCGGCGGAGATGGGCTGGACCTCGTCTGGCAAGAGCGCTCCTCTGGGGGTCCCACCGGACGCAGTCCGGGGGAGGATCCGGGGCCCCGGTCAGGTCCGGATAACCCATGGTAGCGAGCCGCGCCGACAGACGTTCCCCCCGGCCGCCATGCGGACCCCCTCCCTCCACACCCTCCACCAGGCCCCGGGCCCCCGCGAACCGGGACGGCCGCGGGAACGCCGAAGCGGCGGCTTCCTCCGAGTGGGGGGAAGCCGCCGCTTCGGTCGACCGGGCGGCCCGCGTGGGAGCCGCCCGTGCCTAGACCACGATCAGCGCGTCGAGCGGGGCCCCCGCAAGGGCCCGCTCCAGCCGGACGCGGCCGCTGAGGAACGACAGTTCCATGAGCACCGCCACGCCCGCGACCTGCGCCCCGGCCCGCCGGATCAGCTCCAGCGAGGCCTCGGCGGTGCCGCCGGTGGCCAGCACGTCGTCGATGACGAGCACCCGGTCCTCGGCCGTCAGGGCCTCGGCGTGGATCTCGATCTCGGCCGTGCCGTACTCCAGGTCGTACGACTGCGCCAGCGTCGCCCCCGGCAGCTTCCCGGCCTTGCGGACCGGGACGAAGCCGATGGCGGACCGCACCGCCACCGGCGCCGCGAGGATGAAGCCGCGGGCCTCCAGGCCCACGATCTTCGTCGCCCCGCAGCCCGACGCGATCCGGGACAGCTCCTCGGTCAGCGCGGTGAACGCCTCCGGGTCCGCGAGCAGCGGGGTGATGTCCTTGAACATCACGCCCGGCTTCGGATAGTCCGGTACGTCCGTGATCCGGCTGAGCAGCAGCTCGCGCACCTCGTCCGCGACCGGTCCGGGGCGCCCGCTCACCGGCGCCGGCCCGTCGCGCGGCCCGTCGTGCGGCCGGTGGTCCGGCCCTGGGTGACCACCTCGGGGCCGCCCTCGCCGTCGGCCGGGTCGTAGTCCGCGGACTCGCCCTTCGCGGCGGCCGAGGCCCGCTTGGCGAGCACCCGCTTCCGCAGCGCCTTGATCGTCGGCTCACGCTCCTTGAGGTCCACGACCAGCGGGGTCGCGATGAAGATCGAGGAGTACGCACCGGCCGCGAGGCCGACGAACAGCGACAGCGAGATGTCGTTCAGCATGCCCGCGCCCAGCACGCCGCCGCCGATGAACAGCAGGCCGGCGACCGGCAGCAGCGCCACCACGGTGGTGTTGATGGACCGGACGAGGGTGCCGTTGATGCTCTTGTTGGCCAGCTCGCTGTAGGTGAAGCGGGTCTGCTTGGTGATGTCGTGCGTCGACTCCTTGAGGCCGTCGAACACCACGACGGTGTCGTACAGCGAGTAGCCGAGGATGGTCAGCAGACCGATGACCGTACCGGGGGTGACCTCGAAGCCGACCAGGGCGTAGATGCCGACGGTGATGGTGAGGTCGTGGATGAGCGCGATCAGCGCGGCCACGGCCATCCGCCATTCGAAGGCGATCGCCAGGTAGATCACCACGAGGACCATGAACACGCCGAGACCGGTCCACGCCTTGTTCGCGATCTGCTCGCCCCAGCTGGGGCCGACCAGATCCGCGTTGATGTCCTTCTCGGCGATCTTCAGCTCGGTGGCGAGCTGCTTCTTCACGTCGGTCGCGGCGTCCGTGTCCAGACCGGAGATCTGGATGCGGAGGCCGCCGGTGCCGAGCTTCTGGACGATGGCGTCGTGACCGGACGCCTCCTCGGCCTCCTCGGTGGCCTTGGCCACGGACACGGCCGTCTTCGGGGTGGTGAAGACGGCACCGCCCTTGAACTCGATGCCCATGTTGAGGCCCTGGACGGCCAGGGCCACGATCGCCGTGATGGTGATCAGAACGGAAACGCCGTACCAGACGAAACGCTTGCCGACGAAGTCGTACCCGACCTCGCCGCGGTACAGCTTGGCGCCGAGATCTCCGAGCTTCGACATCTCACGCCTCCTTAACGTCGACGGGGGCAGAGGTGGAGCGGCGGGACCGGCGCAGCGGCGGCTTGGCGCCGAGCCGCTTCGGGTCCAGTCCGGACCACGGGTGCCCGGAGGCGAAGAACTTCGTCCGTGCGAACAGCGTCATGATCGGCTTGGTGAAGAGGAACACCACGACCACGTCGAGCAGGGTGGTCAGACCCAGGGTGAAGGCGAAGCCCTGCACCTTGCCGACGGTGACGATGAACAGCACGGCCGCCGCCAGGAACGACACGAAGTCGGAGACCAGGATGGTGCGCCGGGCGCGGGGCCAGGCCCGCTCCACCGAGGACTGCAGCGAGCGGCCCTCGCGGATCTCGTCGCGGATGCGCTCGAAGTACACGATGAACGAGTCCGCGGTGATACCGATCGCGACGATCGCACCACAGACGGCGGGCAGGTTCAGCGCGAAGCCGATGCCCTTTCCGAGCAGCGCCATGATCGTGTACGTGAGGATCGCCGAGACCAGCAGCGAGGCGACCGCGATGAGCGACAGCCCGCGGTAGTACACCAGCAGGTAGATCACGACGAGGGCGAGGCCGATGGCGCCGGCGATCAGACCGGCCTTCAGCTGCTCGCTGCCGAGTGCCGAGGTGACGGTGGTGACGCTGTCCTCCTGGAAGGACAGCGGCAGGGCGCCGTACGAGAGCATGTTGCCCAGGTCCTGCGCGGACTGCTGGGTGAAGCCGCCGGAGATCTCGGCGCTGCCGCCGGTCAGGGCCTGGCTCACCGACGGGTCGGAGACGACCTCGCCGTCGAGCACGATCGCGAACTGGTTCATCGGCGGCTGCTGCGCGGCCAGCTCACCGGTGATCTTCGCGAACTTGTCGGCGCCCTTGTCGTTGAACTTCATCGTGACGATCCAGGCACCGCGCTGCGGGTCCAGGATGCCCTTGGCCTCGGTCACGTCCTTGCCCTCGACACCGGCCGGGCCGAGGATCCACTTGCCCCAGCTGTCGCCGCGCTTGCCGCAGGCGAGGGTGGGGTCGGACGGCTTGGCGGCCTTGCCGACGGTGGCCCGCACGCTCTCCTTGGTGCAGTCGAGGGTGGCGAACTGCGCCTGCAGGGCTGCGGCGCCGTTGTCCGCGCCCGCGGGGGCCGAGGAGCTGGGCGTCGGGGTCGGCGCCGCCGGGGAACCGGTCGCCTTGTTGTCGTCTGCCTTCTTCGACTGGCCCGCCGACGGGGTCGGCGTGGGCGTGCCGGGGGCCTTGAGGCCCTCGGTCAGGGCACGGCCCTGCGAAGTGGCGCTGGACGACGGCGTGGCCGACGGGCTGGACTTGCCCTTGTTGTCACCGGCCTTCGGGGAACCCGAGGCGCTCGCGGACGGGGTCGGGGAGCCGCTGGGCGCGCCGCTCGGCGAACCGGAGGGGCTGGCCGTCGGAGTGGGCTCCTGGGCCATGCCCATGTCCTGGTAGGCCAGGACCGGGCGGAAGTACAGCTGGGCGGTGGTACCGACCTGCTCGCGAGCCTGCTTCTCGTTCGTCCCCTTGGGGATGTTCACGATGATGTGGTCGCGGCCCTGGGTCTGGACCTCCGCCTCCGAGACGCCGAGACCGTTGACGCGGCGGTCGATGATCCCGACCGCCGTGTTCATGTTGGTCTCGTTGATCGCGTTCGGCTTGCCGGGCTCGTTCTTGGCCTTGAGCGTGATGCTCGTACCGCCGGCGAGGTCGATGCCCAGCCGCGGAGTCGTCTGCTTGGAGAGGAACATCCCCGCGGTGAGCGCCACCATCGCGATCAGGATGATCGCCAGGGCGCGCCCCGGCCTCCCCTGAGCCCCCGTGGGCCGCCGGCCCTTCTTCGGTGCTGCCACCTTTGTCGTATCTCCCTGTCCAACCGTCCGGCGCTCGGTCAGCGCGCGTACGGCCACGAAATGTGTGGTGGGGACCCCTGCCCCCCGCAGAAACGGGCCTGTCCGGGGGACCGCCGCGGCCGCCGGTCGGACGGCACGGGGTCCCCCGCCAGGTGCGTTACTTCGCGCCGCCCTCGGCGTCGCCCTTGGGCTCGTCCTTCTTGCCCAGGTCGAGCTTCGGGGCCGCGTCGGCGTCCTTGTCCTCGGCCTTGGCCTCGGTCTTGTCCTCGGTCTTGTCCTCGGCGGACTCGATCAGCGAGGAGGCGTCGTCCGGGACGACCGGCGTGTCGATGGTCAGATCATCGGTGGCACCGTGGACGATGCGGTTGTACTCGTCGTCCTCCAGTACGGCGCCGATGGCGTTCTTCGCGTAGATCGCGTGGACACCGGGGGCCACCTCGAGGGTGACGGTGTCGTCACCGATCTCCTTGACCGTGGCGTACATGCCGCCGATGGTCCTGACGCCGGTGCCGGGGGTCATCTGGTCCCGCATCTGAGCGGCCGCCTGCTGCTTCTTCTTGGCAGAGCGGGTCATCAGGAACATCGCCCCGATGAGCACGATGAACGGGAGGAAGGTCACGAGGTTCACGAGACGAAGATCCTTCGCACGACCGCGCCGGAGGGCGGCCTTTTCTACGGGGGTGGGTATGCCGACCTGCAGGGTCGGCATCGGCGGAGTCTAGGCGAGTCCACACCGATGGAACAACGCCCAGCATGGCACCGCAGTTCCAACCGGGGCGAACCTCCGCGCCGTCACGCCCCGAAGAGTCCCTGCTGGGCGCCTTGTGCCCCGGGGGCGACGAGCCCCAGATGAGCCCATGCCGCGGGGGTGGCGACCCGTCCCCTCGGCGTCCGGGCGAGCAGGCCCTCGCGCACCAGGAAGGGCTCGGCGACCTCCTCCACGGTCTCCCGCTCCTCCCCCACGGCGACCGCGAGGGTGGACAGGCCGACGGGGCCGCCGCCGAACAGCTTGAGCAGGGCCTCCAGCACCGCCCGGTCCAGCCGGTCCAGGCCGCGCGCGTCCACCTCGTACACCTGCAGGGCGGTGCCCGCCACCTCGCGGGTGATCACGCCGTCGGCCTTGACCTGCGCGTAGTCACGGACCCGGCGAAGCAGCCGGTTGGCGATGCGGGGGGTGCCGCGGGAACGTCCGGCGATCTCGGCGGCTCCGTCGGCATCGATCTCCACGTCGAGGAGGCGGGCGGAGCGGTGGATGACCCGCTGCAGCTCCTCGGGGGCGTAGAACTCCATGTGGCCGGTGAAGCCGAAGCGGTCGCGGAGCGGCGGGGGCAGCAGGCCGGCCCGGGTGGTGGCGCCGACCAGGGTGAACGGCGGCAGCTCCAGCGGGATGGCGGTGGCACCGGGCCCCTTGCCGACGATCACGTCGACCCGGAAGTCCTCCATCGCCATGTAGAGCATCTCCTCGGCGGGCCGGGACATGCGGTGGATCTCGTCGAGGAAGAGCACCTCGCCCTCCTGGAGGGAGGAGAGGATCGCGGCGAGGTCGCCGGCGTGCTGGATGGCGGGGCCCGAGGTGATCCGGATGGGGGCGCCCATCTCCGCGGCGATGATCATCGACAGGGTGGTCTTGCCGAGTCCGGGCGCCCCGGAGAGCAGCACGTGGTCGGCGGTGGCACCGCGCTGCCGGGCGGCCTTGAGGACGAGGTCGAGCTGCTGCCGGACCTTCTCCTGCCCGACGAACTCGTCGAGGTCCTTCGGCCGCAGCGCCGCCTCGACGGCGCTGTCGTCCCGGTCGGCGTCCGCGCCGACCAGCCGCGCCTCCGCCTCGGCGGTGGTCTCGTCGTCCCAGTTCACGATGTGCCTTCTCGGTGTGTGCGGTTGGGTCCCGGCCGGTGGCCAGACGGTCTCTAGCGGGCCCGGTTCAGGGTCTGGAGGGCGGCCCGCAGGAGCTGCGGCACCGGAGCCGAGCCGGTCTCCGCGATGGCCGCCTCGGCCTGCGGGGACACCGCGTCGACGGCGTCCTCGGCCTCGCGGGCGGCATAGCCCAGCCCGATGAGGGCGGCGGAGAGCTGCTCGGTCCAGGGAGCCGGGCCGGAGGCGGCCCGCTGGGCGCCGACCAGGCCGCCGGTGCCCAGGGGGGCGCCCAGCTTGTCCTTCAGCTCCAGCAGCAGCTTCTGCGCGCCCCTCTTGCCGATGCCCGGCACCGCCGTCAGCGCCTTCTCGTCACCCGTCGCGAAGGCCGTCCGCAGCGCGTCGGGGCTGTGCACGCCGAGCATGGCCTGGGCGAGCCGCGGACCGACCCCGCTGGCCGTCTGCAGCAGCTCGAACACCAGGCGCTCGTCGTCGTCGGCGAAGCCGTAGAGGGTGAGCGAATCCTCACGGACGACCAGCGAGGTCGCGAGCCGGGCCTGCTCGCCGGTCCGCAGCCGGGCGAGGGTGGCGGGGGTGCAGTGGACGAGCATGCCGACGCCCCCCACCTCGATCACGGCGCTGGTGGGGGCGAGAGCGGCCACCGGGCCGCTGACGAAGGCGATCATGCGCTTCGGCCTTTCGAGGCGTGCAGGGCTACGGCCTGCTGCAGGCGGTTCTGGGCGGGGGCCCGCCAGATGTGGCAGATGGCGAGGGCGAGCGCGTCGGCGGCGTCGGCCGGCTTCGGCGGGGCGTCCAGCCGCAGCAGCCGGGTCACCATGGCCCCGACCTGGGCCTTGTCGGCCCGGCCGCTGCCGGTGACAGCCGCCTTCACCTCGCTGGGGGTGTGCAGCGCGACGGGTATGCCGCGGCGCGCGGCGCACAGCATGGCGACGGCGCTGGCCTGCGCCGTGCCCATCACGGTCCGCACGTTGTGCTGGCTGAACACCCGCTCCACGGCGACAAGTTCGGGCCGGAACTCCTCCAGCCACTGCTCGATGCCGCGCTCGATCTCGACCAGCCGGATCCCGATGTCCGCATCGGCGGGAGTCCGTACGACGCCCACACCGAGCATCTTCAGGGGACGCCCGGCGACCCCCTCGACCACACCGACACCACACCGGGTCAGACCGGGGTCCACCCCCAACACTCGCACCCGGCCCCTCCTTCGCTCACCAGTTCCTGCACGTCCGAGCAGGCTATCCGGTAGGTCTGACAACGCAGCGGGCCGACGGGGGTGTGTCCCCGTCGGCCCGCTGCGCGGAAGGCCGCGGATCAGGCGTCGACCTTCTCCATGACCTCGTCGCTGACGTCGAAGTTGGCGAAGACGTTCTGCACGTCGTCGCTGTCCTCCAGCGCGTCGATCAGCTTGAACATCTTGCGCGCGCCCTCTTCGTCGAGCTCGACCTGCATGGTCGGGACGAAGCTGGACTCGGCCGAGTCGTAGTCGATGCCGGCCTCCTGGAGCGCGGTACGGACCGCGACCAGGTCGGTGGCCTCGCTGATGACCTCGAAGTTCTCACCGAGGTCGTTGACCTCCTCGGCGCCCGCGTCGAGCACCGCACCGAGGACGTCGTCCTCGGACAGCTCGCCCTTGGGCAGGACGACGACGCCCTTGCGGTTGAACAGGTACGAGACCGAGCCCGGGTCGGCCATCGAGCCGCCGTTGCGGGTCATGGCGACGCGCACGTCGGAGGCGGCACGGTTGCGGTTGTCGGTGAGGCACTCGATGAGCACCGCGACACCGTTCGGGCCGTAGCCCTCGTACATGATCGTCGCGTAGTCCACGCCGCCGGCCTCGAGGCCGCCGCCGCGCTTGACCGCGGAGTCGATGTTCTTGTTCGGCACCGAGCTCTTCTTGGCCTTCTGGATGGCGTCGAAGAGGGTCGGGTTGCCGTCCGGGTCGGCGCCGCCCGTACGGGCCGCGACCTCGATGTTCTTGATCAGCTTCGCGAAGAGCTTGCCGCGCTTGGCATCGATCACGGCCTTCTTGTGCTTCGTCGTAGCCCATTTAGAGTGGCCGGACATCTGCCTGTCTCCTTCGCGTAACCAACAGTGTTTCGCCTCGATCCTACCGGGACGCGGTCAGGCGCTTGCGCGCACCATGTCGACGAAATACGCGTGCACGCGGTCGTCTCCGGTGAGTTCGGGGTGGAACGAGGTCGCCAGGACGTTGCCCTGGCGGACGGCGACCGTGTGGCCGTCGTACTCGGCGAGGACCTCGGCGGAGGCGCCGACCGACTCGACCCACGGCGCGCGGATGAACACGCCCTCGACCGGACCGCCGTCGATGCCGGCGAACTCGATCCGCGCCTCGAAGGACTCGTTCTGCCGCCCGAAGGCGTTACGGCGCACGATCATGTCGATGCCGCCGAGCGTCTCCTGGTCCTCACGGCCGTCCAGGATCTTGTCGGCGAGCATGATCATGCCCGCGCAGGTGCCGTAGACCGGCATGCCGGCCCGGACCCGCTCGCGGAGCGGCTCCAGCATCCCGAACAGGACCGCGAGCTTCGACATGGTCGTGGACTCGCCGCCGGGAATGACCAGGGCGTCGACCTCGGCGAGCTCCTCGGGGCGCCGGACCGGCCTGGCCACGGCGTCCGCCGCGGCCAGGGCGATCAGGTGCTCCCGTACGTCGCCCTGCAGGGCCAGGACGCCTATCACGGGGGGATTGTTCATCGGGGTTACGCCTTACCAGCCGCGGTTGGCGTAGCGCTCGGCCTCGGGCAGGGTGTCGCAGTTGATGCCGACCATGGCCTCGCCCAGGTTGCGGGAGGCGTCCGCGATGACCTTCGGGTCGTCGTAGAAGGTGGTGGCCTTCACGATGGCGGCGGCACGCTTGGCCGGGTCGCCCGACTTGAAGATGCCGGAGCCGACGAAGACGCCCTCGGCACCGAGCTGACGCATCAGCGCGGCGTCGGCCGGGGTGGCGACACCACCGGCGGAGAACAGCACGACCGGGAGCTTGCCGAGCTCGGCAACCTCCTTGACCAGCTCGTACGGGGCGCGCAGCTCCTTGGCCGCGGCGAACAGCTCGTTGTTGTCGAAGCCGCGCAGCTTGGCGATCTCGTTCTTGATCTGGCGCAGGTGGCGAACGGCCTCGACGACGTTGCCGGTGCCGGCCTCGCCCTTGGAGCGGATCATGGCCGCGCCCTCGGCGATACGGCGCAGGGCCTCGCCCAGGTTGGTGGCGCCGCACACGAACGGGGTGGTGAAGGCCCACTTGTCGGAGTGGTTGACCTCGTCGGCCGGGGTGAGGACCTCGGACTCGTCGATGTAGTCGACGCCCAGCGACTGCAGAACCTGCGCCTCGACGAAGTGGCCGATGCGGGACTTCGCCATGACCGGGATGGAGACCGCGCCGATGATCTCCTCGATCATGTTCGGGTCGGACATCCGCGCGACGCCGCCGTCCTTGCGGATGTCGGCGGGAACCCGCTCCAGGGCCATGACGGCCACGGCGCCGGCGTCCTCGGCGATCTTCGCCTGCTCGGCGTTGACCACGTCCATGATCACACCGCCCTTGAGCTGCTCGGCCATGCCACGCTTCACGCGGGCGGTGCCGGTCTCAGGGGTCTGCGGGGTGGGGGAAAGCGTGCTCACGGGGTGACCTCACTCGAAAGGTACGGATCTACTCGGCCGAGCAAACCGTCCGGGACCAGTCCACTGCAAGAGCCAATAAGGAGCCGGTGGCTCCTTCCGACTTGGCCATCCGGTACAAAACCCCGGTCCGGCGATGCGGTACGGGAAGCCCGGCCGGGGCCGGCCAGGGCCGATCAAGGCCGGTAGCCGGTCAGGGCCGGTAGTTCAGTCCGGTCAGGGCCGGTAGTCAGTCAAGGCCGGTAGTCGGTCAGGGCCGGTCCGCCAGCAGGGCGGGCGGCTCGTCGTCCATCTCGAACGCCAGCGGAAACGGCGCGTGTCCTGCCAGTCTGAACCACCGGACCTTCCGATGGGTGCGCAGCGCGCGGGCGGCACGCACCGCGTCGTTGTGGAACCTCCGCGCCATCGGCACCCGCCGGACCGCCGCCGCCAGATCCTCGGCAGCTTCCTCACCCCCGGGCGCCTCCCGGAGCGCCTCCACCTGCGCGGCGTCCCCGAACACGGCCCGCAGCGCCTGGCTCAACTCGCTCTCGGCCACCTCGCGCTGCTCCTCCTCGGCCTGCCGCGCCGCGTGCGCGGCCTCGTACAGCACCAGGGAGGAGGCGGGATCCAGCGCCCCGGAGGTGGCCACCTCCACCGCCACGGACGCACGCCGCACGAGCTGCGCGTCCAGCGCGGCCCGCGCCGCGTCCATTCGCACATGCAGCCGGTCCAGCCGCCCAGCGGTCCAGCTCAGGTACACCCCGATGACGGCGAGCCCCACGACGATCCATACGAGCGTTTCGATCACGCGGGGTGACACTACCGTCCCGTGCGCTCCTCCCGCCCACCGCCCGTCACCCGCCGCTGGGCGGGGAAGTGGGGGGCGGAGGGCGGCGGGTTCCGCTGGGCGGCAGACGGCTGCCGGGCGGGTCCGGACTGGGCCGCGGCTACGCCCCAGGCCAACCGGCTGGTGGGGCGGGGGTGGGGTGTGCTGGGGCTCCGCTGGGTCGGCGTCACGGGGGTGCCCGGGGGCTGCCCGTCAGTCCTCATCGTCCTTCCGTGCCGGCCGTCGGCGTCAAGGGCGCGACGTTGTCGCGTCGCCTCCGGCGATGGC
>NZ_JBICVY010000014.1:0-211788 GCF_043199475.1 Streptomyces sp. NPDC048603 | reverse complement strand
GGGGGGGGGGGGGGGGGGGGGGGGGGGTGGGGGGCCCGCCGCGGGCGCCGCCCCCCCCCCCGGCCCCCCGGCGCCAACCCCCTTAACACAGGGGGGGGGGGGGCCCCCCCCGGGCCCCCCCGCCCCTCTTTTCCGTTCTTCTCCGTCGGTCAGCGACGGGCCTGGAGGAGGTCCTCCAGCTGCTCCTCGCGGGCCTGGGCGGCCACGAACAGCAGCTCGTCGCCGGCCTCCAGGGTCTCCTCCGGGCTCGGCGTCAGCACCCGGTTGCCCCGGATGATCGTCACCAGCGAGGTGTCCTGCGGCCACTCGATATCGCTGATCTGGGTACCGGCCACGGAGGACTCCGGCGGCAGGGTCAGCTCGACCAGGTTCGCGTCGCCGTGGCTGAAGCGCAGCAGCCGGACCAGGTCGCCGACGCTCACCGCTTCCTCCACCAGCGCCGACATCAGGCGCGGCGTGGAAACGGCGACGTCCACGCCCCACGACTCGTTGAACAGCCACTCGTTCTTCGGGTTGTTCACCCGGGCGACCACGCGCGGGACGCCGTACTCGGTCTTCGCCAGCAGCGAGACCACCAGGTTCACCTTGTCGTCACCCGTGGCCGCGATGACCACGTTGCAGCGCTGCAGGGCCGCCTCGTCCAGCGAGGTGATCTCGCAGGCGTCGGCCAGCAGCCACTCGGCCTGCGGCACCCGCTCCACCGAGATGGCGGTCGGCGCCTTGTCGACGAGAAGCACCTCGTGCCCGTTCTCCAGCAGCTCGCCCGCGATGGACCGGCCCACCGCGCCGGCTCCGGCGATCGCGACCCTCATGCGTGTGCCTCCTCGGGACCCTCGGCGAAGGCCGCCTCGACCTTCTCGATCTCGTCGACCCGCATCATCACGTGCACGAGGTCGCCCTCCTGCAGCACGGTCTGCGACGTCGGCAGCATCGCCTCGCCCAGCCGGGTGAGGAAGGCCACCCGGACCCCGGTCTCGTCCTGCAGTTTGCTGACCTTGTGCCCGATCCACGCGGCGGAGGTGTGCACCTCGGCGAGCTGCACCCCGCCGCTCGGGTCGCGCCACAGCGGCTCGGCACCCGAGGGCAGCAGCCGGCGCAGCATCTGGTCGGCGGTCCACCGTACGGTCGCCACGGTCGGGATCCCCAGGCGCTGGTAGACCTCCGCGCGCTTGGGGTCGTAGATGCGGGCGGCGACGTTCTCCACACCGAACATCTCGCGCGCCACCCGGGCGGCGATGATGTTGGAATTGTCACCACTGGAGACCGCTGCGAAGGCGCCCGCCTCCTCGATTCCGGCCTCGCGCAGGGTGTCCTGGTCGAAGCCGACCCCGGTCACCCGCCGACCGCCGAAACCCGCTCCCAGCCGACGGAACGCGGTGGGGTCCTGGTCGATCACCGCGACCGTATGCCCCTGCTGCTCCAAGGTCTGCGCAAGGGCGGAGCCCACTCTTCCGCAGCCCATAATGACGATGTGCACGGCCGTCCTTCCGGCTGTCAGTGGCTGTTCTTCTCTTCAGCCTCATTCATGCTCAGGCTTCACAGGGTCTCAGACCATGGCCCAAGCTACACACGGGCGGTCACCTTTGTGGTCGACAAGCGCGCAGTGGTGCGTAATTGGTGAGGACCACGGCAGGGGGTTGGGCAGCGGTCTTTTCGAACGCTTAACATCCTCTCCGTGTCCAAACTGACCGACGTGCCCAAACGGATCCTGATCGGCCGGGCCCTGCGCAGCGACCGCCTGGGGGAAACGCTCCTCCCGAAGCGCATCGCACTTCCCGTCTTCGCCTCCGACCCGCTCTCCTCGGTCGCATACGCTCCCGGAGAGGTCCTGCTGGTCCTTTCGATCGCGGGCGTATCGGCCTACCAGTTCAGCCCGTGGATCGCGGCAGCGGTCGTCGTGCTCATGTTCACCGTGGTCGCCTCGTACCGGCAGAACGTCCACGCGTACCCGAGCGGCGGCGGCGACTACGAGGTCGCCAACACCAACCTCGGGCCCAAGGCCGGACTCACCGTCGCCAGCGCCCTGCTCGTGGACTACGTCCTGACCGTGGCCGTGTCGATCTCCTCCGGTGTCGAGAACCTCGGATCCGCCGTGGATTTCGTCATCGAACACAAGGTCCTCTCGGCGATCGTCATGATCCTTCTCCTCACGCTGATGAACCTTCGGGGCGTGAAGGAATCCGGGAAACTCTTCGCGATCCCGACGTACGTGTTCATCGCCGCCGTCTTCATCATGATCGCCTGGGGTATCTGGCAGGGCTCGGTCATGGGCGAGACGCTGAAGGCGCCCACCGCGGATCTGGAGATCAAGGCCGAGCACGAGGGAATCGCCGGATTCGCGCTGGTCTTCCTCCTGCTGCGGGCCTTCTCCTCCGGCTGTGCGGCCCTGACCGGCGTCGAGGCGATCAGCAACGGCGTACCGGCCTTCCGGAAGCCCAAGAGCAAGAACGCGGCCAGCACCCTGGCCCTGATGGGCATCTTCGCCGTCACCATGTTCTGCGGCATCATCGGCCTGGCCATGGCCACCGACGTGCGGATGGCCGAGAACCCGGCCCACGACCTGCTCCGCGACGGCGTCCCCGTCGGCGACGCCTACGTACAGAACCCGGTGATCACCCAGGTCGCCGAGGCCGTCTTCGGCGAGGGCAGCTTCTTCTTCATCCTGCTCGCCGCCGCTACCGCCCTGGTCCTGTTCCTCGCGGCCAACACGGCGTACAACGGCTTCCCGCTGCTCGGCTCGATCCTCGCCCAGGACCGCTACCTGCCGCGCCAGCTGCACACCCGCGGCGACCGCCTCGCCTTCTCCAACGGCATCGTGCTGCTGGCGGGCGCCGCCATGCTGCTGGTCTGGCTCTACGACGCCGACTCCACCAAGCTGATCCAGCTCTACATCGTCGGCGTGTTCGTCTCCTTCACGCTCAGCCAGATCGGCATGGTCCGGCACTGGAACCGGCACCTGGCGACCGAGCGCGACAAGGCCGCCCGCCGCCGGATGATCCGCTCCCGGGCCATCAACACCTTCGGTGCGATCTTCACCGGCCTGGTCCTGGTCGTCGTCCTGGCCACCAAGTTCACCCACGGTGCCTGGGTCGCCCTGCTCGGCATGGTGATCTTCTACGGGACCATGTCCGCGATCCGGAAGCACTACGACCGCGTCTCCGAGGAGATCGCCGCCGCCGAGGGTCCCTCGGACGACAGCGTCCGCCCCTCCCGGGTCCACTCCATCGTCCTGGTGTCCAAGGTCCACAAGCCGACCCTGCGCGCCCTGGCCTTCGCCAAGCTGACCCGCTCCGACACCCTCGAAGCGCTCAGCATCAGCGTCGACCCGGCCGAGACCAAGGCGCTGCGGGCCGAGTGGGAGCGGCGCGGCATCAACGTCCCGCTCAAGATCCTCGACTCGCCGTACCGGGAGATCACCCGCCCGGTCGTCGAGTACGTCAAGGGCCTGCGCAGCGAGAACCCGCGCGACGCGGTCAGCGTCTACATCCCCGAGTACGTGGTCGGCCGCTGGTACGAGCACGTCCTGCACAACCAGAGCGCGCTCCGCCTCAAGGGCCGCCTCCTCTTCACCCCGGGCGTGATGGTCACCTCCGTCCCGTACCAGCTGGAGTCCTCGGAGCTCGCCAAGAGGCGGGCGAAGAAGCGCCAGGACTGGAACGCCCCGGGCGCGGTCCGCCGCGGTCCGGTGGACACCCGCCCGAAGGAGAGCAGCAAGTCGTAGGAGCCCCTCCGGGCCACGTAGACTGATGGGTCGGCTGTCTCAGCGGAGAATTCCCGCGGGGACACCGACCCATCAGCCGTTCTTCCGCAGATCCTCTGGAGCCTCCCCACCATGACCACGCCGCAGCACGACAAGAAGCAGCAGTCGCTGGTCGGGGACGAGAAGCCGCAGCCGCTGTCGCTGGTGGGGGAGGAGTACGAGGTCGAGGTCGGCCCCGTCGCGCACGGCGGCCACTGCATCGCCCGCACCGACAGCGGCCGGGTCCTCTTCGTCCGCCACGCCCTGCCCGGCGAGAAGGTCGTCGCCAAGGTCACCGAGGGCGACTCCGACTCCCGCTTCCTGCGCGCGGACGCGGTACGGATCGTCGACGCCTCCAAGGACCGGGTCGAGGCCCCCTGCCCCTACGCCGGCCCCGGCAAGTGCGGCGGCTGCGACTGGCAGCACGCCAAGCCGGGCGCCCAGCGCCGCCTGAAGGGCGAGGTCGTCGCCGAGCAGCTGAGCCGGCTCGCCGGGCTGACCCCGGAGGAGGCCGGCTGGGACGGCACGGTCATGCCGGCCGAGGGCGACAAGCTGCCCGCCGGCCAGGTCCCGCAGTGGCGCACCCGTGTCCAGTACGCCATCGACGAGGACGGCCACGCGGGCCTCCGCAAGCACCGCTCCCACGACGTCCAGGTGATCGACCACTGCATGATCGCCGCCCCGGGCGTCTCGGAACTGGGCATCGAGAAGCGCGAATGGCCGGCGATGGCCTCCGTCGAGGCCATCGCGGCTTCGGGCTCCCAGGACCGCCAGGTCGTCCTCACCCCCCGCCCCGGCGGCCGCCTCCCGCTCGTCGAGCTCGACAAGCCGGTCTCGGTCCTCCGCGTGGAGGAGAAGGACGGCGGCGTCCACCGCGTCCACGGCCGCCCCTTCGTCCGCGAACGCTCCGACGGCCGCACCTACCGCGTCGGCATGGGCGGCTTCTGGCAGGTCCACCCCCAGGCCGCCGACACCCTGGTCCGCGCCGTCATGCAGGGCCTGATGCCCCGCAAGGGCGAGATGGCCCTCGACCTCTACTGCGGCGTGGGCATCTTCGCCGGCGCCCTCGCCGAGCGCCTGGGCGAGACCGGCGCCGTCCTCGGCATCGAGTCGACGAAGCGCGCGGTGGAGGACGCCCGGCACAACCTGGCCGACTTCCCCCGGGTCCGCATCGAACAGGGCAAGGTCGAGTCGGTCCTCCCCCGCACCGGCATCACGGAGTGCGACCTGGTCGTCCTCGACCCGCCCCGCGCCGGCGCCGGCAAGCAGACCGTCCGCCACGTGGCGTCCCTCTCGGCCCGCCGCATCGCCTACGTCGCCTGCGACCCGGCCGCCCTGGCCCGCGACCTCGCCTACTTCGCCGAAGCCGGCTACAAGCCCCGCACCCTCCGCGTCTTCGACCTCTTCCCGATGACGCACCACGTGGAGTGCGTGGCGATCCTGGAGCCGATCCGCGACGACGCCTGACCCGCGGGTTCAGGCGATAACGGTGACGGTGGCGCAGGTCGTGTCCGCATGCCCCGGCTTGCTGACGCACCCGGCGTCAGGTCGTCCGGGCGACCGGCCGGCACACCGCCGGGGAGCATGACCGCCGGTCGGGCGGACCTGCCGCGTAGGGTGCCGCCGGGCGCCGGGTCGGAGCGGTGGCGAGGACTACGCGGGCTCCCTCGCATGCGTCGTCGCGAGGTTTGCGCCGGGGGTTGCGCAGGCTGCTGCTGCCATGCGGGAGGCGAGGGTCAGGAGGTCCAGGGCCTGGGTGGGGGAGAGTTCGGACGGGGCACGGGGGCGCAGTGCGTTCGACGCGTCCAGGCCGGCCAGGGCTCCGGCCGTGAACGCGTCGCCCGCGCCGATGGTGTCCACCACGGTCACCGGGGTCGGGGGGACACTCACCGAGGTGCCGTCCGCGAGGAAGGCGGTGGCGCCCCCGGCGCCCTGGGTGAGCAGGACCAGGCGGCCGCCCGCGGCCAGAGCGCGGCAGGTCGCCGCGGGTTCCTCGTCCGGCCACAGCTGTCGTACGTCCTCGTCGCTGGCCTTGACCACGTGGGCGAGGTCGCAGAGTGCGCGCAGCCGGCGCAGGGCTGCCCCGGGGTCGATGGTGCGGTCCGCGCGCACATTGGGGTCCACGACGAGCAGCAGCCGGCCGGCGGCGGCCTGCGCGGTGGCGTGGACCGCCTCGGCGGCGGGGTCGACGACCGCCGCGAGCCCGCCGGTGTAGAGGGCCGCGAAGTCGGTCAGCCGGTCGGTGAGCGGGGTGAGGTGGAACGTGGCGGTGGCGCCCAGGTGGAAGTCGTAGCGGTTGCCGTGCGGGGCGGGGCTCGCGACGGCGAGCGCTGTGGGCAGCGGGGAATCGGCGCACAGGCCGAGGTCCACACCGGCGGCGGTGAGGCGTTTCCGGTGGGCTTGCCCGAACACGTCGTCGCCCAGGGCGCCGCCGAACGACGTGGGCACACCGAGTACGGCCAGGGCCGCCGCGACGTTCGCCGGCGCGCCGCCGGGCGTGGGCAACAGGGAGCCGTCCCGCGTCGGCACCAGATCGGTCAGTGCCTCGCCCATGACCAGGACACGATCGCGCATCACGGCTCCACCACGATCTTGCGCCCCCTGCCCGCCGCGAAACGGTCGAGGGCGCGCGGGTACTCCTCCAGCGGTATGCGGTCGCTGATGAACACGCTCGGGTCGAGGACGCCGGAGGCGAACAGGGCGGTGGCACGTTCGAAGCTGTGCAGCACGGCCATCGACCCGGTGATGGTGATCTCCTGGTTGTAGATGCGGTACGGCTCGATGGTCGCCGTCGTCGCGTAGTCGGCCACGCCGAACTGGAGGAAGGTGCCGCCCTTGGCGACGCGTCCGAGCCCGTCCTGGATGGCGGCTGCGTTCCCGGTCGCGTCGACGACGAACTCCCAGCCTTCGGGGCGGTCGAACTCGTCGGCGCGGGCGGCGGCGCGGGAGACGCCCAACGTGCGTGCGGTGGCGAGGCGTTCGGGGTTGATGTCCAGGATGTCCACGGAGGCGGCACCGGTGCGTTTGGCCAGCTCCAGCATCATCAGGCCCATCGTGCCGGAGCCGTAGATCAGCACGTTCGCGCCGAGCGGGCTCCTGCTGAGCACGTCGTAGCCGCGCACCGCGCACGCCAGGGGCTCGATCAGCGCCGCGTCGCGTACGTCGACGTGGTCGGGGAGGCGTACGCAGTTGGCCACGGGGGCGACCGCGAACTCCGCCGCCCCGCCCGGCACGCTCACGCCGATCGCGTTCCACCGGTCGCACAGGTTGCCGCGCCCCGCCCGGCAGGAGCGGCACTCGTGGCAGTAGAGCGACGGGTCGACCGCGACCGCGTCGCCGGCGGACACCTCGGTGACGTCCCTGCCCACCTCGACGACGACACCGGCGAACTCGTGTCCGGGCACCACGGGCAGCGTGGGCGCGAACTCCCCGCGCAGGATGTGCAGATCCGTGCCGCACAGGCCGCACGCGGCCACGTCGACGACCACCTCACGGGGCCCCGGGGCGGGGTCGGGAACGGTGGTGACGGTCACCTTGCCGGGCGCCTCGATGAGCGCAGCCCTCATTTCACGGCTCCAAGCGAGAGGCCCTGGACGAGTTTGTCCTGGGCGGCGAAACCTGCGGCGAGCACCGGCAGGGACACGGCGACGGATGCGGCGCACAGCTGGGCGAGGAACAGGCCCTGGCTGGTGACGAATCCGGTGAGGAAGACCGGGGCGGTCTGGGCGGCGACCCCGGTCAGGACCCGGGCGAACAGCAGCTCGTTCCAGCTGAAGATGAAGCAGATCAGCGCGGTGGCGGCGATGCCCGGGCCGGCGATCGGGGCCACGATCCGGGTCAGGATCGCGGGCAGTCGCGCCCCGTCAACCTGGGCGGCCTCGATGATCGAGACGGGGACGTCGGCGAGGAAGGACTGCAGCATCCACACCGCGATCGGCAGGTTCATCGAGGTGTAGAGGAGGACCAGCAGCCAGATGTTGTCGAGCAGTCCGGCGTTGTCGGCGAAGAGGTAGACCGGCAGCAGCCCCGCCACGACCGGCAGCATCTTCGTGGACAGGAAGAAGAACATCACGTCGGTCCACTTGCGCACCGGCCGGATCGACAGGGCGTACGCGGCGGGGAGCGCCAGCGCGAGCACGAACAGGGTCGACATCACGCTCGCCGTGGCCGAGTTGACCATGGACGGCCAGGGGCTCGGGCCGCCGTCCGCGCCGAAGAACGCGCGATAGCCGTCCAGGGTCAGCGAGGCCGCGAGCGAGGGCGGGTTGGTGGCGGCGTCCGGCTCGGAGTGCAGCGAGGTCAGTACCATCCACAGCACCGGCAGGCAGAACGCGAAACCGACCGCCCAGGCGAGCAGGCCGAGCACGGTGGAGCGGCGGCCGGCCCGGCGGGCCGTCGGCGGCAGGGACGCCCGCGGGGCGCCGGACACCCGGCGCGGACGCCGTTCGATCACGGTGGGGGTCATGCGCGGCCCGCCTCCTCCTGGAACAGGGACGAGACCACCCGCAGGGCGAAGGTCGCGATCACGATGGTGCCGATGACGACGAGTACGCCGGCCGCCGAGGCGAGGCCGTACTCGTGGGCCTGGTAGAAGGTCTGGTAGACGGTGTACGGCAGGTTGGCGGTGCCCAGGCCGCCGGAGGTGATGGTGAAGACGGCGTCGAAGTGCTGCACGATGTAGATCGAGCCGAGCAGGATGCCGAGCTCCAGATAGCGGCGCAGGTGCGGCAGCGTCAGATGACGGAAGGTCTGCCAGGCGTTCGCGCCGTCCAGCCGGGCCGCCTCCATCATCTCCGGCGGGCGGCTCTGCAGTCCGGCCAGCAGGATCAGCATCATGAACGGTGTCCACTGCCAGATCAGCGCCGCTTCGACGGCGATCAGGGGACTGTCGGAGATCCAGTCGGGCTGAGCGGGGGTGTCGTCCCCGAACACGCCGGCGATCCATGTCCACGCCCCGTTGAGGAGTCCGTACTCCGGGTTGTAGAGCGCATGCTTCCACAGCAGCGCGGCGGAGACGGGGACCAGGAGGAACGGGGTGATCAGCATGGTGCGTACGAGACCGCGGCCGCGGAACGTGCGGTTGAGCAGCAGCGCGAGGAGCAGACCCAGCAGGACCGACGTCACCACCACGGTGGCCGTCAGCAGGATCGTGGTCAGTACCGAGTCGCGCAGGTCGGCGTCGGTGGCCACGGTCCGGTAGTTCGCGAACCAGGCGAACGCCCGGTCGTCGGGCGCCAGGGAGTTCCAGTCGAACAGGGAGATCACCAGCGTGGCCACGAACGGCAGCTGGGTGACCGCGATCAGGAAGACGAGCGCCGGCAGGAGCGGGGCGCGGGTGGCCCAGGCGCGGGCACCGCGCGGTCCGGCGGGCGTGGTCGTGGGCCCGTCGGCCGACGGCGGTGCGGCGGCGCGGCGTGTGGGTGTGGTCGTGGACACGGTCACCGGTACCCCTGGGCGACCTTGTCGGCCAGCTTCTGGGACTTCTCCAGCGCCTCGTCGACGGACTGGCGGCCGGCGATGGCCGCGCTGATCTCCTGCGACACCTTGGTGCCCAGGTCGGTGAACTCGGGGATGCCGACGAACTGGATGCCGGGCGCCGGGCGCGGCTGGACGCCGGGGTTGTCGGGCCGGGCCGAGCCGATGGCGGCGAGGGTCACCTCGGAGAACGCCGCGGACGCGGCCACGTACTTGGGGTTCCGGTAGGTGGAAGTGCGCTTCCCGGCGGGCACGTTGGCCCAGCCCAGTTGCTCGCCGACCAGTTGCTCGTACTCCTTGCCCGACGCCCAGGAGATGAATTTCCAGGCGTTCTCGCTGTTCTTGGAGGCTTTCTGGATGCCCCATGCCCAGGTGTAGAGCCAGCCGGAGCTCTCGGTCCGCTCGACGGGCGCCTGTACGTAGCCGATCTTGCCCTTGACCGGGGAGCCGGCCGCTTCCAGGGAGCCGGCGGCGGCCGTGGCGTCGTACCACATGGCGGTCTTGGACTGGGTGAGGTTGTTGAGGCACTCGGCGTAGCCGGACTGGGCGGCGCCCGCCTGGCCGTGCTCGCGCACCAGGTCGACGTAGAACGACGTGGCCTGTTTGAAGGCGGGCGAGTTGAGCTGGGGCTGCCAGTCCTGGGTGAACCAGGTGCCGCCCATGGTGTTCACCACGGTGGTCAGCGGGGCCATCACCTCTCCCCAGCCCGGCAGGCCGCGCAGACAGATGCCCTTCATGCCCTTCTCGGCGCCGTCGGCCTTCGCGGCGAGGTCGGCGACCTGCTGCCACGTCGGCCTGTCGGGCATCGTCAGGCCCTTCGCGGCGAACACGTCCTTGCGGTACATGAGGAAGGACGACTCGCCGTAGAACGGCTGGGCGTAGAGCCTTCCGTCCGCCGCGGTGAGCGAGTCGCGCAGCGGTTCGAGGATGTCCTGCTGGTCGAAGGCGGTGTCGGCGGCGACCTGCTCGTCCAGTGGGTGCAGCCACTTGTTCTTGGCGTAGATCGGCACCTCGTAGTTGCTGATGGTGGCGATGTCGTACTGGCCGGCCTGGTTGGAGAAGTCCTGGCTGATCTTGTCGCGCACGTCGTTCTCCGGCAGGACCGTGAAGTTGACCTTGATGCCGGTCTTCTCGGTGAAGTGCTTCGCCGTGAGCTTCTGCAGTTCGATCATGGGCGGGTTGTTCACCATGAGGACGTTGATGCTCTTGCCGTCGCCCGACGCGCCGCCGCCCGCGCCGCTGCAGGCGACGCCGGTGGCGAGCAGGGAAAAGGTGGCGGCGGTGGCCATGGCGCGGGTCCGGAGGACCGGTCCTCTGGCTGAATTGGGCATGACTCCTCCAGGCGTTCGGGTACCTGTGCGGGTGCGTGGTGAAAAGGGGGGAGGCGCGAACGGCCGTACGGGTGCTCAGACGCGGAGCACCTGCGGGCCGAGCAGGTGGTAGCGGTGAGCCTCGGAGGGCGACAGCCCCGAGTCCGTCACTATCGCTTCCAGATCGCGTACGTCGGCGAAGCGGCAGAAGCTCGACGCGCCGAACTTGGTGTGCACCCCGGCGAAGATCCGGCGCCGGGCGGCAGCGACGGCGAGTGCCTTGACCTCGTTGACCGCCGGATCGGGCGTCGTCAGGCCGTGTGCGCGGGAGATGCCGTTGGCCCCGATGAAGGCCAGGTCCAGCACGAAGCCCGCCAGCATACGAGCGGCCCAGTGGTCCACCGTGGCCATCGTGCCGGGGCGCAGCCGTCCGCCGAGCAGCAGTACCGTGGTCTTCTCCGCGCCGGCGAGCACGTGCGCCACCGCCAGGGAGGCCGTCACCACGGTCAGCGGGCGGTCGCGGGGCAGCGCGGAAGCGATGAGCTGGGGGGTGAAGCCCTCGTCGACGAACAGGGTCTCCGCGTCTCCGAGCAGCCGGGCCGCGGCGTTCGCGATCCGGGTCTTCTCCGGCAGGTGCCGGGTGGTGCGCACGGCGAGGGTCGTCTCGAAGCCGGCGCTCTCCACAGGGTAGCCCCCGCCATGCGTACGCCGGACCGTTCCGTGCTCTTCGAGGACGCGGAGGTCCCGACGGACCGTCTCCTTCGCCACGCCGAAGACGGCGGCCAGTTCCGTGACGTCCACGGAACCCTCCTGCCGGGCGATGCGGAGGATCTCACGTCGGCGTTCCTCTGAGTCCACGGTCACACATCCCTGTCCTGAACGCTGCGGTGCGCTGCCCGTTCGGGCTGTTGGCTCGTTTGTACAAGCCGTGACACGGCTGTGAACAGGGGGTTCGTGCCGCGGATGACGCCCGTTTGGGCCCGGGTGCGGAGAGGGATCGCCGCTGGCCACAGGGCACTCGGCCAGGACGCGCGGGCGGTTCGCTGCCCGCCGGCCAGGGTGCCCGCGCCCGCTCGGCGCCCGTTCGGCGCCCGTTCGGCCCGCAGCCGGTGAACCACTTCATTCCGCGGTCCGTCCACCGCCGTGCGCGGCTCCCACGCGGGACGCGCGGACCGTACGTACGGACTCGGGAGGATGTCATGAACCTCAATCTGTCGCCCACGACCCGCAGGTGGTCGCTGATCGGCTTGATCGCCGTGCTCGCGGTCGCACTCGGCCTGGTGGCCGCCGGCACGCTCATACAGCCGGGCCGGGGCGGGGACGAGGCGGGCGTCCGGCAGCAGAAGCAGGCGCAGGGCAAGGGCGGCACGGGTACCAAGGCCACCGCGGGCGGTTCCGTCGCGTTGCGCGAGGTGGGGCGCTGGCCTGCCGACGAGCGTGAGGGGGCCGTGCTGAAGGACACCGCGGGCAAGCGCGACGCCACCGCGAAGGGCACGTTCGGCCGGACCCAGAGCCCGGTGGGCGGCGCCCTCCAGCTGGACGGTGCCACCGGGTTCGCCGACACGGGCGCCCCGATCCTCGACACCGTGAACAAGGACTACTCGGTCGCCGCCTGGGTGCGCTTGGACGGCAAAGGGTTCCGCACCGCCGTGTCCCTCGACGGCGCGCAGGGCAGCGTCTTCTACCTGCAGTACTCCGATGCCCAGAAGCGCTTCATGTTCAGCTTCACCAACGCCCGTGCCGTGGCCCGGAAGGTCGGCGACCCCGAGATCGGCCGCTGGTACCACCTGGTCGGCACCTACAGCCACATGTCCGGCACCCTGAAGATCCACGTCGACGGGAAGCTCGCGGGCAAGGCGCAGGCGCAGAATCCGGAACGGCCGGTGGGCAACCTGGTCATCGGGCGCGCCAAGTTCCAGAACAAGGAGGTCGACTTCTGGAGCGGTGGCATCGCGGATGTCCGGGCCTTCGACCGGGCTCTGAATCCCCAGGAAGTCGCCCAGCTCGCCGCACAGCGCCCGGGCAAGGCATGAGGGTACGGGGCGACCGGAGCGAATCCTGACACGGCCGGCCGGGGTGCGCCACGCCACCCCGGCCGGCCGCCTCTTCTCCGATGCGCGTCCGATCCGTACGCGGGGGTCTGATCGGAGCGCCGTGCGTCCGGCTTTCGCGGATGCGGTCGTCAAACGGGCGGGCAGGAAGGGCCGTTCGGTCAGACCGCGGTCGAACCGCCGCCGCGACAACGGACACAACGAGGATTTCCGGGGCAATAGCGCAGTTTGAATCGGGCGCCGCAGTAACGGCGGCGGAACCGACATGACGCCCGAATGCCGGTAGAACAAAGGGCAGGCGGCTGGAAGTGACGCCTCCACGCATTCATCGAGAAACCGGGCAGGCGAGCCGATTTCAGTACGGACGAGATCGGAATGCGGCCGTCTGCCCGATCGGAATGCGTTCGAGGAAGCCATCCGAGCCATTTCTCGTGCCGTCTCCACGAGAACCGCCATGCCCGTGCACCCGCCCCTGACCAAGGAGGGGACTTCCCTTGCTGCGCTCACCCGAGGCGACCCGCGACGACGCGGCGCCGACCAGCACCCCGCACAGCGCGAACCAGTCGTACCGGGCCGACGGGCCCGGGCGTACGTCCCGGCGCACGGCCCCCCGACCGGCCCCCCGACCGGCCCCGCGATCGGCCGACGCGGACGCCTTCCTGGCCGCGCTCTACGCGCGGCACGGAGCGGTGATACGCCGCTTCGCGGCCCGATTGCTCGGCGGCGACTGGCACCGGGCCGAGGACATCCTCCAGGAAGTGGCGATACGGGCCTGGTACCACGCGTCCGAACTCGACCCGAGTGCCGAAACCGTGCGTCCCTGGCTGTTCGCCGTCGTCCGCAACCTCGTCATCGACGGGTTCCGGGCCCGCCAGGCCCGGCCTGTGGAAGCGGAGGTGACCGATCTGGCGGCCGTGCTGCCCGTGACGGACGACGTCGACCGGACACTGACCACCCAGGTGGTCGTGGACGCGCTGAGGGCGCTGCCGTACTTCCAGCGCGAAGTGCTCCTCCACGTGCACTACATGGGCCGTAGCGTGCGCCAGACCGCCCAGGTGCTCGGGGTGCCGCAGGGAACGGTGAAGTCGCGCACGTACTACGCGACGAGGGCGCTGCGGGACGCCCTGGAGAGCCGCGGAATCCCGGCGGCGTGACGCGTGCCGGCCGGTCGGGGGCGTGGCTCATGCCCCCGGCGGCCGTCCCGCCCGACGCCTCGTCAGCCGCCGAACCGCAGCGTGGCGCCGATCGCGTCGCACAGCTCGAAGAACTCCCGAGACCGTGCCGCGTCGCTGGTGAAGCTCGAAAGCACCAGGAAGTCGGGGCTGTCCGGGATCGGCGCGATGATGTGCAGCGAGGCGGCGGGCTCGCCCTCACCCCCGGCGCGGGCCCCGTCCCGGACGATGGCGAGTCGGCCGACCACCCCGATGCCCGGTCGCTCGGAAAGGGTGAACCCGGACGCCCCGTGGCCGGCCACGTCCGGCGGGTCCGGGGCTCCCTCAGGCCCGAGGGCCGCCACGCCGCCGGGCATGCCCTCTGGCACGGCGACTCGGTGCACGACGGTCGCGGCGAGCTCGTACGTCCCGTCGGGCCGCCACCGAAACGTTCCGGCCGCCTGGAGCGCGCCCTGGTCGTGCGCGGCGCGAGCCACGGCCGTGAGGGTGCGGACGATGCGGTCGGCCTCCTCATGGGATACGCCCGCCGGCCGGATCTGAGTTTCGACGCGATTCCGTATCGACACGTCGCGTGTGCCGGGGCCGAGGTCGAAAAGCCACCAATCGGCAGGGAATTCCAGCACAAAGCGCGGCGGACTCGTCATTTCGCGGCTCCCCGTGTGCACTCTGTGGACATCCGGGTCTACGGGGGGCGCGGCGTTGCGGTTCACGGAGCCCGCCGGAAGCCGGTCCCGGCGTCCTTTATGCGGACTCGGTGGGGCGAAAGTCGGCCGGTCCGCCTCCTCTTGGTATCCCGGTGCTGTCCGGTGGAATCAATGCAATGCACAATCCCCGCAGGAGGTCGCTGGCGCGGCACTTCACACCGAGACAAGGAGGCTGCGACGTGGACGCCGACGAACGTCGCCGCGCAATACTTACCGTCGTCCGCCGCGACGGATCCGCCGAAGTCACCCCGCTTTCCGCTGATTTGACAGTGTCCCCCGAGACGGTGCGACGCGACCTGAGGCTGCTCGAGGAACAGGGCCTGATCCGGCGCACCCACGGCTGCGCGTATCCGGTCGAGGGCGCCGGCTTTGAAACCAGCCTCGCCCAGCGCACCACCAATTTCCTTCCGCAGAAGACCCGGATCGCCGGGGCCGCCGTGAGCCTGCTCGGCAACGCCGCGACCGTCTTCGTCGATGAGGGGTTCACCCCGCAGCTGATCGCCGAAGCCCTTCCGCAGGACCGGGCGCTGACCGTCGTGACCGCCTCCCTCACCACGGCGCGCGCCCTCGCCGAACGGCGGGGCTTCCAGGTCCTCATGCTCGGCGGACGGGTACGAGGCAACACCCTGGCGACCGTCGACGTGTGGGCCGTCCGGATGCTGTCGGAGATGGTGATCGATGTGGCGTACGTGGGCGCCAACGGCATCTCCCGCGAGCACGGTCTCACCACCCCCGACACCGCGGTGGGCCATGTCAAGGCGCAGGCCGTACGTTCGGCCAGGCGCCGGATCTTCTTCGGCATCCACACGAAGTTCGGCGCGGTGAGCTTTCACCGCTTCGCCGAGCCGAAGGACTTTGAGGTCATCGTCACGGACACCGGCCTGTCCACGACCGAGGCACAACGCTACGCGTGTCTCGGCCCGCAGGTGATACGGGTGTGAGGCCGTCATGAACCGTTTCGCCGACCCCTCCGTAGAACCGGCACAGCGGCGTGAATCCCGCCGCGAACCGGACCTACGGAAGGAGCCGGCGTGTCCATCAAGATCGAGCCGGAGGAGATCACCGCGGCGGCCCAGTGGCTGTCGAACCAGAAGGAGATGATGCGCACCGCCCTCGACGAGGCCAACACCAAGATGGACGAGGTCGTCCAGGCGGCCTACAACACCCCTGGATCGCAGGAGAAGTTCGCGCCTTACTGGCAGGACTTCAAAACCGGGCTCGACAAGGGCATCAACGACCTCGAACAGGTCAGCCAGTTCCTCACGAAGGTCGCGGAGGCGTTCGTCCAGACCGACGAGCAGACCACCGCAGGCATCGGCTAGTCCCCTTGACGGCCGGGTTCCGGATCGCGCACGCGCTTCGGAACCCGGCCGGTTCCGTACGCGGGCACCGCTGCACGCGGAAGGAGAGACATGAGCGGCGGCATCAACATCCCGGTCGAAGATCTCAAGGACACCATCGCGCGACTCACGGAGATCCGGTCGCGCATCGAGGAGAAGACCGGCCTGGAGCGGGCCGGCACCGAGAACGACATCGGCGACAGCGGTCTCATCGAAGCGGTCACCAGCTTCGACTCCGCCTGGAAGGCGGGCCACGAACGGGTCCAGGAGAACGTGGACGCGTTCGGCCAGGCCGCTCAGGGCATCGTCGACAACTTCGAGCAGGCCGACACCGAGATACACGCCAGCCTCGACGAGGGCACGTAGGCCCGCGGACCGAGGGGAGGGAAACACCCCACATGACACAGACAGCAGCCCCGGCGCCCCAGTCCGCGGCGCCGCGGCGCTTCACGCTCCGCTACCCCGACTCCTGGTGGAAGCTCGACCTGGACCCGCGTACCCGCGACGCCGCCATCCGGCGGGCCGTCGATGACCAGATCAAGGGCCTGCAGGCGGACCGGGCCCGCGTCGAGGCCGCGGTGCGCGACGCGCGCAAGGTCGCGCGGGACGCGCACGCGCGCGGCGCGCTCCAGACCGCGGGCATGATCGTGTTCACCGACAGCGGGGAGTCACTCGTCGCGAACGCCTTGGTGATGCGGGTCTCCCCGCCTCCCGGCCACTCGTCGGACCTCCAGGAGCTGATGCTCCCGGTGGCCCTGGAGAACGCCAAGAACCCGCTGGGCAAAGGCACGTCGGCGCACCGGGCCGAGATCATCGAGGTGCCGGAGCTCGGCGCCGTGGGTCGCGTCACCCAGATCCAGGACATCGACTACCACGACCGGGGCACGGTGCGCACCGCGCTGATGCACACCATGGTCCCCGTACCGCACAGCAGGGACCTGCTGTGCGTCTCGTGCTCCACCCCCAACCTCAGCCTGGTGGACGCCTTCTTCGACGTCTTCGACGCCATCAGCTCAACCCTGCGGTTCCAACCTTGAACTTGAACGAGAGAGTGAGGGCGGTGATGAGATGCCTCGGCCGGCGGTGAGCGAGTGGGAGGTCCTGGATCTCGACGACGATCCGACTCCCGGTGAACCGGAAGTCCTGCGCGAACTGGCGCGCCAGTACCAACGAGTGTCCGACGACGCGGAGTCTGCCTTCTCCGTCATCTCCCGGATCGAGAGCCAGGACCTCGGCCAGGGGCAGTCGATGGAGAAGCTCAAGGAGGTGCTCAGCGACCTGCCCACGCAGGTGGGCGCCCTGCGCGAGTCCTACGACGCCGCGGCGGCGGCCATCAACGCGTACGCCCCCCTGCTCGAAGGCCACCAGGACAAGGCCGGCCTCGCCCTGCGGAACGGGACGGCGGCACGGGAAGCGCTGGAGACCGCGAGGGCCGGCGTCGACGGCGCCGAACGGGCGCTGAAGGCCGCGGAGGACGCCGAGAAACCCGATGACAGGGCCATCAGTTCCGCCGGTGACGACGTCAGCTCGGCCAAGGCGGAGCTGGCGGCAGCCGAGGCGGACCTCGAAGCGGCCAAGCGCCTCGCGCTGGACGCGCGCGAGCTGCGGGAGACCGACGCGAAGGTGGCTGCCACCGCGCTCGGAGCGGCCGAGGACCAGGCCGTGAAGGGCAAGAACTTCTGGGACAAGCTCTGGGACACCATCGGTTCCGCCTTCGGCATCATCAGCGCCTTCCTCGGAGTCATCTCCTTCATCATCGGCTTCATCCCGGGGCTGCAACCGATCGCGCTGCTCCTGGGCGCGGCCAGTCTGGTCTTCGGACTCGTGCCCCTGGGCATCAACATCGCCAGAGGCGTCGTCACGGGTGACTGGGACGTCGCGGGCATCGTCCTGGGCGTCATAGGCACCGCGTTCGGCGGCTTCTCGGTCATCAAGGGAATCGGGGCGGCGCTGAGGGGCCCCAAGCCCACCGGCGGCAGCATCGGCGGCGGGTCCGGCTCGCGGCCGGGCTCCGGGTCGAGCGGCGACGACATCTCGCTGCATTCCATGCCGCCCCGGCCGGCGAACCCGTCGCCGGGGTCGAGCGCGTCGGACGACCTGGACATCGTGCCCAGTGGTCCGCCCTCGACGGGGCGGCCGCTGAGTCCGATCCCGGAGGAGGGAGCGGGGGCGGTGCCGCCCTCGACGGGCCGTCCGCTCAGCCCGATCCCGGAAGAGGGCACCCCGCCACCGACCCCGATGCCTTCCCCTTCCCCTTCCCCTTCCCCGTCTCCGTCCCCGACGCCGTTGCCCACCCCGCCGAACTCCCTCGGCACCACGGGCGGCAGCAACAATCCGTTCACCTTCGAGCAGTACCTGAACAACATGGGCAACGGCATCCGCGGCAACATCCCGGGTTCCATCGGCGCCGGCATGGCCTTCGGCGGCTCCATCTACGCCCCCGGCGCCACCGCCGGCACGTGGAGCGGCACGGTGCACGGCGATCCGCTGGTCGACACCACCTCCTGAGCCCGCCGAGGACGCGGCACGAACGAGAGGGCTCCCTCACCGAATCGGTGAGGGAGCCCTCTCGTTCGTGCGCTCACACCTGTTCGGGCGTCCCCTCCCCGAGCGGTTGCGCCTCGGCCGGAGTCACGGGAGCCGCCGGCGGCACCGCGTACGGCACCTGGACCGTACGCAGCACACCGTCACCCAGGTGCAGCATGCCGCGCCCCGCCTTGCCGGCGCCGAGCCGGCTGCGCGGCACCTTGAAGCCGATCAGGTCGCCGTCGGCGATGCCCTGCGGGCTGAGCAGCATGCCCTGCCGGTTGCGGCGCGCGTCGGTGTTCCAGCCGGAGAACCCGGAGGAAAGCCGCTCCACCTGGCCCGCCAGGATCAGCCCGTGCCCGGTCTGGGCGCCGGAACGTGCGATGCGGTTGAGCACGGCCTCGGCGTTGACCTTGAGGATCATGTCGGCGTCGTCGAGGACGATGACCGCGCCCGCCGGTGCCTGTGCGAGCGCCGCCTCCAGCTCGTCGTGCGCGATGTCGGACGCGGTGAACATCGCGAGGACCCCCGGCCGGCCGGCGAGCTCCCGCAGCGGCGAGCGCAGCGGTGCGCCCACCACGATCGGCGTGCCGGAGTCGAGCAGCGACAGGGACATGGTGAGCAGCAGCGTGCTGCGGCCCGAGCGCGGCGGTCCCCCGACGACGAAGGTGGGCGTCAGGGCCAAGTCGGCCCCGTACGCGGACAGTTCGTCGCCGCCGATGCCCGCGAGCGCCCACAGCGGGCCCGGCCGGCCGGCGGTCGTGAAGGTCCCGGCCTCGGCGTACTCGACCCGGTCGGGCAGCACATCGACCCGGAACGGCCGCGCGGCCGCCGGGAGGCCGGTGTCCCGCTCGGTGCACCGCGCCCCGATCGCCAGCAGTGCGCCGGCCTGTCCCTGCCCGCTCTCGTCCGGCCCGAGCAGCGCGATCTGCACCTCGGCCCGGTCGCCCGCCCGTATGGCCCGGCCCGCGGGGATGTCGTCGGGCACGTTGCGGGACTGGATGCCGATCATGGCGTACTCGGTCTTCTCGTTGAGCCGCAGCACCAGCTTGTCCTCGGTGGTCGACGCGAGCCGAGTCGAGAACAGCGACCGGTCGCCGGCGAGGACCACGTGGACGCCGACGCCCGCCCCGTCCCGCAGCAGCGCCAGGACCTGCGTGAGCAGGCTCCCGCCGTCGTACTCGCCGAGCGTCTTCTCGAACACCTCCCAGCGGTCCAGCATCACGAGGACGTGCGCGGGCCGCTCGGCCTCCGGCAGGGACCTGCGCAGCTCCGGCAGGTCGGCCGCGCCGTGCCCCGCCATGAGCTCCTGGCGGCGCGCCACCTCGCGGGTGAGGCGGGAGATCAGCCGCGCGACCCGCTCCGGCTGCGTGCGCTGCACGACCGCGCCGCAGTGCGGCAGCGACTCCATCGGCAGCAGCGCGCCGTTGCCGCAGTCGATTCCGTACATGTGGACGTCGGCCGACGAGTGCGCGCGCGCCACCGCCCCCGCGATCGTCCGCAGGGCCGTCGACCGCCCCGACCGGGGCGATCCGACGATGTGCAGATGCCCGAGCGCTGCGAAGTCCAGGGCAAGGGGCCGCTGCGCCTGGTCGCCCGGCAGGTCGGCCAGCGCGTAGGGGACCGGAGCCAGATAGCCGCCCGGGAGGGCCTGGGGCAGGGCGTCCGCCTGCAGACGCGTGGGGAGCGGCTGCAGCCAGGGGCTGTGCTGGGGTGCGATGCCGAGGTCGTCATTGGCGGCGCGGATCGCCTGCACCAGGTCGTGCAGATCGGTGACCGCGTCGTCGGAGGCGCCGGCCGCGGGCCGCGGCGCCTCGGGCAGCGGGCTGCCCATCTGCTCCCAGGTCAGCGGCACCACCCAGGGAGCGGGCAGCGACACGGCGGCGACGCCGGGGCGCCGCCCGCCGACACGCCCGGCCTGGAAGGGCACCAGCGAGGTCTGTCCGAGGCGTACGTAGGCCCGGCCGGGGTGGTTCTTCGAGATGGACGAGGCCTCGGGCGAGGTCAGCACGTCCTGGCTCTCGCTCGCGTCGGTGACCCGCAGCGCGATGCGCAGGTTGGTGTTGGCGCGGATCTCGGGGGAGACCACGCCGCCGGGGCGCTGGGTGGCGAGGATCAGGTGGATGCCCAGCGAACGGCCCCGCTGGGCGATGTTGACCAGGCCCTTCACGAAGTCGGGCAGGTCGCGCACCATCGAGGCGAACTCGTCGATGACGATGAGGAGCCTGGGCATCGGCTCGTGCCCGAAGCCCGGCTCGCGGCGCAGCAGATCGATGTAGTCGTCGATGTCCTTGGCTCCGGCCGCGGCGAGAATGTGCTCGCGCCGCTTCAGCTCGGCCGACAGCGAGGTCAGCGCGCGCTCGACGAGATGCGCGTCCAGGTCGGTGACCATGCCGACGGTGTGCGGCAGGTCGACGCACTCCTTGAAGGCCGAGCCCCCCTTGTAGTCGACCAGTACGAAGGTCATCGCGTCGGGCCGGTTGGCGACCGCCAGCGAGGCCACGATGGTCTGCAGCAGCTCCGACTTGCCGGAACCGGTGGTGCCGGCCACCAGCCCGTGCGGCCCGTCGCGGCGCAGGTCCAGGGAGAGCGGGCCGTCGAGCGAAACGCCGACGACCGCCGAGGTGGTGCGGCCGCCCGCCTTCCAGCGGGCCGTGATCGCGTCGGCCGTGGGCCGGTCGAGAGCCAGCACGTCGAGCAGCCGGGCCGCCGACGGCAGGACGGCGCCCTCGTCCTCTGCTCCGCCGGTGTCGCGCAGCGGGCCGAGCGCGCGGGCCACCGAACGGCACCAGTCGACCGCCACGTTGTCGGCGCGCACCCCGTGCAGGGTGGCCGAGCGCGAAAGCCCCACGCGCAGGGTGCCGTTCTGCTCCTCGACGACGACGGCCTGGCACTCCTCGGGCAGCAGCCGCTCCTCGGTGTCGATGCAGATGGAGTGCACCCCGACAGCGGGGCCGTCCCGCAGGATCTGGACGACCCCGGGCAGCGAGCGGAGTCGGCGCGCCCCGTCGAGCACGACGAGGACGTCGGGCTCCTTGACGGACTTGCGGTCCCGGGCGGCCGCCGCGCGAGCCGTGATGAGCGCGGTCAGTTCGGCGACCCGGCGTGCCGAACTCTCCGTGTCCGAGCCGATGTTGGCGAAGGTGTCGCCGGTGGCCCGGCGCACGTGGGGCATCCAGCGCACCCAGGTCCAGGCGTCCTCCCCCGCCTGGCCGACCGTCAGCACGTAGACGAGCAGGTCGTTGGGGCTGTGCAGAACGGCGGCCTGCGCGACGGCCCAGCGCGCCACGGACCGGGTGACCGAGCCTTCGCCGGCGATGCCGAGCACCTTGTGGGTGCGCAGCGCGACCGTCACGGGCACGTCGTACGCGGCCCGTACCACCTGGCGCCGGTGCTCGTCCTGTTCGGGGTCCTCGACGACCACCTCGGAGGGCATGTCGGTGGTCCCCACGCGCAGTTCGAGGAAGTCGGCGTCCGAGGTGCGTCGCTCCCACAGGCGGCGGCGCGGCCCCACGGCGGTCAGCAGTACGGCCGCGGGGTCGGGGAAGCTCCGCCGGCGGGCGGTGCGTTCGAGCAGTACGGCGCTCTGGGCGTCCTGCTCGATGCGCGCCTTCTTCTCCTCGTACTTGGCGACGGCCTCGGCGTACGTCTCCTTCCCGGACTTGCGGGTCACGAGATAGTTGCCGATCACGGCGACGGGGGAGAGCAGTCCGAACAGCAGGAAGGTGAGCCTGTTGAAGATGAGGACGCCGCCGATCGCCATCACCAGGGGCATGAGCGCCGCGAAGTACGGCAGGGGCCGGCGGCCCGGCTTGACCGGCGGCGCGGGCAGCTTGAACCGGGTCTCGGCCTCCGGTGCCAGCAGCCGGGGCGGCCGGTTGTAGTCCAGGCCGGTCCCGTCCTCCGAGCGCTGCACGGCCGCGTCCGGCGGCTCGGGACGGACGAGCTCCAGCAGGCAGTCCGCGATGCTCAGCTGGCCGCCGAGCCCCCAGGCCGACTCGTCGGCGACGTCCTCGCGGTCCAGCTGCATGCCGTGCGCCTCGATCAGCGGCTGCAACACGCAGCGGCCGCCCGGACCGACCCGCAGCGAGGCGTACGCGCCCTCCACACTGCCGCGGGCGACCTGGGGGACGCCGTACGCCGTGAGGCCGATGCGGTAGTCGCCGATGTCCAGACGGTGCACGGCTCCCGATCCGGGACCGCCGACCACGCGGATCTCCACCAGGCCCATCGGTTCGCCCGCCGGAGCGGGGGTCGGCCGTCCGAGGCCGACGACGACGGCGTCGCGCAGCGGGGCGTCCCGCAGCGCCATGTCGAGGGGCAGGAGTTCGCCGTCGACGTAGAGACCGGAGGCGTCCAGGGGCAGCGGGCTGCCCGTCTTCTCGGCGAGTGCCTCCGCGACAGCACCGATCGTCGTGTCGGGATCGGCGTCGAGATGGACGTCGAAGGGATCTCCGACTTCGTCCATCACGGTGAAAATCAACGGCACGGTGTCCTCCTGGCTCGGCAGGGCGATGGGCAGCGCGAGGGCCCGCCGTCGGCACGATCGCGCTGGACGGCCTTACGCGGCCCGTGCGCATCCGGTTCACGGCGCCACCCGATCGCGGGGAGCGCGCGGCGCGGGCACGTCGGCGCGGTAGAGGTGACCGGGGTGACTGAGGTGACTGAGGTGAGCGAGATGAGCGAGCGGTGAACCATCCGGGCGGCGACCGCGTAGTAGGCCGATGTCTCTGTCCCGGCACCGCTCTGTGACCTGTTGAAGGTGGCCGCATGTCCGTATCCGCAATCCTGGCCGTCGTGCTCGGCGTGGCTCTGATCGCCGCCATCGCCGTGCTCGTCGCCACCGAGATCCGATCCAAGGCGGCGCCCCGGCCCGCTCTCACCCCGGCGGTCACCGGCCGCGAGGCACTCGACGCCATCGATCTGGGCCTGCGGCGGCTGGCTGCCGACTGCGAGCGCACCCAACGCTCGATGCCCGACCTGTACGCGCTCGGCTACTCGGCTGAACGGCTGACGCTGAGGCTGTCGGGTGCCGATGCCAAACCGCCCGCCGCGTGGACGGCCGGACAGGACGGCGAGGAGTGGTACATGGCGGCCGACGAACTCGGCACGTACGCGCCGCACGAGGCACCGGGGCCCTCACAGCCGTACGCGCTTGCCGTCACGCTGGGGCTGACCGGAGGGGAGCGCGTCCTGGTGGACCTGTCGCGCTCGCAGGCAGCGATCGTGGTGACGGGGGAGTCGGACGGGGTCAAGCAGTTGGTCCGGGCCATGCTGTCCGAGCTGATCACCGGTCCGGTGGGGCGGCAGGCCACGGTGACCCTGGTGGGCTCGGTGGCCACCACCGACGTCACGGCGGGGCTCGGCCTGCAATCGGCCCGCCTGCACACCGTCGCGACCCTGGAAGAGGCGCTCGCGGACGCGGCGTACAGCGGGACGGCGCCTCGCGTGGCCACGGCCGACGGTGACGACAGCGCGCGGTTGACCCAGATGTTCCGGCTGATCGAGGGCCACCGGCCCCTCGGCGTGCAGGGGACGATCCCCCATCTCTTCGTCATGGACGCGGCCCAGTACCGTGACGAGCAGGCGGGTACGCGGAGTGTCCGCCCGGGCGACGCCCTCCTGGTGGTCGGCGACGCTCCCGATTTCGGCTGGCGGCTCACCGTCCTGCCCGACGGCAGGGTCGACACCGGCCCGCTGGGGATCGGTCTGGACGTGCACGCGGGCCGGACGGCCTGAGCCGCGCGCCGGGACTGCCCTCCCGCGATCCGGCGGTGCACGCCACGTACGCTGCCGGATCGTCTCTCCCGTCGGCCGGGCCGAAGGCCCGGGTCAAAGGCCCGGATCAAAGGCACCGGACTCGGGCTTCACGCCGCAGCCGGCGGCCCGGAGTGCCGCCCGGGGCTCAGCCGCACAGGTCCTTGGCCTGGCGGGCGGTGCGGTGGACGGACCAGGCCAGTACGGCGGCGGAGCGGAGGGCCAGCCAGAGGGTGTCCGCGTCCGGGCCGGCGGCCGGGTGGCAGGCCATGTGCCACAGGTAGGGGGCCGTCACGAAGCCCGCGGCCAGTGCGGGAGCCAGGCGCCACAGGACGAACGGCGCGGCCGCGTACCAGTCGAGGGACAGGGCCAGCAGGTCGTAGCGGGGTGCCCCCCGGTAGGCGCCCACCAAGGTGGTGCCGACCAGCGCGGGACCCGCGAGCAGCAGCGCCGTGGCGTACGCGCCGAGCGGTCCCGCGGGCGGTCCGGACAACAGGGCCGCGGCCCAGCCGACACCGCCGGCGGCCCACAGGAACGCGACTGGTACCGCCAGGTGGGAGAGGGCCAGGGTGCCGGGGGACAGCGGCAGGAGCAGGGAGCGGCGCGGGCGGTCCGTGTCCTGGTAGGCGGGTTCGGCCAGCGCGACCGCGGCGAGGTAGGGCGGTACGACGAGGAGGAGGCCCACGAACGCCGCCTTCAGGGGGCCGGCTGCGGCGTGGTCCGGGTCCGCCAACCAGTCGGCCACCAGGCGGAACTGGGCGAAGCCGGCGATCAGGGCGGTGCAGGCCAGGACCGGGCGCCAGGGGTGGCGCAGCAGGACGACGGCGTCCCGCCACAGGGGTACCGCCCACCGGGAGCCCGGCATCGGGATCCGGGCCGTCCGCCGGCGCCGTCCGCCGGTCGACTGCAGGACGAGGGTCAGCGCGCGCAGGTCCAGTAGCGTCGCGCCCCGGGTGACCTCCCGGCCGGTGCGGGCCCGGGCGAGGAGCGCGTCCGTCGGGATGTCGGCTGCGGTCCGGAACGCCGCCCGCAGGGTGACCGCCGCGCATGTGGTGAGGCAGGCCAGAGCCGCCGCCCAGGTGAGGGGTGAGTTGCGTTCGGCTGCTGTGGCGACGGCCGCGCCGGCCCAGCCCCAGGGGCCGGACCAGGCCGCTGTCTCGGTCAGCGCGGGTACCGAGGTTCCGAAGGTGAGCACGGTCGCTCCGGCCAGTGTCAGACCGCCGCCGAGCAGCCGGACCCGGCTCGCCAGGGCGGGGCGGGCCTCGGCCACCGCGCCCAGTCCGACCGCGAGGCAGGCCAGCGCCAGGTGGGCGAGGAGTGCCACGGGGAGGGCCTCGTACCGCCGTTCGCCCTGAAGGGCGAGGGCCAGTGCGGCGGCCAGTGCGCCGGTGGGCAGGGCCGCCGCGCAGGCGACCGCCACGGCCCGCAGCAGCCGGGGGCGCAGCAGTCGGCCCCGGTCGCCGGGCAGCGGCAGGAGCCAGGTGATCTCGGCGGGGCTGAGCAGGACCGGCCCCAGCCGTACGCACAGGGCGAGCTGGCCGGCGAACAGCAGCAGTGTGGTGCCGACCACGCCGGCGCGGGCGGCCGGCCCGCCGGACCATCCCAGTCCCTGGCCGATGCCCGGTGCAGCCTGGACCAGGCCCGCGAGCACCACCAGTGCGGAGACGGCCGCGCACACCCAGGTCCACACGTCGTCGAACCGGGGCCGGCCGGCCCCGCGTTGCCGCCGGGCCCGCGCCGCGGTGGCCACGGCCTCGGCCGTGGCGTTCCCCGCGGATTCGGCGGCACGTTCGGTGGTCACCGCCACGGTGAGACCTCCGCTACGCCGGTCACCTCGGCGGGGGTGCCCAGGGCGGCCGTCCGGCCCCGGTCCAGGAGCAGTACCCGGTCGGCGGCCTCCTCGACGGTGGCCCGGTCGTGCGAGGCCAGCAGTACGGCCGTGCCGGCGTCCTTCGCCGCCCGCAGTGCGGCGGCCAGCCTGCGCCGGGCGGCGGTGTCCAGGCGCTGCTCGGGCTCGTCCACGACGATCAGGTGGGCCGGACGAACCAACACCGAGGCGAGCAGCAGCATCTGGCGCTGTCCCGCCGACAGGGCGTCGGGGAAGGCGTCGCCGCGGTGGTCCAGGCCGAGTTCGGCCAGTACCTCGTCGGCGGCGGCGCCGGCCCGGGGGCCCAGGCCGTGGGCGGTGGCGACCATCCGTATGTGCTCCGCGACGGTGAGGTCGGGAAAGCATTCGGCGCCGTCGAGGAGCAGCCCGACGTCCCGCCGGAAGGCGGGGTCCGCCTCGCGCGGTGCGGCCCCCGCGAAGCGGACCTCGCCCCGGTCCGGCTGTTGGCGGCCCACGCAGACGCGCAACAGGGTCGACTTGCCGGAGCCGTTGGCGCCTGCGAGGGCCAGGCAACTCCCGGGCTCCAGGTCCAGGGAGACGTCGGCCAGGACGGTCTCTTCCGCGTAGGCGACGTGGATGTCCTGCGCGTAGAGCAGGGCAGCCTTCCGGGAGGTGTCCTCGGCGCTGTCCTCGGCGGCGTCAGTCACGCCCGTCCCCCTTCGGGGCCGGCGCCGGCCGTGATCCGCAGCAGCCGGGCAGCGGCCTCCGCCAAAATGTATTCATCATGCACGAATATACCCATGCGATTGAGGGTCATATGGGTGTGGGAGATCAAAAGGCCCGACCGGGACGGTGCTTCGGCCGGGTCCCCGGCCCCGGCCGGTCCGGTGGAGCCGGGGGAGAGGAGGGCGGCCAGCGCCCCCGCCCACGGCGACACCGCCGAGGCCCGTGCGGTGAGCGCCGGGGCGCTCACCCGCCCGCGCGACACCAGGAGTTCGGCCCAGTCGGCGGCGTGCCGCGCCAGCAACGCCGTGGGGAACACCTCCTGCGGGGCGGACCGGGACCAGCCGCTCCAGTAGCCGGCGTGGGCCCGCAGCTGAACCAGTACGGGATCGGCTTCGCCGCCGGTGCCGGGCAGCCCGCCCCCCTGCGGCATGCCGGCAGCGGCCAACGCGGCGGCCTTGAGCAGGACTTCGATGCCCAGCAGCCGCAGCCTCAGCTCGTCCAGCCCGGACCCGGCCGCGCGCAGGGCCAGTTCGCTGGAGAGCATGAACACCTCTTCGGTCGCCTCCAGCGCCGCCCCGGTGCCGTAGCGGTCGGTCTCCGGTACGTAGCCGGCCGCGTGTACACCGGGCGGCAGCACCGTCGCGGCGAGCCGCCGGTCCACGGTCGGGTCGGAGGCGACCGAGGCCGCCGCCAGGTCGCCGATGGAGGCCAGGTAGCCCTCGGGGTTGTGACCGTCGCGGGGCACGTCGGCGAAGGCCCGCCGCACCGCCGCGTCCAGCGCGTCGGGCGTGGCGGCGCGGCCGGCACCGGGCCGCGGCAGCAGCCGGATCCGCAGGTGCGGCCCGCCCTCCCAGTAGCGGATGAAGAACCACCGGTGCAGCAGTCCGGCCGCGCGCAGCGGGGCGAGCAGCGCCGGGAGCCGCTCCCGTACCAGCGGCGTGAGCCGGTCCGTACCCTCGGCGTCGGCGGGTACGTGTACGTGCCAGGAGAGCCAGCCGTCGGGGTTGGGGGCGGGGGTGCTCATGCGGGGCCTCCGGGGAAGCGGCGGACGTCCAGGGCGGGCTCGGTGAACCGGTTCGGCCCGCATGCCAGTTGGTAGACCGGCACCCGGTCCGGTCCCAGGCCCAGCGCGGTGGCGGCGCCCTCGGCGTCATAGCTGCGCAGCGGCCGTGCGAACAGCCCGTGCGCGGCCATCGCGTACGACAGGTGCTGGGCCGTCCAGCCCGCGGCGGCCAGCAGGTCGGCCGCCATGCGGGGCGCGGGCGCGTCCGACGTACGGCAGGCGGCCGTCAGGTCCGCGGTGACCAGCCACACCAGGTTGCAGGCGTCGAGTTCGAAGGCGAGGCCGGGTGCGGCGGCGGAGTCCACGAGGAGCGCGCCGCGCGCGGCCCCGAGCTCTCCGACGCGGCGGGCCGTGCCGTCGAAGCCGATCGCGTAGCAGCCGTCCGCCACGTTCTCCACCTCGCGCACCCAGCAGAACAGGCCGAGGCCGGAGCGGGCGGGCAGCAGGGTGCCGAGGCCGCGGTCGCTGCCCGCGAGGGTGTTCAGCGCTGTGTGCCACAGCTCGGCGGGCGCCGGGCGGTGGGCGCCGGTGAAGCCGGAGACACCGCGCGGGGCCCGGCCGCTGTTGCGCTCCCAGACCACCTCGTTCCACGTCGTGCCACCGGATCCGGCGGACGGCGCGGCGGCCGGCGACAGGGTTCCCCCGGGGTCCGGCGGCACCGGCGGGACAGGCGGGACAGGCGGGATCGGCGGGCTCTCCGGCTCCGGCTCAGGGGTCATGACGTAGCCGGGCACGGCCGCGCCCGGCAGCGCTCCCGCCCACGCCTCGGTGGCTCCGGACGGCCCCGCGACGCTCAGCGGGCGGCCCATAGCCCTGCCCAACAGGGCGAGCGAGGCCAGGACATGACCGGTCTCCAGGCCGGTCAGCACGGTGCGCAGCGGTCCGTAGAACGACGGCAGGGCATCGGGGAGCGCGAACGTCCGGATGTGGTCGCCGCCTCCGCCCCCGGGCCCGGCGGACCCCGGCGGGACCGCGGGAGCGGCGGGGACCGCGGGCACGCCGAGGGCGTCGCCCGCCTCGGGCCGCGGGAAGCGGCCGCCGCCGCCCTCCTGGGCGACCAGCCGCACCGGGAACTTGGCCCGTGGCGACGGGTAAGCCCGGTGTTCGGGATACGGGTTGTCGACCTCGAAGCGCACCGGGGCACTGACGGTGGCGGCCACCTCGTACAGGGACACCTCCGAGGCGGGCGCCGCGGCGGGCCAGCGGGTCCGCGCCAGCAGGTCCCAGCGCGCGGGCAGGTCGCCACCGGTCGCTTCGGCTGCCAGGGCGGCGACCGCCGAGCGCACCCGCTGGCGCTCGGGGCGTGCTTCGGGGTCCACCCGGGTGTCACCGGACGGCACGGCCATGAGGATCGCCTTCAGCGAGGCCGTGCGGGCCGGGTCGGAGCCGGGCTCGGGGGCGGGAGGGGGAGGGGGCGCAACGACCACGGAGGGCAGCCACTTCCTTCGTGCGGAACAGGGACGGGCAGAGGGACTACGGACAGCGGGGGACGATCGATGCCGGGTGGGGTACGCAGAGCAGACCCCGCCCGGCACGCAGGTCAGGGGAACGGGTGCACCGTGAGCCGTTCCAGGGACAGCTCCCCTTCCCCCGCCGCCGCGAGCAGCCGGGGCAGGCCCAGCACCCGCTGGTGCGCGAAACCGAAGGCCAGGGGGACGCTTCCGGGCACCAGGACCCGTACCGCGCGCAGTCCGGCGGCCCGGTGCTCACGCCCGGTCTGGTCCACGACCAGTACCTCGTCCATGCCCGCGTCGGCGAGCAGCCCCAGCAACCGCCGCCGGGCCTGCCCGAGCGTGGCGGCCCCGAGCAGCGGGGAACGCGGGAACGCCTCGGCCAACGGCACAGACGGGCCCGTCAGATACGGCTCGAAGGCACCGGCGGCCTCGGGCACGGAGTACCACTCGATGTGGTGGTCGAGGTCGGTGACGTTCCAGCGGTCCGTACGCAGCAGGCGGGCCCGCTCCGGTGAGGGGGCGACGACGTCCCCGAGGACCAGCGGGGCCAGTTCCGCGACCGCCGCGCGCACCGCCTCGGCCGGATCGGGGTGGGCGGCGGCCGTCGTCAGGCTGTACTTGTCCGGCGAGCGGGGGTTGCGGGCCAGCGCCCACACCGCCGGCACCGGTACGTCCCGGGTCAGGACCAGCAGGTCCACCTCGTAGCCGGCGCGGCGCATCGCGGCGCGCAGTTCGACGGTGGTGGGGTCCGTGACCGAACTCCAGTCGATGCGGGGGACGGGCCGCCCCGCCCACCAGGTCAGCAGGAACGCGTCGCGCTCCAGGAGTTCGAGCAGGGCGTGCAGTGCCGCCTCGTCGAGGGTGGCGCCGAGCGCACAGCCGTTGGAGGACTCGTACAGCACCCGTCCCCACTTCTGTCCGGGCCGGGGCTCGGGATGGACGTGGTAGGAGCCGGCCTCCAGCGGCACCCAGCACTCCTCGTCGGTGCCCCATACGCGGGCGGGGATCCAGCGCAGGACGTCGTCCGGGGAGAACGGATCGACCCGGCAGGAGGGGTGGGCGTACTGCTCCGGTGCGAGGTCGCCGAGCCGGCGCGGGTCCAGGGCGCGCCCGGGCAGCTCCCGGTGCGTGGCGCGGAGCGGCCGGGCCGCGCTGACGACGGCCTCCGAGCCGGAACGCTCCAGGCGCTCCAGCAGCGCCAGGCGGGAGGCAGCGGCGATGGTGCGGCCACGGCCGTAGCCGGCGGCTTCGGAGGCCTTGCCGTGCCGGGCGTGGACGGCCGCGACCAGGGAGGCCGGACTGTCGGGAACCGGCTGGAGGCCGATCACCGGGCCGTAGCGGCTGTCGACGAGCAGTGTGGTGAGCGTCGACACCGACAGGTCCGGCCCCGGTACCTGCCGCAGTGCCCGGTCGAGCGCCGGGTCCGCGCCGCGGCCGGTGTCTTCGTCCGCGCCACGGCGGGAGTCCGCGTCCGCGCCATGGCCGGCGCCATCGTTGATGCCGCGGCCGGCGCCGTCGTACACGCCACGGCCGGTGTCGGTGTCGGTGTCGGCGTCGGTGTCCGCGTCGGCATCCGGCCCTGGGAGCCCGTCCGCTTCCCGCCCGAGGACGGCGCCCGCGTCAGCCCCCGGCACGGAGCCCCCGCAGCCCGGGCAGCCGGTCTGCGGCAGCACCCGGTGCCGGGAGGTACCGGCCGGCCCCACCACGACCGTTTCCCCCGGTCCCGGCGGCTGTCGGCGGACCAGCCCGCAGGCGGCGGCCAGCGCGGCGGCCGAGGCCCGGGCCAGGCCGGGCCCGGCCGCGAGCCGGCGCGGCGGGTCCGTGATGCCGCGCGTCCGCAGGTGGGCGGAGACCTGGCAGAGCGGGCAGCCGACGGCCGCGTCCCGCTGCCACAGCGGTCCGATCTCCACCTCGGCGCCCCACAGGCGCACGGGCAGCAGGGGCAGGCCCAGGCCTTGGGCCTCGGCCATCCGCTGCTGCTCCCAGTCCGCGTCGTGGCCGGCCACCAGCGCCACCAGCGCGGACTGTTCTCCGGCCAGTTCCGTCAGCAGGGCGGCGGCCTGCGGCCACTCGGTCCCGGTCGCGGCGTGCACCGCGATCCGCCCGGTCACCGGTCGCCCCGCGCGCCACGGACCAGCGTGCCGTGCACCAACGGGTGCGCGCCGAGCAAGGGGTCACGGTCGGCGGGCCGGAACCCGACGCCGTGACCGAGCAGTTCGGCGGCCAGGTCGTGCGGCCGCGCCGAGGTGGCCAGCTCCTCCGCGATACGGCAGTCCGGGCCGAGCGCCCCGGCCAGCTCGGGGTCGTGCCCGGCGAGCTGCGCGCGGGCCCGGGCGGCGGCCCGTGCCGCCTCCGACGCGGACGTGCGGTCCCGGCCCCAGGCGGTGCCGTGCCACACCGCGGGCCGTCCCGCCGCGCCGCCGTCCCGGTCGCCCTCCGCCCCGACGGGCGGGGTGAGCGCGGCCTCGGCGCACACCAGGCCGCCGGGGGCCTCGTGCAGGCGGTACCGCCAGGAGGCGCCTGACGGCGCCGTCCGCCCCGCATCCTCCTCCTGCCACGGAACACGCCCGTCCGCCTGCCGGTCGAGGGCGGCGAGCCGCAGCGCCGCGTCCAGCAGGGCCGCGCCTTCGGTGGTACCGGCCCCGCCCTCCGGGTCGGAGCCGCGCAGGAAGGCCCGTAGTGCCTCGTCGTCCGCCTCACCGCCGGTGGCTCCCCAGCCCGCGGCGGCCCGACCGTCCGGCGTGCCGGGCCCGGGGACCACGCGCGCCAGGCAGGCTGGCAGCTGGGTCCAGTCGGCCGGGGTGTCCGTCCGGTACCGGCCGATCAGTGCCGCCGCATCGGGGCCTTCGGCGCCGCCGTCGCCGGTGAGGACGAGCGAACGCCAGCCCAGCGGACGGGAGTCCACCACGTGCACGGTGCGCGACCCGCGGCCGGCCAGTCCGGTGATCTCCTTGAAGGCCTGCTCGGCGGCGAGCTGGGCGGCGAGCTCGGCGGCCGCCGCGTCCGGCACCGGAGGCGCGCCGGCGGCCGACGTCCCGGTCGTCAGCCGGGCGCGCAGGGCGGCAAGGGCTGCCGGGTCCGCCGCCAGAGCGGACGAGACGACCCACAGGCGGCTGCCGGCCGCTTCCACCCGTATGCCCAGCCCCGGGCCGGTGACGGCGGCCGCCCCGGAGGGACCCCGGCCGCCCTCCTCCGTCCCGCTGACCACCCGTACGCGCACGCCCCGTGCGACGAGGGCGGCTTCGGCGGCCGCCGCCTGCGGCCACGCGGCCTCCACCGACACCTCGGCCGCCGCCAGTGCGCGCAGTGCGGCGGCGGGGTCGTCGCTGTAGCTCTCCACGTACGCCACCGCGGCCTCGGGGAGGCCCGGCGGTGCCTCGTACGCGTCCACCAGCGCTCCCTGGGCCCGCATCCGGTCGATGACCCGCTCGACGAACGGCGCCGCCTTCGGGTTTCCGGCCGCGGCCACCAGGTCGGCCGCCGTACGCGGCTGCTCCAGGGCACGGATCCAGGCACAGGCGGGTTCGGCCAGGGGTGCGGGCAGGCGCAGGGTGAAGGCCCCGCGCGGGGTCTGCACGAACACCCCTTCCGGGTAGGCCCCGTACACGGTGCTGGGGCGGAGTTTCACGCGCATGTCAGGAGGGCCTCGCTGTGAGTCGGTCCTGCCAGGGCTCGCCGAGCCGCTCGTCGACGGCGTGGGCCAGGCAGTGGCAGTACAGGTATCGGTTGATCGGTGTGACGCCGAGCCATTGCAGGGCCTCGTAGAGCCAGTTCACGAGCACCCGGTACGCCTGGAAGGCGGGGGGTGTGCGCTCGCCGAAGCCGAGTTCGGCGAGCCGCCGGTGGAAGGCGCTCGGCACTCCGTGGGTGTCCGGGCCGGCCGCGTCCGGGCCACCTGCGTCCGGGCCGGCCGGGCCTGCGAGCGCTTCCTCCAGGTCCCCGTGCAGCCGCGGGTCGCGCAGCTCGGCGAGCGCGGTGGCGCAGGCGGCGTACCCGGGCAGCTCCTCGGGCCGGTGCAGGGCGCTGTCGACCAGCTGCCCGGTCTGCGGCGCGTACCGCTCGGCCGCGGAGGCGAAACGGGCCCGCAGCTCTTCGCCCCCGGGCCGGGAGGCGAGGAACGCCTCGGCGTGGGAGCGGAACGACAGGGATCCGAACCGCGCGCCCCCGGGGTACGCGGCTGCCAGCGCCGCCATCCAGCGCAGCGCGGTGCCGGGGGCCCTGGACCGTGCGGCCGCCGGGTCCGCGGGCAGCAGGCCGGCCAGCTCACGGGCGAGCGCGGTCAGGAACCGGTGCCGCACGGCCTGCACCGGCCCCGGTACCACGGTGTCGGCGGACACGAGCACCGACCCGTGCGGGTGGGGCAGCTCGTGGCGGACCGCCACGCCCTCGGCCCGGGCCAGTGCGCCCGCCCGGCGCGCGTACTCCTCGGGCGTCCAGGCACAGCCGTGCCCGGCAGCCGCGGCGAGCCGTCGGCGGGCCTGTGCCAGGACGTCGGCGGCGGGGGCCGCGTAGCCCAGGTGCAGGGCCAGGTGGGGGCCGCCGTCCCAGTGCCGGGTCGGGAAGCACACGTCCAGGGCCGGGTCGGCGGCGAGACCGGCGACCAGGGGCAGCGCCCCCTCGGTGAGCAGCGGCAGCGTGTCGGAACGGTAGTCGTGGACGCGCAGGGTCGTCAGCACGCGGAGCCCTCCTCGTGGCCGGCAGGGGTACCGGGACCGGCGCTTCGCCCGGCCCCGGCCCTGGCCTCGGACCCGGACCCGGACCCGGAGGCGGCGTCGGCGCCGGTCCTGTCGTCCGCCCCGGCCAGGTCGAACTCGTAGACCGCCTCGCGCACGTGGTGGCCGGCCACCGGTCCGGGCAGGCATTCCTCCAGGTACGGATGGGTGAAGTCGGCGGCGTCCTTGGCGAAGGAGGCCAGGCCCAGCACACCGGCCGTGTCCACGTAGCGGGGCTTGGGCTGGGACACGGGGCGCGAGGTGACGTCGGGCACGAGCGCCTCGCCGCGTTCCCACTCCGGCAGCTGTTTGACGAAGAACCGTGCGGGTACGCCGTGTTCGGCCCGCAGCCGCACCAGCCGGTGCAGGTCGTCGGACGATCCCCGGTGGGTCCCGGTCAGGACGCCGGCGTCCGGCAGGTACCAGCGGCGGCGCTGGAGCACCAGGTTGCCGTGGCGGAGCCGGGGCACGGCGATCACGCCGTCGGCGCCGGGGCGGGCGCGCTCGCGGAAGGCGTGGTCGTAGGCGCACGCGATCACGCCCCCTCCCTGGAGCCACAGGGCGATCCGGCCGGGCGCGGGCATCAGGTCCCAGCGGGTGGAGCCGATGGTGACCGGGCGCAGGCCGCGCGGGGTCCGCCAGCGCAGCCGGCCGGCCGGACCCTCGTCGACGAGGACGGCGCCCGCCCAGTCGCGCGCGGTCATCTCCCGGTCGAGGAGCGGGGGGTGGCAGCCAGTGTTGAACCCGTGCGCGGCCCGGTCCTCGGCGACCGCGGGGCCCAGGACGCGGCGCAGCCGGGCGCGCAGGCCGGCGGTGGCGGCACCGCCGGAGGCGGCATCGGCCTCCAGGAACCGGGCCGCCGTGGCGCCGTAGCCCCCGAACCAGCCGTTGGCGGCCCACTGGCCGTCCGCGTACTGGGCCATCAGGGCGTACGAGGCGCCGTCCGGGTGGAGCTGTTCGGGCAGGGCGGCGGCCCAGGTCCTCAGGTGCTCGTCCTCGATGACGGCATCGACGCCGTCCCCCGCCGCTACGGCGGCCTCGAACAGGTCGGCCAGGTCTGCCAGCACGCGCCGCCGGAAGGTCCACAGGCCCACCATCGCCGCCCGGCTGTCCGGGTCGAGCGGTGCGCCGGCGGGCGGTGCCCCGGTGTCACCGGCAGCGGCCGAGGTGGCGAGCCGGGCGGCGTCGGCGGCGAGGTTCTCGGCCTCGGCCACCAGCCGGACCGCCCCGCCGCGGGCACGGACCGCGGCCTGGAGGCCGATGCGCAGGTCGGCCTTGAGGTCGAAGGCCCCGAGCACCGGCAGCAGGGCCGCCGCGGCGGCGGCCGGGGACGCCTCGGGCCCGGGGAGGGGCGGCAGGACGGCAACGGCGTCCTCGTACAGCTGCGGCGCCAGCGCGTCGGCGTGCGGCAGCCGGGCCGCCGCCGCGCGGAACCGGGCATGCAGGGCGGGCCGGGCGGCCGCGGTGTCGCCGGCCAGGAGCGCGGTCGTCTCGGCCAGTTCGGCGACGACGGCGCGCAGACCGCCGTGACCGGCGCCGTCCTGGACCTCGCGGCCGTCCTCGGCCTCGCCGCCGGTCTCTCCTGCCGCGGCCTCGGGCAGGGCGTCGTGACATGCCGTCAGAAAATTGGGGTCCTGGTCGTCCACGGGCAGCGCGGGACCGAGCAGCCCGGCCCGGAGCGCCGCGCGCATGACCTGTTCGGCCCGGGCGGCCGGGCAGTCGAGAGCCTCGGCGAGCCGCCCGGCCACCTCCTCCCACGCGTGGACGCCGAACCGGGCGACGGCGGTGAGCTCGGTCAGTTCCCGGGCCCGGCGCAGTGTCACCTTGCGCGGGCGGGGATGCGCCGGGGTGATGGCCATGAACGCCAGCTCGCCGGGCGCGGCCGGCAGCAGCGGAGCCAGACGCACGGGGCACCCGGGCCGCGGCGCGGGTTCCAGGGCGGACAGCAGAGCGCCGCGCTGGACCTCCACCGTGCGCAGCGCGACGCTGGGCGGCGCGTCCGCCCAGCGGGCGGCGGCCGACCCGGGACCGGGCGCCGGCCCGTCGTCCTCCGCTGCCGAGAGGGCGACCGCGGTGAACCGGGAGCGCGGGCTGGTCCGGGTCATGGCCCGCAGCGCGTACGCGGTGATGCGCGGTTCGGACTTGCGGTCCGCCCGCGCGGCGTCGTCGCCGCCGGAGGCGGCGTACCGCCGGACGGCGGCGCCCAGGTAGGGGCTGATCAGCTCGACGGAGGAGGCGAGCTCCTCCTCGGCACAGAGCAGGCTCAGCGCACGGCGCTCGTGGGCCGCGGCGGCCGCCCGCTCGTGCGCGACCTGCTCCAGCAGCGTGCGGTACCGCTCGGCGGCTGCCTGCCAGTCCGCGACGGCCGGGACGGCCGCGGCGTCACCACCGGCTGCCGCCGCGGGGAGCGGGGTGAGGGGCTTTTCGCGGATCCTGCGGCGCATGCGCAGGTGCGCGGCGGGCGCGCGGACGGCTCCGGCTGCTCCGGCCGACTCGGCGAGCGCACCGTCGGCGAGGCGTGCCGCCACCAGAGCGCGGTCCGCGGCCGCGGCGAGGCGGTCCCACGCGGCGGCGGTCCGTGGCCGGACGAGCGGGGTGTACGGCAGGAGGTTGACCCGTGTGGCGGCCGTGTCGGCCACGACGAATCGCCGCATGGCAGGCGGTGCCCTTCTGGCTTGCCCGGCCTGCCGGTTGTGGGGCCCGGCCGGGAGTGGTTCCGGTACGGCTGGCACGCCGGGGGCCGCGACCGGCCCCCGGCGGCGAATCAGCTGCTGCTGCTGCAGCAGGAACAGCTGGCCCGGCAGCACGAGGCCCCGCTGGAGGCCCCCATCACCGGCAGGCCGGTGGTGTCGGGCACGTCCTCGACGGCGATCTCGTCGAGGGAGAACTCCTCGAAGTCGATGTCCAGAGCGTTCATGACGCCTCCTTGGATTCGTAGGCCACGACCGGGTGCGTCAAGGGTTCTCGACGACCGGCCGGTGACCGGTTCTTGTGGATGGATCACCGACGCTACGATCTGACGATCTTGAGGACCAAGAGGCGTATCAGACATTCCGCTTCTGTCCGTCAAAGTCCGAGATCCCGGGGTTTTCCGGGCTGTTGCGGCCTCGGCCCGGCCGATGCAAGGCGCCCGCGAATGGCTGAACTTCACCGGCAATTTCTGGAATGATGCATGCCATTTCGGTCACCCGCGGGACGCACGGAGGCCTTCCCGGGCTCGCGGGACACCTGCGGCTGCGCCTGGAGGTCACCGCCGAGCGCCCGACCCCCGGCCTGACCTCCCCGCTACTGCCCTGTGGCCTCGGTCGACCATCTGGGCGGCAATCGTGAGCGGCAGCAACGGGGCGGCGATGATGGTCAGCGGCCACATCCCCACGACGATGGAGGCCATGAGGAGAAGGGCCTGGAGAACGCCCGCCGCCTGGGCGTGGCGACCCGGCGGAACGTCCTTATGCCGCCCCAGATCCGGCTGGTTCCACGCCGTCGGCGGAGCCGGGTCAGCGCCGGCGGGTGAGGGCGTCCACCTCGCGGACCAGGAAGGTCTCCCGGCACAGCTCGAAGTGGTCCACCCGGCGCAGGTCGAAGACCCGGCGCACGCCACGCTGGCGGGCCATGCCCACGACCTCGTTGAAGTGACGTTCGAAGTGGGTGGAGAAGAAGATCTTCACGGTGCCGGACATGGCCTGGAGCTGGTCGAAGCGGCGGAAGAACAGGTCGTAGCGGCCCTCCGGCTCCCAGTCCGCCCACAGCTCGGAGGCGTAACGCTGCACCTGGTGCAAATCCTTCTCGGTGATCTTGTGGAGGTACTCGCAGACGTTCTGGAACTCCACCGGGGAGCGCGGAATGTTGGCGATCCGCTTGAGCTCGGTCAGTGGATCGTCCGGGTTCATCTGCGCCGCGCTGCCCGTGATGATCATCGTGGAGTGGTTGATGTTGGGGTCCAGCAGCAGGGCGGCGGCCACCTTCGGCTTGCGGTCCGGGTGCGCGGTCCACAGTGCGGCGAGCCGGAACAGCATGTCCGCCCCGACCGAGAAGCCCACCAGGGTCAGCTTCTTGTGCGGGTACTGCCGGCACAGGTTGTTGACGGCGCCGCTGATCAGGTCCGTGTGGGTGGCCAGTCCGATGGGCCCGTACCGGCTGTCCCGGGCGTCCTCGACGTTGTGGCCGAACGCGGTGATGGCGATGGTGTGCTGCCGCGCCCTGTTCATGTACGGCCGGAAGTCCTCGGCGTCCAGGCCGAGTCCGTGCAGCAGGACCACCAGATGCGAGGAGGACGTACGCCGTTCGAGGTATCGCAGTTCACGGCCGATGACTGCCTGGTCCGACGGGAGGTCGCCGTCGAAGTCGTCGGCGCGGATCTCGAACGACTGCGGGGTGACCTCCCGTTGGAGCTCGCGGCGGCGCTCCACCCGGCCGCGGGCCCACCATGCCGTGGAGAACACGGCCGCGACCCCGGCGGCCACCAGGGTTCCGCCGGCGGCCACGTGTGTCCAGGTCCACGCGAGCATGGCGCGGGCCTCGTCGCTGTAGATCCCGACGAACAGGCTGACCGCCCCACCGGCCACGGCGATGGGCCCGCGATGCCGGGTCACGAACGCAGTCAGCCTGGCGGTGTCGAGCGCCCTCACCGGACCGGCCCGCCCGGCCTGTCGGACATGGCGGGTTCGGCTGTTCCGGCTGTTCCGGCCAGTCCTGTGAGCTCGGTGAACCCGGGGCCGGCCGTCGCCCGCCCGAGGACATGGGCATCGGAGACGTCGGCGACATGGAGTGGACCGGTGCTGCCGGTGCCGCCGGTCAGGTGGGCCTCCACTCGGGCCCCCATCCGCCGCAGCCCGTCGCGTGGCTCCATGCCGAGCAGCAGCCCGGGCGGAGAGAGCGCCTCCTTGATCGTCGCTATGACCTCGGCACGGGTGGCCTCGTCGTACTGGTATAGGACGAAGTTGCAGGTCACGACGTTGATTCGGTGGGTGCGGAGATATCCGGCCAGAGCCCGCAGATCGAGGATGTCGAGGGCGGAGATGGTGGGGGAGACCTCGGCGGAGGTGCCGGCGGAGGCGCTGGCGGAGGTGCCGGCGGAGGTCGTCTGCTCCAGCGACCAGAGAACCTCGGAAAAGCGCTCGTCGTAGTAGGCCGAGGGCCCGTGGCAGGCCCGGACCCACTCCAGGGTGGGCAGGGGCGGGGCGTCGACCCCGTGCCGTTCGACCAGCGGGATCGTCCGGTACGGCGGCGGTTGGGGGCTCCACTCCAGGTCGCGGGCGAACCGGTCAAAGACCGCCCGGTTGTTCAGCTGGCGCAGCAGCAGTCCGATTCCGGTACCCACGTCGAGCAGACGTATCGCGTGGATCGAGTGGTGCGCGGCGTAGGACCCGAGGAGCAGCTGGGGTATGAGGAAGCGGCGGGCCCCGGTGAAGGAGTTGGAGCGGCTGGTGAGCACGGTCGTGATCCGGTCGTGGTGCTCTTCCAGCGTCCTGGAGAGCAACTCGGCCCGGTCGGAGGCGGACAGTTCGGGTGAGAAGAGTGCCTTGGCCCGGGAGTCCTGCGCGGCCACGGTACGCAGGGCGATGCCGATGAGGGTGACGAGGTGTGAGGTGCTCATCCGGGACCGGGCGCGGTTCACGGATTCCAGCAGCCGGTCCATGGCCGGGGCGGAGCCGGACCCTGCCAGCAGGGCCATCGACTCGTGGACCACCGACCAGCCGTGATTGCCCTGCTCGTGCTGCTGCATATCGCTCAACATGCGTATCAGAAGGTCCTTGCCGTCGGACATCACCGAAGCGCCCCCTCTTGTTCGGCTGACTGGACCACGTGCCGGAATCCACGGTTCGCGTTCTGCGGGTTCGGTAGCCGTGCGAGTGCCAGACAATTAAGCTGGACAGTCCCGGATGGTGTCCAGAACGCCGACGGGCTCCCCACTTCCGCCGACACCGGATCGTGGTCCCGTTACCCAATTCGGCACATCTCATGCGGCGTTGGTCTAGAGTCGCTCACGCACTTGCCGCACACATCTGCCAGAGGGTGGTCCGTATGACCTCTGCGTTGGCTTTCGGTCAGGTGACCGAAGGACGAACGTCGACCGGATTGAGGTACCTGGAACGAAAGTCGGACTCCGACACGCTCACATTCTTCTTCCACGGTCTGGGCCTCGACGCAACGGATTACCTCGGCTATCTCAGCCACACGGACACCCACGGCATCGCGCTGAACCTCCGTGGCTACGAACCGGACCGGTCCGCCGGGATCCCGCCCGTCCCGCTGGCCTCTCACATCCGGCTGGCAGCTGCCTTCGTCGAGCAGGTCAGCCGTGAGAACGCGGGCAAGAAGATCGTCCTGCTGGGGTTCTCGCTCGGCGCCGACCTGATCCTGCAGCTCGCGGAACACTGGCAGGGCGGGCGCGGGATCACAGCGGTCCACGCCGCCGTTCTTCTCGATCCCAATGTCAATCAATCGACCATGACCATTTCCCGCCTGTTCGCGGAGGCGGACCCGACAGATCCGGTTCCGGCTTTCAAGAGACTGGTCAATCTCGCTCCGGACAAGGACGGGTTCCGGTCACTCTGCCACTACCTGGCAAAGGTGGCTCCGAAGGATTTTGAACACGTGGCGCAACTGTCCCGGGACATGATCACGTACTGGCGCCCGGACGGTTACGACCAATTTGGGGCCCGGCTGCATAATGTGACCCGTGTGGCGGACCACGTACGGCTCGTTCTCTCCGCTGCGTACGGAGAACACCTCTCGGCCATGCGTACGGCAATGGGGCGACACGGGGACCGCGACAGCGTTTCCGTCGAACTGACCGAGTTCGACCATTTCGATCTGATCGACGAGGAGCGCCTCACCTCCGTCCTGGCCCCGTTCACGGGGTGAGGGTGCGCGGGGCCCGCCCCGCACCGGCGCGGACCGACTTCGACGGCACCTGACCTCGCCCGGGTTCGAGGAGGGGCCTCGATGCGGAACGGCTCGTTCGGTGGGTGGCAGACTGGCCGACGGTCTGCCCGAAGGAGTCGCAGTGTCCGTGTTCAGCAGCATCCGCCAGGCGGTTCGCCGCAGCTATCGGCGTGCCGTGGATCTGAGCCATCCGGCGCGGTCGCCGCTGGGCAGTGCGGTGGTGAACTGCGTCGTCTACCTGGCGGGTGTGCGGCAGGACGGGTGCGAGGAGGTCGAGGAGGCGCTGCGGCGGGTCCGCAAGGCCGGGGACGGGTTCGTCTGGATCGGGTTGCACGAGCCGGACCAGGAGGAGTTCGCCGGCCTGGCGGAGCTGTTCGGGCTGCATCCGCTCGCGATCGAGGACGCGGTGCACGCGCATCAGCGGCCGAAGGTGGAGCGGTACGACGGCACGCTGTTCGCGGTGTTCAAGACGGTGCGCTACGTCGAGCACGCCGAGCTGACCGCGACCAGCGAGGTGGTGGACACCGGCGAGCTCATGGCCTTCGTCGGGACTGATTTCGTCATCACCATCCGGCACGGCGGTCACGGCTCGCTGGGGCCGTTGCGGGAGGTGCTCGAGACCGCTCCGGAGCAGCTGGCCAAGGGGCCGGCCGCGGTCCTGCACGCCATAGCGGACCATGTGGTCGACGACTACCTGGCCGTCACGGACGCCGTGCAGCACGACCTCGACGCCGTGGAGAGCGCGGTCTTCAGCGAGAGCGGCGGCCGTGGCGACGCGGGCCGGATCTACCAGCTCAAGCGGGAACTGCTGGAGCTCAAGCGGGCCGTGGCGCCACTGGAGCGTCCGCTGCAGCAGCTCGCCACCCAGCCGATGCCCGTCATCGAGCCGGACTTCCGCGCGTACTTCCGCGACGTGGCCGATCATCTGAGCCGGGTCATCGAGCAGATCGCCTCGTATGACGCCTTGCTCGACTCCGTCCTCCAGGCGCATCTCGCCCAGGTGACCGTCGCCCAGAACGAGGACATGCGGAAGATCACCGCCTGGGCCGCGATCGTCGCCGTGCCGACCATGCTGTGCGGCGTCTACGGCATGAACTTCGAGCACATGCCGGAACTGCGCTGGACGTACGGATATCCCGCCGTGCTCGGCGTCATCGCCGTCGCCTGTTTCGTCATCCACCGGAGCTTCCGCCGCAACGGCTGGCTCTGATCCCGCGAGGCACGCCGGCGGTCAGCATGCCCGGCGCAGCCCTGTGATGAGGAGTGCGACGAGTCGGCGTGCGTCGTAGCGGGGGTCGGTGTCGGTGCCGATGCAGAGGTTTCCGATGCCGCGCATGAGGTGATAGGCGTCGAGCTCGGGCCGGATCTCGCCGGCGGCCGCCGCGGCGTCGAGGAGCTGGGTGCACACCGGCAGGAGGCGGTCGAGGAAGTAGGCGTGCAGGCTCTCGAAGCCGCTGCTGTCGGCCTGCATCGCGGCGGCCAGGCCGTGTTTGGTGACCAGGAAGTCGACGAAGAGGCCGACCCAGTTCTCGAGGGCGGCGAAGGGTGTCGGGCCCTCTGCCAGCAGGGCAGGGCCGGCTTCGGCGCAGGTGTCGACCTGGTGGCGGTAGACGGCGATGACGAGGTCGGCCCGGTTGGGGAAGTGGCGGTAGAAGGTGCCGAGCCCGACTCCTGCCTCGGCGGCGATCTCGCGTACCGGTGCGTCCACGCCGGAGGTGACGAAGACCGCGGCGGCCGCGTCCAGCAGGGTCTGCCGATTGCGCTGGGCGTCCTTGCGTTTGGAGGCGGCCGGACTTCCCTGGCGCGGGCTGCTCTCGTTCACCGCGGAGCTCCTTCCATGACGGGCCTTGCGAAGCGGAACTGTGTTCCGTATCGTATGTGGAACAAGGTTCCGTTTCCTTCATGATGTCAGACGCGAGGGCCGGCTGCCAGGCCGCCCGTGTCCGTCCTCACGCTTCTCGCCCTGTCCCGTGGCGCCGTCGCCCGGACCAAAGCGAAGCCGAAGTCGCTGATCGGAAGGCTTTCCCATGCCCATCTCCACCTTGACCACCCTGACCACCCTGACCACCCTGACCGCCGCGACCGCCACGACCGCCATGGACATGCTCCCGGACGTGCCCGCCGCGGTGGTGTCCGTGAAGCCGGTCGTCCTGCCCTCCCCGGGCGGCAGGGGCGAAGACCTCCAGGTCCGGGTGTCCGCGCCCGTGACCGGTGGCGGTCTGCCCGTCATCGTGTTCTCGCACGGCTTCGGCTGGTCGATGGACGGCTACGCCCCGCTGGCCGACCACTGGGCCGCACACGGCTTCGTCGTCGTCCAGCCCACCCACCTGGACTCCCGGACGCTCGGAATTCCGGCTGAGGACCCCCGTACCCCGCGGATCTGGCGTCACCGGATCGAGGACATCACGTGCGTGCTGGACGGGCTCGGCGCCCTGGAGGCGGCCGTGCCGGGTCTCGCCGGGCGAGTCGACCACGACAGCGTCGCCGTGGCCGGCCACTCCTGGGGCGCCCAGACCGTCAGCGCGCTGCTGGGTGCCCGTGTCCTGGGCGCCGACGGGCTGCCCGGTGAGGACATGTCCGACGCCCGCGTGAAGGCGGGCGTACTGCTGGCCCTGACCGGCCTGGGCGACGACCTGACGCCGTTCGCCGCCGAGCACTTCCCCTTCATGAAGCCGTCGTTCGATGCCATGACCACTCCGGCCCTCGTCGTCGCCGGCGACCACGACCAGTCCCACCTGTCCACCCGCGGACCGGACTGGTTCACCGACCCCTACACCCACAGCCCCGGCGACAAGACCCTGCTCACCCTGTTCGGGGCCGAGCACTCGCTCGGCGGCATCCCCGGCCACCAGGCCGCCGAGACCACCGACGAGAACCCGGCCCGCGTCGCCCTGATCCAGCAGCTCACCACGGCCTTCCTCCGCAGCGTTCTCCGGGGCGACGGCTCCGGCTGGAAGGCGGCGGCTGCCGCTCTGGAGAGCGCCTCCGAGCCGCTGGGGGAGCTGCGCGACAAGTGACCGTCCCCCGGACTGTGAACGAGCGAGACCACGAGAGAGAGGGAGGGCCGTGATCCTCGTCACCGGAGGCCTCGGCTTCATCGGCTCGCACACCGTGCGTGCCCTGCTGGACCTGGGCGAAGACTGCGTCGTCGTCCAGCGCCGCCTTCGCGGACTCCCGCCCGTACTCGCCGGAACGCGGGTGAAGGCCGAGCAGGCGGACATCACCGACCGGGCCGCCCTGCTCGCGGTCGGCCGACGCCACGACATCACCGGCATCGTCCACCTGGCCGGCTCCTATCCCTGGCCGCCCGTCCCCGACGCGCCCGTCGAGGCGACCCGGCAGGCACTCGGCGGACTGCTCAACATCGCCGAGGCCGCCCAGGAGTGGGGGGTGCGGCGCCTCGGCATCGCCAGCACGATCGGCGTCTACTTCGGTGCCGCGAACGACGGACCGCTGCGCGAGGACGCCCCGCTGTCGATGACCGCGGCCGTCTCCATCCCGACCTTCAAGAAGGTCGGCGAAATGCTCGGCGGCTTCCTCGCCGACACCACCGGCCTCGACATCGTCAACTACCGCATCTCCGGCACCTGGGGCCCGCTCGGTCACCCCGACCCCTTCTTCGCCGCTCCCGCCCTCGTCCACGCAGCCGCCCGCGGCACCGCCCCCGACCTCACCCACCTCGTCCACCCGCCCCGCGCCGAGGACGGGCTCGACCTCACCTACGTCAAGGACACCGGACGGGCGATCGCCCTTCTCCAGCTCGCCGACCGGCTGAACCACCGCACCTACAACGTCGGATCCGGCCGCGCCACCACCAACGCCGAGGTCGGCCGGGCCATCAGGAAGGTGGTGCCGGGCGCCCGGGTCGGTCTCCCCGCCGGAGGCGGCGCACCGCACCTGGTCCTCGACATCGGCCGGCTGGAGGAAGACACGGGCTACCGGCCCGAGTACGACACCGAACGGGCCGCCGCCGACTACATCGCCTGGCTGCGCGCGGGCAACGACAACTGAACCTGGCCTCACCTCACCTCACCGCACCTCACCTCACCTCACCGAACCGCACCGAATCCGCCCTGGGATGGCTCCGGCCATCCCGGGGCGGTCCTATGCGGAAGGGGCGGTGGGGACGGTGAAGGCGGCGGTGCGGACCGTGCCCTGGTGCTTGAAGTCCAGGAAGAGGCGGTAGGTGCCGGCGGTGGGGGCGGTGGCGGAGAAGGAGACGGCCGGGCCGGGGGTGGTGCCGGGGGCGCCGGGGGTGTTCTCGGGGTGGACGTGGAGGTAGGCGAGGTCCCCGGCGCGGAGCGCGACGAGGTGGCCGTAGGAGCCGAGGTAGGGCTCCAGATCGGTGACCGGGCGGCCGTCCTTGGCGACGGTGAGGGTCAGCGTGCCGGTACGGCCCGGGGTGAGGCCGCCGCCGAGGGTGACGGTGTAGCCGCCGTCGACCTCGGCCGTGGTGCGGGGCTCGGGAAGGTCGCGGGGCTGGTAGGGGCCGGCGACAGCCAGGTCGGCGCCGAGCGCGAGGGCGCCGGCGCCCGCCCCGGCGGGGGTGAAGTCGGCGAAGACGCGGTGGTCGCCTGCCGCGGGCAGGTCGACCGGGGTGCTCCAGGTGCCGTCGGCGGCCCGGGTGGGGTGCAGGTGCCGGAAAGTGCCCAGGTCGCGTGAGGCCACGATGAGGTGCAGTTCCTTGTCGTGGGTCGCCCGGTAGCCGGTGACCGGCCTGCCCGCCCCGTCCTTGATCGTGAAGCGCAGGGATTCCTCCCGCCCGGCGGTCAGGCGCGGGGTCTGGAGGGCGAGGGTGTAGCCGTCCTGCGAGACCTGGAGCCCGCCGGGAGGCGGCGGGGTGCCGGGGCGGGCGGCGGTGCCTTCCGTGTGGCCTGCGGCGGCTTCCCCGTGATCGGCGGTGCTTTCCGTGTGGGCTGCGGTTCCTCCTGCGTGGGCTGCGTGGGGCGCGGCGGGCGCGGGGCCGTCCGTGAGGGGATCGGCCACCGAGCCGAGGGCGAAGGCGCCGGTGAAGGCCGCCGCGAGGGCCGCGCCGTAGAGGCTGATCCTGGCTGCCGTGTTCATGGTCGTCTCCCTGTCGCTGTCGCCTTGTCTCTGGCGTCGTTTCCGGCGTTGTCTCTTCGTTCGCGCTGCTCACAATACCCCTAGGGGGTATCGAGTCAAGCAGTTCGAGGGGTTGCCATCAATACCGGGTGGGGGTATACATGGAGTCCTCGCACCGAGATACCCCCCAGGGGTACCGGACGCGAAGCTGGTCCTGATGCCGAGATCACTGGAGAACGCCATGTCCTCGTCCTGCTGCTCCCCGAACCACAGCTGCTCCACCGCCACGGCCACCGCGTCCCAGACCGCGGTGGCCCCGGAGGGCTTCCGCACCGTCTACGCGGTCGCCGGCATGACCTGCGGACACTGCAAGGACACGCTCACCCGGGCGATCGGCGCGGTCGACGGCGTCACCCGGGTCGAGGTGGACCTGGCCGCCGGGCAGGTCGCCGTGATCAGTGCCCGCGCACTCGACGACGCGGTGATCGCCGGAGTCGTCGACGACGCCGGCTACGAGGTCACCCGCTCCGAGGTCACCGGCCGCGTCGCGGTCTGACCCGGCCGGCCGCTCACCCACCCCCTGACCCGTACGACCCGCATGAGGAGTTGCACATGACCGTCGCCACCACCGGCGCCGCCCAGGTCGAGCTCGCCATCGGCGGTATGACCTGCGCCTCGTGCGCGGCCCGGATCGAGAAGAAGCTCAACCGCATGGAGGGCGTGACCGCCACGGTCAACTACGCCACCGAGAAGGCCAAGGTCAGCTACGGCGACGGGGTGAGCATCGCCGACCTGATCGGCACCGTCGAGGCGACCGGGTACACCGCCCGCGAACCCGAACCGCCCCGCGCGCCGAGCGCTCCGGCCGAGGCCGGCAGCGCGACCGGCAGCGCGGCCGGAGACCCGGCCGGGGACCCGGCGGACGAACTGCGGCCGCTGCGGCAGCGGCTGGTCACCGCCGTACTGCTGGCCGTGCCGGTGATCGCCATGGCGATGGTCCCGGCCCTGCAGATCGAGTACTGGCAGTGGCTGTCGCTGACGCTGGCCGCGCCCGTGGTCACCTACGCGGCCTGGCCCTTCCACAAGGCCGCCTTCACCAACGCCCGGCACGGCGCGGCCACCATGGACACCCTCATCTCGGTGGGTACCTCGGCCGCCTTCCTGTGGTCGCTGTGGGCGCTGTTCTTCGGCACCGCCGGTACGCCCGGCATGACCCACCCCTTCGAATTCACCATCGCCCGCAGCGACGGCGCGGGGAACATCTACCTGGAGGCGGCCGCCGGAGTCACCGCCTTCATCCTGGCCGGCCGCTACTTCGAGGCCCGTTCCAAGCGGAAGGCCGGAGCCGCGCTCAAGGCGCTGCTGGAGCTCGGCGCGAAGGACGTCGCGGTCCTGCGCGACAGCCGGGAGGAGCGGATACCCGTCGCCGAACTGCGGGTGGGGGACCGCTTCGTGGTCCGGCCGGGCGAGAAGATCGCCACCGACGGTGTCGTGGCCGAAGGGGCCTCGGCCGTGGACGCCTCCATGCTGACCGGTGAGTCCGTGCCGGTGGAGGTCGGGCCCGGCGACGGCGTCACCGGAGCCACCCTGAACGCCGGCGGCCGACTCGTCGTCGAGGCCACCCGGGTCGGCGCGGACACCCAGCTGGCCCGGATGGCCAGGCTCGTCGAGGACGCGCAGAACGGCAAGGCCGCCGCCCAGCGGCTCGCCGACCGGATCTCCGCCGTGTTCGTCCCCGTCGTCATCGCGCTGGCGCTGGGCACCCTCGGGTTCTGGCTCGGCAACGGCGCGGGCTGGACCGCCGCGTTCACCGCCGCCGTCGCCGTACTGATCATCGCCTGCCCCTGCGCCCTCGGACTGGCCACCCCGACCGCGCTGATGGTCGGCACCGGCCGCGGCGCCCAGCTCGGCATCCTGATCAAGGGCCCCGAGGTGCTGGAGACCACCCGCCGCGTCGACACCATCGTCCTGGACAAGACCGGCACCGTGACGACCGGGCGGATGACCCTCCTCGCCGTCCACACCGCCGACGGCACGGACAGGCAAGAGGTGCTGCGCCTGGCGGGCGCCCTGGAGCACGCCTCCGAGCACCCCATCGCCCAGGCCGTCGCCGCCGGCGCCACCGCCGAGCTGGGCGGACTGCCCGCCCCGGAGGACTTCGCCAATGTCGCCGGGCTCGGTGTCCAGGGAATCGTCGAGGGGCACGCGGTCCTGGCCGGCCGGGAGAAGCTGCTCGCAGCGTGGGCGATCGAACTGCCCGCTGAGCTGAAGGAGGTCAAGGACCGGGCCGAGGCGGCCGGACGGACCGTCATCGCCGTGGCCTGGGACGGCGAAGCCCGCGCGGTCCTGGAGGTCGCGGACGCGGTCAAGGACACCAGTGCCGAGGCGATCGCCCGCCTCAGGGAGCTGGGCCTCACCCCGATCCTGCTGACCGGCGACAACAAGGCCGTGGCCGGGGCGGTCGCCGCCGAGGTCGGCATCGAGCAGGTCATCGCCGAGGTCATGCCCGAGGACAAGGTCGACGTCGTCAAGCGCCTCCAGGCCGAAGGCCGGTCGGTCGCCATGGTCGGGGACGGGGTCAACGACGCCGCCGCGCTCGCCCAGGCCGACCTCGGGCTGGCCATGGGCACCGGAACCGACGCCGCCATCGAGGCCGGAGACCTGACCCTGGTCCGCGGTGACCTGAGGGCCGCCGCCGACGCCATCCGGCTGTCCCGGAAGACCCTGGGCACCATCAAGTCCAACCTCTTCTGGGCCTTCGGCTACAACGTCGCCGCCCTCCCGCTGGCCGCCGCCGGACTCCTGAACCCGATGATCGCCGGAGCCGCCATGGCCTTCTCCTCGGTCTTCGTGGTCGGCAACTCCCTGCGGCTGCGCTCCTTCCGGCCGGCCGGCTCCTGACTCCCCGTCCGTCCCTGCCCTCCCTCCAGGCACCCCCGCACCGGTCATCGGGCGGGGGTGCCCCGCCGTACGCACCCGCCTGCGTGACAACCGGGCCGGACCGGTGGGGACATCGTGGAGACTGTCGCCCCGGCTTTGGCGCGCGGTACGCCGTCCCGTAGTTTGGACGGTCGAACCGAACGGGGGCGTCACATGGGACTGGTCGAGGAAATCGCCCGGGTGCGTGCCGGGCAAGGCGATCCGGGCCGTCTGGTGGGTGAGTTCCGGCGGACCGCTCTGCTGGTACCGCTGGCCCGGGGCGGGCTGATGTCGGGGCATCAGGGCGGGGTCCGGTGGATCTACGCCTTCACGGACGAGGAGGCGCTGGCCCGGTTCGCGGTGCGCCGCGGCCTGCCCGCGCACGAGGAGCTGGAGTTCCTGTCGGTGCTGGGTGCGCGGTTGGTGGACGGGATCGTGCCGGAGCTGGACGGGCCGACCGGGGTGGCCGTGGACGTGGCCGACGAGGACGGGTCGATGCTGTTCCCGCCGGTGGGCGGGATCGTGCCGGACGCGGTCGCCGTCGACGTACGGGCGGATGCCGAGGCGCAGGCGCAGGCGCAGGCGAATGCGCGGGCCGAGGGGGCGCGGGCATGAGCGGGAACGAGGACCTCGGGCTCGACCCGGCGGCGGTGAAGAACATCCAGGACGGTCTGCGCGGGTCGATAGCCGAGCTGCGCGAGGTCGGCACGGCCGGCGGTGCGTCGATGGGCGCGGGTTTCGAGTCGCTGTCGATGACCGGGATGGAAGCAGGACACCCCGGCGTGGCGGACCTGTTCGAGGATTTCTGCGAGCGCTGGGAGTGGGGCGTACGGGCCCTGGTCCAGGACGCGAGCACCCTGGCCGCCAGCCTCGGGATCGCCGCGGGCACGGTCTGGGAGGAGGACCAGTACATCCAGGGCGCGTTCAAGGTGGGTGTGAACTCCCTCTACGGCAACCCGCACGCCTCGGAGGACGACATCGAGAAGAAGTCCTGGGACGACATCACGCGTCCGCCGTGGGAGGTCTACAAGCCGGACTACAGCGGCGAGTCCTTCGAGAAGATGCGGCAGGACGTCTCGGACAACTGGTCCCAGACCGGCGAGACCTTGAAGAACAACGGGAAGATCGGTTCGCTGAACGACCTGCTCGAACAGGCCAAGGGCGACAGCGGTAACGGGGGCAAGGGCTGATGGGCTGGCGGGACTGGACCCCGGACTTCATAGAGGACGCGGGCGAGGACGCCGTCGAGGGCATCGGCGACGGTGTCGAGTGGCTCGGCGACAAGACGGCGGACCTGGCCGAGGACGTCGGCTGGGACGACGGCGCGGACTGGATCCGGGAGAAGAGCCGGTCGCTGGCGAACACCATGGGCGCCGAGGTCGCCGAGATGGAGCTCGACCAGACCGAGGACCCCAAGAAGATCATCTACGGCAGCGTGTCGAAGATCCGGGAGAACGCCAAGCACCTCACCGACTTCCGGACGAACTTCGACAAGGTCGGCAACGGCATCAAGGGCCTGCGCGCGGACGCCATCAAGGGCGTGACCGCCGACTCCTACGCGGAGCACACGGCCAAGCAGCCGCCGAAGTGGTTCAAGGCCGCCGACGCCTTCGAGAAGGCGGAAGGCGCGCTGACCCGGTTCGCCGAGACCGTCGAATGGGCACAGAACGAGGCCCGGGACGCGATCGAGGCGTACAAGAAGGCCAAGAAGGCCTCCGAGGACGCCCGTACCGCCTACAACGCGAAGGTCGACGAGTACAACGACGCGGTCAAGGCGAAGAAGGACGACCTGCCGCCCCGCCCCTCGGGTTTCAAGGACCCGGGCGAGGCGGGCATCACCGCCGCCTACGACAAGGTCATCAACGCCCGCAAGCAGCGCAACGAGGCGGCCGAGACCGCCAAGACCGCGCTGACGGCGGCCCGTGACGCGGCCCCGCCCAAGCCCTCGTACGCCGAGCAGGTCAAGGACGGCCTGCAGGGCCTGGAGATCGACGCCCGCCACCTCGGCGGCGGCCTGATCAAGGGCACGGCGGGCCTGCTCAACTTCGTGCGCGCGGTCAACCCCACCGACCCGTACAACATCACCCACCCCGCCGAGTACCTCACCAACCTCAACAACACGGTCACCGGCCTGGCGGTCGCGGCCAACGACCCCGTCGGCACGGCCAAGAACATGCTCGACGAGTTCATGAAGGACCCCTCCGAGGGCATCGGAAAACTCATCCCCGAGCTCGTCGGCACCAAGGGCCTGGGCGCGGCCAAGAAGGCCGCCACGATCGCCAAGCACGCCGACGACCTGAAGGGGCCCGGGCGCAAGCAGACCGATGGTGACGGCCCGGACGGGCCCGCGCGCTGCGGCACCGACAAGGTCTGCGACGGAGACCCCGTGGACGTGGCCACCGGCCGGATGCTGCTCCCGCAGACCGACCTGGCCCTGCCCGGCTCGCTGCCGCTGGTTTTCGAGAGGACCTTCGAGTCCTCGTACCGGGCGGGCCGCTGGTTCGGTCCCAACTGGGCGAGCACCATCGACCAGCGGCTGGAGATCGACCCCGAAGGCATCGTCCTCGTCCGTGAGGACGGCGGCATCCAGCTGTATCCGCACCCGGCCCCCGGTGTTCCGGTGCTGCCCACGCACGGGCGACGCTGGCCGCTGGACCGGAGCCCGGACGGCGGATACACCGTCACGGACCCGGATCACGGCACGGTCCGGCGTTTCGGGGCCACGGCGAGCGCCGGGACGGGAACCGCCGGCGCGGGCGGCGAGGCCGACGGCGATGGCGTCGCTCTGCTCGAGGAAATCACCGACCGCAACGGGGTCGCCCTGACCTTCGAACACGATGAGGACGGCGTCCCGCTGGGCATCACCCACAGCGGCGGCTACCGGGTCCGGTTCGAGACCGCCGACGGCCGGGTCACCGGGCTCACCCTGGCCGACGGCCCGCGCGTGCTCACGTACTCCTACACCGGCGGCAACCTCACCGAGGTCGTGAACTCCTCCGGGAAGCCGCTCCGCTTCGGCTACGACGACCAGGGCCGCGTCACCTCGTGGACCGACACCAACGGCCACCGGTTCGACTACGTCTACGACGACGCCGACCGCTGCGTCTCCCAGGCCGGCACCAACGGCCACATGACCACCGCCTTTGTCTACGAGGACGGTGTCACCACCGTCACCGACGCCTGCGGACGCCGCCGCCGGTACGAGGTCAACACGCGATCCCAGGTCGTGGCGGACATCGACTCCCGGGGCGCCGCCACCCGCTACACCTACGACCGGTACAACCAGCTGCTCGCCCTCACCGATCCGCTCGGCCACGTCACCACCTGCCGGTACGACGAGAACGGCCGGCTCCTCGGCATCACCCGCCCCGACGGACGTACCACCACGGCCGAGTACGACCTGCTGGGCCTGCCGACCCGGGTGGTCCGGCCGGACGGCACCGTGGTCCGGCAGACCTTCGACGAGCGGGGGAACCGGCTCTCCGAGACGGCGCCCTCCGGGGCACGCACGCTCTTCGGCTACGACGATCGCGGCCACCTCAGCTCGGTCACGGACGCGCTCGGACACACGACCACGTACCGCTGCGACGCCGCGGGCCGGCCGGTGGAGATCAGCGATCCGCTGGGGGCCGTCACCCGCTACGCCTACGACGCCTTCGGGCGGCCCGTCACGGTGACCGGTCCGCTCGGCGAGACCACCCGCCTGGAATGGACCCCCGAAGGCCGCCTGACCCGGCGGACCGACCCCGACGGTGCCGAATCCGTGTGGACCTACGACGGTGAGGGCAACCTGCTGGTCCACCGCGACCCGGCCGGCGGGGCCACCACCTACGAGTACGGCGACTTCGACCTGCTGCTCGCCCGTACGGATCCCGACGGCGCGCGCCACCGGTTCGCCCACTACCCGGACCTCAGGCTCAAGGAGGTCACCAACCCGCAGGGCCTCACCTGGTCCTACACCTACGACCACGCCGGCCGGATGGTCTCCGAGACGGACTTCGACGGCCGTACCCTGACGCGTACCTACGACGCGGCGGGCCGCCTGGAGAGCCGTACCAATGCCCTGGGGCAAACCGTCCGGTTCGAGCGGAACGCCCTGGGGCAGGTCGTCCGCAAGGACGCCGCGGGGCGGGCGACCACCTACGAATACGACGTCAGCGACGAGCTCGCCCGGGCGGTCGGGCCGGACGCGACGCTGACCTGGCTCCGGGACCGCAACGGGCTCCTCCGGTCGGAGACGGTGAACGGGCGCGAGCTGCGCTTCGAACACGACGCGCTGGGCCGCCGGACCCGCCGCACGACTCCGGGGCGGGCCGTCAGCGCGTGGGAGTACGACGCGGCCGGGAACCGTACCCGGCTGACCGCGTCCGGCCGCGAGCTGCGTTTTGAACACGATGCCGCGGGACGCGAGACCGTCCGCAGCTTCGGCGGCACAGCTGCGTTCGGCAGCACCTGGGATCCCGTGGGCAGGCTGACCGGCCAGTCGGTCACCGCCGACGGGCGGACCGTCAGGCGGCGCGACTACCGCTACGACGCCGCCGGGAGCCTCACCGGTATCGAAGGGACGGGCGGGGCGCCTTCCCGCAGCTTCCGGCTGGACCCGGTCGGCCGCGTCACGGACGTCGACGGAAAGGGGTGGACCGAGCGCTACGTGTACGACACCGCCGGCAACCTGGCCTCCGTACGCCGCCCGGCCCTCCACGGGGACATGGCGGCCACCGACGCGGACCACACGTACGAAGGCAACCGCGTCGTCGGCGCGGGCGCCTTCCGCTACGCACACGACGTACAGGGCCGGGTCGTACAGCGGACCCGCAAGCGGCTGTCCCGCAAGGCGGACAGCTGGCACTACACCTGGGACGCGGAGGACCGGCTGACCCAGGTGGTCACCCCCGACGGAACGACCTGGCGGTACACGTACGACCCGCTGGGCCGCAGACTGTCCAAGCAGCGGCTGGCCGCCGACGGGGCGGTGGCCGAGGAGACGCTGTTCACATGGGACGGCCACACCCTGTGCGAGCAGTCCACCCGTACCCCGGACCGGCCGCACGAGGTGGTCCTGACCTGGGACCACCGGGGACTGCATCCGCTGGCCCAGACCGAGCGGGTCCTCGACGCCTCCCGCGAGGAGGTGGACAGCCGCTTCTTCGGCATCGTCACCGACCTCGTCGGCACCCCGACGGAACTGGTCGACGAGGCCGGCACGGTCGCCTGGCAGACCCGTTCCTCACTGTGGGGCACCACCGGCTGGAACAGCGACGCGACCGCCTACACCCCCTTGCGCTTCCCGGGTCAGTACTTCGACCCCGAGACCGGCCTCCACTACAACGTGCACCGGCATTACGACCCGGAGACCGCCCGTTACCTGAGCGTGGATCCGCTCGGTCTCGATCCCGCGCCCAACCCGAGGGCCTACGTGGACAACCCGCACCTGTGGGCCGACCCGCTCGGCCTCAAGCCGTGCAAGGTCAAGGTGTCGCCGGTGGCGTCCGACTGGGCGACCAAGGGCGCGCACATCCACGTCGGTGCCGACGAGGTGAGGATCAGCGTCAACAAGGACGGCGAGCTCGTGGGCGAGCCCATCCGGCTCAAGGCGACGGGCTGGGCGTCCGACAAGAGCGTCAAGACGGCGGTCGAGGCAGTGGAGAACGACCCCAAGCTGCGGGCCGACCTGCTGGCCAAGGCGAAGTCGGCCAAGGAGCACATGGAAGACCACAACTGGGGCAACACGCAGAACCGCAAGGACGAGATGCAGGCCCTCATCGACAAACTGGAGAACTGGCCGTGACCGGAGCCGAATTCATCGCATCGCTGCTGGCCGACGGCAGTCTGCTGGGCCTGCGCGCCGGCGATGGCCCGGACGCCGCCGAGCGGGCGGTGCCGGTCGGCTTCCTCGACGTCGAGGAAGCCCCGGGAGTATCGCTGCGCCGGGACCACGGGCTGCTGGAGCTGTCCTTCTCGGGCGGCGGAGACGGCACCGCCGGCTGGACGCTGAGCAGCGGCATGCTCCAGCTGCACCGGCTGCCCGAGGACCCGGAGCTCGCCGCCGAGTGGCGGGAGGCGACTGGTGTCGACTTCGCTCCGTACACGGCCTGGTCCGACGTGCTGGCGGCGCTCGCCGCCGGCCCCGGGCTCCAGGAGTCCGCGTTCGAACGCATCGATCAGGGCGGCTATCTGGAGTACCGCAATCCGGCGACCCGGGTGTCGGTGCTGGTCGTCGACGACCCGGACGAGGAACGCGACGACTGGCCGGGGAACGGCGACGTGTGGAGCGTCAGCCTCGGATGAACATCGCGGACCGGTGGGAGGGGGAGCCGGGGGACAGCGTGCAGTGCCACCTGCAGTTCGGCCGGGGAGAGTGGTGAAGGCAAACCGGCTGATGGCGGAGATCCTGAGGCGGGTGGACGTCGGGAATGTCACGGACGACGACGTGCCCGCCGGCTTCAGAAGCATCGCCGAGAGGGGTTGGACCGTCCGGCCCAGCGGGGCCCGCGTGCTGAGGGCCTTCGACGCGCCGTCGGCCGGCCCGTTCGGAGACGTCGTCCAGGAGGAATACAGTCTCAACGGCCGTGGCATGACGGACTACGACATCCCGGAATCGGGCCCGGAGCGGGAGGCGATCCTCCTGCGGCGGTGCGTGGCTTACGCCCGGGCCTGCCTGCGCGCACGGGAGGACGCCGACCTCGGGCTGCCGGTGTCGGCGTACATCTCCGTGTCCTTCGGCGGCCTGGAGGAGGACACCCTCACGGCCAACGTGACCTTCTGCGGGGTGCATCCAGGTGTCCGGCCCTACCTGGTGGACATCGAGGACTTCACACAGGAAGCGATCCTGGTCCTTCCGCCGTCCGAACGGCCGGCCGGCTGAGTGCTGCACGAAATCGAGGGTGTCGAAGCGGAAGCCGCCCGGGTCGCCGGGCGGCCGGAGGCGGCCGCCGGTACACCGGTCCTCGCCCGTTTCGAGGTGGAGCCGGACGGGCCGGCCGGGGAATTCGCCGCGCGGGTGCGCGAAGTGCTCGGCGCGGTGTACGGCATCGCCGCCGAGGCGGACTTCGACAGTGACGACGAGCTGCCCGTCGACACCCTCCCCGCATGGTTCACCGGAGTGTGCCGGGGCGGGGCCGGGACCGAGGACTTCGCCGCCGCCGGACGGGACCGGTTCACCGCCGCCTACGACGGGTGCGTGCCGTGGGAGGTGCAGGGCTGGCTTGCCCGGTTCGACCCCGAAGAGGAGGCCCGCGGCTGGGCGTTCTGGGACCTGACCCACTCCCCGGAGGTACCGGGCCGGCTGCGGCTGTGGGTGGACTCCCGGGGCGAGCCGATGTTCTCCTGGGAGGAGCTCCGCTTCCTGCTGTACACGGCCGGGGCGCGCTCGGTGCAGCACCCTTCGGTGCTGGACACCGGCGCGTGGGAGGCGGAGGAGTCCGTATGACGGTGAGGACCGCGGGAAGGCACGCATGCCCTTGAACGGCCGGATCGCGAACGGGCGGCAGGTGCTCGGTGCGCTGTACGACGAGCTGCCCCCGCTCGGTGGGGTGCGGCTGCGGTCGGTGCGGATCGACGGCTGGGCGCCCACGGTCACCCTGCGCATCGACCTGCCGCGGTTCGCGGACCGGTGGGAGGGGGAGCCGGGGGACACCGTGCAGTGCCACCTGCAGTTCGGCCACGTCGAGGACTTCGAGATGGACGGCTGGGAGCCGCCCGCCGAGGTGGACATCACCTGGGAGGAGCTGCCCGGCCACCGGCTCGCCGTCCGCGTCGAGGGCTCTGGCGTGCGGGTGTCGTTCACCTCGGACGCCTCTCCGCTGGCCGGGCACGTCAGCGTGTTCACGGCAGACGCGGACGGCGGGGACGGCGGCCCGCACCAGTTCGTGCGCAAGCTGGACTCCCGCCTGTACCGGACCGTTCCGCCCCCTACCGTGAAGACGTTCCATGAGCATCTCTGAGCAACGTTCATGGCCGGGGGAACTGGCGGAGCTGTACGATGCGCCGCCGGACCCGGGTGCCTGCCGGATGTTCTCCGTGCACGTCGACGAGCGCGACGCGTCGGTGACGCTCGGCTTCGAGACCGGGCTGCTGCCCGCCCGCCCCCGGCCGGAGTGGGCTGGCACGGCCTACAACACGTTCGTGTTCTCGATGGTGTTCCGGGCCGTGGCGGACCTCCGCGTCCGGGGGATCCTGGCCGACGCGGAACGCGAGATGTCCCTGGAGCCAGGCCCCGAAGGCCGGCTCGAGGTATCGGTGACGGGCTCGAGCAGGTCGGTCACGTTCACCGCCGGGGACTGCGGCGTCGCCGGTGTGGGCGTCCGGCTGCAGGGTGCGGTCTGACGGAACCGAAACGGAAGAGGAGTTGGCACGGCAGTGGACAGAGCGGACGGGAACACGCACGAGGTGCGCGGGGCCTACACGGACGGAAAGATCACCGTCTACCAGGCGTACTCGGCGCGGATCGCAGAGCCGGCCCTGGCGGCGGGCACGTTCGTGCCGCCCTTCAAGCGCGAGCGCATGACCTGGATCAAGCCCTCCTTCCTGTGGATGATGTACCGCTGCGGCTGGGGCACCAAGCCCGACCAGGAGCGGGTGCTGGCCGTCGACATCAGCCGGGAGGGCTTCGAGTGGGCCCTCGCCCACGCCTCCCTCAGCCACTACGACCGGGACCGCTTCGCCAGTGAGGCCGAGTGGCGCGATCAGCTCAAGGCGAGCCCGGTCCGCGTGCAGTGGGATCCGGAACGCGACCTCCACCTCAACGCGCTGCCCCACCGGGCGATCCAGATCGGCCTCTCCGGCACCGCGGTGGACCGTTACACCGACGAGTGGATCACCGGCATCCGGGACGTGACCGGCCTCGCCCGCGAGGTCCACGCCGCCGTGCGGGCCGGCGACCTCGACACGGCTACAGGGCTGCTCCCCGCCGAGCGGCCTTACCCGCTGCCGGCGGATCTCGTCGCACGGATCGGACGCCGCTGACCGGCGACCGGCCCCTCCTGCCCGGCACGCGCGGAACTCGGTACTTCGCATCGGTGCTCGCCGACGGCGGGGTGCGCGGGCTGCGGAGCGTCAGCTTCGGCCGACCGGGAGGCCCGTCGGTTCCTTGATGCGCTTCATGATGATCTGCGAGTTGACCTCGGTCACCCCCGACAGGGCGGTGAGCTGCTCGATCCAGAGGCGTTCGTACGCCCGGAGGTCGGCGACCGCGATCCGGAGCAGGCAGCCGGGGCTGCCGAAGAGGCGGTACGCCTCGATCACGTCCGGGATGTCCTGGAGCGCGGCCTCGAACGCCTCGACCGCCTCGCGGTCCCGGCGGACCTCCACCGAGACCAGCACCTCGAAGCCGCGGTCGACCGCCTCGGGGTTGATCACCGCGCGGTAGCCCTGGATCACCCCGTCCTGCTCCAGCTGGCGGACCCGGCGCATGCAGGGGGAGGGGGTGAGGCCCACGCGCTGGGCGAGTTCCTGATTGCTGAGCCGGCCGTCGCGCTGGAGCTCGCGCAAGATTTCTCGGTCGATCGCATCCATGGCGCAATTATCCACCACCGAATGTAAACGGTAGTCATGAATCCGCAATCACATTGCGTGACGAACTCCGTACTATTGCTTGCTGCGCACGTGTGTGCGAAACCCGTGTGGGTGAAGGCCGGCGTCAGGCGAAAGGTGGGCATTCCGTGGGACGGATCGTCGTCATCAGCACCGGCGGGACCATAGCGAGCCGCTGGCAGGGTTCCGGTTTCGCCGCAGACGCGGACGGCAACGAGGTCATGGCCACGGCACCGCTGCCGGAGGACGTGACCGTCGAGGTCGTCGACCTGTTCAGCGTGAACAGCCCCCGCCTCACCACCGCCCACCAGCTGACCCTGCTGCGCACCGTGCACGAGGTGCTCGCCGACCCCGGCGTCGACGGGATCGTCGTCACCCACGGCACGGACACCCTGGAGGAGTCCGCCTTCCTGGTCGACCTCCACCACCACGACGAGCGCAGCGTGGTCTTCACCGGGGCGCAGCTGCCGATGGGCGCGGAGGACGGGGACGGCCCCGCCAACCTCTACGACGCCCTGCTGGTCGCCCTCCGGACCCGGGGCCTGGGCGTCCTGGTGTCCTTCGCCGGGCAGGTGCACGCGGCGCGCGGCACCATCAAGACCCAGACCCTGGCCGCGGACGCGTTCGCCGACCCGTCGGGCGAATGGCTCGGCAAGATCGGCTTCGGCAAGGTCACCGTGCTGCGGCAGCCGCGGCGGCCGCAGCCGCTGGCCGTGCCCGCGATGCCGGAGGCGCTGCCGCGCGTGGACATGGTCATGCACCACGCCGACGCCGACGCGCTGCTGTTCCGCGCCGCGGTCGACGCCGGGGCGCGGGGCGTGGTGCTGGTCGCCACCGGCGCAGGCAACGCCACCCCGGAGTTCGTCGAGGCGGTCGCCGAGGCCACCGCGCGCGGGGTGCTCGTCGCCCTCACCACACGGGTGCCCGCCGGGCCGGTCACCGAGATCTACACCCACGGCGGAGCCGTCGACCTGGTCGCCGCGGGCGCCGTCCCGACCGGCACCCTGCGCGCCGGACAGGCCCGGATCGCCGTCCTCGCCGCGCTGCTGGCCTCCGGCGAGCGCGCCGAGCAGGAGCGGGTGCTGCGGCTGGCGCTGAGCGCGGGCGCGGCCGCGACGAAGCCACTGGTCGACGCGTAAGTCCCGCCGACCGGGCCGCTGTTGGGCCTCCGCCTCCGCCGCATAGGATCGTCCCCCGGGAGATCGACCACGGCTCGGCGGGGGCGCGTACATGGAACCGGGAACCATCGGTATTCGACTGGCGACGGCGGTCGTCGCCCCGCTGGTGCGGAAGCTCTTCGCCGCCGAGGGGCCGGGCGCCGGGGTCGTCGACAAGCCGGTCAGGATCTCCGGGTACGTCTCCTTCCGCGGCGAGAAGCGATCGCTCACGCAGGCGGACGTACGCGCCCTCGCGGCGAAGATCGTCAAGCACGCCCTGCGGACCGGCGGCGAGCGCCCGGTCCCGGCGGACGAGGAACAGGCGGTCGCCGACGCCCTGGCCGCCACCCTCTCCGCACTGGGCGAGCTGAGGATCACCGACCTGGACGCGGTCCGGCTGGGCGCACCGGAGTTCGCCCGCGCACTGCGCACCGCCGCCGTCGCGGCGAACGGCGACCCCACCCGCGAACTCACCGCCGACGCCACGTACTTCTACGAGCGGCTGCTCGACTCCGCCTGCCTGCACATCCTCCACTTCTTCACCCAGCGGTCCACGTTCGTCGCCCACACCCTGGTCGAGCAGACCCGCGCGGTGGCCGACCTGACGTCCAAGGTCGACGAACTGATCCGCCGCCACCCGCTCCCGGGGGCGGAGGACGCCGCCTTCGAGCAGGAGTACCTCCGGTACATCGCCAAGAAGCACGGCAAGCTGACGATCTACGGCATCGACCTCAACCGCTCCCCGGCCCGCTGGCCGCTGGACGTGGCGTACCTGAGCCTGGAGGTGACCTCCACGGTGCGGCGACTCGACGACGCGGTGACCGCGGCCCTCAGGCTGGCCCGTGCAGAGGGCGAGGAGTGGGCGCGCCACCACCTTGACGGAAGGGAACTCCCGCCGCCGGCTTCCCAGCCGGCGGACCGGGTTCTCGCCGGCAGCCGCCGCGTCCTGCTCCGCGGTGAGGCCGGCTCGGGCAAGACCACCCTGGTGCAGTGGCTGGCGGTCGGCACCACGGGCCGGGGCCCGGTACCGGAAACGGGGTACCTCCACGACAGGATGCCGTTCGTACTGCCCCTCCGTACGATCACCCGCAACGGCGGACGGCTGCCCGCCCCCAAGGATTTCCTGTCTGCGGTGGACTGCCCGCTGGCGGGGTCCCAGGCTGCCGGGTGGGAGCACCGAGTCCTCACCTCCGGCCGTGCCCTGGTACTCGTCGACGGCATCGACGAGGTGCCCGAGCGGGAACGTGAGCGGACCCGAAGCTGGCTACGGGACCTGATGGACATGTACGACGGCGACAACCGGTGGCTGGTGACTTCGCGGCCTTCCGCCGTGGGGGAGCAGTGGCTGGCCGAAGACGGCTTCGACGAGCTTGCCCTCTCCGCCATGGGCCGGGCGGAAGTCGCCACCTTCATTCGGCGCTGGCACAACGCCGCCCGCCCCGACGCCGAGGACCCGGCCGAGCTGGAAGCGTACGAGGAGCAGCTGCTCACGGCCGTCCGCACCAAGCCCGACCTCGGGCGGCTGGCCACCAACCCGCTGATGTGCGGACTGATCTGTGCCCTGCACCGGGACCGGCGGGGCTATCTCCCGCACGGCCGCAAGGACCTCTACGAAGCCGCGCTGTCCATGCTGCTGAGCCGCCGGGACCGCGAGCGCGACATCGACGTGTCCGAAGTGGGCGAGGACGCACAGCTGGACCTCCTCCAGCGTCTCGCGTACTGGCTGATCAAGAACGGCCGTACGGAGATGGACCGTGCGCGCGCGGAGGACATCATCGGGCGGGCGTTGCCCGCCGTCCCCGAGCTGGCGGCCCTCGGCGACGCTTCGGCTGTCTTCGACCACTTCCTGCTGCGCAGCGGTCTGCTCCGGGAACCTGCGCCGGACGTGGCCGAGTTCGTCCACAAGACCTTCCAGGACTTCCTGGGCGCCAGGGCGGCCGTGGAGGAGGGCGACTTCGGCCTGCTCGTCGACCGTGCCGGGAACGACCAGTGGGAGGACGTCATCCGGATGGCGGTGGCCCTCGCCAACAAGCGGGAACGGGCCGAGATCTTCCGGGGGCTGATGGAGGTCAGGACCCAACGTGCCGACCTGCTGGCCGCGGTCTGTCTCGAACAGGCCACCGTGCTGGACCCGTCCATCCGGGAGGCCGTGCGCGAGCGCGCCTCCGCGCTCTTTCCGCCCGGAAACGGGGACGAGGCGATCGCGCTGGCGGAAGCCGGCCCCGTGATCCTGGAGCTGCTGCCGGAGCCGGAACAGGTCGACGTCCGCAACGCGCACGCGGTGGTGATCGCAGCCACCCACGTGGCGTCGGACGCAGCCATCCCCTTCCTCCGCCGGTACGCGCGGTACCCCTACCTGCGGGTGCGTTCCCAGCTCATCTGGGCGTGGTCGCGGTTCGATGCCGTCACCTACCTGGAGGAGGTCATCGCGGAGCTGGACCCGACCGACCTCGACTACACCGTGCGCACCTCCGAACAGCTGGCCCTGCTCGGCCGTCTCGCGGAGCGGCCGACGGCCCTGGACGTCCGCCCCGGCGTTCCGTTCGACGACGTCATCGCCTACGACGCCGACGCCGGGGTCGCCTCCCTGGTCCTGCAGGACCCCGAGCCCTTCGCCATGGCAGGGCTGTCCCTGCTGCCGGGGCTGGTGCGGGTGGACCTGCGAGGGTGCTCGGCCCGTACCGACCTCTCACCGCTCGGCGCCCTGTCCTTGGAATTCCTGAAGATCGACGAGGTCCCGGATCTCCGCACCCGCCCGATCGGACCCGTGCCCACGCTGCGGACCCTGTCGATCTCCTTCAGCGATTACGCGGACTGGGACGTGGGGTCATTGCCCGCCACGTCTTCCCTGCGCGCCCTCGTGCTGGAAGGCGAGGCCGTGCCCAAGGGCGGGCTCACGGGCCTGAGCGCCCTCGCCGCACTGGAGAGCCTGGACCTCTCCCTCCGGTGCGGGCCCGGCTCCGCCTCGGACTGGCGGGAGATCGCAGCCCTTCCGCTGCTCGGAGAGCTGCACCTGGAACTGCCGTCCTTCGGGACGATGCCCGCGGGCATCGTCCTCGGCCATCTCACCACGCTCCGGGTCTTCCCCGGCCCGGACTACCAGGCGCAGGAGCTCGTGGACCGTCTGCCGGAGCTCTGCCCGCGCCTGCGGCACCTGCGGGTCGAAGCGGGCATCGACCTCGACCTGGCACCGCTGGCCGGGCTCCCGGACCTCGAATCCGTCACCCTACTCGTGCCGGCAAACCTGGTCGTGAACGCCGACGTCCTGCCCGAACGGGTGCGCCTGCGCACGTTCTGAGTTTTTCAGCCCCCCGCCGGCTCCCCGAACGCCGCCAGGATGCGGTCCGCCGCGGAGGTGGCGGTCACCTCGCCCGCACGGACGGCCGCCTCCAGGTCCGGGGCCACGCCCCGGACGCCCGGGTGGGCGTGCAGTCGCTCCAGCAGGGCCTCGCGGACCATCGACCAGGTCCACTCCACCTGCTGGGCCGCCCGCTTCGCGGCCAGCCGGCCGGTGCCGGACAGCAGCTCGCGGTGGGCCTCCAGGCGCGCCCAGAGCTCGTCCAGCCCGGTCGACTCCCGTGCGCTGCACGTCAGGACCGGCGGGGTCCAGGCCGCGTCGGCGGGGTGCATCAGGCGGAGGGCTCCGGACAGTTCGCGGGCTGCCGCCTTCGCGTCGCGCTCGTGCGGGCCGTCCGCCTTGTTGACGGCCAGGACGTCCGCCAGCTCCAGGACGCCCTTCTTGATGCCCTGCAGCTGGTCGCCCGTACGGGCCAGGGAGAGCAGCAGGAAGGAGTCCACCATCCCGGCGACCGTGGTCTCCGACTGGCCGACGCCGACCGTCTCCACCAGGACCACGTCGTAGCCCGCCGCCTCCATCACGATCATGGATTCACGGGTGGCCTTCGCGACCCCGCCCAGGGTGCCGGCGGACGGCGAAGGGCGGACGAAGGCCGACGGGTCCACCGCGAGCCGCTCCATCCTGGTCTTGTCGCCCAGGATGGAGCCGCCCGTACGGGTCGAGGAGGGGTCCACCGCCAGCACCGCCACCCGGTGGCCCAGACCCGTCAGCATCGTGCCGAACGCGTCGATGAAGGTGGACTTGCCCACCCCCGGGACACCGCTGATGCCGATCCGGCGGGCTCCCCCCGCATGCGGCAGGAGCTCCGTCAGCAGCCGCTGGGCCAGCACCCGGTGGTCGGCGCGGGTGGACTCGACGAGGGTGATCGCGCGCGCGATCTGCGCGCGCTTCCCGTCGAGCACGCCCTTCGCGTACGCCTCGATGTCGATACGAGGGGGCATCTCCGCGGTGCCTCCGCCTACAGCTCGTGGCCGAGGTCCGCGGCGAGCCGCGTCACCAGGTCGTGCGCCGCGTCCGGGATGACCGTGCCGGGCGGGAAGACCGCCGTCGCGCCCATCTCCAGGAGGGTCGGGACGTCCGCGGGCGGGATGACCCCGCCGACCACGATCATGATGTCCTCGCGGCCCTCCTCCGCCAGCTGCTCGCGCAGCGCCGGGACGAGGGTCAGGTGGCCGGCCGCCAGCGACGACACGCCCACCACGTGGACGTCCGCCTCGACGGCCTGACGCGCCACCTCCGCCGGGGTCTGGAACAGCGGGCCGACATCCACGTCGAAGCCCAGGTCGGCGAAGGCGGTGGCGATCACCTTCTGGCCGCGGTCGTGGCCGTCCTGGCCCATCTTGGCGACCAGGATGCGCGGACGGCGGCCCTCCGCCTCCTCGAACCGGTCCACCAGGGCGCGGGTGCGCTCCACGTTCGGGGACTCCCCTGCTTCGTTCCGGTACACACCGGAGATCGTACGGATCTGGCTCGCGTGCCGGCCGTACACCTTCTCCAGGGCGTCGGAGATCTCGCCCACGGTGGCCTTGGCCCGGGCCGCGTCCACCGCCAGGGCGAGGAGGTTGCCGTCGCCGCGGTCGGCCGCGTTCGTCAGGGCGCGCAGCGTGTCCTGGGTGACCGCCTCGTCGCGCTCCTCGCGCAGCCGCCGCAGCTTGGCGATCTGCTGGGCCCGCACCGAGGAGTTGTCGACCTTCAGGACCTCGATCTGCTCGTCGTTCTCGACGCGGTACTTGTTGACGCCGATCACGGGCTGCCGGCCCGAGTCGATCCGCGCCTGGGTGCGGGCCGCGGCCTCCTCCACCCGGAGCTTGGGGATGCCCGCGTCGATGGCCTGTGCCATGCCGCCGGCCGCCTCGACCTCCTCGATGTGCTGCCAGGCCCGGCGCGCCAGGTCGTACGTCAGCTTCTCGACGTACGCGCTGCCGCCCCACGGGTCGATCACCCGGCAGGTGCCCGACTCCTGCTGGAGCAGCAGCTGGGTGTTGCGGGCGATGCGGGCCGAGAAGTCGGTCGGCAGGGCCAGGGCCTCGTCGAGCGCGTTGGTGTGCAGCGACTGGGTGTGGCCCTGGGTCGCGGCCATCGCCTCGATGCACGTACGGGTCACGTTGTTGAAGACGTCCTGGGCGGTCAGCGACCAGCCGGAGGTCTGCGAATGGGTGCGCAGGGACAGCGACTTGGCGTTCTTGGGGTCGAACTGCTTCACCAACTTCGCCCACAGCAGGCGGGCCGCGCGCAGCTTGGCGACCTCCATGAAGAAGTTCATGCCGATGGCCCAGAAGAACGACAGGCGGGGCGCGAACGCGTCCACGTCCAGCCCGGCGCCCTGCCCGGCCCGCAGGTACTCCACACCGTCCGCCAGGGTGTACGCCAGCTCCAGGTCGGCCGTCGCCCCCGCCTCCTGGATGTGGTACCCGGAGATGGAGATCGAGTTGTAGCGCGGCATGTGCTGCGAGGTGAAGGCGAAGATGTCGGAGATGATCCGCATCGACGGCTTCGGCGGGTAGATGTAGGTGTTGCGGACCATGAACTCCTTGAGGATGTCGTTCTGGATGGTCCCGGCGAGCTTGTCGGGGGAGACGCCCTGCTCCTCCGCCGCCACGATGTAGAGGGCGAGGACCGGCAGCACCGCGCCGTTCATCGTCATCGACACCGACATCTTGTCCAGCGGGATGCCGTCGAACAGCTGCCGCATGTCGTAGATGGAGTCGATGGCCACGCCCGCCATGCCGACATCACCGGTGACCCGCGGGTGGTCGCTGTCGTAGCCGCGGTGCGTGGGCAGGTCGAAGGCGACCGAGAGGCCCTTCTGGCCGGCCGCGAGGTTGCGCCGGTAGAAGGCGTTGGACTCCTCGGCGGTGGAGAAGCCCGCGTACTGCCGGATCGTCCACGGCTGGTTGACGTACATCGTCGGGTACGGGCCGCGCAGGTACGGGGCCACGCCCGGGTAGGTCTGGAGGAAGTCCAGGCCCTCCAGGTCCCGCCCGGTGTACAGCGGCTTCACCCCGATGCCCTCGGGGGTCTCCCACAGCAGGTCGGAGGCGGCGGTGCCGGTGGACTCCTTGACGGCTGCCCGCCACTGGTCCTCGGTCGCCCCGGCGGGGGCGCCCGGCCCGAGCGGCAGCTCGGAGAAATCAGGGATCCCCATCAGGACACTCCCATCCGGTCGAGTACGGAGGACAGCACGGCGACGGCGTCGCAGCCCGCGAAGACGTACTCGTCCACGGAGTCCGCGGCGGTGCCGGGCCGGCCGGCCAGGAACACGGTCGTGGCGCCGGCGGCGCGCAGCGCCTCCGCGACCCCCGCGGCCTGCTCCTCGTACAGCGCGTCGCTGGAGCACAGCACCGCCATGGGCGCCCCGGAGGCGGCGAAGGCGGCGCCGGCCGTGGCCGGGTCCACCGACACCGGGTCGTGGACCGGCTCGATGCCGCCCGCCTGGAACAGGTTGGCGGCGAAGCCGGCCCGGGCAGTGTGCGCGGCGGCGGAGCCGAGCGCGGCCAGGAAGATCCGCGGCCGGGTGCCGGTGGCCGCAAGGTGCGCGTCGGACCGGGCCCGCAGGGCTTCGAACGCCTCGTCGCGGCGGACCCGCGGCAGACCGCCGGAGAGCGGTTCCGGGGCGGGCTCGCGCACCGGAAGCTTCTCGCCGAGGTTCGGGAACTCGCTGACCCCGGTGACCGGTTCGCGGCGCTTGGCGAGCTTCTTCGAACGCTCGGCCCAGGTGGCGGCGAGCCGCTCGGCGACCAGACCGGAGCGCAGCGCGGCCGGCAGGCCGCCCGCCCTCTCGATCTCGCGGAAGAACTCCCAGGCGGCGTGGGCCAGTTCGGAGGTGAGCTGCTCCACGTACCAGGAGCCGCCGGCCGGGTCGATGACCCGGGCCAGGTGCGACTCCTCCAGCAGCACGGTGGAGGTGTTGCGGGCGATGCGGCGCGCGAACGCGTCCGGCAGGCCCAGCTCGTGGTCGAAGGGGAGCACGGTCACCGCGTCCGCGCCGCCGACCCCGGCGGCCATGCAGGCCACCGTGGTGCGCAGCATGTTCACCCACGGGTCGCGCCGGGTCATCATCACCGGCGAGGTCACCGCGTGCTGCCGCTGCGCGCCCGCATCGGGGGCTCCCGAGGCCTCGGCGATCCGGGCCCACAGGCGGCGCCCGGCGCGCAGCTTGGCGATGGTCAGGAACTGGTCGGCGGTGGCCGCGTAGCGGAACTCCAGCTGCCCGAGGGCGGCCGGGACGGACAGGCCCGCCCCGGTCAGGCTCCGCAGGTAGGCGACCCCCGTGGCCAGCGAAAGGCCGAGCTCCTCGGCCGCCGAGCCGCCCGCCTCGTGGTAGGGCAGCGCGTCCACGGTCAGGGCCCGCAGGCCGGGCCGGTTCTCCGCGGCCTCCCGGGCCAGCCCGACGGCCGGGCCGAGGTCCAGGACCTCGCCGGTACGGGCTTCGTGGCCGAGCGGGTCCGCGCCCAGGTTTCCGCGGGCGGCCTCGGGGGACACTCCGCGCTCGGCGTACAGGCGCAGCAACTCGCTCGCGGCCTCGGCGTACTCGGCGCCGGCATCCAGGGTCACCGGGGCCAGGTCGAGGTAGACCCCGTCCAGCGCGCGGGCCAGTCCGGAGACCGGGACGCCGCCCCGGCCGACGGTGAGCCACAGCGAGGTGACCCCGTTCTCCAGGTCGGTGAGGACGGCCTCGTTCAGCAGGACCGGGTCGGTGTGCAGCTGCCGCTGGCGTACGTCCCAGCCGGTCGCGGCGTTGCCGGCCGCGCGGCCGCCGCGCACGAAGGGCGCGAACCCCGGAAGGCCGGCGTCACCGGCGTCGGGCGCGCCGGAGGCGGCCGCGGCGGAGGTGGCCGCGGTGTACAGCGGGCGGGTGCTGAGCCCGTCCTGGAGCTGGGTGGACAACGCGTCTTCCGCGGCCGTGCCGACAGCTTCCTTGCCCGACTTGCGCAGTACGCCTTCAACCAGGCGCTGCCACTGCTCATGCGTCGCGTCAGGGAACTCGGCGGCCAGGGAGAGCCCGTCGTCAGGCTGGACCGTCATGGCTCGAATGCTAGGGGGGTCGCTCATGCGAGACCATAACCACTGGATGTGATCTCGCACCCACGAGTAGCTAGGGCATACCGGGGGAACCGGACGGGTCGGTGAAGAGGGGACCGAGCAGGACGGACGCGGCGGCTTCGGGCAGTACGGCGGGGCCGGCGTGCGGGACGACGATCCGTCCGGGGTCGGTGCACACGTGCGAGAACGCCACCGCCGCCGCTCGCACCTCCTCCAGGTACTCCTCGTGCAGCACGCTCGACAGTTCCGTGACGACCATCACGGCGGGGTTGAACACGTCGAGGAGCAGAGCGGTGGCCCGCCCCACGTCCCGGGCGCGGTCCCGCAGCAGCCGGTCGGCCCGCGGATCACCGGCGGCGGCCGCGTCCACCAGCAGCCCGATCGCGGGCGCGGGCACGATGCCCCGGCGGACCGCCTCCGCGGTGAGCGCGGTGTCGGAGGCGGTCGCCTGGAGGCAGCCGGTCCGTCCGCAGGCCGCGCACCGCACCGCCGACCCGGGCACCGGCAGGTGCGCGACGTCGCCGGCCGCCGCGTCCGGTCCCCGGTGCAGGGTGCCCTCGATGCCGAAAGCCGCGTCGACCACGTTGCCGATGAACAGATGGACCAGGCTCCGGCGGGCCTCCGGGCGGCCGAAGAGGATCTCCGCGCCGGCCACGGCACGCGCGTGGTTGTCGATCCGGACCGGCAGGCCGAGGGTGCCGGACAGTTCCCCGGCCAGCGGCCGGTTCCGCCAGCCCAGGCGCTCGTGCCGGACGACCAGGCCGTCGTCCGGACGGATCCATCCGCCCAGCGCCGCGCCCACCCCGAGCAGCGGCCGGTCCGCGGCGGACTCCGCCAGGAAGGAGGCCAGTTCGGTGGCGATCCGGGCAGGGGAGTGGTCCCCGTGGTGCGGCAGGGTCCGGACGGCGAGGACCTGCCCGCGCAGGTCCACCAGTCCGAACGTGGACGAGGGCACCCCGATGTGCAGCCCGGCCGCGACCGCCCCGCCGACCGGCCCGGTGTGCAGGTCGAGCGGGACGCGGGGGCGGCCCACCCCGCCGGGCGGGGGCGGTTCCGGCAGCTCCCGCAGCAGGCCGCGCCGGAGCAGGCCGGTGGTCTGCCGGGACACCGCGGCCGGACTCAGGCCGCACAGGCGCGAGATGGCGCTGCGGGCGACCGGGCCGTGGTCGAGCACCGTGCGGAGCACGGTGGCGGCGTTGGCCGCGGCCCGGTCGTCGCCGGCCATGGCGGGCGCCCGCGCGCCGGGCCGCTGCACGGCGGGCGGGGTGGTCGCGGTGGGTTCGGTCATGGCCGACGACAGTAACCGCGACCGGGCGCGGCGTACCCGAGGTGGCCGATTGGTGCTGTCCCGGTGGCCGGTTCCCGTGTGTACGGGGCGTGGCGGGGCGTGCGCCGGCGTGGCGGGAGCGTTGCGGCGCCGTGAAATCGGGCTGCTCCCCGGCGGGACCGGGCGGGGGCTCGCCGGTCCCGCCCGGTTCGAAGGAAGCCCAGGTCAGCGCCGGTGTGCCGGGAGTTTCGGGGGTACGCGCGGAGCCCGGCCCGGGGCCCGGGAGGCCGGGGTGCGGCCCCTTGACCGGGGGCGGGCCCGCTGACACGCTCCTGCCCATGTCCGCAACCGAGCGATTCGCCGAGCGGCTCCACACCTCCGGCGGCACCCCCACCGTGCCGACCGCGTGTCCGGGCCGCTGTACGGCCTGTTCCTTCTCCGCCTGAGCGCGTCCGGCACGGCCGGTCCGCCGACCGGCACGCACCGCGCGCCGCGACGGGGCCCGCGTCGCACCGCATTTCTTCCGCTGAGGAAGTAAGCCGCCGGCGCCCTGCCCCGCCGGGCGGCCGTCCGTAGCGGCGCCCTCAGGTCCGTTCCGTCCTGTTCCGTCCCGTCCTGTTCGGTTCCATCCTGTCCCGTGCAGGGCATCCGTCGCCGTCGGCTGTTCGTCCCGTCGCCCGTCCGTCCCGCCGCGGCTTCGTCGCAGGACTGCCCGTCCCGCCGGCCGCCGTCCGGTACGACCGCCCTTCCGGCACCGCTGCCCGCCGCGTACGTCCGTCGCCGCGCGACCACGCCACCAGCACCCCGTCGCGTCCCGTCGCGTCCTGTGCCGCGCCGTACGTCCGGCACGTCCCCACCCGGGCCACCGGCCCGCCCGTCCCGAGGAGCCACCATGGCCACCGCCATCCATCACTCCGCCACCACCGAGCCCGTGTCCGCCCCGTCCCCGGACGGCTCCGAGATCAGCGCCACGCCCATCGGCGGCCGCATCGGCGCCGTCATCGACGGCGTCCGGCTCGGCGGCGACCTCGACCCCGAGACCGTCACCGCCGTCCGGGACGCCGTCCTCGCCCACAAGGTCGTCTTCTTCCGCGGCCAGCACCACCTGGACGAGGAGGGTCACGAGGCCTTCGCCCGGCTCCTGGGCACGCCCGTCGCACACCCCACCGTCCCCTCCGCCGACGGCCGCTACGCCCTGGGGATCGACTCCCACCACGGCGCCCGCGCCAACCAGTGGCACACCGACGTCACCTTCGTCCCCGCCTACCCCGCCTTCTCCATCCTGCGCGCCGTCACCATCCCGCCGTACGGCGGAGACACCCTCTGGGCGAACACCGCCACCGCCTACGCCCACCTGCCCGAGCCCCTCCGGGCCCTCGCCGACGGCCTGCGCGCCGTCCACTCCAACGACTACGACTACGCGGCCCTCAAGTCCGACGCGCTCCCCGAGGCCCTCGCCCAGTACCGCGAGGTCTTCACCTCCACCGCGTTCCTGACCGAGCACCCGGTCGTCCGTGTCCACCCCGAGACCGGCGAACGCACCCTGCTTCTGGGCAACTTCGTGCAGCGCCTCCAGGGCCTCACCGGCCGCGACTCCCGCGCACTGCTCGACCTCTTCCAGGCGCACATCGAGCTGCCCGAGAACACCGTCCGCTGGCAGTGGCAGCCCGGCGACGTCGCCATCTGGGACAACCGCGCGACCCAGCACTACGGCGTGGACGACTCGGACGACCACGAGCGCACCCTGCGCCGGGTCACCGTCGACGGCGACGTCCCGGTCGGCGTGGACGGCCGCTCCTCCGTCCTGCTCAGCCCCGAGTCGGTCCCCGCGCCCTCGTTCGGCATCGCCTCCGGTGCCTCCGCCGAGCCCGAGCCCGAGCCCGAGACGGCCTGACGGCCGGCCGTACGCCCCCGATCCGCCCGCACCGCCGAGTACCGGAAAGAGAAACCGTGCCCCGCATCCTCGCTCTCACCGGCAGTCCCTCCCTCCACTCCCGCACCGCCGTCGTCGCCGAGCACGCTCTGAGCCGCCTCGCCCACGCCGGATTCGACACCGCCCACCTCGCCGTCCGGGACCTGCCCGCGGCCGACCTGCTGGCCGCCCGGACCGGGCAGCCGGAGCTGCGCCGCGCACTGGAGGCCGTCGCCGAGGCCGATGGCGTGGTCATCGCCACCCCGGTCTACAAGGCCTCGTACACCGGTCTGCTGAAGGCCTTCCTCGACCTGCTCCCGCAGGACGGCCTGGACGGCAAGACGGTGCTGCCGCTGGCCACCGGCGGCAGCCTCGCCCACGTCCTCACCCTCGACTACGCCCTCCGTCCGGTGCTCTCGGCACTCGGTGCCCGGCACGTCACCGCCGGCCGGTTCGTCCTGGACTCCTCCGTGGAACGCGGCGCCGGGCCCGACCGGCTCCGCCCCGAGGCGGAACTCGACCTCTACCAGGCCGTCGACGAGTTCGCCGATGCCGTGCGCGCCGGTGCCACCGCGGTCACCACCGCCGGCTGAGCCGTCCCGTACGCGTACTCCGCACTCCCTACCCCGCACTCCATACCCCGTACTCCGTAGCGAACTAGGAACAGCCATGCCCGCAGCACTCACCCCGTCCTCCACTTCCCGGCGCCAGTTCCTCACCCTGCTCGGCATCTCGGCGGCCGCGGTGAGCTGCGGTACGGCCACGGCCGGCGGCGGCAGCGGTTCCGGCAGCCAGGTGAAGACCCTCAAGTACCAGGGCGCCGTCGGAGCCGTCACCCTGCCCGAACTCGCCGCGGACCTGGGCTACTTCGGAGACGTCAAGCTGGAGTGGGTCGGCAACACCATCAGCGGACCGCAGGACATCCAGTCCGCCGCCACCGGCCAGACCCACTTCGGCAGCGCCTTCAACGGCGCCGTCATCAAGCTGGCGTCCGGCGGGGCGCCGATCAAGGCCGTCATCTCCTCCTACGGCTCCGACCAGCACTCCTACGGCGGCTACTTCGTCCTGGAGGACAGCCCGATCCGCTCCGCCCGGGACCTGACCGGCAAGAAGGTGGGGATGAACACCCTGGGTGCCCACTACCAGGCCCTGCTGGACATCTACCTGAGCCGCAACGGGCTCTCCAAGGCCGAGGCGGGCAAGGTCGAGCCGATCGTGGTGCCGCCCGTCAACACCGAGCAGGCGCTGCGCGCCAAGCAGATCGAGGTCGGGGTGCTCACCGGCGTCCTCCGCGACAAGGCCCTGGCCAACGGCGGCATCCGCCCCCTGTTCACCGACACCCAGCTGCTCGGCCCGTTCAGCGCCGGCACCTACATCATGACCCAGCGCTTCATCAAGGAGAACCCGGACACCGTCCGCACCTTCGTGACCGGCGTCGCCAAGGCGATCGAGTACTCCCGCACCACCCCGCGCGACGAGGTCATCGCCCGCATGACGGAGATCGTCCGGAAGCGCGGGCGCAACGAGGACACCGCGACCCTCGGGTTCTGGCACTCCTACGGCGTCGCCGAGACGGGTGGCCGGGTCGAGGACAAGCACTTCCAGCTGTGGCTGGACTGGCTCGGCGAGCGCGGCGAGATCAAGCAGGGCCGCCTCAAGGCGTCCGAGCTCTACACCAACGAGTTCAACGGCTACGGGAAGGGGTGACGGCCGCCATGGCGGAGATCGTGATCGAAGGGGTGCGCAAGTCGTTCGGCGGGTTCACCGCCCTCGACGGCATCGACCTGGAGATCCGCAGCGGTGAGTTCCTGGTGGTCGTCGGCCCCAGCGGATGCGGCAAGTCCACGCTGCTGGACCTGCTGGGCGGGCTGTCCCGTCCCACCGGCGGACGGATCCTGCTCGACGGGAAGCCGGTCACCGGGCCAGGGCTGGACCGGGGCATCGTCTTCCAGCAGTACGCGCTGCTGCCCTGGCGCACCGCGCAGGGCAACGTCGAGTTCGGCCTGGAGGCCACCGGCGTGCCGCGCCGCCGGCGTGCGGCCCGGGCACGGGAGTTCCTGGACCTGGTGGGACTGAACGGATTCGAGGACCGGCACCCGCACGAACTGTCCGGCGGCATGCGCCAGCGCGTGGCCATCGCCCGCGCCCTCGCGTACGACCCGGAGGTGCTGCTGATGGACGAGCCGTTCGCGGCGCTGGACGCGCAGACCCGCGAATCGCTCCAGGACGAGCTCCGCCGCATCTGGCAGAGCACGGGTAAGACCGTCGTGTTCATCACGCACGGCATCGAGGAGGCGGTCTACCTCGGGCAGCGGGTCGCCGTCATGACCTCCCGGCCCGGCCGCATCAAGGAGGTCGTCCCGGTCTCCTTCGGCGAGCGCGACGCGCTGCTGGGCGAGGCCCTGCGGTCCAGCCCGGAGTTCGCCCGCTACCGGCACGAGATCTGGACTCTGCTCCACGACGAAGTGGCCCGTGCCCAGCAACTGGAGAAGGAGGCGGCCGCAGCATGACCACCGGAACCGACATCACCGCCCTGGCCGCGGCGGGCGTCCGGGCCCCGGGCACCCCTGCGACCCCGGCCGGGACCGGCACGGATCCCGGCCCGGATCCGGTCACGGGCCCGGCCACGGCCGAGGGCTTGACGAAGACCAAGGCCACGCCCACGGCAGCGGCCGCGTCCCCGGCCGCTGCCACCCGCCCGCCCGACCGGAAGGCCGGCGCGCCCGGCCGCGGTGCCGCCGCGGCCCTGGCCGTCGTACGGGCCGCCAAGACCGCCCTCGTCCGGACCGTCGCGATCCTGGCCCTGATCGCGCTGTGGGAGGCCGCCCCCCGCGCGGGTCTGGTCGACGCCACCTTCCTGCCGCCCATCAGTGAGGTCGCCGTCGCCTGGTGGGAGCTCGCCGGTGACGGACAGCTCGCCGAGCACACCCGGGCCAGCCTGACCCGTTCCTTCGGGGGCTTCGGCATCGCCGTTGCCGTCGCCGTCCCGCTCGGACTGCTGATCGGCTGGTACCGGCCCGTCGCCGACGTGCTCGGACCGCTGCTGGAGGTCTTCCGCAACACCGCCGCCCTCGCGCTGCTGCCCGTCTTCGTCCTGCTGCTCGGCATCGGCGAGACCTCGAAGGTGTCGATCGTCGTCTACGCCTGTGTCTGGCCGATCCTCCTCAACACCATCAGCGCCGTACGCAACGCCGACCCCACCCTCGTCCGGCTCGCCCGGTCGATGGACCTGTCCACGCCCCGGCTGTTCCAGAAGGTCATCCTTCCGGCGTCCGTACCGGCCGTCTTCACCGGCATCCGGCTGGCCGGCGCAGTGTCGATCCTGGTCCTCGTGGCCGCCGAGATGATCGGCGCCAAGGCCGGTCTCGGCTATCTCATCAACGCCTCGCAGTTCAACTTCGCGATCCCGCAGATGTACGCGGGCATCATCACGATCTCCGCCATCGGCGTGGCCTTCAACCAGCTCCTCGTCACCGTCGAACGCCGCCTCAGCCTGTGGCGCGTCCCCGCCTCCGCCTAGGGAAACCCAGATGACCACCGAGACGCCCCGCACCCTCCACCTCAACGCGTTCCTGATGAACGCCGGCCACCACGACGCCGCCTGGCGGCACCCGGACAGCTCCCCCGAGCGGATCACCGACCTGTCCTACTTCCAGGAGCTGGCCCGGATCGCCGAACGCGGCAAGCTCGACTCGATCTTCTTCGCCGACGGCGTCGCACTGTGGGGCAAGGCCCGTCACAACGCCCTCGGCGGCTTCGAGCCGCTCACCCTGCTGTCCGCGATCGCGGCCGTGACCGAGCACATCGGACTGATCGCCACCGTCTCCACCACCTTCAACGAGCCCTACAACCTGGCCCGGAAGTTCGCCTCCCTCGACCACATCAGCGGCGGCCGGGCCGGCTGGAACATCGTCACCTCGGGCACCGTCGACGAGGCCCGCAACTTCAGCCGGGAGGAGCACCTGGAACACGCCGTCCGCTACGAGCGGGCCCGCGAGTTCCTGGAGGTGGCCGGCAAGCTGTGGGACAGCTGGGAGGACGACGCGATCGTCCTGGACCGGGAGGCAGGCGTCTACGCCGACACCGACCGGCTCCACCCGGCCGCCCACCGGGGCAAGCACTTCCAGGTGGCCGGCCCGCTCAACGTGCCCCGTTCCCCGCAGGGGTACCCGCTGCTGGTGCAGGCCGGATCCTCCGAGGACGGCAAGGAGTTCGCCGCGCAGTACGCCGAGGCGGTGTTCACCGCACAGCAGACCCTCGCCGACGGCCAGACCTTCTACAAGGACCTCAAGTCCCGGCTCGCCCGCCACGGCCGCGCCGAGGACGACCTGCTCGTCCTCCCCGGCATCGCCCCGCTCATCGGCTCCACCGAGGCTGAGGCCAGGCGGTTGGAGCAGGAGCTCACCGAACTCCAGGTGCCCGAGTACGGACTGGCCCAGCTCTCCGGCATGCTCGGCGTCGACCTGACCGGGCTGCCGCTGGACGGCCGGCTGCCCGACCTGCCCGAGGAACGCGACATCAACGGCAACAAGAGCCGCTTCACCCTGGTCGCCGAGCTCGCCCGGCGGGAGGACCTCACCCTGCGGGAGCTGATCGCCCGGCTCGGTGCGGGCCGCGGCCACCGGGTGTTCGCCGGCACCCCGGAGCAGATCGCCGACCAGCTCCAGGAGTGGTTCGTCAGCGGCGCGGCCGACGGCTTCAACATCATGGCGCCGGTGCTGCCCACCGGCCTGGCCGACTTCGTCGACCACGTCGTCCCCGTCCTCCAGCGGCGCGGCCTGTTCCGCACCGAGTACACCGGCCGCACCCTGCGCGAGAACTACGGCCTGCCCCGCCCGGCCAACCGTCACGTGCGGGCCGGACGGTGACCACGGGCCCCACCGCCGGCCCCGCCGCGGAGCTCGCCGCCGACGTGCTGGTCGTCGGCGGCGGCTTCCGCCGGTCCGGGTGAGGGGCCTCAGACGGTCAGGACGATCTTGCCGCGGGTCCGGCCGGAGGTGCTGAGTTCCCAGGCCCGCGCGGCCTCCGCGAGCGGCAGCGCGTGCTCCACGCTGATCGACAGCTTGCCGGCGTCGGCGAGTTCCGTGAGGAAGGTCAGGTCGGCGGTGTCCGGCCGGGCCCACATCTTCTTGGCGCCCTTGGCCTCGGCGTCCTGATCGGCGATCGAGAGCACCCGCCCCTGCCCCGGGACCAGGGACAGCAGCAGCTCCACCCCGTCGCCGTAGAAGTCCAGTCCGGCGTCGACCCCTTCGGGTGCCAGCTCGCGGATGCGGTCCCCGAGGCCCTCGCCGTAGAGGACCGGCTCGGCGCCGAGCGACCGCAGGTAGTCGTGGTTGTGCGCGCCGGCGGAGCCGATCACCCGCAGGCCGAGGGCGACGGCGATCTGGACGCCGAGCGAGCCGGTTCCGCCGGCCGCAGAGTGGATCACCACGGTCTCGCCGGACTTCACGCCCACGCGCCTCAGCGCCTGGTACGCCGTCAGGCCCGCCAGCGGTATGCCCGCCGCCTGCTCGAAGGTCAGCCCCCGGGGCTTGCGGGCCAGGGTCCGCACCGGGGCGGAGACCAGCTCGGCGTAAGTGCCCAGCTCCACCCACTCCTTGCGGACGTACCCGTACACCTCGTCGCCCACGGCGTAGTCGGTGGTGTCCTCGCCGACCTCCTCGACGATCCCGGCCACGTCCCAGCCGGGGACGACGGGGTAGCGGACCTCCAGGGTCGAGTCGAGGTATCCGGAGGCCACCTTCCAGTCGACCGGGTTGACCCCGGCGGCCTTCACCCGGATCAGGACCTCTTCGGGGCCGACCTTCGGTAACGGAGCCTCGACCAGCTCCAGAGCGGGGGGTGTTCCGTATGCGCTGTACGTTATCGCCTTCATGATCAAGGCCAACCGGTCGCCGCGTGGGAGTATTCCGGGCGCGGGATTCCGGTTCGGGGGCGGGGGGCCGGGTTTGGCGGGGCGGGCGGGCCGGGCTCAGGCCGGAAGGGTGTTGCGGTGCGACAGGCGGCGGGCCTTGCTGACGAGGGCCTGGATCTGCGCGCCGGACTGTTCGACGTCGTCGAGCCGGGACGGGAAGGGCAGCCGGACGTCGTGGTGACCGTGCCGGTACTCCACCCGCAGGGTGAGCCCGTAGCGGTCCATCGCGAGCGGCAGTGCGCGCAGCACCGTGGTGCCCGGGGCGGGCGGCGGGGCCAGCCGGAGCAGCAGCGGGACCAGTTCGGCGTGCCCGTCGAGCAGGTGGGTGAGCATCGCGGCCTCGTGGCCGGCGAGCGGGTCGGGGTACGCCTCGTCGAGCTCGTCGAGGCCGACGTACGCGATCCCCTCCGCGGTCTCCAGGACGGCCTGGGCGTATTCCATGCAGGTGCTCGCGGACGGGTCCGGGGACTCCGCGGGGTACGGGGTGAGCAGCCGGCCGAGGACGGTGACCCGGGCGCGGACCCGGTCGCGGACCGGGGTGGGTGCGATGTCGGTGAACTCCAGCCGGACGGCCGGGCGGTCTTCCGCGCGTGCGAGCTGCTCGGGGCCGGAGAGCTCGGGTACGGGGTGGAGGTGGAAGCGGCCGAGCACGTCCGCGCCGTCCAGCCGGTGGACCTCCGTGCGGAGGCCGTCGGTGACCACGCTCATGGAGTGGGCCGCGGCGAGTACGGTCCGGACCCGCTCGGCATCGGTGGGCCGCGCTGGCGCGGGGTTGGAGGCGGGGAAGCCGGGCAGGCACATGCGGATCTCTCCATCCCGAGGAATGAGCGACGGACTGACTTAGGTTTGCCTAACCTAACCCATGCCGGGGTGGGGTCCGCAACCACGTCTCGTGCGCCACGCCCGGCCGTGTCGTTGTTGGGCTGAACGGGTGAAAGGGGGGAGGATGGGGGGATGCACAAGAAGCGTGGGGCCGAGGTGGGCCGGTGAGCAGGTACGACGTCACCGACGAACAGTGGGAGGGGCTCGCGCAGGTCGTGCCCCTGCGCAGTCGCAACGAGTGGCCGTCGCGGGTGGACCACCGCACCATCCCCACGGCTCCCGAGGCGGCCGCCGCCGAACAGCGCCGCTTCGTGGTCATCCGGGTCCAGATCTTCGCGGACGCGCGGGAGGTCGCCGAGTACCTGATCGCCCAGGTGCCGGTGCTGCTCGACCTGACCGGGGCGGACTCCGAAGTGGCCAAGCGCATCCTGGACTTCAGCAGCGGTGTGGTGTTCGGGCTCGGCAGCGGCATGCACCGGGTCGACCGGAACGTCTTCCTGCTGGCCCCGGTCGGCACCGAGGTCGAGGGGATCGCGGCCGCGGCCGTCCCCCGATCGTAGGAAGAGCGTCGCGGTGGAACGGTTCGGCGGCCGCCCGGCCCGCCGGGACGGCCGTACCGTCCGCCCATGGACGCCACCACGGACACCGCGGCGGAGGCCGCGACCGGCTCTGCGACGAACTCCTTGCCCGAGCCCCGCACGCCGGAGCCCCGCACGCCAGAGCCCCGCACGCCAGAGCCCCGCATGCCGGAGCCCCGTACGCCGGGGTTTCGCCCGCCGGACCCGAGGACGTACGGCTGGCGGGCCGGCCAGGACGCGGCCGGGGGCGCCGGGTGGGCGTCCCGGCGGCCGCAGCCGCGGCCCGTGCTGGCCGAGCTGAGGCTCTCCGCCTTCGGCCCGCACCGAGGGGCCGCGTTCGGGTTCGGGCCCGTCACGCTGATCGCCGGGCCCAGCGGCAGCGGCAAGTCCCGGCTGCTGGAGGCCTGTACGGCGCTGGCCGGGCTGGGCGCGGGAGGCACGCTGGCCGAGGTGTTCCCCGAGCCGGGAGCCTGCGTGCCCGACGGGTCGGTCCCCGACGCGGAGCGCCGGCGCGGATTCCGGATCGGCTGCACGGTCGACGGTCCGGCCGGGCCGGTCCGGCTCGACCTGGCGGTGCAGGCCGAGCCCGCCCTGCGGATCGTCGGCGAGCGGCTCAGCGCGGGCGGACGGCCGCTGCTCACCACCGCGCTGAGGGACCCCCGACTGTCCACGGTCGAGGCGGCCTGGCTGACCGACGGCACCAACGGGGTCACCCGCGCGCCGCTGCCCGACGACCGGCTCGGCACCGCGCTGCTGCCGTTGCGGGTGGCAGGCCGTACGGAGGGGCAGCGACGGGTGCTCGCGGCCGCCGAGCAGGTGGTGGTCGCCCTGCGGTCGATGTACGGGTGCGACCCGCGGCCGGAGGCCATGAGGGCTCCGGTGCCGCTCGGTGAGGGCCGGCTGGCGGGGGACTGCGCCAACCTGGCCGACGTACTGCGCCGGACCCGGCGGGAGTGCGGCACCCGGTACGCGCTGCTGGTGAACGCGGTCCGTGCCGGGTGCGCGGGCGGCGGGCCGGTCCGCGAGGTGGCCGCCCGGGCGGTGGCGGGCGGACGGGTCGCGGCCGAGCTGGTGCGGGCGTCCGGACCGGCGACCCCGCTGGCCCGGCTGGGCGAAGGGGAGCTGCGCTTCCTCGCGTTCGTCCTGGTCCTGCTCACCGGGCCGGGGGTGCTGGCGATGGACCCGGCCGCCGAACTGCCGTCCGCCCGGCAGGCGCTGACCGTGCTCGCCGACGGCCTCGACCGCTGCCTGGACCGGCGGCAGCGGGCGGAGCTGATCCGGCTGGCCCTGCGGGCGGCGGAGCGCGGTCACCTGCGGCTGGTGGCGGCGGTGGGGGAGGACGCGATGGGGGCCCGGGGGCTGCCGGGGGTGGCAGTGGTAGACCTGGTGCGGTGAGCGATGAACACGGTGCGGATGGCGGGGCGGTCGGTGGCGACGGCGTGGATGGCAGCGGGGGTGGCAGCGGGGGTGAAGGCGTGGATGACGGCGGGGAGCGGCTGGCCCGGTTGCAGCGCCGGCTGGCCGAGTTCGCGGAGGCGCGCGGCTGGGGGCCGTACCACACCCCCAAGAACCTGGCGGTGGCGCTGAGCGTGGAGGCGGCCGAACTGGTCGAGATCTTCCAGTGGCTGACGCCGGAGCAGTCGGAGCGGGTGATGGAGAAGCCGGACACCGCGCACCGGGTGGCCGACGAGGTGGCCGATGTGCTCGCGTATCTGCTGCAGTTCTGTGAGGTTCTGGGGGTGGATGTGCTGGATGCGCTCGCCGCGAAGATCGAAAGGAACGAGCTCCGTTTCCCGGTACCGGGCGGTCCGGGATCTGATCGTCACTCTTCGGAGTGATGGCGTTGTCCACAACCTTGTTTCTGTCCACATTTTCCGAATACCCCTGGCTTTACTGACTCGTTGCCCTCACTCTGGGTAGTGGTGAGTACGGGATGTCGTGCGGACGGGGGACGGCATATGGATGCGGTACGGCTGATCGCGGCCGGCCGGCATGCGCTGGCACGGAGCGGGGCGGCGATGGACATCATCGGCGAGTCCTGGCAGGCACAGGCACTGGCCCAGGGGATCGGGAGCTGGCTGGCGGTCACCGGGCCGCAGGAGCTCAGAGCGGAGGCACGGGGACTGAGGGAATCGGGGGGAAGAGGCTGCGGGGCGCTCGACCGCGCGCAGCCGCGCGGCGAGGACAGGGGCCCCGACCGCACACCACGGGCCGCCCAGTTGACGGAGGTTTCGGATGTGCGGCAGGCACTGCTGGGGTTGCAGGCGCTGCTGGGCGAGGTCGGCATAGCGCTGGTCGGGGTGGCCTGCGCCACGGATGACGACGCGCTGTACTGGCCCTGCATAGAGGCGATCGACGCGGCCGACGAGTCCAGCGACCGGGTCCGGGCGATCCTGCGCCGCCTCGCGGTCCGCGAGCGGGGTTCGGCCTCGGGCGTGGCCTGAGCCGTGCCGGCGGCGACTGAGACCGTGTGGCGGAGGGCCCTCCGGGACCGGTCGGACGTCGTCGTCCGCGCCGGGCCGGAAGGCCCTGGGGCAGCCCCGGAAGTCAGTGGGTGCCGAAGGGGGCGGGGTGCTCGGTCGTGGGGTTGTGCTTCCCGGAGGACTGCAGATCGGCGTCGAGTTCGGAGAGGTCGGCGTTGAGCGCGGCCATCAGCTCCTCCATCTGCTGGAGGAGGCCCTTCGGTGCGCCGCTCTGCGCGGGTACCGCGGGCTCCCCTGCGACGGGCTCGGGCACGGAATCCTGGGACATGGCGGCGGCCTCCTCGGCCCTGCCCTTCCGGGACGGAAGGGGGTGGCGGACGCACCGGGGATCGGTGGCCGCCGGCGCGCGGGCCGGGCGGTCCGGCTCCGGTCGGGCCAACGATCACCGTCGGCGGCGGTCACTGGCGGGAACGGGCCGGAGGCTCGACGTTGACGGAGATTCACCCTGCAGGGGCGCTCGGGGCAGGATGGGAGGCATGGATCTTCGCATTTTCACCGAGCCCCAGCAGGGCGCCTCCTACGACACCCTGCTCACCGTGGCGAAGGCAACCGAGGACCTCGGCTTTGATGCCTTCTTCCGCTCCGACCATTACCTGAAGATGGGCTCGGCCGACGGGCTGCCCGGACCGACCGACGCCTGGATCACCCTCGCCGGGCTGGCCCGCGAGACCAGCCGGATCCGGCTCGGCACGCTGATGACCGCCGGTACGTTCCGGCTGCCCGGCGTGCTGGCCATCCAGGTGGCGCAGGTGGACCAGATGTCCGGCGGCCGGATCGAGCTGGGTCTGGGCGCCGGCTGGTTCGAGGAGGAGCACAAGGCGTACGGGATCCCCTTCCCTGCGGAGCGGATCGCCCGGCTGGAGGAGCAGCTGGCGATCGTCACCGGACTGTGGGGCACCGAGGTCGGGCAGACCTTCGACTTCGAGGGCACCTACTACCGGATCGAGGGCTCGCCGGCCCTGCCCAAGCCCGCCCAGGGCAGGGTGCCGGTGCTGATCGGCGGGCACGGCGCCAAGCGGACGCCGGCACTGGCGGCGCGGTACGCGGACGAGTTCAACATGCCGTTCGCCTCCGTGGCGGACAGCCGGCGGCAGTTCGGCCGGGTCCGGGAGGCGGCCGAGCAGGCCGGCCGGAAGCCCGGGGAGCTCGTCTACTCGAACGCGCTGGTGGTGTGCGTGGGCCAGGACGACGCCGAGGTGGCCCGCCGGGCCGCCGCCATCGGCCGGGAGGTCGACGAGCTGAAGGCCAACGGGCTGGCCGGTTCCCCGGCCGAGGTCGTGGAGAAGATCGGCACCTACGCGGAGGCCGGCTCCTCCCGCATCTACCTGCAGGTCCTCGACCTGGACGATCTGGACCACCTGGAGCTGATCTCCGCCGGGGTCCTCTCCCAGCTCGGCTGACGTTCCGATGACGCGCGCATCCGGCCCGCTCGCCGCCGCCCTGGACCGCCGGACCGTCCTGCTGGACGGCGGTCTGAGCAACCAGCTCGCCGACCAGGGCTGCGACCTGTCCGGCGGCCGGTGGACGGGCCGGGTGCTCGACGAGGCACCCGACCAGGTCGCCGCCGCCCACACCGCGTACGTCCGGGCCGGCGCCGAGGTGCTGATCACCGCGAGCTACCAGGTGGGGGACGAGCCCGCACTGCTGCGGCGCAGCGTCGTCCTGGCCGCGCGGGCCGCCGAGGCGGCGGAGCACGAGGTGTGGGTGGCCGCCTCGGTCGGCCCGTACGGGGCACTGCTGGCGGACGGCTCCGAGTACCGGGGCCGCTACGGGCTGACGGTCCGGCAGCTCGCGGACTTCCACCGGCCGCGGATCGAGGCCCTGCTGGCCGCGGGCCCGGACGTGCTCGCCCTGGAGACCGTCCCGGACACCGACGAGGCCGAAGCCCTGCTGTCGGTGCTCGCCGGCACGGGCGTCCCGGTCTGGCTCTCGTACACGGTCGAGGGCGGCCGTACCCGGGCCGGGCAGCCCCTGACCGAGGCGTTCGAACTCGCCGCCGGGGTCCCGGAGGTGATCGCCGCCGGGGTCAACTGCTGCGACCCCGGGGAGGTCCTGCCGGCCATCGCGCTCGCCGTCGGCATCACCGGCCGGCCGGCGGTGGTGTACCCCAACGACGGTTCGGTCTGGGACCCCGCCACCGCCACCTGGCACTCCCCGCCGGACCCCCGCCCCTGGCCGGTCGCCGCCTGGCAGCGGGCCGGCGCCCGCCTGATCGGCGGCTGCTGCCGCGTCGGCCCCTCCGGCATCGGGGACCTGGCGCGCACGCTGCCGGGCGGCCCGCCGGGCAGCGCCGGTGAGGACGCCCTCTGAGGACCGTCCGCGGGCGACAGGCCGCGCCCGCCGGTCACGGAGCGGTGCACATCACCGTGGCGAAGAGATTGCGCTCGGCGTCGAAGTCCGTGTTCGTGGCCCGGACCTCCCAGCCCGTGTCCGTCGGGCCCGACTCGTTGAAGAGGACCACGGGGCTGCCGGATGCGCCACCGCCGGTCGGCACCCGGCCGGCGGGGCATTCCGCCCGCACCGTGCCCACCGCTCCGGGCGCCAGCTTCAAGACGCGGCTGAATCCGTAGGCGGGCTGTGAGTCGGAGCAGCTGACGTGTGCCCTCACGTAGGACAGGGGAGCGTCCGGGTCGTACACGGTGTATTTCGCCCGTGCGTTCCACCGTCTGGCCATCGGTGTTCCGGGGACGTCCAGCATGCTGAGGAACGTCATGCTGCCGGCCTGGCCACCGCCGCCCACCGTGTACTGGGAACCGCAGTCCGCCGTGCTGTACTCGGCCGACTCGCCGGGCTGGATGGGCTGGTCCGGCCCTGCCTGGTAGGTGATGGTCGGGTCCGTGGTGCAGACCACCCGGGGATGGACGGTGTGCACCTCGTCGCTGCTGTTGTAGACCCGTACCCGCCACCTGTTGCCGTCCACCGGCATCGATTCGGTGAGGTAGACGGCGCTGACCGGGTCGGTCTCGACCGTCGCGCCTCCGCCCGTGGGCTTCGTGCCCTGCGGGCAGTACGCCACCACCGTTCCCTGTCGGCGGGGGAACAGGACGAGCGGGTGGCCCGGCTGCTGGGTGACGGTGCGCGGCGCGTTGAACGTCGCCCGGTCTTCCGCCCATGCGGACGGGGCGGCGACGGGAAGAACAGTGGCGAGCATCGCCGTGGTCGTCAGTGCGGCGGTGCGCAGGTATTTCATTCCGGCCTCCTCGTGGTGCTGCCATCGGAAGGCATCGGAGTCGGAACTGCCCGGCCCCCACAGCCGGGGCGAGCCGTGAGCGCCCGTACGCACCCGGCAATTCACCCGTTCGCCCGCAGGCGCGGCGGTGCCGCGCCGGCTGTCCGCCGGCCGTGGACCGCCGCGCCCGCGAGAGCGTCAGTGGCAGGTGGTGTAGCCGCGGCCGTTGGCCTTCCAGGAGCAGGAGTCCTTCTTGGCCCCGTTCGCGGCGTACAGGGTGACGCCGCCCTTGCTGTTGTTGAACCAGAAGTTGTTCGCCTTCCGGTACACCGTGGAGGCGGTGTTGGTGCCCTGGCCGTTGCGCACCCGCACGGTCTTGCCCGCGCCCAGGACGAACGAGCCGCTGAAGGTGGCCTTGAAGCCCGAGTCGGTGCGGACCGTGTAGCCCTTCAGCTGCATCGCCGAGCGGGTGTTGTTGTGGATGTCGACGTACTCGGCGTTCAGCTTCGCGTTCGTCTGCGGACGGTCCGCGCCCGGGCCGTCGAACTGGAGCGCGCCGAAGTGCAGGCCGCCCTGGTGCGCGGCGGCCGAGGCCGGCGGCGCGGCCAGGATGCCGAGGGCGAGCGCGGCGGACGCGGCGGAAGCGCCGAGTATGTGGGTCTTCTTCATGGGATCCCCCCTGCTGATGGCATGACGAAGGCCCCGCTCCGCACTGCGGCATGATGGAGCCGGGGCCGGCGTCATCATCGCATAGCCCCGATCAAGTTGAGTGCATGCGTTACATGCAGGCGATCAACTTTGGGTGCAGAAGGGGCAGCATGTGAAGGTCACCACCGGCGTGAACAGCGTCACCGTGGAGGAACTGGCCGGGTACGAGCAGTACGCGTTCGTGGTCTCGTTCCCGGCGGACGGCGCCAAACCCCACGGGTTCTACGTCTCCGGGCCCGACGACCGTCCCCTCACCCCGACCTTCCTGAGGAGGCTGCCGCTCGACACCGTCCTCAAGGCCGCGGCCGAGGCGCGCGTCGTCCAACTCGGCGGGGCACCGGCACCCGCGGACCGGTCCCGCCCGTACGGCGGCGGTGAGGAGCACACCGCCAGGGTCGCCGAGCTCTACCTCTGGGCGATCGACCACGGCATCCCGCCCCGCCGCGCCATCGCCGCCCGCTGGGGCCGCTCGGAGGCCACCGCGGGCCGGTGGATCGCGGAGGCCCGCCGCGCGGGCCACCTTCCCCCGCACGACGCCTGACCTGCGCCGCACGCGCACCGCACGGAGCCCGGCGCCCGCCGCCCGGCGCTGGAAAACCGCTGGCCGGAGCCCTGAGGCCCGCCCATACTCACACGCATGTTCCTGACCGTCGGTACGACCGGCACTCCCGAGAAACCCGCCACCGACCTCGGCTTCCTCCTCCACAAGCATCCCGGCAGGAGCCAGGCCTTCAGCACCTCCCACGGCACCGCGCACGTCCTGTACCCCGAGGCCACGGCCGAACGGTGCACGGCTGCGCTGCTGCTCGAGGTCGACCCGGTGGCGCTGGTCCGGCGAGGTCAGGGCAAGGGCCGCGGCGGAGCTCCCGACGCCGCCCTCGCGCAGTACGTCAACGACCGCCCGTACGCCGCCTCCTCGCTGCTCGCCGTGGCCCTCGGCAGTGTCTTCCGCTCCGCCCTCCAGGGCCGGTGCACGGCCCGGCCCGAGCTGCCGGAGCAGCCGCTGCCGCTGCGCGTCGAGATCCCCGCACTGCCCGCGCGCGGCGGGGCGGAGCTGGTGCACCGGCTGTTCGGGCCGCTCGGCTGGGCCTCCGTGACGGCCGAGCCGGTCCCGCTCGACGAGCACTTCCCGGAGTGGGGCGACTCCCGCTACGTCCGGCTGGTGCTGGAGGGCGAGCTGCGGCTGGCCGACGCCCTGCGGCAGCTCTACGTCCTGCTGCCCGTCCTGGACGACGCCAAGCACTACTGGGTGGCCCCCGACGAGGTCGACAAGCTGCTCCGGGCCGGCGACGGCTGGCTGGCCGGACACCCCGAGCACCGGCTGATCACCGCCCGCTACCTGTCCCGCCGCTGGGGCCTGACCCGCGACGCCATGGAGCGGCTGGAGCTGGTCCGGCTCGCCGAGGCCGACGGCAGCGAGGTCGAGGACATCGACAACGCGGTCGACGAAGGCCAGGACACGGAGGAGCGACCGGTGCCGCTCGCCGAGCGGCGGCGCGAGGCGATCCTCGCCGCCCTGCGCGAGGCCGGCGCCCGGCGGGTGCTCGACCTGGGCTGCGGCCAGGGGCAGCTGGTGCAGGCCCTGCTCAAGGACCTCGCGTTCACCGAGATCGTGGGCGTGGACGTGTCCATGAAGGCCCTGTCCGTCGCCGCGAAGCGGCTGCGCCTGGACCGCATGGGCGAGCGGCAGAGCTCCCGCGTACGGCTGCTGCAGGGCTCGCTCGCCTACACCGACAAGCGGCTCGCCGGCTACGACGCGGCCGTGCTCAGCGAGGTGATCGAGCACCTGGACCTGCCCCGGCTCCCCGCCCTGGAGTACGCCGTGTTCGGTTCGGCCCGGCCCCGTACCGTGGTGGTGACCACGCCGAACGTCGAGTGCAACGTGCGCTGGGAGTCCCTGCCCGCCGGACACGTCCGGCACCGCGACCACCGCTTCGAATGGACCCGCGAGGAGTTCCGGACCTGGTCGGCGGGGATCGCCGAGCGGTACGGCTACGCCGTCGCGTACGTGCCCGTCGGCGAGGACGACCCCGAGGTCGGCCCGCCCACCCAGATGGCCGTCTTCACCACCCTGACCGCAGACACCACAGCCGCCACCGACACGACCCCGAAGGAGGGAGAGGCCGCATGAGCACGCCCACCGCGCCGACCGCGCCGACCGCACCCGCCGCACCGCAGAAGAAGCGGGTGCTGCCCGTCACCGACCTGTCCCTCGTCGTGCTGATCGGGGCCACCGGATCGGGCAAGTCCACCTTCGCCCGGAAGCACTTCAAGCCCACCGAGGTGCTGTCCTCCGACTACTGCCGCGGCCTGGTCGCCGACGACGAGAACGACCAGAGCGCCAGCAAGGACGCCTTCGACGTCCTCCACTACATCGCGGGCAAGCGGCTGGCCGCCGGCCGGCTCACCGTCGTCGACGCCACCAGCGTCCAGCAGGACGCCCGCCGCCAGCTGGTCCAGCTCGCCCGCGCGCACGACGTGCTGCCCATCGCGATCGTCCTCGACCTGCCCGAGGAGGTCTGCGCCGTGCGCAACGCCACCCGCCCCGACCGCGCCGGGCTGCCCCGCGCCGTCATCCAGCGGCACCGCCGCGAACTGCGCCGCTCGCTGCGCGGCCTGGAGCGCGAGGGCTTCCGCAAGGTGCACGTGCTGCGCAGCGCCGAGGAGGTGGACGCCGCCGAGGTGGTGCTGGAGAAGCGCTTCAACGACCTCAGGCACCTCACCGGCCCCTTCGACATCGTCGGTGACATCCACGGCTGCTCCTCGGAGCTGGAGACCCTGCTCGGCAGGCTCGGGTACGAGGACGGCGTGCACCCCGAGGGACGGACCGCCGTGTTCGTCGGCGACCTCGTCGACCGAGGGCCGGACAGCCCGGGCGTGCTCCGACGGGTCATGGGCATGGTCAAATCGGGCAACGCCCTGTGCGTGCCCGGAAACCACGAGAACAAGCTCGGCCGCCACCTGAAGGGCCGCAAGGTCCAGCTCACCCACGGCCTCGCCGAGACCGTCGAGCAGCTGGCCCGGGAGGACGAGGAGTTCGTCGCCGAGGTCCGCACCTTCATCGACGGCCTGGTCAGCCACTACCTGCTGGACGGCGGGAAGCTGGTCGTCTGCCACGCCGGACTCCCGGAGAAGTACCACGGCCGCACCTCGGGCCGGGTCCGCTCGCACGCCCTGTACGGCGACACCACCGGCGAGACCGACGAGTTCGGGCTGCCCGTGCGCTACCCGTGGGCCGAGGAGTACCGGGGCAAGGCCACCGTCGTCTACGGCCACACCCCGGTCCCCGACACCTCCTGGATCAACAACACCATCTGCCTGGACACCGGCGCCGTGTTCGGCGGGCGGATGACCGCGCTGCGCTGGCCGGAGCGCGAGCTGGTCGACGTACCGGCGGAGAAGGTCTGGTACGAGCCGGTCAAGCCGCTGGCCGCCGCGGCCCCCGGGGGACACGAGGGCCGGCCGCTGGACCTGGCCGACGTGCACGGGCGGCGGACCGTGGAGACCCGGCACCTGGGGAACGTCGCCGTGCGCGAGGAGAACGCGGCCGCGGCCCTGGAGGTCATGAGCCGCTTCGCCGCCGATCCGCGCCTGGTGCCGTACCTGCCGCCGACCATGGCCCCGACCGCCACGTCCAAGGAGGATGGCTACCTGGAGCACCCGGCCGAGGCGTTCGCGCAGTACCGCAAGGACGGCATCGAGCGGGTGGTGTGCGAGGAGAAGCACATGGGCTCCCGGGCCGTGGTGCTGCTCTGCAAGGACGCCGCCGCAGCCACGGAACGGTTCGGGGTGCAGGGGCCGTCCGGCTCCGTGTACACCCGCACCGGACGCCCCTTCTTCGATGACCCGGCCACCACCGAGGAGGTCCTCGCCCGGCTCCGGGACGCGGTCTCCGCGGCCGGGCTGTGGGAGGAACTCGCCACCGACTGGCTGCTGCTGGACGGCGAGCTGCTGCCCTGGTCGCTGAAGTCGGCCGGTCTGCTCCGCAGCCAGTACGCGGCGGTGGGCGCGGCCGCCGGCGCGGCCTTCCCGGCGGCGCTCGCCGCGCTGGAGGCGGCCGCGGCACGCGGCGTCGACACCGCGGAGCTCACGGCCCGGCAGCGGGACCGGGCGGCCGACGCGGCTGCCTTCACCGACGCCTACCGCCGCTACTGCTGGACCACCGACGGGCTGGACGGGGTGCGGTTCGCGCCCTTCCAGCTGCTCGCGGCCCAGGGGCGCAGCCTCGCGGCGGTGCCGCACGACCGGCAGCTGGCCTGGCTGGACCGGCTGGTCGAGGCCGACGAGAAGGCGGGCACCGGGCTGCTGCGCCGTACGGGGCGGATCGTCGTCGACACCGGCGACGAGGATTCCGTACGGGCGGGCACCGACTGGTGGCTGGAGCTGACGGAGGCGGGCGGCGAGGGCATGGTCGTCAAGCCGCTCCAGGCGTACGCGCACGATACGGGCGGGCGGCTGGTGCAGCCCGGCGTCAAGGTGCGCGGCCGGGAGTACCTGCGGATCATCTACGGTCCGGAGTACACCCGTCCGGAGAACCTGGAGCGACTGCGGCAGCGCTTCCTCGGCCACAAGCGGTCGCTGGCACTGCGGGAGTACGCGCTGGGACTGGAAGGGCTGGACCGGCTGGCCGCCGGCGAGCCGCTGTGGCGGGTGCACGAGACGGTGTTCGCCGTGCTGGCGCTGGAGTCGGAGCCGGTGGACCCCCGCCTCTAGGGGGTGTCCGCGCGGCGCCCGCACCGCGCCCGCGCCATTCCGGCGACCACGGGAACGGCGCGGGCACGGCGCGGGAGCGGCCCGGGAGCGGCGTCAAGGGCCGCACGGCGCGGTTGTGACCAGGTGCGCACGGGCTCGTTCTTCCATGAAGCGGATGTACGTGATCCATGTGGAAGGACGGAACGTCAGATATGAAGATGACCGCGCGCGGAAGCATTGCGGCGCTCATGACCTGTATGGCCGCGGCGGGGGCGGCCTCCCCGGCCGTGGCCGATGTCCCGGTCGGGGTCCCGCTGGAGGGCGTCGAGTCCGCGCTGGGCATGGACGCCCCGCGCGTGGCCACCGGTGTACCGGTGCCCGTGGTCGGCGCGATCGACGCTCCCCGGTTCCACACCGGGGAGCTCATGCCCGAGCGGACCCTGCCGGCGGTTCCCCTGGACCTCGGCCTCGGCCGCACCCTGGTCGCCTCCAAGGTGCCGAACGCCCTCGGCCCGGAGAAGAAGGAGGCCGAGGGCTCCCTGGAGGCCCCGGCCACCACCATGGCGGCGCGCGGCCCCGGCGCGGTGGTCGGTCTGCCGCTGACCGCGCCGGACGCCTCCAACTACGGCCTGCCCAACCTGACCCTCCCCAGGCTGGGGGTGGTCTCCCCGGAGCTGATCGGCGAGCCCTCGGCGCTTCTCGGCCTGCGCTGAGCGACGGCCTGCGCTGAGCGACGGTCCGCGCTGAGGGGCGGCCTGCGCCGAGACGGCGCTGCGGCAACTCCACGTCAAAACGCCGCCCGGTCTGCGAACGTGTACCGCATGGGATTCCATGTCGATTCCGAGACCGGGCGGCTCCGCCGCGTCATACTGCACCGGCCCGACCTGGAGCTGAAGCGGCTCACACCGAGCAACAAGGACGCGCTGCTCTTCGACGACGTCCTGTGGGTGCGCCGGGCCCGCCAGGAGCACGACGGCTTCGCGGACGTGCTGCGCGACCGCGGGGTCGAGGTACACCTCTTCGGGGACCTGCTGCGCGAGGCGCTGGACCTGCCCGAGGCGAGACGTCTGGTCCTTGACCGGGTGTTCGACGAGAAGGAGTACGGCCCGCTCGCCACCGACCACCTCCGGTCGGTCTTCGACGAGCTGCCCTCCGCCGATCTGACCGAGGCGCTGGTGGGCGGGATGACCAAGCGGGAGTTCCTGGAGCGGCACGCCGAACCGGTGTCCGTCCGCTTCCACGCCCTGGAGCTGGACGGCTTCCTGCTCGGCCCGCTGCCCAACCACCTGTTCACCCGGGACACCTCGGCCTGGATCTACGACGGGGTGTCGATCAACGCCATGCGCTGGCCGGCCCGGCAGCGGGAGACCGTGCACTTCGAGGCGATCTACAAGCACCACCCCCTGTTCACCGGCTCGGGTCCCTTCCACTACTGGTCGCAGGGCCAGGCCGACTACCCCTCCACCATCGAGGGCGGGGACGTCCTGGTCATCGGGAACGGGGCGGTGCTGATCGGGATGAGCGAGCGCACCACCCCGCAGGCGGTGGAGATGCTGGCGCGCGGGCTGTTCGCGGCCGGTTCGGCGCGCACCATCGTGGCGCTGGACATGCCCAAGCGCCGGGCCTTCATGCACCTCGACACGGTGATGACCATGGTCGACGGGGACACCTTCACCCAGTACGCGGGCCTGGGCATGCTCCGCTCCTACACCATCGAGCCGGGCGGCGACGGGCAGGAGCTGAAGGTCACCGACCATCCGCCGGAGCACATGCACCGGGCGATCGCCGCCGCCCTCGGGCTGGACTCCATCCGGGTGCTGACCGCCACCCAGGACGTGCACTCGGCGGAGCGGGAACAGTGGGACGACGGCTGCAACGTGCTGGCCGTGGAGCCGGGCGTGGTGATCGCGTACGAGCGGAACGTCACCACCAACACCCACCTGCGCAAGGAGGGCATCGAGGTGATCGAGATCCCGGGCAGTGAGCTGGGGCGCGGCCGGGGCGGTCCCCGGTGCATGAGCTGCCCGGTCGAGCGCGACCCGGTGTGACGGGGCGCGGCGGCCCGGTGTGACGAGCCCCTCGGAGACTTTCCGTATAGCAATGCAGAGGATCGTATAGACTTCCATAGCCCCCTTGTCCCGCGCCACCCTGGAGCACCTCATGGCCATCGACCTCGCCGGCCGCAGTTTCCTCAAGGAACTCGACTTCACCGCCGCCGAGTTCCGCGGCCTGGTCGAGCTGGCCGCCGAACTGAAGGCGGCCAGGAAGGCGGGCACCGAGGTGCGCCGGCTCCAGGGCCGCAGCATCGCGCTGATCTTCGAGAAGACCTCCACCCGCACCCGCTGCGCCTTCGAGGTCGCCGCCGCCGACCAGGGTGCGCACACCGTCTACCTGGACCCTTCCGGCTCGCAGCTGGGCCACAAGGAGTCGGTCAGGGACTCGGCGCGGGTGCTCGGCCGGATGTTCGACGCCATCGAGTACCGGGGCGACAGCCAGGACTCCGTCGAGGAGCTCGCCGCGTACGCGGGCGTCCCCGTCTACAACGGGCTGACCGACGACTGGCACCCCACCCAGATGCTGGCCGACGTGCTCACCATGACCGAGCACACGGACAAGCCCCTCGAAGCCGTCTCCTTCGCCTACCTCGGCGACGCCCGGTTCAACATGGGCAACTCCTACCTGGTCACCGGCGCCCTGCTCGGCATGGACGTACGGATCGTCGCTCCCGAGGCGTACTGGCCGGCCGAGCCGGTCGTGGCCCGGGCCCGGGAGCTCGCGCAGGCCAGCGGCGCCCGGATCACCCTGACCGAGGACGTGGCCGAGGGGGTCGCGCAGGCCGACTTCGTCGCCACCGACGTCTGGGTGTCCATGGGTGAGCCCAAGGAGGTGTGGGACGAGCGGATCGAGGCGCTGCGCGACTACGCGGTCACCATGGACGTGCTGCGCGCCACCGGCAACCCGGACGTGAAGTTCCTGCACTGCCTGCCGGCCTTCCACGACCTCGGCACCAAGGTCGGGCGGGAGATCCACGAGCGGCACGGCCTCACCGCCCTGGAGGTCACCGACGAGGTCTTCGAGTCGGCGCACTCGGTGGTCTTCGACGAGGCGGAGAACCGGCTGCACACCATCAAGGCCGTCATGGTGGCCACCCTCGCGGGACCCGCCGCATAGTCATACGGCGCGGTTTATCGCGAGTTCATGACGACAGTCACGGATCGGTGCTACCGTCGGGACCGTGAGCCCCTTCACCGGTTCCGCAGCAGGCACGCAACGGTGGCGCCACCTCCGCGTCACCCGGCAGGACGGCGTCGCCACCGTCACCCTCGACCGCCCCCAGAAGCTGAACGCGCTCACCTTCGGCGCCTACGCCGACCTGCGCGATCTGCTCGCCGAGCTCTCCCGTGAACGCTCCGTCCGGGCCCTGGTGCTCGGCGGCGAAGGCCGCGGCTTCTGCTCCGGCGGCGACGTGGACGAGATCATCGGCGCCACCCTCGCCATGGACACCGCCCAGCTCCTGGACTTCAACCGGATGACCGGCCAGGTGGTGCGCGCCATCAGGGAGTGCCCCTTCCCGGTGATCGCCGCCGTGCACGGCGTGGCCGCCGGCGCCGGCGCGGTCCTCGCGCTCGCCGCCGACTTCCGGATCGCCGACCCCACCGCCCGCTTCGCGTTCCTGTTCACCCGGGTGGGCCTGTCCGGCGGCGACATGGGCGCCGCCTACCTGCTGCCCCGCGTGGTCGGCCTCGGCCACGCCACCCGGCTGCTGATGCTGGGCGAGCCCGTCCACGCCGACGAGGCGATGCGCATCGGCCTGCTCGGCGAGCTCACCGAGGAGGGCAAGGCGGGCGTCCGGGCCGCCGAACTCGCCGACCGCCTCGCCGCCGGCCCCGCCCTCGCCTACGCCCAGACCAAGGCCCTGCTCACCGCCGAACTCGACATGCCGCTGGCCGCCTCGGTGGAACTGGACGCCGCCACCCAGGCCCTGCTGATGAACGGCGAGGACTACGCCGAGTTCCACGCGGCGTTCACCGGCCGGCGCCCGCCCGCCTGGCGGGGACGGTAGCCGTGCGGGCCGCCGTCACCGGCGGAGGACCGGGCGGGCTGTACGCGGCCGCGCTGCTCGCCCGCCGCGGCCACGAGGTCACCCTGTGGGAACGCAACGCACCCCACGACACCTTCGGCTTCGGCGTGGTGCTCTCCGACGAGACCCTCGGCGGCATCGAGAGCGCCGACCCGGAGGTGTACGCGGCACTGTCCGCCGAGTTCGTCCGCTGGGACGACATCGACATCGTCCACCGCGGCCGGCTGCTCACCTCCGGCGGCCACGGTTTCGCCGCCCTCGGCCGCCGCCGCCTCCTGGAGATCCTCCACGAGCGGTGCACCGGCCTCGGCGTGGACCTGCGGCTGCGCCGCGAGGCCCCGGACCCGGCCGCGCTGGCAGCCTCGTACGACCTGGTGGTCGCCGCAGACGGGGTGCACAGCGCCACCCGCGAGGCCCTCGCCGAGCACCTCCGGCCCACCGTCACCACCGGCCGCTGCCGCTACATCTGGCTGGCCGCCGACTTCGCCTTCGACGCCTTCCGCTTCGAGATCGCCGAGACCGAGCACGGCGTGATGCAGCTCCACGGCTACCCCTACGCCCGCCCGTCGCCCGACCGCCACCCCTCAACGAGGCCCTCCGGGCCACAGAATGATTCCGGCTCCTCCACGGTCATCGTGGAGATGCGCGAGGAGGTGTGGCACGCGGCCGGGTTCGACCTCTGCGACGAGACCGAGTCGGCCGCCCGCTGCGCCAAGATCTTCGGCGAGGCGCTGCGCGGGCGCGCCCTGCGCGGAAACCGCTCGGCGTGGACCGCCTTCCGGACCGTCGTCAACGAGCGCTGGTCGTACGGCAACACGGTGCTGCTCGGCGACGCCGCCCACACCGCGCACTTCTCCATCGGCTCGGGCACCAAACTGGCCGTCGAGGACGCCCTCGCCCTGGCCGACGCCGTCGGCGCGGCGCCCGGCGACGTGCCCGCCGCCCTCGCCGCGTACGAGGAGGCCCGCAGGCCCGCCGTCGCCTCCACCCAGCGCGCGGCCGCCGCCAGCATGCGCTGGTTCGAGGGCCTTGCCGGGTACACCGGGCAGCCCGCCCGGCAGTTCGCCTTCAACCTGCTCACCCGCAGCCGCCGGGTCACCCACGACAACCTGCGGCTGCGCGACGCCCGCTTCACCCGCAGCGTCGAGCGGGACTTCGGCTGCCCCGACGCCGCCACCCCGCCGATGTTCACCCCGTACCGGCTGCGCGGCCTGACCCTGCGCAACCGGGTGGTGGTCTCCCCGATGGACATGTACTCCGCCGTGGAGGGGGTGCCCGGCGACTTCCACCTGGTCCACCTCGGCTCCCGCGCCCTGGGCGGCGCCGGCCTGGTGATGACCGAGATGGTCTGCGTGTCGCCCGAAGGACGCATCACCCCCGGCTGCGCCGGCCTGTACACCGACGAGCAGGCCGAGGCGTGGCACCGGATCGCGGACTTCGTCCACACCTCCGCGGCGGGCACCGCGCTCGGCGTCCAGCTCGGCCACTCCGGCCGCAAGGGCTCCACCAGGGTCATGTGGGAGGGCATCGACGAACCGCTGCCGGAGGGCAACTGGCCGGTGGCGGCCGCGTCCCCGCTGCCCTACCGGCCGGGCCTGAACCAGACCCCGCACGCCCTGACCGAGCCCGAACTCGCCGGGATCCGCGATCAATTCACGGCCTCCGCGACCCGGGCCGCGGCCTGCGGCTTCGACCTGCTGGAACTGCACTGCGCGCACGGCTACCTGCTGTCCGGCTTCCTCTCCCCGCTCACGAACCGCCGTACGGACGCCTACGGCGGCACCCTGGAAGGCCGGCTCCGGTTCCCGCTGGAGGTCTTCGACGCGGTCCGCGCGGTCTGGCCGGAGGACCGCCCCGTGACGGTCCGCATCTCCGCCACGGACTGGGCGGAGGGCGGCACCACGGAGGAGGACGCGGTGGCGATCGCCGCCGCCTTCGCCGCGCATGGCGCCGACGCCATCGACGTCTCCACCGGCCAGGTGGTCGCCGACGAGCGCCCCGAATACGGCCGCTCCTACCAGACCCCCTACGCCGACCGGATCCGCAACGCCCTCGGCGTCCCGGTCATCGCCGTCGGCGCGATCTCCTCCTGGGACGACGTCAACTCCCTCCTGCTGGCCGGCCGCGCAGACCTGTGCGCCCTGGCCCGCCCGCACCTGTACGACCCGCACTGGACCCTGCACGCGGCCGCGGACCAGGGCTACGACGGCCCCGCCGCGCCCTGGCCGGCCCCCTACCGGGCGGGCAGCCGCAAACCGCCGACCGGCAAGGGCTGAGCCGGTAAGGGCTGAGCCGGCCCGGACTGACCCCGGCCCGGGCAGGCCCGTCAGGCCAGGTCCATCACCGCCCGGTCCTCCACGGGGCGGTAGCCCAGGCGCAGGTACACGCCGTTGCTGGTGGGGTTGGCCAGGTCGGTGAACAGCAGCACCTCCTCGGCCCCGGAGGCGTACGCCGCCGTGCTCGCGGCGGCCGTGACGCCGGCGGCGTAGCCGCGGCCGCGCAGTGGAGCCGGGGTGTAGACGGGGAAGAGGCGCGCGGTGCCGCCGATGGTGCGGGAGAAGCCCGCCATGGAGACGGGCGTCCCGTCCGGGTCCTCCCAGAGCAGCAGTCCGCCGTAGGAGAGCCGGTCCAGGAGCGCGGCCTCGGAGGGGACGAAGTCGTCGCCGACGTCGCGGGCGAAGGCCGCGAACCACTCCAGGAGCAGCGGAAGGTCGTCCGGGACGGCCGGACGGGAACCGCCCGCCGGAGCCGGATCCGGCGGGACCAGCCCCTCCCGCCCCGGCAGCCGGTACAGCCGCTGCTCCTCCTCCACCCGGGCCGGCCGGCCCCGGGCCGCGGCCAGCGCCTCGGCGTCGGCCCGCCGGGCGTTGACCCCGCCGGCCGCGGCGAACAACGGCTCCGCACCCAGCGCGGCCACCGCCTCCGCCGGCACGGCACCGAGCAGCAGCGGATGCGGCGGGGTCCACAGCAGCGCCCCGGCCACCCGCCCGTCGGGACCGGTCCACCAGCCGAAGACCGGGTCCTCGTCCCCGAAGGCGTGCGGACCGCGCCGCGCCAGCGCATCGGCCACGGTGAGCAGCATGGTGTTGGAGACGGCGTTCGCGGCCACGGCGGGCCCCGCGGTCCGGAGGTACGAGTTCAGATCACGCGTGAAGGTCCAGGTCATGGCCCATGGTCGCGGATCTCCCGTCCACCGCGCACTCGATTTCACCGTGCTCTCGGGCCACCAACCCAGGGGCGCGGGGAACTGCGCGACCGGCCACGGACCGCCCGCAGGCCCGGAACGGCCGTACAGTCCCCGGACGGGGCCCGGGGCGGAGCCCGGTTTCGGGAAAGGGCGGGGAGGGGAACAGCCCGCGGAGCGGCAAGCCACGGCACCGGGCCGCCGGGCCCGGGCTGACCCGCGCCGGACCGGCGCGACGGTCAGAGCCCGACGAAGGCCGCGCCCACGTCCCGCAGCCGGGCGTGCAGCTCCGCGAAGACCGCCGCCGAGCGGTCGCCCGGCCAGTCCGAGGGCAGCAGGGCGCGCGGCAGGCCGGGGTCGGCGTACGGGAGGCGGCGCCAGCTGTCCAGGGCCGTCAGGTAGTCCCGGTAGGCGGCCTCCGGGTCCGGGGCCGCGCCGTTCTGCCAGCCCCGCAGCACCGGCTCGTGCAGGTCCAGGAACTCCTCGTGCTGCTTGGCCAGCGAGGTCAGGTCCCACCAGCGGGCCACCGCCTCCGCCGTGGGGGCGAAACCGAGGTGCCCGCCGCGGAACAGTTCCACGTACGCGGTGAGCTGGAGCCGGTCGAGGGTGTGCCGGGTCTCGTCCTCCAGGTGCGCGGGGGCGATCCACAGGCCCGGCGCGACCGTCCCGAAGCCCAGCCGGGCCAGCCGGGAGCGCAGCAGGTGCCGCTTGTTCCGCTCCTGCTCGGGGACCGAGAAGGTGGCCAGCAGCCAGGTCGGTTCCCCGGCGGCGGCCGGCGGGGCCGCGTAGATCCGCCGGTCGCCGTCCTCCAGCAGCTCACGGGCCTCGTCGGAGAGGCCGTAGCCGGCGGAGCCGTCCGCCGCCCGGCCGGGCACCAGGAACCCGCGCCGCTTGAGCCGGGACACCGAGGACCGCACCGAGGGGGCGTCCACGCCGGCCGCGCCCAGCAGGCGGACCAGCGCGGACACGGGGACGGGCCCCTCGGCGGCCCGCCCGTAGGCGCCGTAGAAGGTGACGATCAGGGATCGCGGAGTGTGCTGCTCGGCCACGTGGTCACCTGATGTCTTCCGTTTCTCCCCGGTCTGAATGCCGGGGAGAAACGGGTCCATGGGCCGGAGCCGCGACGCGGCGGAGTTCTCTACGCATCTGTGCTGACCTGCACTCGTTTCCGTTGTCAGTGGTGACTGTTAGCTTCCAGCCCATGACGACGACAGCGTTGGCCGCCGAAGGGACCGGGCATGCCCGGTATACCTTCCGGCTTCGGGTGTCGTCCACCGCGCGCGCTGGTCTTGAGGGTGAGTGGGCGCGGTGCCGGTGGGTGTGGAACGAGTGTGTGGCTGTGTCCCGCCGTGTGCACGCCCGTAACGAGGCCGCCACGGGTGAGAAGACGACGTGTGGTCCGGCACAGCTGGACAGGATGCTGACCGGGGCCCGCCGGTCGATGGCCTGGCTGCGGCAAGGTAGCTCGGTTCCACAGCAGCAAGTCATCCGGGACTTCGCAAAGTCCCGGGCGAAGGCGGTCAAGGACATCAAGGCGGGGCTGCCGGTGCGGCAGCGGGCCGGGATGCCCCGCATCAAGCGGAAGCGTGAGGCGCTGCCCACACTGAATTACACAACCCGGGGTTTCCGCCTCAAGGACGGGCGGCTGCGCCTGGCGGGCGGGATCGTACTGACGGTGGTGTGGTCCCGGGACCTGCCCGCCGCTCCGTCGTCGGTGCGGGTGTACCGGGACAGCCTCGGCCACTGGTACGCCTCGTTCGTCGTGGCCTCGCCCGCCATCGAATGCCTGCCGGAGAACGGCCGGGCGATCGGCATCGACTGGGGCGTGAAGGAGACTGCCACCACCACCTCCGACACCCACGACCTGCCCCACCCCCAGCACGGCAAGACGGCTGCCGTGAAGCTGGCCGGGTACCAGCGGATGATGGCCCGCCGCGCGACGCCGAAGAACCGGCCCGACACCGCCGGCTACCGCAAGGCCCGCCGCCAGGCGTCGAAGGTGTCGAAGAAGATTGCCTGGCAGCGGCAGGATGCCGGCCGCAAGTGGGCCAAGACCATCGTCCGCGACTTCGGCACGATCGCGGTGGAGGACTTCCGGCCGAAGTTCCTGGCGAAGTCCACGATGGCCCGCAAGGTGGCCGACGCCGCGATCGGCGCGACGAAGACGGCGCTGGTCGAGATGGCCCGCAAGCACGGGCGCACCCTGTATCTGGTCCACCCCGCGCACACCACGATGGACTGCGCCAAGTGCGGAGCGAGAGCCAAGCACGCACTCCCCCTCTCGATGAGAACGTACGAGTGCACCGCGTGCGGAGCGGTGTCCCCCAGGGACAAGAACTCCGCAGCCGTGATACTCGTCCGGGCTGGTCTCAACCCGGCTGGTGCCGATCTTGTAAGTCCCATCACCTGCTAGGTGCCAGGCGAAGTGAGCCAGGAATCCCCTCCCCTCAAGGAGGGGAGGTTTCAATCTAGATCCCGCAGCCGGAAGCGTTGAATCTTCCCGGTCGCCGTCCGGGGGAGCGCGGGCAGGAAAACGAAGGTCCGCGGGCATTTGTGCGGGGCCAGCTCGTCCTTCATGAAGGCCCGCAGCACGTCCTCCGACACCGCAGAACCCTCCCGGGTCACCGCGTACGCCACCACGATCTGGCCGCGCCGCTCGTCCGGCCGCCCCACCACGGCCGCCTCCAGCACGTCCGGGTGGCGCAGCAGGGCCTCCTCCACCTCCGGGCCGGCGATGTTGTACCCCGCCGAGATGATCATGTCGTCGGCGCGGGCCACGTAGCGGAAGTACCCCTCCGGGTCGCGGACGTAGGTGTCCCCGGTGAGGTTCCAGCCGTCGCGCACGTACTCGCCCTGCCGCGGATCGGCCAGGTAGCGGCAGCCCACCGGGCCGCGCACCGCGAGCAGCCCCGGTTCGTTGTCCGCCACCGGCTTGCCGTCCGGGTCCACCACCCGGGCCTGCCAGCCGGGCACGACCCGCCCGGTGGTGCCCGGGCGGATGTCCTCGTCGGCGGCGGAGATGAAGATGTGGAGCAGCTCGGTCGCCCCGATGCCGTTGATGATCCGCAGGCCGGTGCGCTCGTGCCAGGCCCGCCAGGTCGCGGCCGGCAGGTTCTCCCCGGCGGAGACGCACCGGCGGAGGGCGGACAGGTCGTGGCCGTCCAGCTCGCAGAGCATGGCTTTGTAGGCGGTGGGCGCGGTGAACAGCACGGTCACCCGGTGCTCGGCCAGGGCCGGCAGCAGCTGCCTGGGGCCGGCCTGCTCCAGCAGCAGCGCGCAGGCCCCGGCCCGCAGCGGGAAGACCACCAGGCCGCCGAGGCCGAAGGTGAAGCCGAGCGGCGGGCTGCCGGCGAACAGGTCGTCCGGGCGCGGGCGCAGCACCTGCCGGGAGAAGGTGTCGGCGACGGCCAGCACGTCACGGTGGAAGTGCATGCAGCCCTTGGGCCGGCCGGTGGTCCCGGAGGTGAAGGCGATCAGCGCCACGTCATCGGCGGACGTGGGCACGGCCGGGAAGGGCCCGCCCCGCTGCTCCCCGGTCAGCCGCAGCAGGTCGCCGGGGTCCGTTCCGCCGTACGGGGTGATCCGCAGGCCGGGGACGGCGGCCCGCTCCAGGTCCGCCAGCACCGAGGTGTGGCACAGCGCGAACTGCACCCGGGCCATCGCGCACACCGTGGCCAGCTCCTGGGCACGCTGCTGCGCCAGCACGGTGACGGCCACCGCGCCCGCCTTCACCACCGCCAGCCAGCAGGCGGCCAGCCAGGGGCCGGTCGGGCCGCGCAGCAGCACCCGGTTGCCGGGGACCACGCCCAGGTCCTCGGTGAGCACCCGGGCGATCCGGTCCACCCGCTCCTGGAGCACGCCGTACGTCCACACCTCGCCGGTGGCGGTGCGGAAGGCCGGCCGGTCCGGGCCGAAGCGCGCGACGGTGGCGTCCAGCAGCTCGGCCGCACAGTTCAGCCGGTCCGGGTAGGCCAGTTCGGGTAACGGGAAGACCAGGTCCGGCCAGGCGTGCCGGGGTGGCAGGTGGTCGCGGGCGAAGGTGTCGGCATGGGCGGAAGGCAGGAGTTCCAAGGCGGGATCGCCCCCTTGCACAACGGTCCGGGCCCCGTTGTGCGGGACCGAGTGGATGGAGCCGGCCGTGCGGTCGCGCCATCGAGCGTATCGTGACGGTGACGGCAGTCAACTGAACGCGATAAAACTGGGGACAATCGATGCCCGAATTCGCGCTGGAGAAGGAACAAGAGGAACGGGCCGGGCGGCTGCGCGCCCTGGCCGCCGAGCAGCTCCACCCGCTGGCGGCACGCGGGGAGCCCGGCCGGGTCAACCGGCCCCTGCTCGCCGCCCTGGGGGAACTCGGCCTGCTGGAGCGCATGTTCGATTCCGGAGCGCTGGAGCTCTGCCTGCTGCGGGAGTCCCTGGCGTACGGCTGCACCGAGGCGGAGACCGCGCTGGCCCTGCAGGGGCTCGGGGGCTACCCGGTGCTGCGCGGCGGCAGCGCGGCGCAGCGGGAGCGCTGGCTGCCGGCCGTACGGCGGGGAGCGGCGGTGGCCGCCTTCGCGCTGAGCGAGCCGGGCGCCGGGTCGGACGCGGCGGCGCTGGAGCTGCGTGCGGAGCCGGACGGGGAGGGATGGCGGCTCACGGGGGAGAAGCGGTGGATCTCCAACGCCCCGGAGGCGGACTTCTACACCGTGTTCGCCCGGACGGGGGAGGCCGCCGGGGCGCGCGGGGTCACCGCCTTCCTGGTCCCGGCCGGCCGCCCCGGGCTGACCGGCGAAGCGCTGGAGATGCTCTCGCCGCACCCGATCGGGGCCCTGGCCTTCGACGGGGTGCCGGTCGGGCCCGGGGATCTGCTGGGGGAGCCCGGCCGGGGGTTCCGGCTGGCCATGGACACCCTGAACCGCTTCCGGCCCAGCGTGGGGGCCTTCGCGGTGGGGATGGCCCGGGCAGCCCTGGATGCGGCGCTCGCGCACACCGCCCGGCGGGAGGCGTTCGGCGGGGTGCTGGGTGACCTCCAGGCGGTGGCGCACCGGATCGCGGAGATGGCCACCCGGACCGAGGCGGCCCGGCTGCTGGTCCACGCGGCCGCCGCCGCGTACGACGCGGGGGCACCGGACGTGGCCCGGCGGGTGGCGATGGCGAAGCTGCTGGCCACCGAGACGGCGCAGTACGTGGTGGACCACGCGGTACAGCTGCACGGCGCACGGGCGTTGCAGCGCGGCCACCTGCTCGAACACCTGTACCGCGAGGTGCGGGCACCGCGCATCTACGAGGGGGCCAGCGAGGTGCAGCGCACCATCATCGCCAGGGAGCTGTACCGCGAGGCGGGCGTGGCGGGGCCCGCGGGCGGGGCCGGCGGGGCCGGCGTGGCGGAGGGGGCGCGATGAGCCTGGAACGGGTCAACCCGGCGGAACTCTCCCCGCCCACCGGCTTCTCGCACGCGGTGGTCGCCTCCGGTACGCGCCTGGTGCTGCTGGCCGGGCAGACGGCGCTGGACGGCGCGGGCGCGGTGGTGGGGAAGACCCTGCCCGAGCAGTTCGAGCGTGCGCTGGCCAACCTGCTCGCCGCGCTCGCCGCGGCGGGCGGTACTCCGGACCGGCTCGCCCGGGTCACCGTCTACGCGGCCGACGTGGCGGCGTACCGCGAGCACGCACCCGAACTGGGCCGGATCTGGAGGAAGTTGGCGGGGCGGGACTATCCGGCGATGGCGGTGGTCGGCATCACCCGGCTGTGGGACGAGGAGGCGATGGTGGAGCTCGACGGGATCGCCGTCATCGAGTGAGTGTTCGACTGATTTTGACAGCGGCCCGGGTCGGGTGGACGGTTGAAATGCCCCGGAATGTTCTCCGTCAACTATGTTCGGAGGTGCATGAAGATGCGCCGTAGGATCGGAGCGGCAGTTCTGGCAGGGGCTGCCGGGCTCACCCTCGGTCTCATGCCCGTCAGCGCTGCATTCGCCGCCTCAACCCCGCAGAGCGTTCCCCAGGTCCAGACCGGCGACGGTCACTGGTGCGACCGCGACTGGCGTGACCGCCATTGGTGCGACAACGACTGGAGCGGTTACGGCGGTTACGGCGGCTATGGCGGCTACAGCCCCTACTGGGTGGGCTATGGCGGCTACGGCGGCGGCGACGGCTGGGACCACGACGACTGGGGTCGCGGCGGCAACGGCCACCACTGGAACGACGATGACTGGGGCCGCGGCGGCTACGGCGGTGACGGCTGGGACGGGCACGGCGGTCACGGCGGTCACGGCGGCGACGGCTGGGGTGGCCACGGCGGCCACTGACCCGAACTGACCCGAGCTGACCCGAGCCCTCCCGGCCGAGGCCGGGAGGGCTGACACCGCAGAGGGCCTAGCCCTCCAGCAGGGAACCCATCCACTCCTCGACACCCGCCACGGTGCGCGGCAGGGCGCCCGACATCAGTCGGGCGCCCTCCGCCGTGATGACCAGGTCGTCCTCGATGCGGACGCCGATCCCGCGGAGCTCGGCGGGGAGGGTGAGGTCGTCGGGCTGGAGGTAGAGGCCGGGCTCGACGGTGAGCACCTGGCCCTCCTCCAGGACCCCGTCCAGATACGTCTCGGCGCGCGCCTTGGCGCAGTCGTGGACGTCGAGCCCCAGCATGTGGCCGCTGCTGCAGAGGGTGTAGCGGCGGTGAAGGTCGCCCTCGGCGTCCTTGAGTACGCCCCATTCGGCCAGGCCCTCGGCGATGACGCGCATGCCGGCCCGGTGGAAGTCCCGGAAGCTGGCGCCGGGCCGCAGTGCGGCGATGCCCGCTTCCTGGGCGGCCAGCACGAGTTCGTAGACCTGGCGCTGCACGGGGGAGAAGCGCCCGGAGAGCGGGAGGGTCCGGGTGACGTCCGCGGTGTAGAGGCTGTCCGTCTCCACCCCGGCATCCAGCAGCAGCAGTTCGTCCCGGTTCAGCGCGCCGTCGTTGCGGATCCAGTGCAGCACGCAGGCGTGGGCGCCGGACGCGGCGATGGTCTCGTACCCGGTGCCGTTGCCCTCGGCGCGGGCCCGCAGTCCGAACACCCCCTCGATCCAGCGCTCGCCGCGCGGATGGGCGAGTGCACGCGGCAGGGCGCGTACGACGTCTTCGAAGCCGGCGGTGGTGTGGTCCACGGCGAGCTGCAGCTGGGCCACCTCCCAGGCGTCCTTGACCAGCCTCAGCTCGGAGAGGGCGGTGGCCAGTTCGGAGTCGGTGGCGGCGTTGCGGCCGGCCGGTGAGCCGAGGAGGCCGGGGGCGCCGAGGCTGTCCAGGTGTGCGCAGCGGATGCCGGTGAGCCGTTCCGCCTCGGCGAGGTCGGGCCGGCGGCCGACCCAGAACTCGCCGTAGCGGCGGTCCCGGAAGAACTCCTCGCCTCCGTCGGCCCGGGGTGAGCGGGGGCGCAGGTAGAGGACGGCCTCGTGGCCGTGCGGGCCGGACGGCTCCAGCACCAGGACGTGGCCGACCTGGTCCTCGCCGGTCAGGCCGGTGAGCCAGGCGTACGCGCTGTGCGGGCGGAACCGGTGGTCGCAGTCGTTGGTGCGGACCCTGAGCTCGCCGGCCGGGACGATCAGCCGCTCGCCCGGGAAGCGCGCCGAGAGGCGGGCCCGGCGGGCCGGGGTCACGTCGAAGGCGGTGACCCGTTCGGACGCCGCGAGCGGGGAGGGCGCCCAGTCGCCCGCCATGAAGCGGGACAACTCGGGTGATACCGGCAGGTCGTGGCTGCCGATGTTGAGCGGGGCGGGGCGATCGGTCACAGGGGCTCCCCGGGTCTGATGCGAACTGGTGGGCGCACAGGTCTTGTCAGTGCAATTTCACATTACTATGTTACAGCTCACACCGCGGCTCGTGAACTGCGCTCAAATGCCGTGTGACGCAAGGCAGTTGACGTTCCGCAGCACCATTTCCCCCACCTCCCCTCCCACAGGAGTTCTTGGTGTCCATGCACAGAGCTGTGCGTTCCTCCCTCCTCGCCACCTCCGTCGCCGTGGCTCTGGTCGCCTCCGCCGGGCAGGCCGTGAGCCTCGCCGCGGAACGGACCGCACCGGCGGCCCCGGTGGCCGCGACGCTCCCCGGCACCTTCGGCTCCGGCGCCGGCGCCGCGTCGGCCCCCGGCCAGAACCCGTTCGACGAGGTCGACCGGCTCGCCTCCGCCCCCGAGAACGTCCCCGCCGCGAGCCGGATCCCCGGCGGCCGCACGGTGAAGCCCGGCGCCAAGGCCAAGGACGCGGCCAAGGTCCCCGGCCCCGCCGAGAAGGCCCCCGCCGCGACGAAGCGCACGCTCGCCCAGGGCGCGGCCACCACCGCCGCCGGGGTGCCGTGCACCCTCGACGGGATCAGGAACCTCGGCCCGGAGCAGTTCGCCGACTTCCTCGCCGACCCGGCCGTGCTCGCCGACGGCTGCCTCCGCGACATCATCTGGACCTGGGACGCGCGCCTGGTCCCCGTCATGTCCGACGCCCACGTCCAGGCCGTGTCCCGCCGGATATCCGGGCTGGCCGCCGCGCACGACGGCCGCAACTCCTCCCACCTGGAGGAGATGTTCACCTACCTGCACGCGGTCGCCTACCACGACTTCTCGCGCACCGAGATCGACGTCACCGACGCCCCGACCGTGGACGCGATGCGCCAGGCGATCGCCGGCTTCGCCGGTGCCGCCCGCACCTTCGACGTCACCCCCTCCAACGCCCGGACCCTGCGCGAGGCCCTGTACGCGGCCAGCGCCCCCGGCCTGCGCCAGCACCAGCTCGGCCTGATCAAGAACGTGCTCGCCACGATGGGCCCGGACCGGCCCGCCACCAACCGCGACGCCGGCTGGGCCGGTGCCGCCCTGGCCGGCCTCTCCGTCAACTACCTGGGCGTGTACCCGGGCAACCAGGACAACGCCTTCCACTCGGCGGTGGCCGCCGACCCCTCTTACCGGGCGGCCTTCAAGGCCTTCGCCGGCTGGACCCACCTCAAGGGCACCGCGAACGACTGGGCGGCGCGGGACGCGCTGAGCGAGTACGCCCGCTTCGGCCAGATCGCCGGCCTCAAGGACGCCACCGTCGCCGACCTCGGCGCGCTGCTCGGACCGGTCGAGCGCGACTGGGGCTCCGGCAGCGAGCAGTGGGCCACGCTCGTCTCCTGGCTCAACTTCTACGAGGCCTGCAAGCCGTACGGGGTCTGCAAGGAGGACATCGAGAAGCGGATCTTCCCGTACACGTACACCTACGACAACGGGGCCATCAAGGTCCGCACCGGGCTCCCGCAGGCGACCGTCGACAAGCTGTACTACGCGAGCAAGCAGGTCAAGGCGCAGTACCACCGGGTGCTCGGCACGGACCAGCCGCTCGCCGGGGACCCCAACACCACGCTGAACATCGTGCTCTACGCCTCGCGCGCCGACTACGAGCGGTACCACCCGATCCTCACCGGGATGGGCACCAACAACGGCGGCATCTACATCGAGCGCGGCGCCACCTTCTACACCTACGAGCGGCGCGTCCCGCAGGACTCCTCGCTGACGCTGGAGGAGCTGTTCCGCCACGAGTACACGCACTACCTCAACGGGCGGTACGCGGTGCCCGGCTTCTTCGGCGAGGGCCCCTGGTACGAGGGCGACCGGACCACCGCCATGGACGAGGGCACCGCCGAGTTCTTCGACGGCGCCACCCGCGACAACGGCATAGCCGTGCGCAAGTCCCTGGTGAAGAGCATCATCGGCGACACGGCGGGCGGCGGTCCGCGGATGAGCGTCGAGCAGATCATGAACGCCACCTACGACGGCGACGGCTTCCGCTTCTACTCGTACGCCGGCACCTTCTTCGAGTTCCTGTGGACCGAGAAGCCCTCGCTGCTCCGCGAGATGTACACGCACCTGCGCGGCAACGACGTCGCCGCGTACGACGCGTGGCGCCACCGCATGGGCTCCGACACGTACCTGCAGCGGGACTACGACCGCTTCCTGGACGCCCAGATCGCCAAGGTCGACCAGCTGTACGTGCCGAACACCTCGTTCACCCCGGTCGACCAGCTGCGCGACTCGGCGCTGGCCTCGGTGAAGTCCTCCTTCGCCACGGCCACGTACAACACGCCGGACTGCGTGGAGAACGGGGAGCCCGGGAAGCGCCGGTTCACCTGCACCGGGCGGATCACCGCCAACCTGAAGAACTGGCGCAGCGACGACCAGAACTTCAAGGACATGTCCGAGACGGTGGACTACTTCATCCTCGACCGGGCGGGCGCGGCCTCCAACAACCTGGCCGACATGAACTGCCACTTCGGGCCGGTGGAGATCTGGTCCAACAAGGTGGCGGGCACCTCGTCCTACAGCTGTGAGGGTCCGCTGCGCGGCTGACCGGACTCGCAGATCAGGGGCCCTAGGCACGCACAGAACTATGTGACATATTACTGTCGTGCCCAAGAGACACCCCCTGGATGCCTCCCCCGACGTCGTGATCATCGGCGCCGGTGTGGTCGGCGCTGCCTGCGCGTACTACGCGAGCCGCGCCGGCCTGTCCGTCGCCGTCGTCGACCGCGGTCCCGTCGCGGGCGGCACGACGGGCGCCGGGGAAGGCAATCTGCTCGTCTCCGACAAGGAGGCGGGCCCCGAGCTCGATCTCGCGCTGCTGTCCACGAGGCTGTGGCGCGAACTGGCCTCCGTCCTACCGCCGGAGACCGAGTACGAGCCCAAGGGTGGTCTCGTCGTGACGCCCGACGGGACCACCCTCGAGGCCCTGCGCGGATTCGCCGAAGGGCAGCGCGCCGCGGGCGTGGACGCGCGGGAGGTCGGCCCGGAGGAGCTCCGCGAGCTGGAGCCGCACCTCGCGCCCGGTCTCGCCGGCGGCTTCCACTACCCGCAGGACGCCCAGGTCCAGCCCGCCCAGGCGGCGGCCCGCCTGCTCGCCGCGTCCGGCGCCGCGCGGTACCTCGGTGAAGAGGTCACCGGGATCCTCCGCGAACCCTCCGGCGCCGTACGCGGAGTCCGCACCGACCGCCGCGAACTCCTCGCCCCCGCCGTGGTGAACGCGGCCGGCACCTGGGGCGGCGCGGTCGCCGCGCTGGCCGGCACCGACCTGCCCGTGCTGCCCCGCCGCGGCTTCGTCCTGGTCACCGAACCGCTGCCGAGGGTGGTCCGGCACAAGGTCTACGCCGCCGACTACATCGCGGACGTGGCCAGCGGCTCCGCCGCCCTGCAGTCCTCGGCGGTGGTCGAGGGCACGCCCGCCGGGCCGGTCCTGATCGGCGCCACCCGGGAGCGCGTCGGCTTCGACCGCTCGCTCTCCACGGAGGCGCTGCGCCGACTCGCCGCCCAGGCCGCCGCCCTCTTCCCGGTGCTGGCCGACGTCAAGGTGCTGCGCACCTACCACGGCTTCCGCCCGTACCTGCCCGACCACCTCCCGGCGATCGGCCCCGACCCGCGGGTCCCGGGCCTGCTGCACGCCTGCGGCCACGAGGGTGCCGGCATCGGCCTGGCCCCGGCGACGGGTCTGCTGATCGCCGCGGCGCTGACCGGGGAGGCGCCGCCGCTGGACCCGACCCCGTTCCGCCCCGACCGCTTCGCGGAGGCACCCCGATGAGCGACAGCACCGGCAGCGGGGGCCGTACCCCGCGCGACCTGGTCGGCGGAGCGCCGGAAGCCGCGTACGCCATCCGCTTCGACGGCCGGGAGATCCCGGCGCAGGCCGGCCAGTCCATCGCCGCCGCCCTGTGGGGCGCGGGCATCCTGGCCTGGCGCACCACCCGCGACGGGGGCTCGCCGCGCGGCGCGTTCTGCGGGATCGGCCAGTGCTACGACTGCCTGGCCACCGTCAACGGCCGCCCGAACCAACGGGCCTGCCTGGTCCCGGCCCGCCCCGGGGACACCGTCACCACCCAGGAGGGAACCGGCCGTGCCGACCTCGCCGTCTGACCCGCCCGCTCCCCGGCAGGGCGCGTCACCGAACCCCGGGCCCGGTGGGTCGGGCTCCTCCGCCCCCGCGTCCGACGCCGCCGTCGCGGACCTCGCGATCGTCGGCGCCGGGCCGGCCGGGCTCGCCGCCGCCGTCACCGCCGCCGACCTCGGCCTGAGCGTGGCCCTGCTGGACGCGGGCGACCGGCCCGGCGGCCAGTACTACCGCCACCCGGACCCCGCGCTCGGCGCCACCCGCCCGCAGGCCCTGCACCACGGCTGGTCCGCCTTCGCGACGCGCGAGGCACGGCTGCGCGCACACGAGGCGGCGGGCCGGCTGAGGTACCTGCCGGGCCACCACGTCTGGACGGTGGCTCCGGCCCCGGTTCCGGCTCCGGCCCCGGTTCCGGCTCCGGGGTCGGGCTCGGCCCCGGAGCCGGTCGTGGAGCGGGAGCGGCAGTGGCTGCTGCATGCCGTGGTCGGGCCCGAGGAGCGGGCGGCGGTCGTGCGGGCCCGGGCGGTGTTGCTGGCCACCGGGGCGTACGAGCGCCAACTGCCCTTCCCCGGCTGGACCCTGCCCGGGGTGGTCGGGGCCGGCGGGGCGCAGGCCATGCTCAAGTCCGGGCTCGTACTGCCCGGGCGGCGCGTGGTGGTGGCCGGCAGCGGACCGCTGCTGCTGGCCGTCGCCGGATCGCTGGCCGCGGCCGGGGCGCGGGTCCCCGCCGTCGTCGAGGCCGCGTCGTACCTGGCCTACGCCGGCCGGCTGCCGGCCCTGCTGCGCAATCCGGGCAAGCTCGCCGAGGGGGCCGTCTTCGGCGGGGCGCTGGCGCGCCGTCAGGTCCGGCTGCTCACCCGGCACGCCGTGGTCGAGGCGCACGGCGCCGAACGCGTCGAGGCCGTCACCGTGGCCCGGCTGGACCGCGACTGGCGGCCCGTGCCCGGCACCCGTCGCCGGATCCCGTGCGACGCGCTCGCCGTCGGGCACGGGCTCGTCCCCCAGCTCGAACTGGCCACCGGCCTCGGCTGCGCCACCCGGCTCGCCCCCGACGGCACCCCCGCTCTGGCCCTGGACACCGGGCAGCGCACCTCCGTCCCCGGTATCTGGTCGGCGGGCGAGACCGGTGGCATCGGCGGCGCCCAACTGGCCCTGGCCGAGGGCGAACTGGCCGCCCACTCCATCGCCGACGCACTGCGCGGCGGGACCCCCGAACGGCTCGCCCGGCTGCGGCGTCGCCGCGCCCGGTTGCGCGCCTTCGCCGAGGCCATGGGTGCCGCCCACCGCCCGGGCGAAGCCTGGACCGGCTGGGTCACCGACGCCACCGACGTCTGCCGGTGCGAGGAGGTGCCCGCCGGGCGGATCCGCGAGGCCGTGGAGGAGCTCGGAGCGCGGGACGCCCGTACGGTCAAGCTGCTCACCCGGGCCGGCATGGGCTGGTGCCAGGGCCGCATGTGCGGCCAGGCCGTCGCCGCCCTGGCCGGCGCGGAGCCCGCCGCCGACCGCCGCCCGCTGTCCTGCCCGGTCCCCCTGAGCCTGCTGGCCGCCCTGCCTCCGGCGCCGACCACGCCGGCCGCGCCGACGGCGCCCGCCGCGCCCGCCGCACCCACCACCGAAGACTGACACCCGTGCGCCACCCCTTGTGGCGCCCGCACACCACGCAGTAAAATGTCACACACCACACTAGGGAGTCCCGTATGAGCGCCGCACCCCGCACCCCCTGGCACGGCATCATGGTCGCCACCACCCTGCCGCTGCGCCCCGACCTCTCCGTCGACCACGACGCCTACGCCGAGCACGTCGCCTGGCTGATCGCCAACGGCTGCGACGGGGTCGTCCCCAACGGCTCCCTCGGCGAGTACCAGACGCTCACCGACGAGGAGCGCGCCCGCGTGGTCCGCACCGCCGTGGAGGCGGCCGGCGACGGCGCCCGCGTGATGCCCGGCGTCGCCGCCTACGGCAGCGCCGAGTCCCGCCGCTGGGCCGAGCAGGCCGCCGAGGCGGGCGCCGGCTCCGTCCTCCTGCTGCCGCCCAACGCCTACCGCGCCGACGAGGCCGCCGTCCGCGCCCACTACGCCGAGGTCGCCAGGGCCGGCCTGCCCGTGGTCGCGTACAACAACCCCATCGACACCAAGGTCGACCTGACCCCGGCCCTCCTCGCCCGGCTGCACGCCGACGGCAGCATCGTCGCCGTCAAGGAGTTCAGCGGCGACGTCCGCCGCGCCTACGAGATCGCCGAGCTCGCCCCCGGCCTGGACCTCCTCATCGGTGCCGACGACGTCCTGCTCGAACTCGCCCTGGCGGGCGCGGTCGGCTGGATCGCCGGCTACCCCAACGCCCTCCCGTCCTCCTGCGCCACCCTCTACCGGGCCGCCGTCGCCGGGGACCTGGAGACCGCCCTGCCCCTCTACAAAGCCCTGCACTGCCTGCTCCGCTGGGACTCCAAGACCGAGTTCGTCCAGGCGATCAAGCTCTCCATGGACCTGGCCGGCCGCCCGGGCGGCCCCACCCGGCCGCCGCGCCTGGCGCTCACCGGCGAGACCGAGGCCGCCGTCCGAGCCGCCACCGAGAAGGCCCTCGCCGACGGCCACTGCTGACAGGCCGCCACCCACAGCCCGCCACAGCCAGGGGAGACCCCATGCGCACCCGTCACATCTACCACGCGGTGGACTCGCACACCGAAGGCATGCCCACCCGCGTCATCACGGGCGGCGTCGGGGTGATCCCCGGCGCCACCATGGCCGAGAAGCGCCTGCACTTCATCGAGCACCTGGACCACGTCCGGACCCTGCTCATGTACGAGCCGCGCGGCCACGCCGCGATGAGCGGCGCGATCCTCCAGCCGCCCACCCGCCCGGACGCCGACTTCGGCGTGCTGTACATCGAGGTGTCCGGGCTGCTGCCGATGTGCGGGCACGGGACCATCGGGGTCGCCACCGTCCTGGTCGAGACGGGCATGGTGCCGGCCGTCGAACCGGTCACCACCGTACGCCTGGACACCCCCGCCGGACCGGTGAGCGTGGACGTCCGCGTCGAGGACGGCGCGGCGACGGCCGTCACGCTCACCAACGTCCCCGCCTTCTGCGCCGGCCTCGACCTCAAGGCCGACGTACCCGGATACGGCACGGTCACCTACGACCTCGCCTACGGCGGCAACTTCTACGCCTTCGTGGAACTCGACTCCCTCGGGCTGCCCTTCGACCGCGCCCGCAAGGAGGACCTCCTGGCCGCAGGCCTCGCGGTCATGGAGGCGATCAACGCCGGACCGGACCGTCCCGTGCACCCCGAGGACCCGGGCATCTCCGGGGTCAAGCACGTCTACCTCGCCGCCCCCGGCTCCGACGCCGTCCGCTCGCGGCACGCCATGGCGATCCACCCGGGCTGGTTCGACCGGTCCCCCTGCGGCACGGGCACCAGCGCGCGGATGGCGCAGCTGCACGCCCGCGGCCTGCTGCCGCTGGACACCGACTTCGTCAACGAGTCCTTCATCGGTACCGAGTTCACCGGCAGGCTGGTCGCCGAGACCACCGTCGGCGGCCGGGCCGCCGTGGTGCCCACCGTCACCGGCCGGGCCTGGATCACCGGCACCGCCCAGTACTTCCTCGACCCGACCGACCCCTTCCCCGCCGGGTTCCTGCTGTGAACCCGGCCCACCCGACACCCGCTCCGGCGGCGCCCGCTCCGGCGGCGCCCGCGGACTCCTCCTACACGGTGCACTCCGTCCGCACCACCGACTACCACACCGCCGGCGAACCCTTCCGGATCGTCACCGAGGGCCTCCCGCCCGTCCCCGGGGACACCGTCGCCGCGCGCTGCGCCACCGCCATCGGCCCCGGAGGCTCCGGCACCGCGCCCCGGCTCAGCGCGCTGGACGACGTACGGCGCATGCTGGTGCAGGAACCGCGGGGACACGCCGGGATGTACGGCGGGTTCCTGGTCCCGCCCGACGACGACGGGGCCCACCTCGGGGTGCTGTTCTGGCACAAGGACGGCTACTCCACCGCCTGCGGGCACGGCACCATGGCCCTCGGCGTCTGGGCGGTGGACAGCGGACTCGTGGCGGCCCCCGACGACGGGGACGCGCAGGTCAGGATCGACGTACCGTCCGGGCGGGTCACCGCCACCGTCCACCGTGACGGCGGCCGCACCACCGGGGTCACCTTCCGGAACGTCCCGGCCCGGGTCGCCGCCCGCGGAGTGCCCGTGGCCACCACCCTGGGCATCGCCGAGGTGGACATCGCGCACGCCGGGGCCTGTTACGCCTCCGTGCGCGCCCGCGACCTCGGCCTGAAGGTCATCCCCGCCGACCTGCCCGCCCTGGTCCGGGCCGGCCAGGAGATCCGCACCGCGCTGGCCACGCACCCGGCCGCCTGGCATCCGGACGGCCCGCTGCTCTCCGGCGTCTACGGGGTCATCCTGTACGAGGAACTGCCCGACACCCCGTTCGGCCCGCACCAGCGCAACGTCACGGTCTTCGCCGACGGCCAGATCGACCGCTCGCCCTGCGGCTCCGGCACCTCCGCCCGGCTGGCGCTGCTCGCCGGGGAAGGACTGCTCGGGACCGGACAGGACCTGCTCCACGAGTCCGTGGCCGGCACGGTGTTCACCGGCCGGATACTCGACGGCGGAGTCACCGAGGTCACCGGCACCGCCTACCGCACCGGCGAGCACAGCTTCCTGCTGGACTCCCGGGACACCCTCGGCACCGGATTCCTGTTGTGACGTACTCCCTCGGGGCGGAGGAGATCGCCGGGCTGCTCGGCCCGGCGGCCGTCGCCGACGCCCTCGCCGACGCCCTGCGCTCCGGGCTCGACCCGGAGGGCTGCCCGCAGCGCACCAGCGTCCCCGTCCCGGCGGGCGAGCTACTCCTGATGCCCGCCGCGTCCGGGGCCTGGGCCGGGGTGAAGGTGGCCGGGGTCGCGCCCGGCAACCCCGCCCGCGGCCTGGCCCGGATCACCGGCAGCTACCTGCTGCTCGACGGCCCGACCCTGCGGCCGGTCGCCCTGCTCGACGCCGCCGCGCTCACCGCGCTGCGCACCCCGGCGGTGTCCGCCCTCGCGGTACGCGCGCTCACCCCGGCCGGGCGGCCGCTGCGGACGGTGCTGTTCGGCACCGGCCCGCAGGCGTACGGACACCTCGACGCGCTGCTCGCGGAGCGCGAGCTCGACGGGGTGACGGTGGTCGGGCGGAACGGGGACGGAGCCGCCCGGCTCGCCGCGTACGCCCGGACCCGCGGAGTGGCCGCCCGTACCGGCAGCCCCGCCGACGTGGCCGGGGCCGATCTGGTGGTCTGCTGCACCACGGCCCGCGAACCCCTCTTCGACGGACGGCTGGTGGCCGACGGCGCCACCGTCGTCGCGGTCGGCTCGCACGAGCCGGAGGCCCGCGAGACCGACACCGCGCTCGTGCGACGCGCCGCGGTGTGGGTGGAATCGCGGGCGGCGGCCCTGCGCGAGGCGGGCGACCTGCTGGTCCCCGAGGCCGAGGGCGCGATCGGGCCGGGCCACATCACCGGCACCCTGGCCGACCTGGTCGCCGGGCGCGGGCCGGCCGCCGGCCCCGCCGGGCCCGCCGCACAGGGCGGGACGTCCGGCTGTCCACACCTCTTCAAGAGCGTGGGCATGGCCTGGGAAGATCTCGCTGTGGCGGTGGCCCTGTACCGGGCCGCGAGTGGGGCCACCGGGGCGAACAGCGAAACGTGACATTGTACGCTGTTCCTCTGCGATTTCTCGGAGGAAAAGCGATGGGTGACCTGAAGCAGCACAGTCTCATCAAGGCCCAGGAGCGGCTTCGCGATCAGGTAGGCCACGCCCTTCGAGCAGCCCTGATAGCCGGACAGCTGGAGCCCGGCCGGGTCTACTCGGCTCCCACCCTCGCCGCCGACCTCGGCGTGTCGGCCACCCCGGTGCGCGAGGCGATGCTCGACCTGGCCCGCGAAGGCCTGGTCGAGCCGGTCCGCAACAAGGGGTTCCGGGTCACCGAGGTCAGCGAACGCGACCTGGACCAGTACACCGAGCTGCGCACCCTGATCGAGGTCCCCACCATCGGCGTGGTCACCCGGATCGCCGCCAAGGAGGCCCTGGAGGAACTCCGGCCCATCGCCCAGGAGATCGTCACCCAGGCCCGGGAACACAATCTGATCGGCTACCTGGAGGCCGACCGCCGCTTCCACCTCACCCTGCTCGGCCTCGCCGGCAACGAACGCCTGGTGGAGACCGTCGGCGACCTGCGCAAGCGGTCCCGGCTGTACGGCCTGACCAGCCTGGACAAGGCCGGTCTGCTGGTGTCCTCGGCGGAGGAGCACCTCGAACTCCTCGACCTGATGCTGGCCGGTGACGCCCCCGCCGCCGAGGCCTGCATGCGCCGCCACCTCGGCCACGTCCGCTCCCTCTGGGCCGACCAGGCCGAGTAGCCGCCCAAGGCAGAGCGGCCCCGGCCGAGACCACCCCGGCCGGGGCCGCTCGCCGGTCCCCGGCTAGTGCAAGGCCGCCTTCAGGAAGGCGAGTTCCTGGGCGGCGATCTTCTCGTAAGTGCCGTTCGGGGTCATGTGGGTGACGCCCGGGAGGGCGAGGAGCCGGTGGGGGCGGCCCGCGTCGGTCAGGGCCCGGGAGAGCCGCAGGGTGTGCGAGGGGTGCACGTTGTCGTCGGCCAGGCCGGTGATCAGGAGGAGCGGGCGGGTCAGCGCGGGGGCGTCCGCGATCAGCGACTCCTGCTCGTACACCTCGGGGTTGTCCTGGGGCAGGCCGAGGTAGCGCTCCGTGTAGGCGGTGTCGTAGTGGCGGAAGTCGGTGGGCGGGGCGCCCGCCACCGCCGCGTGGAAGACGTCCGGGCGGCGCAGTACGGCCGCCGCGGCCAGGTAGCCGCCGTAGGACCAGCCCATGACCCCGACCCGGCCGAGGTCGAGCTCGGGGTGCCGCTCGCCGAGCGCCCGGAGGGCGGCCGCCTGGTCGTCCAGGGTGACCCGGGAGAAGTCCCGGTACATGGCGTGGGTGAAGGCGGGGGACACGTACGGGGTGCCCCGGTTGTCGACGGTGACCACGGCGAAGCCCTGGTCGGCCCACCACTGCCGGTGCTGCCATCGGCGCGGCTCCAGGCTCACGTCCTGGAAGCCGGGGCCGCCGTACCCCTGCACCAGCACCGGCAGCCGCTGCCCCGGCACATGGCCGCGGGGCAGCACCACCGCGGTGGGCAGGCCGTGTTCGGTGACCCGGGTCAGCCGGGGCACCACCCGGTACGGCAGCGGCTCGGAGAGGTCGGCGGGGGTGAACTCCCGTCCGTCGGCGGCGCGCACGGTCCTGCGGATCCCGTCCGGGCCGGCCGAGGTCAGCAGCAGCGCTCCGGCGGAGGCGGCCGCGGAGTGCACGCCGGGCCCGTCGGCGAGCGGGGTGAGGGTGCCGCTGTCCGGGTCGAGCAGGAGGACCTGCTGTTCGGCGGGTTCGCGCAGACCGGCCTCGACCAGCAGGGCGCCGCGGTGCTCCCCGGCCACCCGGCGGATCTGGACCTCGTCCCTGGTGAGCAGGACGCCGTCCAGCGCGAGCGCGCGGGCGGTGCCGTCCGGAGTGTCGGCGGCGGTGAGCATCCGGCCGTCGGAGAGGCGGGCCGGGGTGCCCGGCAGCGGGTCCACCCAGTGCGGGTGGGTGGTGCGGGACAGCTCACGGGTGGCGCCGGTGGCCGGGTCGGCGGAGAGCAGGAGGACGTTCTGCTGGAGCCGGTCCTGGACGGTCAGCAGGATCTCCTCCGCGCCCTCCCAGCCCGCGTCGGAGACGTAGGGGTAGGTGCGGGAGTCCCAGTCCAGGCGGACCCGGCGGCCGGCCGGGCCCATGACCCACAGCCCGACCGAGGCGTTCGGGCCGCCGGCCTCCGGGTAGGCGAAGTCCTCGGCGGGGAGTTCGGGGTGGGCCGGGTCGGCGAACCAGCGGCGCTGCAGTGCGGACTCGTCCACCCGTGCGGCGAGCAGGGCCTGCCCGTCGGGGGACCACCAGTGGCCGCGGGCCCGGCCCAGCTCCTCGGCGGCCGCGAACTCGGCCAGGCCCCAGCGGGCGCCGTCGTCGGGGCTGATCCGCCCGGTGGTCCACGGGGCGGCCGCGCCGGAGCCCGGTGCCGTGGTGCCCTCGCCCGGTGCCGTGGTGTCGCCACCCGGCTCTGTGGTGTCGCCGCCCGCCCGGGCGACGTACAGGGCGTCCTCGCTCACGTACGCGATCAGGCTGCCGTCGGTGTTCGGCCGCGGGTCCACGACCGGTCCCGCGGCCGGGATCTCCCGCGTTTTCCCGGTGCCGTCGCCCGGGGCCTCGTACAGCCGGCCGTAGAGCGCGAAGACGGCCCGCAGTCCGTCGCCGGAGAGGGCATACGTGCCTATGCCCGCGGCCACCAGCCGGATGCGTTCGCGGAGCCGGCGCTCGGCCACGGGCAGTTCGCCGGGTTCGGGGGAGAGCTCGCGCGGATCGGCGAGCAGCCTCTCGGCGCCGGTCGCGGTGTCGAGCACCCAGAGGGAGTCGTAGGGGTCGGTGGGTCCGGTGGAGCGGAGGAAGTAGAGCAGGCGGGCGTCGTCGCCGAAGGCGAAGGCGCGGGGGGCGCCGTAGGCGAACCGTCCGGTGCGGGCGGAGAGATCGAGAAACGCATCCTGACGTGAAGTGTGACATGTGAAATGTTATGCGACCAGCCTTCGGCCGTTCGGGTGGTGACGCTCCGCGCCCGGGCTTAGCGTCGTAATCGTGGACCGGAACGCGGACCGGAACGCCCCTGTGCCGTCCACCGAACCGGGTGGCGGCAAGGCCGAAGGGCGCGGGGACGGACTCGCCCTCTTCGTCATCGCCTCCTGCCAGTTGATGGTGGTGCTCGACATCACCATCGTGAACATCGCCCTGCCGCACATCCAGACGGCGCTGGACTTCTCCACCGAGAGCCTGTCCTGGGTGGTCAACGCCTACACCCTCACCTTCGGCGGCCTGCTGCTGCTCGGCGGCAGGGCGGGCGACATCCTCGGCCGGCGCCGCGTGTGGATCTTCGGCGTGCTGCTCTTCGGGCTGGCCTCGCTGCTCGGCGGATTCGCCCAGACCTCCGGTCAGCTGATGGCCGCACGGGCCCTGCAGGGCGCCGGTGCGGCGGTCGCCTCGCCGACCTCGCTGGCCCTGATCAGCACCACCTTCAGGGAAGGCCCGGAGCGCAACCGGGCCTTCGGCGTGTTCGCGGCCGTATCGGCCGGCGGGGGCGCGATCGGCCTGCTGGCGGGCGGCATGCTCGTCGAATGGCTCGACTGGCGCTGGGTGTTCTTCGTCAACGTCCCCATCGCGCTGACGATCGCCCTGATGGCGCCCCACGTCCTGAAGGAGTCCGAACGCCACCCCGGGCACTTCGACCTCGCCGGCGCGCTCACCGGCACCCTCGGAGTGGTGGCCCTGGTCTACGGGTTCATCCGGGCCGCCCAGGAGGGCTGGCGGGACCCGGGCACCCTCGTCTCCTTCGGCGCCGCGGTGGTCCTCCTCACCGGCTTCGTGCTGGTGGAGCGCCGCTCGCGGCAGCCCATCACCCCGCTGCACATGTTCGCCGACCGCAACCGCGCGGGGACGTACGGCATCATGCTCTTCCTCGCCTGCGCCCTGTTCGGCATGTTCTTCTTCCTGACCCTGTTCGTGCAGAACGTGCTCGGCTTCAGCCCGATCCAGGCGGGCCTGTCCTTCCTGCCGGTCAGCGTGATGGTCGCGGTGGTCGCGAACATCACCTCGAAGCTGCTGCCGAAGTTCGGCCCGAAGCCGTTCATGGTGGGCGGCGCGCTGAGCACCACCGTCGGGCTGGCCTGGCTGAGCCTCACCGACATCCACTCCACCTACCTGGGCAGCATCCTGGGGCCGATGCTTCTGTTCAGCGCAGGCATGGGCATGCAGTTCGTCTCGCTGACCCTGATGGCCCTGTCGAACGTCGCCGACCGGGAGTCGGGTGCGGCCTCCGGGCTGCTGAACACCACCCAGCAGGTGGGCGGCTCGCTGGGCCTGTCCATCCTGGTCACCGTGTTCGGTGCGGCCAGTACCAGCGAGGGGACGCGGCAGATGGCGGCCTTCCTGGCGGGCGCCACGCCGGTGCAGCGGGTGCTGTTCGAACGCACCGGGATGCTGCCGGATCCGTGGGGGGACCGGGTTCTGACGGCGGGAGTGTCCGCGGCGTTCACCGTGGCGGCCGCGTTCACGCTGGTCGGGGCGGCGATCGCGCTGTTCGTGATCCAGGTCCGGCCCTCCGACCTGGAGCGGCTGCAGGGGAACCATCACGGGTGACCGCGGCTGACTGCGGCTGACGCGAGTGGCCACGGCTGATTACTGCTGACTACGGGTGTGACTACGGGTGTGACTACGGGTGTGACTACGGGTGGCCGGGGCGTCCCGGCGCGCCGCGGGACTGCCCCGGCCACCCCTCACCGGGCGCCGACTCCCGGTGAGGGGTGACCGGGCGCCTGGGGGCCGGGTGGCGGGCACGGCCCGCACCGCCCGGCCCCACCCCCGTGCGCCCGGTGGACCTGTGGAAGTGGCGTCATCCTCGCAGGACGGCATGGCCCGGGTATTGGAAAAAACCGCCGCGCCGCAGGTCGGGCGGGCGCCGCTCCGGACCGGCGCCGCTCCGGACCGGCGCCGCTCCGGGCGGGCCGGCCTCGCGATCACAGCAGGACGCTGGTCACCCGTCCAGGGACCCGGTCCACCGGCCGTTCGCCCCCGCCCCGGTACGACAGGAACTGGCCCGGCGAGCAGCCGGTCATCTCCCGGAAGTCCCGGTGCAGGTGCGCCTGGTCGTAGAAGCCGCACGCCGACGCCGCCTCGGAGGCCCGGTGTCCGCGGGTCAGCATCCGCAGGGCCCGCTGCATCCGCAGCACGCGTGCGGCGGATTTGGGCGACAGTCCGATCTGCTCGCGGAACCGGTGCTCCAGGCGGCGGGCGCTCCAGCCGGCCCCGGCCGCGAGGTCGTCGAGGGGCACCAGACCGCCCGTACGCAGCAGCCGGCTCCACGCCCACACCACCTGCGGGGCGGCCGTCGGCCCGGTGGCGGCCCGCTCCAGCAGCACCGCGTCGAGCAGCTCGAACCGTTCGGCCCAGTGCGGAGCCCGGGCGAGCAGTGCCTCCAGCCGGCCGGCCTCGGCGCCCGGCAGATCGGCGAGCGGGACGACCCGGTCCCGGAGCTCGTGCATCGGGAGCCCGAAGACGGTGAAGGCCATCCACGGGGCGAAGTGGATCTCCACCCCGTGCAGCCGCCCTCCGTGCTCACCGACCGTCGCGTCGGTGCGCAGGCCGGTGAGCAGCGATTGGAAGGCCGTGCCGCCGCCGCCCGCGCCACCGCCGGCGCTCTTGGCCTCCGCTCCGGTCGCCTTGGATATCCGTACCGGCTCCGCGAAGTTGACGACCACGGTCGCGGTCCCGTTCGGGATCTCGATCCGGCGCTGCGGACGGTCCATCTCCACCCGGTAGCCGCGGTATCCGCGAACCCCCGGCCGCAGGGCCGGCGCGGGCGCGCTGGTGGTCAGCCGCCACGTCCCGTGCCCGGTGACCCCCCAGGACCGTCTCACGGCACTGTCTAGGAGGCGACGGGACGGATCCGGCACCGGGCCGGGCCGGTCACCCCCAGGGTGATCCCGGCCGCCACCGGGACCTCCTGGTCCACGGGTTCGAACTCGTACGTCCGGAGGATGATCGCCAGGGCGATCACCGACTCCAGCATCGAGAAGTGCTGCCCGATGCAGGCGCGCGGGCCCCCGCCGAACGGCAGCCAGGCGTACCGGGGCCGGCCGGCCTCCGCGTCCGGGCTGAACCGGTCCGGGTCGAACCGCTCGGGATCCGGCCAGTAGCGGGGGTGCCGGTGGGTGACCCAGGGCGCGATGATCACGTCCACCCCGGCGGGCACGGTGTACCCGTCGACCTGGGACGCGGCGACGGACCGGCGGCCGATCACAGGGGCCGCCGGATACAGCCGCATGGCCTCCTTCAGCACCTGCGTCAGGTACGGCAGCCGGTCCAGGTCCGCGGCCTCCGGGGTCCGTCCGCCCAGCGCCTTCGCGATCTCCTCCCGGGCCCGGTCCTGCACCTCGGGGTGGCGGGCGAGCAGGTGCAGGGCGAAGGCCAGCGAGGTCGCGGTGGTCTCGTGCCCGGCGAGCAGGAAGATGAGCACCTGGTCGCGGAGCTCGGTGTCGTCGAACGCTCCGTCCTCGCCGTCCTCACCGCCGCCGGCCGCCGCCAGCAGCGACAACAGGTCCTCGCCGTCGTCCCCGTCCCGGCGCCGGCGCTCGATGATCGAGTCGCACACGCCGTACAGCTCCCCTATCGCGGCGGCCGCCCGCTTGTTTCCCGGCGTGGGCCAGCCGCGGGGGATGCTCACGGGGGAGTACCCGCGCTTGAGCACGTAATCCGTGATGACCGGAAAGCACCGGTCCACGACGGGCACGGTGGCCTCGACGTCCGCCCCGAAGAGGATCCGCGCCACCGCGCGCAGGGCGAGCTCCATCATGGAGTCGGACACGTCCACCACCCCGCCGGGGGCTGTCTTCCAGCCGTCCAGGGCGGCTTGGGTCTCGGCGGCGATGGCGCCGGCGTACGAGTCCACCCGGCGCCGGGTGAACAGCGGCTGGACCAGCCGCCGCTGGCGCAGGTAGTCCTGGTCCTGGCTGGTCAGCAGGCCGTTCCCGAAGGACTCGCGCACCTCCTGGTAGAAGGTGTTTTCCTTGCGGAAGTTGGCCGCGTCCGAGGCCAGCACCTGCTGCGCCCCCTCGGCGGAGAACACGCAGTACAGCTCGACCCGCAGGCCGGGCGGCCCGGCGGTGATCCGAACTACGTCACCGAGCTCGCGCCGGGCCCGCAGATAGGTTCCGAGCGAGTCCTTGCGGAGGTCGAGCACCGACCCGAGCAGCGGCACGCCCGCCAGCCCGGGGACCTTCGCGCCGACGCCCTCTGTCACTGCCATCCCGGCCCCTTCCGCGGTATCGACACCGCGATTCTGCCGTCCGGTTGCCCTCGAGGGCGAGCCCCGACGCCCGTCAGGCGGCCGAATCCCGCCCTTGACGTTCGTGCAGCAGCAACGCGAGGACGGACACCCACAGCCCCAACCGCCCCGCGAGCGCCAACCCGACCACGCCGGCCCGACCGCGCCGGGCAGGCCGTCGAGCGGCCCCGGTCCTAACGGGGCGCGACGGCTGTGACGGGTTCCCCGAGGATCCGCCCCGCCAGTTCCACCGCCAGCGCCTCCGCATCGGATCGCAGCGCCGCCTCGGCGGCCGCGCGTTCGGCGGAGATCCGCTGCTGCCCCGCCGCCACGATGCCGGCTCGCTCCCGCAGCCCTTCGACGCGGGCCTCCTCCATCAGCCGCGCTCCCTCCTCGGCCAGGGAACGCCGGACGAGCGCCGCCTCGCGCCGCCCCTCGGCGATCACGCGCTCGCACATCTCCCGTACCGCACGGGCCTCCTCCCGCCGATCCAGCGCACAGCAGACAGCGACCTCGATCAGGTCCTGACGCGTCACCATGACCTGCCGGATGCGCTTCAGAGGTACCAGCATCAGCGCGTACACCAGCGCGAACAAGATCGCTCCGACAACGAGCTCGGTCCCGTCCGGGTTCAGCGGGCCTACCTCCAGCGGCAGCAGCTTCACCATCCGTCCTCCTACGGATCGTTCGGATCGACATGGACACGGGCAGGCACGTTCCTGGAGCGAAGTCCCCAATGACGCTTCTGCAATGGCCCGTTGGAGGATATGGGGGGCTTCGGCAGAGGGCGCGGGCGGCAACCAGTTCGGGCCCATGCTTCCCCTCCTCCGTGGCGGCGTACACGGGCCCACGGCCGCGGCACGATCTCTGCCACGGCCTGGCCTTTCCCCCTCAGCCTGCCCAGCCCTCCCTTCGTGGAGAACGGGGCCCGCGGGTGGTGCTGCGCGGTTATCCGGTGGTGCCGGCGCTGCCGGTGGAGGGCTTCGGCGGGGCGCTCGGCGAGGCCTTCGGCGGGGCGGTGGGCGTCGGCGGGGTGCTCGGCGAGGGCTTTGGCGGGGCGGTGACGGACGGCTTCGGGGCCGGGGTGGGGCTGGTGGACGGCTTGGTCGTGGGCTTCGCCGTGGTGCTGGGCGAGGGCTGCGGAGTGGGGGTGCAGCAGCAGTTGGCAGGGGTCGGTGCGGGAGTGGGGCTACCGGCGGTGGCGTTGGTGGCGAAGGAGAGGGTGGCCATCGCCAGGGCGGCTATCGAGGTCGCCAGGGCGGCCTTCGCGTAAAGGTTCTTCACTGTGTTCCTTCGGTTCGAGGCCCGGACGGGCCGTTTCACGTAATCGGAGAGCCCCGCCCTCCTTCGCGGGGAGCAGGGCCGTGCGGGTGGTGCTGTCGGTCCGGCGGCGGAGGAGAGGTGTTCTCGGGCCGTTGGTGAGGCCGGGCGCGAGGATGGTGACGCCGGCGGGGGCGGTCTTGCCGTTCACGGCTGTCCTCCCTGGTCGGTCGGAACTCGATCCGTGTGCGCTTGTCCTTGTAGGGACCGCTCTTCACGAAGACCGCGCATAGCGCACACTTTGCCCGGTAGGTTCCCGGAAGGCATGGCAATTCCGTGATCTTGGTCTTCTCTCTCCTGTCCCCTTCTTCACCGAACCGCTCCGCCCGGGAGCGCTGCGGTGGCGTGACGGGGATGAACCGCATCCTGGCCCTGCGGGGATGACCTTGAACAAGAGGACGCGGGTCCTGACCATGGCCGCACTGGCGCTCTGAGGGGGCGCGGCGGGGGCTAGCGGGTGCAGCCTCCGGGAGGGCAGGGGTTGTAGCAGCCGCCGGGAGGGCAGCCTCCCTTCCCGCCGGGGCGTTCGTCCCGGCGCGGCGCCGACGGCGGCTTCGGCTTCGCAGGCGGCGGCACGTACCGGCGCGTACGCTCCGGCTCCGGCTCGGGGTCCGGCTCGGGGTCCTGCTTGCGCTCGGGTTCCGGTTCGGGCTCGGGCTCGGGATCCGGCCTGGTGCTGGGGATGTTCACCTTGCTCTCGCCGCCGATGCGGTCGGGGCACCCGAACGCGTCGGCCAGTACGTACAGCCGCACCTTCAGACCGTCCTGCTGAACGAAGCACCCGCGCGTAAAGCTGTACCGGTCCACAACGAGGGCGGGCGTCGTGGCCATGTAGGCCGAGACGCCGTATCCGCTTGCCTCAAGCCTCGTCCATGTCTCCGGTGTGCTCTGGCCGATGAACTTCTCGGCGGCCACGGGGGCCGCGGACGGGCCGGCCGATGCCGATGCGGATGCGCCCGGCTTCGGGCCGGACTTGTCGGCATCGTCATCGTCCACGAGAGCCTTGCAGCCGGCGACCAGGCCGACGAGCAGGAGGAGAAGGACCAGGCAGCCGCATCGTGAGATGGGCATCCGGAAGCCCCCGCGGTCGGCGCGGCGCCGGTGCGGGGGCTTCCGGGGGTGTGGCTCAGGTCAGAAGGAGTTGCGGGAGACCTTCACGATCTTGCACTCGATCTTGTCGCCGGACTTCGCGTCATCGGCCACGCTGTAGCCGAGGCCGCCCGCCTTGTCGTCGGTGTACTTCTGGCCGGGGGCGAGGTTCTGCCCCGTCGACAAGATGTCGGCCTTCTTCGCGCCGTTGACGAGGATCTCGCCTTCGGCGAGGTACGTGAACCGGCGGTCGCCGCTGTTGGTGTACTCGACCTTGACGTCGAGTTCCTTGAGGCCGTAGTCGCCGGTCCTCACCTTGCAGGAGGTGACCTTCACGTCCTGGGTGATGTCGGGCTGGGAGACCTTCGAGTTGTCGCCGGCCTTGGCCGAGCCGGAGGGGGCGACCACGGCGGAGTCGTGGTTCTTGTCCAGCTCCTTGGAGACGTCGTCGGCGGCCTTGCCGACCAGGGCCGTGCAGCCGCCCACGAGGATCAGGCCGAGGACGGTGGGAATGCCGCAGCCGAGCGCGATCTTCTTGCCGGTGCTCATGCCCTGCTTCTGCGGGGGCATGGGGGGCTGGCCGTAGGGCTGCTGCGGGTAGCCGTAACCGGGCTGCTGGGGCGTCGACACGCGTGGAACTCCTGGGTATGTCATAGATGTGCGGCGCTCAGCTTAAACAGAATGTCAATCTGTGCCACCTGTGCATATCGAGCCGTAACCCAAGTTCAGCGGATGCTCCGCACGCAGTGGGCAGATGCGACAAAGCCCCACCGAAGTGGGGCCTGTGTCGCCGTCGCAACCAATGCGGGAGTGGCACTCCGGGGAGCAGGGTCGGCAGGCACGTCTGCGAATCTGCCCGACGCGTTGTCGGATGTCGGCCGAGGCGCCAGTGTCGATACGACCGGCAGCAGCAAGCAGCGGCCGGTCGGGTTCAGCTCCAGCCGCCGTGGCGGGGCTCCGCGTGATCGCCGAACAGTGGGCCGTACTCTTCCCCCTCCTGGTCGGTCACGACATAGTCCGGTTCGGTCTTCGAGGCGGCTGCCTGCAACCGGATGACGAGGTCGGTGACAGGCGCGATCCGCAGCGACAGGGCTTCGGCCACCTGGGCGGCCTCGCTGTCGATGTCCGGGTTGTGCTTGTCGCGGGTCCGCTCGAGGTGTTGAGCAGAGACCTGCATGACCTCCGCATCGCCACCGCCCGAGAACGAGAGGCAGTCCCGCCACTCCAGCTCGATGATGATCTCCAGCGCGTCCGCCAGGTCATCGGCGAGCAGCCCGCCTTCTCCTTCGGAGCTCGCGTACACCACCGGCCGGCGACCGTTCTGCTCGGCACACAGGAAGTACGCCCCACCGGCGGACTCTCCGGCGATCGCCTCCAGCGGTGCACCCGAGGCAAGCCTCAAGCCCTCGCCGTAGTGCTTCCTGTGGATGTCGAAGCCGAACGACGACCGCAGGAGCAGATCGATCTCCGGGGTGGTCCGGATCAGGTCGAGCAGATGATCACTTGAGGTCATGGGATGGACGGTAACGAGTGCCGCTGACACGTCAGTGCCACGGCGAACAGCGCGTCCGTGCGGTGGCGCGGCCCCGTGGATGGCGGACTCGGCATCCCCACCAGATGCCAGATGAGGCCCCGTCACTCTCTGGGAAGAGTTTCGGGGCCTCGTCCGGGTGCCTCGATGGCCGACGATCGTCAGTCAATCGTGCTTGGATCGCACGTTCCTTGTACAAGGTGACGGGACGTGCCGGCATGCGCCGAGAGGTGTTGGAAGTGTTTCCGCGGGTCAGGAGCCAGACTCGGGGAGTGTCGCCAAGTCCTGGTTGGTTCCTGTCTGTTCCGCTTCCTAGATATCGCGGAAGATTTCGATCTGGGCGCCGACCGAGTTGAGGCGTTCGGCGAGTTCCTCGTAGCCGCGGTTGATGACGTAGACGTTGCGGAGGACCGACGTGCCCTCGGCGGCCATCATGGCCAGGAGGACGACCACCGCCGGGCGGAGGGCCGGCGGGCACATCATCTCGGCCGCGCGCCAGCGGGTGGGGCCTTCGACCAGGACGCGGTGCGGGTCCAGGAGCTGGAGGCGGCCGCCGAGCCGGTTGAGGTCCGTGAGGTAGATGGCGCGGTTGTCGTAGACCCAGTCGTGGATGAGGGTTTTGCCCTGGGCGGTGGCCGCGATCGCCGCGAAGAACGGGACGTTGTCGATGTTCAGGCCCGGGAAGGGCATGGGGTGGATCTTGTCGATCGGCGCCTCGAGCTTGGAGGGGCGGACCGTCAGGTCGACCAGGCGGGTGCGGCCGTTGTCGGCCGTGTACTCCGCCGAGCGGTCGTGGTCCAGCCCCATCTCCTCCAGGACCGCGAGCTCGATCTCCATGAACTCGATCGGCACGCGGCGGATGGTCAGTTCGGATTCCGTGACCACCGCGGCGGCCAGGAGGCTCATGGCCTCGACCGGGTCCTCGGAGGGGGAGTAGTCGACGTCCACGTCGATGTTCGGGACGCCGTGCACGGTGAGGGTGGTGGTGCCGATGCCCTCGACCTTGACGCCCAGGGCCTCCAGGAAGAAGCACAGGTCCTGGACCATGTAGTTGGAGGAGGCGTTGCGGATGACCGTGACGCCGTCGTGGCGGGCCGCGGCGAGCAGGGCGTTCTCGGTGACCGTGTCCCCGCGCTCGGTCAGCACGATCGGGCGGTCGGGGCTGACGCCGGGCTCGACCTTGGCGTGGTAGATGCCCTCGGTCGCGGTGATGTCCAGGCCGAAGCGGCGCAGGGCGATCATGTGCGGCTCGATGGTGCGGGTACCGAGGTCGCAGCCGCCGGCGTAGGGCAGGCGGAACTGGTCCATCCGGTGGAGCAGGGGACCCAGGAACATGATGATGCTCCGGGTGCGGACGGCCGCCTCCGCGTCGATGGCGTCCATGTCGAGCTCGGCCGGCGGGACGAGTTCCAGGTCCACGCCGTCGTTGATCCAGCGGGTGCGGACGCCGATGGAGCCGAGGACCTCCAGCAGGCGGTAGACCTCCTCGATCCGGGCGACCCGGCGCAGGACCGTGCGGCCCTTGTTGAGGAGGCTGGCGCAGAGCAGGGCCACGCACGCGTTCTTGCTCGTCTTGACGTCGATGGCGCCGGAGAGGCGGCGGCCGCCGACGACCCTCAGGTGCATCGGGCCGGAGTAGCCGAGAGCGACGATCTCGCTGTCGAGCGCTTCGCCGATTCGGGCGATCATCTCAAGGCTGATGTTCTGGTTGCCGCGCTCGATCCGGTTCACGGCGCTCTGGCTGGTGCCGAGCGCCTCGGCGAGCTGGCTCTGGGTCCATCCCCGGTGTTGCCGGGCGTCACGGATGAGCCTGCCGATGCGTACGAGGTAGTCGTCTGCCATGGGTGCACCGTATCTCAGATATGAGATGGGGCTCCCCTGGGGTGTGGCAGACGGGTGTTACGCACCGTCAGCTCGTGTCCGTTGTGTCCGGGTCGCGCCGCGCTCCTCCTCGGTGCCCGGTCTGCCGGTCCCGTCCCGGGGTGAACAGGCCGCCCGGTTTCATCCGGGCCGCCCCGTCGGCCTGGTGGGTGGCGGGCTTGACCAGCAGGGTTGCGGGCTGCCGCTGTTCACGGGGGCGGGTTGGAGCCGGGTGTTCCCGCTGAACCTCCCGGGGTGGTTGCTCCGGATGGCGGAGGCGCTTTCCGCTCCTGCGGTGTGAGAGTGATGACATTCCGTCGGCGGTTCGCAGTGATCTGTGGACATCTGCCCCGTTCGGCGCCGTCGCGGCCCGGGAGTGGTAGCAGCCGGTGTGGTCGGCTCTGCCTTCGGGGGCGTCGTTACGGAGTTCGAAGAAGTCGCGTTCGGGTGCTTTCGCGAAGATGGCGACGTCCTGCGCGGAGATGTCCAAGCAGAACGGCCGTTCGATCGGCTTTCGGCGGGTGGCCCGGTGGAGCTCCAGGACGCCCTCGTACCTGCCTTCCTTGACCGACCAGCCGCGGGCGTTGAAGAGAAGGGTCGGTTGCTGGGGGCTGTGCTGGCCGACGACGAGTGGGGTGGGGTCGGCCAGCCGCTCGTAGTTGAGCCCGTTCGATGCGTGGTCGTACTTCCAGGCGCCGGACTCGTCCCAGAAGAAGCGCGGCGGCTTCACCGCCTGATCGCTCGGCCGCAGGTGCAGCGCCGCGTCGGTGATGATCTCGACGTCCTCGGTTCGGATGCGGCTGGAGACGGTCGGCTGGATGAAGAGGTGGACCTCTCCGCCAGGCCCCCGGGGCTCGAACCGCACCAGATGGGGCAGAGTGACGTCCACCTCGGGTTGCCGCCGCAGAGCGTTGAAGCTGTAAAGCGAGATGGCCAGCGCGACAACGCTGGTGAGTGTGGTGACCCACAGGTGGACGGCTTCGAAGCGCCCGCGGCGAGGCTGCTGCCCGTCAGAGCCCACAGCACGGTTCATGCCCCCCATGCTCGCCGCTGTGCGCCTGCGTGGACGCGTCGGAGTGCTCCATCGGTGCATCCCACCCCCTGCCCGAAAGGCCGAGCGCTGCGGCCGCCGCGCGCACCTCGTGCCCGAGAGCCGCGCCGGGGAGACTGCCTCGGCTGTCAACGCCCGGGCGCTGGGCGGGGCCTTCCGGGTGACGTCCGCGGGTCCGTCGCGCGCCGACCGATGGGCCGCGCGGGCGCCGCTCGACCGCAGCAGTGCTTCCCGTACGGCCAGTTGGTCCGGCCTCGGCCGGACCCGCCGCGGGCCGCCGGAGTCACGTCACCCGTTCCGGTCATGATGCCCGTCGGGTCACGTCCAGGGGCGCGTTCCCGCGTTGTTCCGTGCGACCCCGGCGTACGCCCTTCCGCCGCGGGTCTTGTCATGCCCCGGCATGTCCTGGCGGTGATGCCCGGTATGCCCGAACTCGATGCTGCGCAGAGGTGATGCCCGATGGTGCCCGAGATGAGATCGTCCCGTCGCCGGGCGGGACTGGCCGCCCGCTGCCGGGCGATCATCGAGGACCCCGCCTTCGGGCTGAGCGTCTTCGCGCTGATCCTGGTCAACGCCGCGGTCCTCGGCGTGGAGACGTACCGCGGGACCGTCCTCGCCTACGAGCAGGAGATCCGGGCCGTCGAACACGCCTGCCTGGCCCTGTTCGTGCTGGAGCTGCTGATCCGCGCCGGAGCCTGCGCGGACCGGCCGCGGGCGTTCTTCCGCGATCCCTGGCACCTCTTCGACCTGGCCGTCGTGCTCTCCTCGCTCCTCCCGCTGGTGTGGGACAACGCCACCGTCTTCCGGCTGCTGCGGCTGGCCCGGGTGCTGCGCACGGCCCGGTTCCTGCCGCAGCTCCGGATCCTGCTGATCGCGATGGGGCGCAGCCTGCCGGGGACCGTGAGCTTCCTGTTCGTCGGCGGGCTGGTGCTCTACGTCTACGCCATGATCGGCTGGATCTGTTTCGCCCGGGTCGATCCCGCCCACTACGGCTCCATCGGCCGGGCCGGCCTGACGCTCTTCCTGCTCACCACGATGGACGGGCTCACCGATGCCGTCCGGGCCGGGCTGGAGATCTCGCGGTTCAGCATCCTCTACTACGCGTCGTACGCCCTGCTGGCCTCCTTTCTGCTGGTCAACATGCTGATCGGGGTGGTCCTCGGCTCGCTGGACGAGGCGCGGGAGATGGAGAAGGCGGAGCAGGAGAAGCGGGCGAGTCCGAAGCAGCCGGGCCCGCCGCCGTCGCCGAAGACGTCGCCGTCGCCGTCGATGTCAGCGGACCCGCCGCCGCCCGCGGCGGCCGCCCCGGCTCTGGCGGACGCGGAGTCCCACGAGGTGCGCGAGCGCATCGCGAACGCCCGACGGGCACTGGACGAACTGGAGGCCAGCCTCGACCGGGCCCCACGGGTCCCGGCGGGCCGCACCTGATCCCGGGCGCCGGCCGGCGCCCGGCCTATGCCCCGCAGCAGGCGGCGTGCCGGCCGCCGTCGTGGACCGCCGCGTACGACGCGGGGCGGGGGCCGGACGCCGCGCGGGTCACGCGGGCCGCGGCCGCCCGGCCCGTGGTGGACCGTGCGTCGTGGACCACGCGCCCGCCGACCAGGGTGAGTTCGACGACCGTGTCGCTGATGTCCGGTACCGGGCAGCGGGTCACGTCCCGGTCCAGCAGCACCAGGTCGGCGGCCTTCCCCCGCTCCACCGTCCCGGTCAGCGCCTCCTGCCGCAGCTGCCACGCCGTGCCCGACGTGTGCATCCGCAGGGCCGACGTACGGCTCAGGCCCTCCAGCTCGCGGTAGAGCTCGCCGGAGCCGTGCGCGCCCTGGCGGTCTACGGCCGTCCGCAGCTGGTTCCACACCTGCAGGGCGTCCACCGGCCAGTCCGAGCCGCCGGACAGCCGGGCGCCGGCGTGCTCCAGGCTCCGTGCCGGGTACATCCACCGGTGCCGCCGCGGCCCGATGTACGGCAGCAGCGCCTCCATCGTCCAGGTGTCCTTCGCCGCCCACTGCAGCTGCATGCAGGCCGCGACGCCGAGGGCGGCGAAGCGCCGCAGGTCCGCCGGGTCCACGAGCTGCAGGTGGGCGACGGCATTGCGCGGGTCCCGCTGCCCGGTGGCCCGGCGGGCGTACGCGTACCCGTCCAGGGCGGTACGGACCGCCCGGTCGCCGAGCCCGTGCGCGTGCATCTGCCAGCCGGCCCGGTTGAAGGCGGCGGTGAGGCGTCCGTACTCCCCGGCCGTGGTGTACAGCTCGCCCCGGTTGCCGGTCGGCTTCCCGGTCGTCCCGTCCAGGTACGGTTCCAGCAGGGCCGCCGTCTGCGCCGGGTACTCGATGACCCCGTCCAGGAAGACCTTGATCATCCCGAACCGGAGCCCCGGCACGCCGCCGAACTCCCGGCGGAGGTCCCGCGCGTAGGCCAGGGAGCCCGCCGGGTCCCGGGTCTGCTCCACCTCCAGCCGGAGCGCGGGAACGATCCGCTGCGGCAGCTTCCCGGCCGCGGCGAGGTCCCGGTACAGCTCCAGTTCGTGCCGTCCGACCAGCGCGTCCATCATCGTGGTGAGGCCGGAGGCGGCCGCCTGCTCCAGCACCTTCGCGCAGGCCGCCACGAGCTCCGCCCGGGTCTGCTCCGGAACGTGCCGCTTGACCAGGCCCTGCGCATCGTCCTTGAGCACGCCCGTGGGCCGGCCGTCGGGCCCCTTGACGATCTTCCCGCCGGGCGGGTCGGGGGTGGCCGCGGTGATGCCCGCGGTGTCCAGGGCGCGCTGGTTGGCCCACAGGTTGTGGCCGTCGCCGCCGACGAGGATCACCGGGCGGCGGGTCGGCAGCGCGTCCAGCATGGAGTGGTGCGGGACGGTGCCGGTCGGCAGCAGCCCGACCGGGTTCCAGTCCTCCACGACCAGCCAGCCGTCCGGTTCGGCGCCCGCCCCGCCGGTGTCGGCGAGGAACCCGCGCAGGATCTCCTGGAGTTCGGGCAGGGTGGTCTCCGCGCCTTCCAGCGACGGGCGGAGCGAACGGTCGCCCGCCCCGAGCGGGTGGACGTGCCCGTCGTGGATCCCGCTCATCACCGTGTTGCCGCGTGCGTCGACCACCTCGGTGTCCCGCCCGACGTACCGGTGCAGGGCCCGGCCCCGGCCGGTGTCCAGCACGGTGCCGTCCCGGCCGACCGCGACCGCGTCGACCGGCGGGCCGCCGTGCGTACCCGTGAACACCCGGGCGTTGTGGATCACCAGGGCGGCGGAACCGCGCTTCGCGGGAGCGGGAGCTGCAGCGGCGGCGGCACCGGCCGCCGGGCCGCCGATCAGGCCGGCCGCACCTGCGGCACCGGCCGCGGCGAGCAGGCCCCTCCGGGACGGGCCGGAGGAGGACGTTGTGAACTTCATGAACCACTCCACGAGGACGAACGCGCACGTGAACGAGACCGTGAACGTGAACGTGACGGACACCGACCGCCGTTGGCCACCATCGACCGCCGCCGGCTGTGGCCAGGACGATCGGTGATTAACCCGTTAACCGGAACCCGCCCCCGGCAACGGAATCCGCACCCCGGGCACTGTTCCGCCCGCCCGGCAGCCCGCCCCCCCGACGTGATCCGCGGCCGTCTTCACCACGCCCCGCCCGCGCAGGGATCCGTACGATGGCCCCGTGCCCGCCGCCAGCCCGACCATCGCCGACATAGCGCGCGCCGCGGAGGTGTCCACGGCGACGGTGTCGCACGCCCTCAACGGCACCGGGCGGATCGGCGAGGCCACCCGCCGCCGGGTCCGGGCGGTCGCGACCGCCCTCGGGTACGGCGCACCGGCCGCCGGACCGCGTACCCGCACCCGCACCCTCGGCCTGGCCGTCACCACCTTCGCCGGCTCGGCCTGGAACTACGTCGCGGTCTCCTACTTCTCCCGATGGCTGACCGCCGCCACCGCCGCCGCGCACGCCCGCGGCTACGCCCTGACCACGCTCCCCGCCGACCGCGGCGCCGAAGCGCTGTGGCACAACCTGGCCGTGGACGGGATGCTCCTGCTGGACAGTCCGGACGGCGACCCCGTCCTGCGCGCCCTGCGCGCCCGCGGCATCCCGGTCGTCTTCGACGGCCGCCCCACCGCACCCCGCCCGGAGGACACCTGGGTGGACAACGACCACGCGGCGACCACCCGCGAGGTCCTTGACCACCTCGCCGCGGCCGGCGCGCAACGCATCGCCCTGCACGGCGGCTTCGGCGGCGAGTACTACACGCGGGCGGTGACGACGGCGTACGAACGCTGGTGCGAGGAGCACGCCCGCCCGCCGATCCCGGTCCGCTTCGACCCGCACGACGGGCCCGGCCACGCCTTCGACGAGCCGTTCGCCAGGGGCGCGGCCGACGCCGTCTACTCCCTCTACGACCCGGGCGGCCGCCAGGCCCTGGCCGCCGCCGCCCGCCACGGCCTGCGGGTCCCACAGGACCTCCTGATCGTCTGCGCGAGCGAGGACCCGGCGTACGGCACCGCCGAGCCCCCGGTGAGCACCGTCACCCTGCACCCGGAGCTGATCGCGGAGGCGGCGGTGGCGGCACTGGTCGGCCTGGTGGAGTCCCCGGCCCACCCCACCCCCGGCGGCCGCACTGTCCCGGCCGCCCTCCAGCCCCGCGCCTCCTCCGCCCCACGGACCACACCCTCCTGAAACGCCATGTTCCGGAGACCGAGCACCGTTAGCGTCGCCGGTATGACGATGACCACGCCCCCGGACAGCGGCCTGTCACGCGCACTGGACGCCCCTGGTGAGCCGCCGCTGCGGCCGCTGCCGCCCGCGGTGGCGGAACTCCTGCGTCGCCTGAGCGCCCCACCCCGTCTGGCGGCTCACCTGCGTGCCGTCCACGACGCGGCGGTCGACCTGGCCGACTGGCTGCAGGGCCGCCACCCGGGCCTCGCCGTCGACCGGGACGCCGTCCTCTTCGGCGCGGCGACCCACGACGTGGGCAAGACCCTGCACCCCGAGGAGCTCTCCGGCCCGGGCTCCGCCCACGAGGAAGCGGGCCGCCGCCTGCTGCTGAGTCACGGCTTCGCGCCGTCCCTGGCCCGCTTCGCCGCCACCCATGCGAGCTGGGACGACCCGGCCGCCACGGTCGAGGACCTCCTCGTGAGCATGGCCGACAAGGTGTGGAAGGACCAGCGCGTCCCCGGTCTCGAGGACCGTTTCGTCCGGGAGCTGGCCGACGCGACGGGCCGGGAGCCCTGGGAGGAGTACCTCGCGCTCGACGACCTGCTCACCCGCCTCGGGGCGGACGCTCCCCGCCGCCTGGCCTTTCAGGCGGCGTTCCCGGTCGAGACCTGAGCCGCCCCACCGCGCCCGCCCGGCGCCCGGGTCAGCCCGCCAGGAAGCGCCCGGTCGTCGCGGTGAAGGCCGGGGCGTCGTCCAACCACGGGAAGTGGCCGGCGCCGGGCTGGATGGCCAGCCGTGCCTGCGGGAACAGGCCGCTGAACTCGGTCATCACGGGCAGTGGGCTCTGGAGGTCGGAGTCGCCGGCCAGGACCAGGACCGGCCGGTCGAAGCGGGCGAGGGCGGCGCGCAGGGCGGCCGGGTCATAGGCCCCCTCGGATCCGAAGACGGCGCCGGCCTCGTGGTTCTTGTGGCCGTCGCTGTCGTCGGCGAGCCGCCGCGCCGCCTCGTCCCAGCGCCCGTGGAAGAAGGGGGTGGCGGCCGTCCAGTTCTCCGGGGTGGCCTCGCCCGCCACGATCGCCTCCAGGGCGGCGTACGCCTCCGGGAACCACGGCTCGTCCTTGCGGAGCCGGGCGGTCTCCAGGCGCAGCTCCCCGCTGATCTCGATGCCGGTGGCCATGACGCTCGGAGTGATCAGCGCGAGCCTGCCGACCCGCTCCGGCCGCCGCGCCGCGTACAGCACGGCGAGGTTCGCGCCCGCGCTGTGCGCGAGCAGGTCGATCCGTTCCAGGCCGAGGTGCAGGCGCAGTGCCTCCACGTCCTCGACCTGGCGGTCGCAGCGGTACGTGGCCGGGTCCGCGGGTATCGCCGACGCGCCGGTTCCGCGCGGGTCCAGCAGGATGAGGCGCCGGCCCGCGGACGCGGCCAGGCCGCCGAGGTCGCCGAGGTAGGCGGTGTCCCGCATCGGGCCGCCGGGCAGGCAGATCAGATCGGGGGCGGTCGCCGCTGCGGGGTCTCCGCAGACGTGGTAGGCGAGCTCGGTCCCGTCGTACGAGGTGAAAGTAGGCATGCGCGCGACGTTCGCAGCACTCGCGTGGGGGAGCAACCCGGTTTCCCCGCAGGTCAGCTGACGCATCGAAGCCGGAGTGGTCTCGGTGGGTGTCCGTGCGCCGGCCCGTACGGACCGTGCCGGCGGTCGGGCATGCACTCCGAGCGGATGCCGGGCTGCGGCTTCGCTCCGCCGCCCGCGCTTCCGCCGGCATGGTCCGTCCGGCGTGGTCCGTCCGGCGGGCCTTCCACGGGCGCGGCGGGCCGCGCGACCGGTTTCCGCGCAGGTCCGTGCATGACCTCGGCGCGGCCATGTACTAGAGTTATCTCGACATCGAGATATCTGCCGAAGGCGAACCGCAGCCGCCCCGCTGGTAAGGGTTACCTAACTTAGCCCTACCTTAGCGGATTGGCCAGAGTGCCACGCGGCAGGATGCGGTAGAACGCGCGAATTCATGCATGAAGGAGACTGTCGTGTCGGCGAACAGCTTCGACGCCCGTAGCACGCTGCAGGTGGGCGACGAGTCGTACGAGATCTTCCGGCTGGACAAGGTGGAGGGCTCCGCCCGTCTGCCCTACAGCCTGAAGGTGCTGCTGGAGAACCTGCTCCGCACGGAGGACGGCGCGAACATCACCGCCGACCACATCCGCGCACTGGGCGGCTGGGACTCCCAGGCCCAGCCCAGCCAGGAGATCCAGTTCACGCCCGCCCGCGTGATCATGCAGGACTTCACCGGTGTGCCCTGCGTCGTCGACCTGGCCACCATGCGCGAGGCCGTCAAGGCGCTCGGCGGCGACCCGTCGAAGATCAACCCGCTCGCCCCGGCCGAGCTGGTCATCGACCACTCCGTCATCGCCGACAAGTTCGGCACCAAGGACGCCTTCACGCAGAACGTGGAGCTGGAGTACGGCCGCAACAAGGAGCGCTACCAGTTCCTGCGCTGGGGCCAGACCGCCTTCGACGAGTTCAAGGTCGTCCCGCCCGGCACCGGCATCGTCCACCAGGTGAACATCGAGCACCTGGCCCGCACGGTCATGGTCCGCAACGGCGTGGCCTACCCCGACACCCTCGTCGGCACCGACTCCCACACCACCATGGTCAACGGCCTCGGCGTGCTGGGCTGGGGCGTCGGCGGCATCGAGGCCGAGGCCGCGATGCTCGGCCAGCCGGTCTCCATGCTGATCCCGCGCGTCGTCGGCTTCAAGCTGACCGGCGAGCTGCCCACCGGCACCACCGCCACCGACCTGGTGCTGACCATCACCGAGATGCTGCGCAAGCACGGTGTCGTCGGCAAGTTCGTCGAGTTCTACGGTGAGGGCGTCGCCGCCACCTCCCTCGCGAACCGCGCCACCATCGGCAACATGTCGCCCGAGTTCGGCTCCACCGCCGCGATCTTCCCGATCGACGGCGAGACCCTGAACTACCTCAAGCTCACCGGCCGCTCCGAGCAGCAGGTCGCGCTCGTCGAGGCGTACGCCAAGGAGCAGGGCCTGTGGCTGGACCCGGCCGCCGAGCCGGACTTCTCCGAGAAGCTGGAGCTCGACCTCTCCACGGTCGTCCCCTCCATCGCCGGCCCGAAGCGCCCGCAGGACCGCATCGTCCTGGCCAACGCCGCCGAGCAGTTCGCCCTGGACGTCCGCAACTACGTGGACGACGCCGACGAGGCCGGCCAGGAGTCCTTCCCGGCCTCCGACGCCCCGGCCCAGGCCAACGGCGTCCCGACCCGCCCGACCCAGGTCACCCTGGCCGACGGCACCTCCTTCGAGATCGACCACGGCGCCGTCACCGTCGCCGCGATCACCTCCTGCACCAACACCTCGAACCCCTACGTCATGGTCGCCGCGGCGCTCGTGGCCAAGAAGGCGGTCGAGAAGGGCCTGGCCCGCAAGCCGTGGGTCAAGACCACCCTGGCTCCGGGCTCGAAGGTCGTCACCGACTACTTCGACAAGGCGGGCCTGACCCCGTACCTCGACAAGATGGGCTTCAACCTCGTCGGGTACGGCTGCACCACCTGCATCGGCAACTCCGGTCCGCTGGACGAGGAGATCTCGAAGGCGATCAACGAGCACGACCTCGCGGTCACCTCGGTGCTCTCCGGCAACCGCAACTTCGAGGGCCGGATCAACCCCGACGTCAAGATGAACTACCTGGCCTCCCCGCCGCTGGTCGTCGCGTACGCCATCGCGGGCTCCATGAAGGTGGACATCACCAAGGACGCCATCGGCACCGACACCGAGGGCAACCCGGTCTTCCTCAAGGACATCTGGCCGTCGGAGTCCGAGGTCAACGACGTCGTCGCCAACGCCATCGGCGAGGACATGTTCAACAAGTCCTACCAGGACGTCTTCGCGGGCGACGCCCAGTGGCAGGCGCTGCCGATCCCGACCGGCAACACCTTCGAGTGGGACCCGCAGTCCACCTACGTGCGCAAGCCCCCGTACTTCGAGGGCATGACCATGGAGACCACCCCGGTCTCCGACATCGCCGGCGCCCGCGTGCTGGCGAAGCTGGGCGACTCGGTCACCACCGACCACATCTCCCCGGCCGGTGCGATCAAGGCCGACACCCCGGCCGGCCAGTACCTCACCGAGCACGGCGTCGAGCGCCGCGACTTCAACTCCTACGGTTCCCGCCGCGGCAACCACGAGGTCATGATCCGCGGTACGTTCGCCAACATCCGCCTGCGCAACCAGATCGCGCCGGGCACCGAGGGCGGCTTCACCCGCGACTTCACCGTCGAGGGCGCCCCGGTCTCCTTCATCTACGACGCCTCCCAGAACTACCAGGCCGCCGGCATCCCGCTGGTGATCCTGGCGGGCAAGGAGTACGGCTCCGGCTCCTCCCGCGACTGGGCCGCGAAGGGCACCGCGCTGCTCGGCGTGAAGGCCGTCATCGCCGAGTCCTACGAGCGCATCCACCGCTCGAACCTGATCGGCATGGGCGTGCTCCCGCTGCAGTTCCCGGAGGGCGCCTCGGCCGCCTCCCTGGGCCTGACCGGCGAGGAGACCTTCTCCTTCACCGGTGTGGAGGAGCTCAACGAGGGCACCACCCCGCGCACCGTCAAGGTGACCACCGACTCCGGTGTCGAGTTCGACGCGGTCGTCCGCATCGACACGCCCGGTGAGGCGGACTACTACCGCAACGGCGGCATCATGCAGTACGTGCTCCGGAACCTCATCCGCGGCTAAGCGGCGAAGCCCGCAGGGCAACACCAAAGGGCCGTATCCCCGTTAAGGGGGTACGGCCCTTCCGCTTTTCCCGCGGACGGTGCCAGATGACGGACAGGTCTCGACTCGGAAAAAGCACCGGCCAATTCTTGTGCCCGATCTTGCTGCCCCGAGCGGAAGTGGACTATACCTGTGCGCGTCCGGGCCACCGCGGACGAAGCGGCCCCGGGCCCTCCTTCACATTTCTGACGAAGGCGAGGACACAGCATGGGATCCACTGGTGAGGGCCTCGGACGCCGAGATCTGATCAAGCGCTCCGCAGCACTCGGGCTGATCACGGTGCCGACGATGAGCGTCCTGTCCGCCTGCGCCTCCGGTGGCGAGGAGACCACCAAGGGCCCGGACAAGGCGCCGGTGACCAAGGAGAACCCCTTCGGCGTGGCCAGAGGGGGCAAGCTGGAGGTCGTCGTCTTCAAGGGCGGTTTCGGCGACGACTACGCCAAGGCCTGGGAGCAGGCCTTCGACAAGAAGTGGGGCACCGCCAGCTCCCACCTGGGCACCCAGGAGATCACCGGGAAGCTCCAGACCCGCTTCAACGGCGGCAACCCGCCGGACGTGGTCGACAACTCCGGCGCGCAGAAGATCAAACTGGACGTGCTCTTCAAGGCCGGGCAGCTGGCCGACCTGACCGCGGTACTGGACGCGCCCTCGCTGGACGACCCGGCCAAGAAGGTCCGGGACACGCTGATCCCCGGCACCGTCGAACAGGGCACCCAGGGCGGCAAGTTCGTCGCGCTGAATTACGTCTACACCGTGTTCGGCTTCTGGTACTCGGGCAAGCTCTTCAAGGAGAAGGGCTGGACCCCGCCGAAGACCTGGGACGAGTTCCTCGCGGTCTGCACGAAGGCCAAGGAGGCCGGCATCGGCGGCCTGGCCCACCAGGGCAAGTTCCCGTACTACATCAACGTCGTGATCATGGACCTGATCGCCAAGAAGGGCGGTCTGGAGGCCATGAAGGCCATCGACAACCTGGAGCCGAACGCCTTCGAGGGCAATCCGGCTGCCCTCGCCGCCGTCGAGGCGATCTACGAGGTGGTGGAGAAGGGCCTGCTGATGCCCGGCACCAACGGCCTCACCCACACGGAGTCGCAGACCGCCTGGAACCAGTACAAGGCGGCCTTCATCCCCTCCGGCTCCTGGCTGGAGAACGAGCAGCTCAAGCAGACCCCGGCCGACTTCGACATGCAGTTCCTGCCGGTGCCGCCGCCGGCGGACAGCAAGCTGCCCTTCGAGGCCATCCGGGCCGGCGCCGGAGAGCCGTTCATCGTCCCGGAGAAGGCCGCCAACAAGGCCGGCGGCCTGGAGTTCATCCGTTCGATGCTGTCCCGCGAATGGTCGACCGTCTTCGCCCAGCAGGCGAACTCCCTCAGCGTGGTCAAGGACGGCGTGGACCCGGGCGTCAAGCTGCGCCCCGGCACCCAGTCGGCGGTGGCGGCCCTCAAGGCGGCCGGCGAGGGCACCTTCAACTACCTGTACACCGAGTGGTACAGCGAAATGGACACCGCGATCCAGGACGCGTCCAATGAGCTGATGGCCAAGCGCATCCAGCCCAAGGAGTGGATCAAGCGGTGCCAGGCCGCGGTGAACAAGGCGGCCCAGGACCCGAACGCCAAGAACAACCGCCGCAGCTGACCCGCGGGGCGACGGACACCGTGACGCAGGGAAGGACACCATGAGCCAGGTAGCCCGCAGCAAGGGACGGGCCGGATTCATCGCCGGCTTCCTCTTCGCGCCGCTCGCGCTGTACCTGACCTTCGTCATCTGGCCGTACGTACAGACGTTCGGCTACTCCTTCACCAACTGGTCGGGGCAGTCGCCCGTGTTCGACTTCGTCGGACTGGACAACTACTCCGCACTGATGAAGGACGAGGTCTTCCGCGGCGCCCTCTGGAACAACCTGCTGCTCCTGGTGTTCGTCCCGGTGGTCACCATCCTGCTCGCCCTGTTCTTCGCCTTCATGGTGAACGCGGGCGGGCGGGGCGGTGCCGGCGGGGTGCAGGGCGTCCGGGGATCAGGCTTCTACAAGATCGTCTACTTCTTCCCGCAGGTCCTTTCCCTCGCCATCCTCGCCGTGCTCTTCGGCGCCGTGTACCGCAGCGACCAGGGCGGCCTGCTCAACGGCTTCCTGATCCGCACCGGGCTGGTGGATGACCGGCACCCGGTCGAATGGCTCAACGAACCGGACCTCGTCCTCTGGTGCCTGCTGCTGGTGGTCATCTGGCACGGGGTCGGCTTCTACCTGGTCCTCTTCTCCGCCGCCATGCAGTCCATCCCCAGGGACATCTACGAAGCGGCGCTGCTCGACGGCGCGCGCCGCGGGCAGACCTTCTTCAAGGTCACCCTGCCCCTGCTGTGGGACTCCGTACAGACCTCCGCGGTCTACCTGGGCATCGCCGCGATGGACATGTTCGTCCTGGTCTCGACGATGACCTCGGGCCAGTTCGGCGGCGGCCCGGACCACCACAGCGAGGTCATGGCGACGGTGCTGATGCGGAACTTCCTGTACTTCGGCAAGAGCGGCTACGCCTGTGCCATGGGCGTGGTCATGCTCCTGCTGACCATGATCCTCTCGATCATCACGCTGCGCGCGACCCGCCGCGAGCGCATCGAGTTCTAGAGCGGTACGAGCGGTACGAGCGGTACGAGCGGCACGAGCGGTACGAGCCCACCGGGAGCGGGAGACACCATGACCACAGTGATCAAGGCCCCGGGCGAGGCGGCCGCCGGGCGCTCCGGCGGCTCCGCCGGCCCGCAGGAGCGGCGCGGGCGCGGCTCGGAGGGCGCGGTCCTCAACGTCTTCTCGCACGGCTTCCTGGCCCTGTGGGCGCTGCTGATCGTGCTGCCGCTGGTCTGGCTGGCGCTCGGGTCCTTCAAGACCGACGCCCAGATCGGCGGGTCGGCCCTCAGTTGGCCCTCGAACTGGAACTTCGACGCCTTCGGGCGGGCCTGGGACAAGGGCATCGGGGACTACTTCGCCAACACGCTGATCGTGATGGCGTTCTCCGTCCCGCTGACCATGCTGCTCGGCTCGATGGCGGCGTACGTACTGGCCCGCTACCCCTTCCCGGGGAACCGGTTCCTGTACTACTTCTTCGTCGGCGGGGCGATGTTCCCGGTGTTCCTGGCGCTGGTGCCGCTGTTCTTCATGGTCAAGCGCTTCGACATGCTGAACACCTACCAGGGCCTGATCCTGGTGTACGTCGCGTACTCGATGCCCTTCACCGTCTTCTTCATGCACTCGTTCTTCCGCACCCTGCCGACGGCGGTGCACGAGGCCGCGGTGATCGACGGGGCCTCGGACACCCGGATCTTCTTCCAGGTGATGCTGCCGATGGCCAAGCCCGGCCTGATCAGCGTCGGCATCTTCAACACCCTGGGTCAGTGGAACCAGTACATCCTGCCCACGGTGCTGATGCAGCCGCAGACCGGATCCGATCCCGAGCGGTACCTGCTCACCCAGGGCCTGATCCAGCTCCAGCAGCAGCAGGGGTACGCCACCGACCTGCCGGTCCTGTTCGCCGGCGTGACCATCGCGATGATCCCGATGCTGGTGGTCTACCTCTCCTTCCAGCGGCAGATCCAGTCCGGTCTGACCTCGGCCACCTTGAAGTAGGTCCTCAGGAGCCGTACAAGGGCAGCAGGCCGGTGGCGAGTCCGGCCGCGCCGAGGACGCCGGTCCCGGCCACGACCGCCGCACCCCACAGAGCCACCCGCCGGAACAGTCCGCTCCGGCCGGTACGGGCGATCAGGGCGCCCGCCGAGAGCGAGGCCGTGGCGCACGCCCAGAAGACCAGCATGGGCCGCGTCGCCACGTCGTTGTACGTCCAGAAGGCCGTGACGGGCGGCCCCAGCAGGGCGGCCACCATCAGCGGCGCCCACAGCGCCTCGGGTCCGCCGATCCGGCGGGCCGACAGGGCGGCCAGCGCCACCGACGGCAGCACGAAGAGCAGCGACAGCAGGAACGCGATCACCCCGATGAGGGGGATGAGGGTGATCACCACCGCCCCCTCCGCGGCGTAGTCGAGGGCGGCGCCGGGTGGATACCGCATCCACAGGGACAGGAGCACCACCACCAGGGTGAGCGCGACCTCCAGGTACCCCACCAGCACCGAGACCACCAGTACCCGGCCGTACGAACGCTTCTCGTCCACGGACACCCCCCTCGGGCACGGCAAACGCACGCGTCGACCGGCGGGCGGTGGCGCGGGCTCCATGCTGCCAGCTGGACTGAACGCGTTCAATTGGTATGCGGTGTGTCATGGCGTACCCGGGCGCATCAGGGGCATGCGCGAGGAAACCGGGAAATACTGGCCTGACCGTCGCCCCGGTGACCGCGGGCGCCGAGCCGGATTGTGCTTCTCTCGTACTTTTGGTCATGACCGTCGTCAGCGGCTCTTGACGCCGGAAAGCCCCAGGGGTCGACTTGGGGTTCACAAGTTGGAGAGATGGCAGGAGTGGATCAGTGGTGGAGACTCCGGGTTCGCAGTCGTCCTTGCACCGCGCGAATCTCGAACGGGTCGTACGGGCGGTGCGGCTCGCCGGTTCGCTGACCCAGGCGGAGATCGCCCGTACCACCGGACTGTCGGCGGCCACGGTCTCCAACATCGTCCGGGAGCTGAAGGACGGCGGGACCGTGGAGGTCACACCGACCTCGGCGGGGGGCCGCCGGGCGCGCAGCGTCTCGCTCAGCGGCGACGCGGGGATCGTCATCGGCGTGGACTTCGGGCACACGCACCTGAGGGTCGCGGTCGGGAACCTCGCCCATCAGGTGCTGGCCGAGGAGGTCGAGCCGCTGGACGTGGACGCCTCCTGGGTCGACGGCTTCGACCGGGCGGAACACCTGGTCGGACGGCTGATCGAGAGCGTGGGGACGGTCCGCGAGAAGGTCATCGGCGTGGGTCTGGGCGTGCCCGGCCCGATCGACGTGGAGTCCGGGACGCTCGGCTCCACCGCGATCCTGCCGGGCTGGGCCGGCATCAACCCGCGCGACGAGCTCGCGCGGCGGCTCGGGGTGCCGGTGTACGTGGACAACGACGCCAACCTGGGTGCGCTGGGCGAGCTGGTGTGGGGGAGCGGCCGCGGGGTCAAGGACCTGGCGTACATCAAGGTGGCCAGCGGCGTCGGCGCCGGCCTGGTCATAAACGGCCAGATCTACCGGGGCCCGGGCGGCACCGCGGGGGAGATCGGGCACATCACCCTGGACGAGTCCGGGCCGGTCTGCCGCTGCGGCAACCGCGGCTGCCTGGAGACCTTCGCCGCCGCCCGCTACGTGTTGCCGCTGCTGCAGGGCAGCCACGGGCCGGAACTCACCATGGAGCGCGTGGTGGAGCTGGCCCGGGAGGGCGATCCCGGCTGCCGCCGGGTGGTCACGGACGTGGGCCGGCACGTGGGCAGCGGGGTGGCCAGCCTGTGCAATCTGCTCAACCCCAGCCGGGTGGTGCTCGGCGGCTCGCTGGCGGACGCCGGTGAACTGGTGCTGGCCCCCATACGTGAATCCGTGGGGAGGTACGCGATCCCCAGTGCGGCCCGCCAGTTGTCGGTGCTGACCGGGTCGCTGGGCGGCCGGGCCGAGGTGCTGGGCGCGCTGGCGCTCGTACTGAGCGAGATGGGTGATTCGACGCTTTTGCCGGTCACTGGCGGCGGAGTTGCGGCGCCGCGGCCCTTGTCTTCAGTTAGATAACGGATGGCACCGTTGTCATCTCGTTAAGGATTCACTCCTTGACGACAAGTTGCGGCCGGGGTTGACTCACGTCCACCTCGGCCGCAGCGTTGCGGCCTCGTCAGGGAGGTTCAGGAAATGAACACGCGGATGCGCAGAGCCGCTGTTGCCGTCGCAGCCACCGCCATGGCCGTCTCGCTCGCCGCCTGCGGCAGCGCGAAGGAAGCCGGCGAGAAGCCCAAGGACTCCACCGGCACCGCCACGGCCGGTGAGGCGATCAAGGTCGGTCTGCTCCTTCCGGAGAACCAGACCGCGCGTTACGAGAAGTTCGACAAGCCGCTCATCGAGAAGCAGGTCAAGGAACTCACCGGCGGCAAGGGCGAGGTCGTCTACGCCAACGCCAAGCAGTCCGCGACCACGCAGAACTCCCAGGTCGACACGATGATCACCAACAAGGTGGACGTGCTGATCCTGGACGCGGTGGACTCCAAGGCCATCGCGAGCGCGGTGAAGAAGGCCAAGGACGCCGGCATCCCGGTCGTCGCCTACGACCGCCTCGCCGAGGGCCCGATCGACGCCTACACCTCCTTCGACAACGAAGAGGTCGGCAAGGTCCAGGGCAAGGCCCTGCTGACCGCCCTGGGCGACAAGGCCAAGGCCGGCGACATCGTCATGATGAACGGTTCCGTCACCGACCCGAACGCCGCCCTGTTCAAGAAGGGCGCGCACGCCGAGCTCGACGGCAAGGTGAACATCGGCAAGGAGTACGACACCGTCGAGTGGAAGCCGGAGAACGCCAACACCAACATGGCGGCGGCCATTTCGGCGCTCGGCAAGGACAAGATCGTCGGCGTCTACTCCGCCAACGACGGCATGGCCGGCGGCATCATCACCGCCCTCAAGGCGGCCGGCGTCACCCCGCTCCCCCCGGTCACCGGCCAGGACGCCGAGCTCGCGGGCGTGCAGCGGATCGTCGCGGGCGAGCAGTACATGAGCGTCTACAAGCCCTACGCGCCGGAGGCCGAGGCCGCCGCGAAGATGGCCGTGGCCCTCGCCAAGGGCGAGAAGGTCGACGCCATCGGCACCTCCAAGGTCGACAGCCCCACGACCAAGGGCGTCCCGTCCGTCCTGGTCCCGGTCGTCTCGCTGACCAAGGACAACATCAAGGACACCGTGGTGAAGGACGGCGTCTACACGGTCGCCGAGATCTGCACCGACAAGTACGCCGCGGCCTGCGAGTCCGCCGGCATCAAGTAGCCGCGCCGCGGGCCCCGCGAGGGCCCGCGCCCCCCTCCGGCCGGCGCCCCGCCCCTCATATCCCCGCCATCCGCGGGGCGCCGGTGCAGAATCGTTAATGCAAGGCATCCCCGCCGGTCAGGCGGCGAAGGAGATGATTCACGTGTCCGCTGCGCCCGTGCTGGCGTTGCGCGGGGTCTCGAAGCGATTCGGTGCCGTTCAGGCCCTCACCGACGTAGAACTCGAGATCCATTCCGGCGAGGTCGTCGCCCTGGTCGGCGACAACGGCGCCGGAAAGTCGACGCTCGTCAAGACGATCGCCGGTGTCCACCCCATCGATGACGGGGTCATCGAGTGGGAGGGCAAGCCGGTCGCCATCAGCAAGCCCCATGACGCCCAGAGCCTGGGCATCGCGACGGTCTACCAGGACCTCGCCCTCTGCGACAACATCGACGTTGTCGGCAACCTCTTCCTGGGCCGCGAGCTCAAGCGCCGCGGCGTCCTGGACGAGGTGGAGATGGAGCGCCGCGCCCGCGAGCTGCTCACCACCCTCTCCATCCGCATCCCGAGCGTCCGGATCCCGATCGCCTCGCTCTCCGGCGGCCAGCGCCAGACCGTCGCGATCGCCCGCTCCATGCTCGGCGAGCCCAAGCTGGTCATCCTCGACGAGCCCACCGCAGCCCTCGGCGTCGAGCAGACCGCCCAGGTCCTCGACCTGGTCGAGCGGCTGCGCGAACGCGGCCACGCGGTCATCCTCATCAGCCACAACATGGCCGACGTCAAGGCCGTCGCGGACCGGGTCGCGGTCCTCCGGCTGGGCCGCAACAACGGCGTCTTCAAGGTCGCCGACACCTCGCAGGAAGAGATCATCTCCGCCATCACGGGCGCCACGGACAACGCCGTGACCCGCCGGGCGGCGCGCACCGGGGAGGCTCGCAAGTGAGCACCGAACATGCACCCGCAGACGCCGAGGTACCCGGTCCCGCGACCGTCGCGGACGAGATCCCCGTCGCGGCCGTCCCGGTCGTCGACCCCCGGCTGCTGGTCCGCGAGGAGGGCCTGGCCGGCTACCTGCACGAGTTCAAGAGGAAGATGCGCGGCGGCGACCTGGGCTCGCTCCCGGTGGTCATCGGCCTGGCGGTCATCTGCGTCATCTTCCAGAGCCTGAACGCGAACTTCCTCTCCGCCGAGAACATCAACAACATCGCGGTCACGATGGTCGCCACCGGCATGATGGCCGTCGGCATCATCTTCGTTCTGCTGCTCGGCGAGATCGACCTGTCCGTCGGCTCGGTCAGCGGAGTCTCGGGCGCCATCGTCGCCGTCCTCTCCGTCACCCACGGCATGAACGAGTGGCTCGCCGTCCTCGTCGCCCTCGCCTCGGGTGCGGCCATCGGCGCGATCCACGGCTTCTTCTTCGCCAGGATCGGCGCACCGGCCTTCGCCGTCACTCTTTCGGGCCTGCTGTTCTGGTCCGGTTTCATGCTCCAGCTGCTCGGCGACAGCGGCACCATCAACCTCGACTCCGAGGGCCTGGTCGGAAAGCTCACCACGTACTACTTCTCCGACGTCGCTGCCGCCTACGGGCTGGCCGCGGTCGCCGTGGCGGCGTACTTCGCGGGCTCCTTCCTGGACGCCAAGCGCCGTGCGGCCGCCCAGGTGCCCTTCCGGCCGATGAGCGAGGTCCTGCTCCGCACCGGCCTGCTGGCGCTGGTCTCCTTCGGGGCCGCCGCCGTGTTCAACCAGTACAAGGGCCTGCCGCTGGCGGTGCTGCTCTTCCTGGTGGTCCTGGTCGGCACCGACTTCGCGCTGCGCCGCACCGGCTTCGGCCGGAAGGTGTTCGCCCTCGGCGGCAGCGTCGAGGCGTCCCGCCGGGCCGGCATCAGCGTGGCCGGGATCCGCATCGCGGTGTTCTCCATCGCGGGCTTCTTCGCCGCCGTCGGCGGCCTGTTCTGGGCCTCCAAGATCGCGGCGGCGAACCAGAGCGCCGGCGCCGGCGACCTGCTGATGAACGTGATCGCGGCGGCCGTGATCGGCGGCACCAGCCTCTTCGGCGGCCGGGGCCGGACCTGGAACGCCCTCCTCGGTGTCATGGTCATCACCTCGATCCAGTACGGTCTCGCCCTGCAGGGCATCGCCACGCCGATCCAGTACATGATCACCGGTGCGGTCCTGCTGGCCACCGTGGTCATCGACTCGGTCACGCGCAAGACGCAGAAGACCGCGGGCCGCGCCTGACGGCGCACCCGCACACGGGTACCGTCCTCGTGCCCGGCGCCACCCCAGGGTGGTGCCGGGCACACCTGTGCGCCGACCCACCCGTCCGGGGCGTGTGAGCCCCCGGCGGGGCGCACAGGTTATGACAGAGCCGTGACCCGACCGGGGCCGCCCGATGCCGGACGGCGCGGGCCGGTTCATTAGACTCGTCAAACCAGCAAGCAACTGCAAGGAGGCACGGGTGCTGCTGACCCGCATCACGGGACCGCGCGATCTGGACCGGCTCGACCCGGAGCAGCTGGACCAGCTGGCCGCGGACATCAGGTCCTTCCTGGTCGACGCGGTCTCCAAGACCGGCGGGCACCTGGGCCCCAACCTCGGTGTGGTCGAACTGACGATCGCCCTGCACCGGGTCTTCGAGTCCCCCAAGGACAAGATCCTCTGGGACACCGGCCACCAGTCGTACGTACACAAGCTGCTCACCGGCCGGCAGGACTTCTCCAAGCTGAAGATGAAGGGCGGCCTGTCCGGCTACCCGGCGCAGGCCGAGTCCGAGCACGACATCATCGAGAACTCGCACGCCTCCACCGTGCTTGGCTGGGCCGACGGCCTCGCCAAGGCCAACGAGGTGCTCGGCCGCACCGACCACCACGTCGCCGCCGTGATCGGCGACGGCGCGCTCACCGGCGGCATGGCCTGGGAGGCGCTCAACAACATCGCCGACGCCAAGGACCGCCCGCTGGTCATCGTCGTCAACGACAACGAGCGTTCCTACGCGCCGACCATCGGCGGCCTGGCCAACCACCTGGCCACCCTCCGCACCACCGACGGGTACGAGCGGTTCCTCGCCCGCGGCAAGGACATCCTGGAGCGCACCCCGGTCGTCGGGAAGCCGCTCTACGAGACCCTGCACGGCGCCAAGAAGGGCCTGAAGGACTTCATCGCCCCGCAGGGCATGTTCGAGGACCTGGGACTGAAGTACGTCGGCCCCATCGACGGCCACGACATCACCGCCCTGGAGTCCGCGCTCACCCGCGCCAAGCGCTTCGGCGGCCCGGTGATCGTCCACTGCCTCACCGAGAAGGGCCGCGGCTACCAGCCCGCCCTCCAGGACGAGGCGGACCGCTTCCACGCCGTCGGCAAGATCCACCCGGACACCGGCCTGCCGATCGCCTCCTCCGGCGCCGACTGGACCTCGGTCTTCGGCGAGGAGATGGTCGAGCTCGGCAAGGAGCGCGAGGACATCGTCGCGATCACCGCCGCCATGCTCCAGCCGGTCGGCCTCGACAGGTTCGCGAAGGCCTTCCCGGAGCGCGTGTACGACGTCGGCATCGCCGAGCAGCACGGCGCGGTCTCCGCCGCGGGCCTGGCCACCGGCGGCCTGCACCCGGTCTTCGCCGTCTACGCGACCTTCCTCAACCGCGCCTTCGACCAGGTCCTGATGGACGTGGCCCTGCACAAGTGCGGCGTCACCTTCGTCCTGGACCGGGCCGGGGTCACCGGTACCGACGGCGCCTCCCACAACGGCATGTGGGACATGTCGATCCTCCAGGTCGTCCCGGGTCTCCGGCTCGCCGCACCGCGCGACGCCGACCAGGTCCGCGCCCAGCTGCGCGAGGCCGTCGAGGTCAAGGACGCCCCGACCGTGGTCCGGTTCTCCAAGGGCGCGGTCGGCCCGGCCGTGCCGGCCGTGGGCCGCGTCGGCGGCATGGACGTGCTGCGCGAGGCCGGCGCCGAGCGTCCGGACGTCCTGCTGGTCTCCGTGGGCGCCCTGGCCCCGATGTGCCTGGAGATCGCGGACCTGCTCGACAAGCAGGGCATCTCCACCACCGTGGTCGACCCCCGCTGGGTCAAGCCGGTCGACGAGGCCCTGGCCCCGCTCGCCGAGCGGCACCGGGTCGTCGTCACCGTCGAGGACAACAGCCGGGTCGGCGGCGTCGGCTCCGCGATCGCTCAGGCCCTCCGCGACGCGGACGTGGACGTTCCGCTGCGCGACTTCGGCATCCCGCCGCGCTTCCTCGACCACGCCTCCCGCGCCGAGATCCTGGCGGAGATCGGCCTGACCGCGCCCGACATCGCACGGCAGGTCACGGGCCTGGTGTCCAGGCTGGACGGCCGCTTCGAGAGCGAGCCGGCCGCCACCGTGGACTAGGACCCGCAAGGGACCCGAACGGGTGGCCGGAAAGGCCGTCCTGTTGCAGCCTTCGGGCCGGGAGGATCATCCTTGAATGGGTGATTCGCCCGGCCCGTTCGCGTGCCGGCACCCCCACTCCACGGGGGCCCCGTTCGGAGGTGTGCGCGTGAGTACGAATCTGAACAGTCCCTTCCGTACCAAATCGGTGGAACAGTCCATCCGTGACACGGAAGAGCCCGAACACCAGTTGCGGAAGTCCCTATCCGCCTGGGACCTCACCGTCTTCGGTGTCGGCGTCATCATCGGCACCGGCATCTTCGTGCTGACGGGCATCGCGGCCCGGAACAACGCCGGACCCGCCACTGCTCTGTCCTTCGTGGCCGCCGGCATCGTCTGTGCCCTCGCGGCCCTCTGCTACGCCGAGTTCGCGTCGACCGTTCCGGTGGCCGGTTCGGCGTACACCTTCAGCTACGCCTCGATCGGTGAGTTGCCCGCCTGGATCATCGGCTGGGACCTGGTGCTGGAATTCGCCCTCGGTACCGCCGTGGTCGCGGTCGGCTGGTCGGGGTACGTACGCCACCTCATGCACACCAATCTCGGCTGGGACATGCCGACTGCGGTCTCCGGGCCCGACGCGGGAGGCAGCTTCGACCTGCTGGCCTTCCTGCTGGTCCTGGCGCTGACGGCGGTCCTGGTCGTCGGCACGAAGCTGTCCGCGCGGATCACCGCGGTCGTGGTCGCCATCAAGGTCACCGTGGTGCTGCTCGTCATCGTCGCCGGCCTGTTCTTCATCAAGGCCGACAACTACTCGCCGTTCATCCCGCCCGCCAAGCCGCAGGAGGAGGCCGTCAGCGGCTGGCACGCACCGCTGGTCCAGCTGATGTTCGGGTACGAGCCCACCAACTTCGGCGTGATGGGCATCTTCACCGCGGCCGCGCTGGTGTTCTTCGCCTTCATCGGCTTCGACGTGGTCGCCACGGCCGCCGAGGAGACCAAGAACCCGCAGCGGGACATGCCGCGCGGCATCCTCGGCTCGCTGCTCATCTGCACCGTGCTGTACGTCGCCGTGACCCTGGTGGTCACCGGCATGCAGCACTACACGCAGATGTCGCCCACCGCCCCGCTCGCCGAGGCCTTCAAATCCGTGAACCAGCCGTTCTTCTCCGGCGCCATCAGCCTGGGCGCCGCCGTGGGCCTGATCACGGTCTCCATGATCCTGCTGCTCGGCCAGACCCGGGTGTTCTTCGCGATGAGCCGTGACGGACTGCTCCCGCGCGTCTTCTCCGTCACCCACCCGAAGTACCGGACCCCCTACCGGGCCACCATCCTGCTCGGCGTGGCCATCGCCTTCCTCGCCGGCTTCACCAGCCTGGAGAAGCTGGCGGAACTGGTCAACATCGGCACCCTGTTCGCCTTCGTGGTCGTCGCACTCGGCGTGATCATCCTCCGCAAGACCCGCCCGGACCTGCACCGTTCCTTCCGCACCCCGTGGGTACCGGTGATCCCGATCCTGTCGATGGCGGCCTCCCTGTGGCTGATGCTCAATCTGCCGGCCGACACCTGGCTCCGGTTCGCCATCTGGATGCTGATCGGCATCGTCGTCTACTTCGCCTACGGCCGCAGTCACAGCCGGCTCGGCAAGGGCCTGGAGCGATCCGAGGCGGGACTGCCGAAGGTCTAGCCCCCAGCCACCCGTACCGGGCGTTCGGCACGGAAAAGCGCCGGGCGGCCGGACCCCGTGGAAGAGGGTCCGGCCGCCCGGCGCTCGTGGTCCGTACGGGCGGTCAGCCCGCCTTCGCGGGCGACTTCTTCGCCGCGGCCGGGATCGTCTGGTCGTTGCGCACGGCCTCCCAGAGCTGGGTGGCGTTCGGCTCGGCCGCGATCACCCGGTTCGGGTCGATCTTGTCGTAGGCCACCGGGAGCATGATGGTCTCCATCGTCTCCGGGTCGACGCCCTTCATGCTCTTCGCGAAGTCGGAGAGCTTGGTGAGCGAGGCCAGTTCGGAGTCGGTGGTCAGCGACTTGGTGCCGGCGTCGGCCAGCTTGTAGAGCCGGGCCGGGTTGCCCAGGGCGTCCTGCTTCTTGATCTCGGAGAGCATCGCGGTCATGAACTTCTGCTGCAGACCGATGCGGCCGAGGTCGCTGCCGTCGGCGTAACCCTTGCGGGTGCGGACGAACTTCAGGGACTGGGTGCCGTCCAGGCGGTGCTCGCCGGCGTCCAGCTTGATGCCGCCCTTGGAACCGTTGATGGGCTTGTCCAGCTTGACCGTCACCCCGCCGAGGGCGTCGACCAGGTTCTTGAAGCCGGCGAAGTCCACCTCGACGAAGTGGTCCACGCGGACCCCGGACATCTGCTCCACCGTGTTCACCACACAGGCCGGGCCGGCCAGGGCGTAGACGCTGTTCATCATGGCCCGCTTCTGGCCCGGGATGGTCTTGCCCTTCTCGTCCTTGCAGTCGGGCCGGGTGATCAGGGTGTCGCGGGGGATGCTGACCGCGGTGGCCTTGGACCGGCCCGCGGGTATGTGGATCAGCAGCGTGGTGTCCGAACGGGCGCCCGCCACCGAGCTGCCGCCGTCGAGGTCGGAGTTCTCCCCGGCGCGCGAGTCCGAGCCGATGACGAGGACGTTCTGGGCGCCCTCCACCACCTTCTGCGGGCGGTTGTCGCCGATTGCCTTGTCGAGGTCCACGCTTTCGATGTTGCCGTTGAGGTGGCTGTACATCCACCAGCCGCCGGCGCCGAGGGCGACCAGCACGACGGCCAGGGTCCACAGCAGGGCCCGGCGGATCTTCTGTCCCCGGGTCCGCGTGCGGGTGGCACTCCGGCGCCGGGCGGCGCGGCCGCCCGTCGGCGGAGTCGTCGTCCTGTCTTGAGTGTCAGCAGTCATTCCCGTGGGACCGGCCCTTCCGCACTGATGAGACTTCCGAACTGATGAGAGAAGTCACGCGGCCTATAACATAAGCGCACTCTTGAGCGGGTTGGGCGTCGGGGTATGCTCACTTCGTTCGAATGATGGTTCCGGGAAGGCTGCTTTCGGTTCATGGCTACGCGATCCGCGCGCAGGTCCTCCAAGCAGTCGACCCGCGCTTCCGCACCGGTCGAGGCGTATGACGCCTACGGCCACGGTCCTGCTGCCCTGGGCCCGGTCGGCGGATCCTGGCTCGTGACCGGCAAGGACGGCCGGCTGAGCGCGTACGCGGTCGCCCAGGGCGGACTGCTGCGCTGGACCGAGCAGACTCCCGGCGGGCCCGAGTGGACCGGCCCCGAGTTCTTCCCGGTGGCCGACCTGACCCACCTCTGCCTGGCCCAAGGGCAGGACGGCTACGTCCACTTCGTGGGCCGCCGGCGCGAGGTGGTGAACGGCGCGGAGCGGATCACCTTCCACCACGCCCTGCAGTACCAGACGGGCCGACCGCTGGGCCCCTGGGCCTCGTTGGGCAGTCTCTACCAGAACGAGGACATGGCCCGCACCGCGGGCATCCCGACCGCGGCCGTCGACGCCAATGGCGGACTGCACGTGTTCGTACGGAACTTCGGCAAGGGCGTCCACTCCCGCCACCAGGACAACAAGGGCAAGTGGAGCAAGTGGGCCGACATCAAGGGCAGCGGCACGCTTGACGGTGCCGGCGCCTTCGCGACCTTCGGCGGCCGGGTCCAGCTCCTGGCGCCCGCCGAGAAGCGGGTCAGCCTCTGGGCCCAGTCCGAGCCGGGCAAGGGCCCGGCGGCCAAGGCCGAGGACCTGCCCTTCCTGGGGCAGCCCGGCTCTGTCGGCGCCGTGGAGACCGCACAGGACCGGGTCACCTGGTACTGGCACGCGGTCGACGGCAGCGGTGTCATCGCCTACCGCGCCGGAGTCGGCGTGATGGCGCTCGGCGGCGGTCCCGCCCACGGCGCCGTCGCCGGCACCAGGGCCTTCGTCGACGGCTACGACTGCACCATCCTCGCCTTCCGGGGCGCCGGCGGCCGCACCGCGCTGGCCGCGTACCCGACCGAGAACGAGGCGGCGGGGCTGTGGTGGACCGAGACCGGCGAGGCGTCGGTGGGCACGCCCGGCCTCACGGTCGATGCCCAGGGCCGGATCGTGATCGCCTGCATCAGCTCCGCCGGTGAGCTGATGGTGACCCGCCAGAAGGACAACATGGGCCTGTCGCTGGGCCGTTGGATGCATTTCTGAGGAGACCCCGGACGGGCTGCAGGGCCGCAGAGCCGCGGGGGCGCGGGGTCGCGCTCCGGGGGATTCCCGGAGCCCCGGGGGCCGCTCAGAAGGCCTCGTGGGAGCCGTACGCGCCGTGCTGGCCCGGAATGCCGGGCAGCCCGTGCTGCTGCGTTCCGGGCAGCGACAGCGGGGGACGCGGGCCGCGCGACTGCGGCGGGATCTTCGACAGCCCGTGCCGGGCCACCGCCAGCGAGGAGATCTTGCGCAGGAAGTCCACCGAACGGGCCGCCGTGCCCTCGGTGATCCAGGCGTCGTCGATCTCGCAGAGCTCCACCCGCACCGGGGAGCCCAGCAGCACGATCGGGAGCGTGTACGCGATGGTGGAGGCGAAGGTCAGCACGGTGTGCCCGATGGGCTCCACCCGGGCCATGACCTCCATGGGCAGCTCGGGGTGGACGATCTCCATGCCGGTCGCCTCGGCGATCTCCCGCAGCTTCTCCGGGCTTTCGCGGCGGTGCGCGAGATAGCGCCAGGCGCCGCGGGACCGGGCGATCCAGGTGATCGCCTCCAGGTAGTGCTCCTGGTCGATGATGCCGGTCTCGACCAGCGAGGTGCCGGCCAGGTCGGCGCCGCCGAGGACCCGCACCGGGCCGAAGGTGTCCCGGATCCACCGGTATTCGTTGGGGACCACCACGGCGCCCGGCGGCGGGGCCACCGGCATGCAGGTGAACAGCGTGAACCGCTCCAGGGTGTCCCGGGCCAGCCAGCGGCTGACCGAACTGCCCTTGCCGTCGCCCTTCCTGGACGTGTCGCCGGTGTGCCAGCGGCTCAGCTGCCGGCCCTGCGTCAGCAGGGTGACCAGCTCGGTGGTGGCGGTGCCGTCGTCGACGACGACCACCTCGTGGGCCTTGGAGAAGGGAAGCAGCGCCTGGACGGTCCGGGAGAACAGGTCGCCGATCACGAGCCGGCCGGCGTTGGACACGGACCGGCCCAGGCGGAGCAGGGTGCGGGCCCGGCTCACCGAGCCGGACCGCACCTCGTAGCGCCGCCAGACCAGCTTGGCCTGGGACGCGAACTTGCAGAGACGGCGGACCTGTTCACGGGAGTGACGGTCCGTCGGCTGCAGGATGGCGATGCTGAGAGAGGACGCCTCGCCCGGGTGGACATGTGCCCACTCCAGAACGTTCAGCAGTTGAGCAGGGCTCTCCACCAGGGCGAGGGTCTCGGTCATCGACGGGTCGTCATTCTCCCGCGGCCGCGGCGACGACACCCTGGACGCGGCGCAGCTTCTTCATCGGGCCGAGCTCGGACTCGTAGACCTTCTTGACGCCGTCGCCCTTGGCCTCCTCGATGACACGGATGTCACGGACCAGGCGCTGCAGACCGCCCGGCTCGACGGAAGCGGCCTGGTCCGAGCCCCACATGGCACGGTCCAGGGTGATGTGGCGCTCGACGACGCAGGCGCCCATGGCGACGGCGGCGACGGTCGTCTGCAGGCCGATCTCGTGGCCGGAGTAGCCGATCGGCACGTTCGGGTACGCGGCCTCCAGCGCGTGGATGACGCGCAGGTTCAGCTCGCCGGTCACGGCCGGGTAGGTGGACGTGGCGTGCAGCAGGATGGTGTTCTCGCTGCCCAGCACCTCGACCGCGTGGCGGATCTGCTCCGGGGTGGACATGCCGGTGGACAGGATGACGGGCTTGCCGGTCGCGCGCAGGGCGATCAGCAGCTCGTCGTCGGTCAGGGACGCGGAGGCGACCTTGTGGCAGGGGACGTCGAACTTCTCGAGGAAGAGGACGGCCTCGGTGTCCCACGGGGAGGCGAACCAGTCGATGCCGCGCTTCTTGCAGTGCTCGTCGATGGCGCGGTACTCGTCCTCGCCGAACTCCACGCGGTGGCGGTAGTCGATGTAGGTCATGCGGCCCCAGGGGGTGTCCCGCTCGATGTCCCACTGGTCGCGCGGAGTGCAGATCTCCGGGGTGCGCTTCTGGAACTTGACCGCGTCGCAGCCCGCCTCGGCGGCCGCGTCTATGAGGGCGATGGCGTTGGCCAGGTCGCCGTTGTGGTTGATGCCGATCTCACCGATCACGTAGGTGGGCAGCCCCGGGCCCACCTGCTTGTTGCCGACCTGGCGGATGCGGTTGCTGTGCACCACTGTTCAGAGTTCCTTTCCAAGGATCCATTCGGCGATTTCTCGCACGGCGCCGTGCCCTCCGTGGGCCGACGTGACAGAACGAGCGCGTTCGCGGACCCCGCGATGGGCATCGCCCACCGCGACGGGCCAGCCGACGAGCTCGAAACAGGGGAGGTCGTTGACGTCGTTGCCGACGTAGAGGATGCGCTGCGGGTCGATCCCGGCGTCGCCGTACCACTTGGCGAGTTCGACGTCCTTGGTCTCCACGCCGTGGACGACCTCGACGCCGAGCTTGCGCGCCCGGGCGGCGACGACCGGGTTCCGCTCGCTGGACAGGATGAAGACGGGGATGCCGGCCTTGCGGAGCCGGGCGATGCCCATGCCGTCGCCGCGGTGCGCGGCGACCATCTCGCGGCCGGTCTCGTCGATCCAGACGCGGTCGTCGGTCTGGGTGCCGTCGAAGTCCAGCACCACGGCGTCGATGTCGGCGCGGCCCGGGAGGTCGGCGGCGTCCAGCAGCGGGGCCAGGGCCCGGGCGCGGTCCAGGTCGCCGGGCTCGTCGAGCTCGATGGCGCGCTCGGGCGCGGTGGGGACCAGCTGGGTGCGGCCGAAGAAGCGGTGCCCGTGCTCGCGGAAGCCGTCTACGCGCATCGCGTAGACGGTGCCGGTCTCCAGGTATTCGGGGTGCCGGTCCTGGCGGCGCTGGCGGAAGGCCTTGTCGTGGTTGACGCCGTCGGCGCTGTGCCCGGCGGGCGCGCCGTCGGGGGAGGTACGCCAGACGAAGCCGTGGAACGGCACCGCGGTGAAGGCGGAGTCGGCGCCGTCACGGGTGATGGCCAGGACCGTCTCGTCCACTTCCCGAGTGGTGATGAACGGGCTGGTGCACTGCACGAAGACGAGGACCCCGACGGGCTCGCCGTGGCGCTCCTCCAGGGTGTCCAGGGCGTGCAGCAGGGCCGATTCGCTGGAGGACTGGTCGGCGGCGAGCTCGGCCGGACGCTCGACCACCTCGGCGCCGGCGGCGATGGCCACGGCGGCGATGGCGGGGTCGTCGGTGGACACCACGGTGCGGGTGACGTGCTCGGCGGCCAGGCAGGCCCGGACGGCGCGGGCGACCAGCGGGACACCACCGATCGGCGTGATGTTCTTGCCGGGGATGCCCTTGGACCCGCCGCGGGCGGGGATGACAGCGGTGACGGCGGACGAGGCCTGCCGGGCGGCCGTGTTCACAGAGTTCTCCAGGGAAGGGTGAAGGACGGAGCGAAGGGGCTCGGGCAAGGGTTACACGCCGCCCCACTGCTGGATCTTCGGGGCCACCCGTTGGACGCCGAACTGGTACGCGCCCTTCATGACCCGCCGTGAGGTGCGCTTCATCGCGCTGCTGGAGCGGGCGCCCGGCAGCTGTCCCGGGGAACCGTCGAGGTTCAGCCCGCGCCGGCTCAGCAGTGAACCGACGTAATCCGGCGCGCTGTCCGCCGTGTAGTACGGGGTGACGGGCGGCAGCGGCCGGCTCTTCAGCTCGCCGATGCGGGCCCGGATCGCGCCGAAGGGATCGTGGGCGCGGATTCCCTGGTCGTGCGTCCAGGATTCGTGTGCCATCGGTGCGGCGCCCTCGTCGATGGCGGTCCAGTCGGTGACGCAGCCGGATCCCACGAAATAGTGGTTCCCGTGGATCTCGCGGACACCGAGGTCACTCAGAATGGCCGTGGGCATTCCGCGGTGCATCGATTCCAGGGCGGCCGTCGAACTCACCGTCACCAGAAGGTCGGTGCGGTCCAGCGTGTCCGACATGTTGCCGTAGACGAAATGCAAGTTGGGCGGCAGCGGCTCTTCCATCTGTTCGGCCAGTACCTGGTAGTGGTGCGTTTCCACGTGGGTGGTCGCCTCACCCGGCTTGCTGCGCAGTTTGATGAGGACATCGCGCCCCGGACGCAGCCGTGCGTGCTCAATGGCGCGGCGCAGCATGTACGTACGGCCTTTTCGATCACCGGGCACCGAGGGCTGCACCGCGAAACACACCGTGTAGGCGTGCTGGGCATTGGTCCGGTTCATGTCGTACGGCCGGTGGTCGAGGAACGGCAGAGCGGTCTGCACGACGGTCTCACCGGGAATTCCGAGGGGCTCGTAGATCTCGCGGAACCGGCGCCCGTCGAACGGGCTGTTGGCGAGGACGATATCGGCGCCACCGCGCAGCAGAAGTCCGTCGGTCACCTTCTCGTAGACCACGCCGACATAACCGGTCATCAGAATGGGGCGGTTCCACTGCCCCTCGAACCGGTAGGCAAGCGCATGCAAAGCGGCATGGGTCGCTCCGCCTACGGTGCCGAGAATGATCACGTCCGCGTCGTCCAGGACGGGGTCCATGGCGAACTCGGGAAGGGTGGACTCGGAGATGGAGGCGGGTGTGATCCCCACCTCGGCGAGCTGGCGCGCGGTGGGCGTGGAGCGCCCGCGGAGCATGTGGGCGTGCACCTGGCCGCCCGGGTCCATGCCGATGGCGAGGCCGGCTCCCCATTTCCAGCGGGTGTCGGAGTCGGCGAGCACGTGGATGCGCACTGGGACTCCTGGCTCGTTGTGGAAAAGCGGACGAAGGGCTTCAAATGGCGCATTGTGTGCGAAACCGGTCGATCCGCCCCCAACTGCCCCTCCGGTTGGCGCGCATCTGCGCCGTGGTCTGGACCGGATTGCCCCGCAGTCCGGATCACTCTACATCCTTGCCCGACCTTTACCAGCCCCGGAATCGCCTGGATCTTGGTGAGGAGTTGTACGTCACACCGCGGTCATTCGGAGGGGGTTGCGCGGGTTCTGACATGATGTCCGGCAGGCTTACGCGTACGTAGGCTTGACGTGTGCGTGGCGCCCGCGCCGGCACAGTCCACGGGGGTGCATCTGTGAATGGAAGTAGGTGAGTGTTACTGATGGTTACGTTGTCGGTGATTGTTCCCATGTGCAATGTCCGCGACTACTGTCGGACGACACTTAAGTCTCTGGCGCTGAATGCGAGAGAAGATTTCGAGTTCATTATCGTGGACGACTGCTCCACCGATGGGACTCTCGAAATCATCCAGCAGATGGTGCCGTCCATTCCGGGTGCGATCCTGGTCCCGAACCCCCACAACATGGGTATCTCAGCCACCCGCAACAGGGGTCTTTCGGTCGCCCGCGGGCGCTACGTCACGTTTCTCGACGGTGACGACTGGTACGGCCCGGGATATCTCGCCCAGTTGGTCGGCTGGATGGGCCAGTCCGGGGTCGACTTCCTGCGCACCGGGCACGTCAAGGTGTTCGGCAGGAAGCGCGAGATAGCCAAGTGCCCGGTGTCCCCCCGGGCGATGCAGCTCGACCCCGCCGACTACATCCTTCCGGTCGACGCGTCGTCCATCGTCGACTATCCGCTGGTCTGGGCCGGAATCTACGACCGTGAGCGGCTGTTGTCGTTCGACGGCCTCTTCTTCGACGAGACCCTCCGCACCGCCGAGGACCGCCACTGGATGTGGCGTCTGCACCTGCGGGCGCGTTCCTTCGGCGTGGTCGATCTGCACGGCATCTTCTACCGCCGCGACGTCGCGGGTTCGCTCACGAAGATCCCCGACGAACGGCAGCTCGATTTCATCGTCTGCTATCAGAAGGTGTTCCAGGAGATCGCAAACCATCCGCGGGGATACGAACTCTCGTTCAAGGCGATGCGGACCCTCCTCGCGATGACCTGTATCCACCTCGACCGGGCGGACACATATGACGAGTACACGCGCACGCTGCTGATGGAACGCAGTGCCCGCGCCCTCGTGGAAGTCCCGCAGGACATCCTGGAGGGCACGCTGGCCGGAATGGATGCCCGACGGGTGAAGATGATTCGATCGCTGCTGTCCTCGGTCCTGGGCGTGGCCGCGTAATGACCCAGATTTTCGCCGCTTCCACCCTGTACGGCGCGATGACGGTGGCCGCCGCCATCGACGCCGGACAGTTCGGCCCGCCCGGGCGCGAGCGGATCCTGCTCGTGTGCAACAACGTGGACATCCCGGAGGTCGCCACCCCGCTCCACCGCATGCACGGTGCCCAGTCCGTGGTCTCCCGGTTCAGCCGGATCGTGTACTGGAACGAGCTCATCGCCCCCTACCACCCCTCGATGTGGGGTCCGCGGGGCGAGGACCTGGTCCTGTGGCGGTCCATCATGGCCCAGAAGATCGGGATCCCGGCCGGACCGCTCGAACTCATCGTGGAGTCCATCCAGGTCAAGCCGGCCCAGACGCTCGTCCAGATCTTCTCGGACGCCATCGTCACCGTCTACGCCGACGGCGTGATGACCTACGGCCCCACCCGCAACGACCTGCACAGGGACATCCACGCCCGGACTTCCCGGGTCCTCTACCTCGACCTCATCCCGCGCCTGGTCCCCATGCTCCTGACGGAGTACCGGATCCCCTCGCAGCCCGTGGACACCCGGGCCGTGCTCGGCCTGATGGCGGAACTCACCCGGGAGTGCCGCCCGCTGCTGGACGCGGCCATCCCCCCGCACATGCTGCAGCGCGGCCAGGACACCGCCGTCCTCCTCGGCCAGTACCTCTCCGCCCTCAACATCCTCACCGAGGAAGAGGAGGAGCAGCTCCACCTGCGCATGTTCGAGGCCGCGGTCGGCATGGGCTTCCGCTCCGTCATCTTCAAGCCGCACCCGAGCGCGCCGTCCAACCTCGCCGACACCCTCACCCTCGCCGCGCACCAGGCCGGGGTCGACTTCCTGGTCCTGGACGCCCCGGTGCTCGCCGAGACCATCTTCGAGTACCTGAAGCCGCGTTTCGTCATCGGGTGTTTCTCGACCGGTCTGTTCACCGCCCGGTCGCTGTACGGGATCGGGGTCGGCCAGATCGGCGCCCTCGAGGTCATCCGCCGGATGCGGCCCTACGAGAACAGCAACCGCATCCCGGTCACCATCACCCACGCCCTGCTGCCGGACCTCGAGGCGCCGAACAGCGGCATGGACCGGATCGGGGACGCCGCCTACGTCACGGGCGAGCTCTCGTCGTACGTCTCCACCGTCGGGTTCTGTATGCAGCCCAAGCGGTACGCCTTCCTCCGGCCGATCGCCGAGCAGTACATCGCGTCCTGCGTTCCGGTGTGGAACGACCGGCCCGAACTGGCCATGCACTTCAACGACAAGACCCGGGACAAGCTGGAGCTGCCCGGTCCGCCCACGAAGAAGATGCGCGCCGGCCGGCGGATGCGGTCCGTGCCCTCTCAGGGCATGCAGTTCGAGGTCCCGGTCAACGAGGTCTCGCTGGAGTCGTTCGCCTCCCTCCTGGAGGACGGCGACGACGAGGGCGCCCTGGAGGTCGGCACCAAACTGCTGGCCGAACGCGAGCACTTCGACGTCCTCATCGGCATGGCCCAGCTGCGGATCCGCACCGGTGAGATGGACGTCGCCGAGGAGCACCTGCAGAAGGCGGTGCGCCAGGCGACCGGCAGCGACCGCGCCCTGACCTGGCTGCGCATCGGCGAGACGGCCGCCCGCATGGGCAAGCGCGGAGCGGACCTGCGGCAGCAGGCCGGCCGGGAGGCGCTGCGGATCAACCCGAACTCGCCGGCCGCCGAACGGCTGGTCAAGGGCAAGCGCTTCGGCCGCCGCTGACCGCCACGGCGAACCACACGACGGCGAGCCACAGGGCGGCGAGCCACACGGCGGCGAAGCCCCTCCGCACCGAGTGCGGAGGGGCTTCGCCGTGTGCGCGGGACGCGTTACGCCGGGACGCTCGCGACGCCGGGGGCGAGGAACTTCTTGCCGTTCACCCGCTCCGAGACGCCCTCACGGTCCAGGTACGGGGTGATGCCGCCCAGGTGGAAGGGCCAGCCCGCACCGGTGATGAGGCAGAGGTCGATGTCCTGGGCCTCGGCCACGACACCCTCCTCCAGCATCAGGCCGATCTCCTGCGCCACCGCGTCCAGGACGCGGGCCCGCACCTGCTCCTCGGTGAGGACGGTGTCGCCCTGCTTGAGGAGGGCGGCGACCTCGGGGTCGAGCTCGGGCTTGAAGCCGTTCTCGGCCGTGTAGACGTAGAAGCCGCGCTTGCCGGCCTCGACGACCGCCTTCAGGTTGGGGGAGACCGTGAAGCGCTCCGGGAAGGCGCGGTTGAGGGTCTCGGAGACGTGCAGGCCGATGGCCGGGCCGACCAGCTCCAGCAGCACCAGCGGGGACATCGGCAGACCGAGCGGCTCGATCGCCTTCTCGGCGGTGACCACCGGGGTGCCCTCGTCGATGACGTTCTGGATCTCGCCCATGAAGCGGGTGAGGATGCGGTTCACGACGAACGCCGGGGCGTCCTTGGTGAGGACCGCGGTCTTCTTCAGCTTCTTGGCGACACCGAAGGCCGTGGCCAGCGAGGCGTCGTCGGTCTGCTCGCCGCGGACGATCTCCAGCAGCGGGAGGATCGCGACCGGGTTGAAGAAGTGGAAGCCGACCACGCGCTCCGGGTGCTGGAGCTTGGAGGCCATCTCCGACACCGACAGCGAGGAGGTGTTGGTGGCGAGGATCGCGTGCGCGGGGGCGACCGCCTCGACCTCCGCGAACACCTTCTGCTTGACCGTCATCTCCTCGAACACGGCCTCGATGATGAAGTCCGCGTCCGCGAAGCCCTCGGCCTTGTCCAGCACACCGGAGACCAGGCCCTTGAGGCGGTTGGCCTTGTCCTGGTTGATGCGGCCCTTGCCGAGCAGCTTCTCGATCTCGGCGTGGACGTAGCCCACGCCCTTGTCCACGCGCTCCTGGTCGATGTCGGTGAGGACCACCGGCACCTCCAGGCGGCGCAGGAACAGCAGCGCCAGCTGCGAGGCCATCAGGCCCGCGCCGACCACGCCGACCTTGGTGACCGGGCGCGCCAGGTTCTTGTCCGGGGCGCCGGCCGGGCGCTTGCCGCGCTTCTGGACCAGGTTGAAGGCGTAGATGCCGGAGCGCAGTTCGCCGCCCATGATGAGGTCGGCGAGCGCGGCGTCCTCGGCGTCGAAGCCGGCCTGCAGGTCACCGTCCTTGGCGGCGGCGATGATGTCCAGCGCGCGGTAGGCGGCCGGAGCCGCGCCGTGCACCTTGGAGTCGGCGATGAAGCGGCCCTTGGCGACGGCCGCGTCCCAGCCCTCACCGCGGTCGATCTCCGCACGGACGACCTCGGTCTCGCCGGTCAGGACGCGAGCGGTCCACAGGAGCGACTGCTCCAGGAAGTCCGCGCCCTCGAAGATCGCGTCGGCGATGCCGAGCTCGAAGACCTGCTTGCCCTTGAGCTGGCGGTTCTGGTTGAGCGAGTTCTCGATGATCACCGAGACCGCGCGCTCGGCGCCGATCAGGTTCGGCAGGATGGCGCAGCCGCCCCAGCCGGGGACCAGGCCGAGGAAGACCTCGGGCAGCGAGAAGGCCGGGATGGCCTTGGAGACGGTGCGGTAGGTGCAGTGCAGACCGACCTCGACACCGCCGCCCATCGCCGCGCCGTTGTAGTACGCGAAGGTGGGGACGGCCAGCGCGGACAGACGCTTGAAGACGTCGTGGCCGCCCTTGCCGATGGCCAGGGCCTCGTCGTGCTTCTTCAGCAGCTCGACGCCCTTGAGGTCGGCGCCGACCGCGAAGATGAACGGCTTGCCGGTCAGACCCGCGCCGACGATGGTGCCGGCGATGGCCTCCTGCTCGACCTGGTCGATCGCCGCGTTCAGGTTGGCGAGGGACTGCGGGCCGAAGGTGGTCGGCTTGGTGTGGTCGAAGCCGTTGTCCAGCGTGATGAGCGCGAAGCGCCCGGCGCCGAACGGCAGGTCGAGGTGGCGGACGTGCGCCTGGGTGACGACCTCGTCCGGGAACAGCTCGGCAGCGCCCTTCAGGAGCTCGGCGGTGGTGCTCACTTGGAGTCTCCCTTGGTGTCGAAGTGCGGGTTCTCCCAGATGACCGTGGCGCCCATGCCGAAGCCGACGCACATGGTGACCAGGCCGTAGCGGACGTGCGGCTGCTCCTCGAACTGACGGGCCAGCTGCGTCATCAGGCGGACGCCGGAGGAGGCCAGCGGGTGGCCGAACGCGATCGCGCCGCCGTACTGGTTGACGCGGGCGTCGTCGTCGGCGATGCCGTAGTGCTCCAGGAACGCGAGGACCTGGACGGCGAACGCCTCGTTGATCTCGAACAGGCCGATGTCCTCGATGGACAGACCCGCCTGCGCGAGGGCCTTCTCGGTGGCCGGGATCGGGCCGTAACCCATGACCTCGGGCTCCACGCCGGCGAAGGCGTAGGAGACCAGGCGCATCTTGACCGGCAGGCCGTTCTCGCGGGCGAAGTCCTCGGAGGCGATCAGCGCGGCGGTGGCACCGTCGTTGAGGCCCGCGGCGTTGCCGGCGGTGACGCGGCCGTGGACGCGGAACGGCGTCTTCAGACCGGTCAGGTTCTCCAGGGTGGTGCCCGGGCGCATCGGCTCGTCGGCGGTGACCAGGCCCCAGCCCGTCTCGCCGGCGTCCGGGTTGGTGCGGCGGACGGAGATCGGCACCAGGTCGGGCTGGATCTTGTTGTCCGCGTACGCCTTGGCGGCCTTCTCCTGCGAGCGCACGGCGTACTCGTCGGTGCGCTGCTTGGTGATGGTCGGGTAGCGGTCGTGCAGGTTCTCCGCGGTCATGCCCATGAACAGGGCGGACTCGTCGACCAGCTTCTCGGAGACGAAGCGCGGGTTCGGGTCCACGCCCTCGCCCATCGGGTGACGGCCCATGTGCTCGACACCGCCGGCGACGGCGACGTCGTACGCGCCGAAGGCGACGGAACCGGCCACCGCGGTGACGGCGGTCAGCGCGCCGGCGCACATCCGGTCTATGGAGTAGCCCGGAACGGACTGCGGCAGGCCCGCGAGGATGCCGGCCGTGCGGCCCAGCGTCAGACCCTGGTCACCGATCTGCGTGGTGGCGGCGATCGCGACCTCGTCGATCTTCTTCGGGTCGAGGTCCGGGTTGCGGCGCAGCAGCTCCCGGATCGCCTTCACGACGAGGTCGTCGGCGCGGGTCTCGTGGTAGATGCCCTTCGGGCCCGCCTTGCCGAACGGGGTGCGGACGCCGTCGACGAAGACGACGTCCCTGACGGTACGAGGCACGATGGCTCTCCTCCAGGTGCGGGATGGCACTGCTGCGCGGCGTCGCGCGTCAGTCTCCTGAGCGCTTGCTCACCCGCCATGCTACTTGCGGGTAACTGATGTGCACACCCCCCGCCCCCCAAGCGGCGAAGGTCACACTCTGCGCCCTCCGCCGGGGCGTGCGCGCGCCCCTCCGATCGGCGCGCCCCCGGCTACCCGATCGGGTCGGCCGCCCGCTCGCCACGGTCACGTCAATGGCATCGGCCCCACCGCTGTGCCGGCCCTGGCGGAGCCCGGGCGACCGCCGAACGGCAGGCAGAGCAAGCAGGGGACCGAGTTCGGCGCGCCCGTCACGCTGCCCGTGTCCGAGCCGGAGGCGTCCTTCGGCTTCCCCATGTCGGTGGGCACCAAGAAGGGGCTCAAAGACGCGTGGGCCAAGGCAGGGCACCTGCCGTCCCGCGCAGGCGATGCGGAACATCAGCTTCCTGGGTCCGGGAACGGCCTTGTAGAGCTCGGGCACCGAGAAGTACAGCAGGCCCAGGTCCGGCGCGGTGTTGACGATCGAGTCCTGCTCCCCGTAGACGATGCACACGGGCACCTTGTCGCCGAGGACCCTGCGCAGCGGCACGGTGGTGCGGTTCCAGCCGGGAGCGGGTGCACAAGACGCTGCACACCATGTCCGAGCACTGGCTCAAGAACGGCAAGGTCGAGGGCACGACCAGCGGCAGCCACCACCGGGACGAGGACGGGGTCCTCACCCCGCTGGAGGACTGAGGACCCCGCCGTACGCGAGCGTTCCGGATCAGGCCGTGGCGGCCAGGGCGGTCACCAGCGCGTCGGTGACCTGCTCGACCTGCCACGGCCGGGCGCCGTGGTCGGCCAGCGCCCGGGCCACCGACACGGCAGAGACCTGCATCGGGGGCTCCCAGCACAGCCGGCGGACGGTGTCGGGGGAGATCAGGTTCTCCTGGGGCAGGTTCAGCCGCTCGGCCAGGGCCGTGACCGCGGTCCTGGCCGCTGACAGGCGGGCCGCGGCGGCCGGGTCCTTGTCCGCCCAGGAACGCGGCGGGGGCGGGCCCGACGGGGTCGCCCCGGGCTGCGGCAGCTCGGCCTCGGGCAGGGCCCGGGCCCGGTCCACCGCGGCCATCCACTGCTCCAGCGCGCGCCGGTTGACCCGCTGGCCGAAGCCGGGCAGGGCGGACAGCGCGTGCGCGTTCGAGGGGAGGGCCAGGGCGGCCTCGACGATCGCCGCGTCGCCCAGCACCTTGCCCGGGGACACGTCACGCCGCTGTGCGATCCGGTCCCGGGTCTCCCACAGCTCCCGTACGACGGCCATCTGGCGGCGGCGGCGCACCTTGTGCATGCCGGACGTACGCCGCCACGGGTCCTTGCGGGGCGGGGCGGGCGGGGCCGAGGCGATGGCGTCGAACTCCTGCCGGGCCCATTCCAGCTTGCCCTGCCGGTCCAGTTCCTTCTCCAGCGCGTCCCGCAGGTCGACCAGGAGCTCCACGTCCAGCGCGGCGTACCGCAGCCACGGCTCGGGCAGCGGGCGGGTCGACCAGTCGACGGCCGAGTGGCCCTTCTCCAGCGCGTAGCCGAGCACGCTCTCGACCATCGCCCCCAGGCCCACCCGGGGGAAGCCGGCCAGCCGGCCCGCCAGCTCGGTGTCGAAGAGCGAGGTCGGGACCATGCCTATTTCGCGGAGGCACGGCAGGTCCTGGGTGGCCGCGTGCAGGATCCATTCGGTGCCGGACAGGGCCTCGCCGAGTGCGGACAGGTCCGGGCAGCCGACGGGGTCGATCAGCGCGGAGCCGGCCCCCTCCCGGCGGAGCTGGACCAGGTAGGCGCGCTGGCCGTACCGGTATCCGGAGGCGCGCTCGGCGTCCACGGCCACCGGCCCGGTGCCGGCGGCGAAGGCCGCGACCACCCGGGCGAGGCCGTCCTCGTCGGCGACCACCGGCGGAATCCCGTCGCGGGGTTCGAGCAGCGGGATCGGCAGCCCATCGGACGGAACAACGACGTCGTCCGGGGGGCCGCCCCCGGTGGTGGTGCGCAGGTCTGCTGCGGTCTCATGGGCGTCGGTCACCGGTCAAGGGTATCCGTGGATGCGGCGCGCCCGTCGCCGGAACGTTCCGTCGACGGGCGCGGGCCGTATGCGAGGCGGCTTCCCCGTGTTCCCCGGGCGTTCGTCCGGGTCGTCTGGGGACCGGCTATCCGGGGGCCGTGGGCCGGGCTCAGTGGATGATCCCGGTCCGGAGGGCGACCGCCACCATGCCGGCGCGGTCCCCGGTGCCCAGCTTGCGGGCGATCCGGGCCAGGTGGGACTTGACGGTCAGGGCGGACAGGCCCATCGAGACGCCGATGGCCTTGTTGGACTGGCCCTCCGCGACGAGGCGCAGGACCTCGACCTCGCGGCCGGAGAGCTCCCGGTAGCCGCCCGGGTGGCTCGGGGCACCCGGGGGGCGGCGGTGCATCCGGGCGGCGGCCGACCCGATGGGGGCGGCGCCGGGCCGGCTGGGCAGCCCGATGTTGGTCCGCGTTCCGGTGACGACGTAACCCTTCACACCGCCCGCGAGGGCGTTGCGGACGGCGCCGATGTCGTCGGCGGCGGACAGGGCCAGGCCGTTGGGCCAGCCCGCGGCGCGGGTCTCGGAGAGCAGGGTGAGACCGGAACCGTCGGGCAGGTGGACGTCGGCCACGCAGATGTCGCGCGGGCTGCCGATGCGGGGACGGGCCTCCGCGATGGACGACGCCTCGATCACGTCACGGACTCCGAGGGCCCACAGATGGCGGGTCACGGTGGAACGGACGCGCGGGTCGGCCACGACGACCATGGCCGTCGGCTTGTTCGGGCGGTAGGCGACCAGGCTTGCGGGCTGCTCGAGAAGAACGGACACCAGGCCTCCTGGGGGAGTGGCGGGACGGCGCCGGCTCGGGGAAGAAGCCGGTGCGCTCCGTGGGGATGGTCACTGACTCCTTCGGCACGTCACCCGGCCGGCTTTAGGAAATGATCACGATTTGGTGAGTAACAATTCGGGCAATTCGGACGAGCGATCGATCGGGGCCGCTCAGCGGCCGCGCCGCGGCGCGGCTGCGTCGATGCGTGGGCGCGGCTCGGCTGAGGTGTGGGCAGGCGTTCCGCAGGGCGGAACGGGTGGGCACACCGGAACGCCGCCCAGCAGGCAGCGCTCCCGCCCCACCGAAGCGATGGCCGGGCTCGGCCGCAGCCGCTGCCCCACGGCCCGGGCGGGGCTCCGCCGGACCCGGCGCCGCCTGGAGCGGAGCTCCGCCCGGACGGGGGCCGACCCCGGAGCGGGGTCGGGGTGCAGGCGCACGCTGCGCGTCCGGCGCGGGCCGGTGTGCCGTGTGCCCACCCGTGCCGCCCTGCGGCACGCCTGCCCACACGGCGGCGCGAGCGGCACGCCTGCCCACACGGCGGCGCGAGCGGCACGCCTGCCCACACGGCGGTGCGGTGCGGCATGGCCGCGCGGCGGCGTGCGGCCGCCCCGCCCGCCATGGCCGAGGCGACGGCCGCCCTGCCCCACGGGGCTTACGGATGGTGGGGGCCTCGGCGTTGGGGGAGGGAGACCACGCCGGGGTCGGACGGGGGGAGGGGTTCCAGGCCGGCGACCTGACAGAGCAGCTCGCACCACGCGGCAAGGTGCGACGCCGTGTCCGGCACCCCGCCCACCCCCTCCCGCGGGGTCCACGACGCCCGGATCTCGATCTGTGTCGCCGGCCGCCGCGCGGACAGCCCGCCGAAGGAGTGCGAGCTCGCCATGGTCACCGTTCCGCTCGCCTCCCCGTAGCCCAGGCCGCGTGCCTCCAGCGCGCCGGTCAGCCAGGACCAGCACACCTCCGGGAGCAGCGGGTCGGCCGCCATCTCCGGCTCCAGCTCCGCCCGTACGAGCGTGACCAGCCGGAACGCGCCCTGCCACGCCTCATGCCCGGCGGGATCGTGCAGCAGGATCAGCCGCCCGTCGGCCAGGTCCTCCTCGCCCTCGACGACCGCGGCCTCCAGCGCGTACGCGTACGGGGCGAGTCTCTGCGGCGGTCTGGTGGCCTCGATCTCGATCCCCGGCCGCAGCCGAGCCTTCTGCAAGCCGCCGACCGCCCGTCTGAACGGGAGTGGGACGGAGGCCTCCTTCGCGCTGTCCATACCGTCAGCGCCATCTGAAAATCGTCCCTGAGCCGCAGCCATGCGGGGAAGACTAGGCGGAAGGAGGGTCCGTTCACCGCAGGGACACCCGGCCCGGAGGGGCCAGTTCGTCATACGTGCGAAGATTTGGGTCGTGAGTGCCAACGACCGCCCCACGGGCCAGCCGCGTCAGACCTACGATTCCGCCTTCCTCAAGGCGTGCCGGCGCGAGCCGGTGCCGCACACCCCGGTGTGGTTCATGCGGCAGGCCGGGCGCTCCCTCCCCGAATACCGGAAGGTCCGCGAGGGCACCGCGATGCTGGAGTCCTGCATGCGGCCCGATCTGGTCACCGAGATCACGCTGCAGCCGGTGCGGCGGCACAAGGTCGACGCGGCGATCTTCTTCAGCGACATCGTGGTGCCGCTGAAGGCGATCGGCATCGACCTGGACATCAAGCCGGGCATCGGCCCGGTCGTGGCCCAGCCGATCCGCCGCCGTGAGGACCTCGCCCAGCTGCGCGACCTGACGCCGGACGACGTCCCGTACATCACCGAGGCGATCGGCATGCTCACGGGTGAACTCGGCGCCACCCCGTTGATCGGCTTCGCGGGCGCTCCTTTCACCCTCGCGAGCTACCTGGTCGAGGGCGGCCCGTCGCGCAACCACGAGCACACCAAGGCGCTCATGTACGGCGACCCGCAGCTGTGGGCGGACCTGCTGGACCGGCTGGCGGAGATCACCTCCGCCTTCCTCAAGGTCCAGATCGAGGCCGGCGTCTCCGCGGTCCAGCTCTTCGACTCCTGGGTCGGCGCGCTGGCTCCGGCCGACTACCGCCGCTCGGTCATGCCTGCCTCCTCGAAGGTCTTCGACTCGGTCGCCTCCTACGGCATCCCGCGCATCCACTTCGGCGTGGGCACCGGTGAGCTGCTCGGCCTGATGGGCGAGGCCGGTGCCGACGTGGTCGGCGTCGACTGGCGGATCCCGCTGGACGAGGCGGCCCGCCGGGTCGGCCCCGGCAAGGCCCTCCAGGGCAACCTGGACCCGGCGGTCCTCTTCTCCACGCCCGAGGCGGTCGAGGCGAAGACCGACGAGGTGCTCGCCGCGGCGTCGGGCCTGGAGGGGCACGTGTTCAACCTGGGCCACGGCGTCCTCCCGACGACCGACCCGGAGGCGCTGACCCGCCTGGTGGACTACGTCCACACCAAGACCGCGCGCTGAGCCCGGCCCCAACGGGACCGGCGGGACCCGGGGCTATCACCGTCCCAGGGGCCGCGGTCCCGCGGCGGCGGAGCAGGGCACCTGCTCGCGGGCGCCGACGTCGAGCCTGAGGCCCCGGGGCTGCAGGACGCTGCTGTCCGTGCCGAACGCGGGCGCGGAGCCCACCGCCAGGCGGAGCCGGTGGCGGCCCACGACGGTCGCGGTGGCGACGACCATCGCGACCGTGCCGAAGTGGGCGCCCAGGCAGATCCGCTGCCCGCCGCCGAACGGCATGAACGCGTACTTGGGCAGCGGTGCCCCGGCCGGGCGGTCGATCCAGCGGTCGGGGCGGAACTCCGTCGGCCGGTCGTAGTGCCGCGGGTCCCGGTGCAGCACGAAGGGGCTGACGAAGACCTGCTGCCCGGGGTGCAGCAGCCGGCCGCCGAGCTCGGTGGGCCGGTCCACGGTCCGCTCCAGGAACCACAGCGGCGGATAGAGCCGGAGGGTCTCCTTCACCACCGCCTCGGTGAACACCAGGCGGGGCAGGTCGGCGGCGGTCGGCAGCCGGCCCGCCAGCTCCCCGTCGACCTCCGCCAGCATCCGCGCGTACACCTCGGGCTGCCGGTCCAGCAGGAGGAAGAGCCAGGCCAGCGCGGCGGCGGTGGTCTCGTGGGCGGCGAACAGCACGGACATGACGATGCCGACCGCGCCCTCGTGCGTGATCGCGCCCTCGTCGCAGGCCGCCAGGAGGAGGTCCGCGAGCACTCCGGGGCAGTCGTCCTGCCGGGTCCGGCGCCGCTCGACCAGACGGGACACCTCACGGGCCAGCTCGCGACCCGCGCGGTGCAGGCGCCGGCGGCGCAGGAAGCGGCAGGACGCGGGCAGCGGCACGGTACCGGGCAGCCGGGCGTCCTGGAGGCGGGCCACCAGCTCGGGTACCCGGCCGACCTCGGGCCCCAGGCAGTACTCGGAGATCAGGTGCGCGCTGAGGTCCTCCAGTGCCGGGACCGCGTCGATGCCGCCCCGGGCCCGCCAGGAATCCGCGTGCCGGGCCACCGTGGCCGCGAGGCGGTCCTCGGCGGCGCGCACGCTGCTGCGGTTCAGGCCGTGGCCCGCCAGGCTGCGCGCGCGCATCCACCGGGCCAGGTCGGCCGAGGCGCTGCCGCCGTCGACCTCGTCGCCCAGCAGGTCGCGGGTGATGACGTAGGCGGTGTTGGTGTGCTTGAACACCTCTTCCGCGAGGTCCGGCGAGTTCACCAGGTACATCCCCTGGTCGAAGCGGACCAGGTCGCCGTACTGCCGCTGGTGCAGCAGGAAGCCGAGCCGGTCCCGCTCGAAGGCGAGCCTGTTGCCGTACCCCCCGGCCCCGAGGGGGCCGGGAGTCGTACCGGGCGTCAGCACGGGGTCACCGCTCCTGGAGGAACGGGTAGTAGTAGGTACTGAAGCGGTCCTGCTGGTTCGCTCCGAGCATGGTCCTCATCGAGCCCTGTCGCTCGATGCTGGCTCCGGACGGGTCCGATGCCAGTGGAGCCGCGCTCGACGCGGCGTAGGCCGATCCGGCGCCGAGCACGGCGGCGACGGTGGACACGGCCACCAGGGCCAGCTTGCGCAGGGGGGTCAGGGCAGCCATGGCTGTCCTCCTTCGGGTCGCCGGACGGCTGGTCCGTCCGGTCTGCACCCATTGGGCCCGGCCGTGGGGGCCGGGTCATGCCCCGGGATCTCGTGACATGACCCGGGCCGCCCGGTACGGCACAATCGCCTGCCCTGCCCTGCCCTGCCCTGCCCTGCCCTGCCCTGCCCCCGCCCCTGCCCCGTGCCGTCCGCGGACCGCCGTCACATCCCCGCGGCGCGCACCGCGGCGACCGCCTTGCGGGCCGCCACCAGGACCGGGTCCCAGACAGGGGAGAACGGCGGGGCGTAGCCCAGGTCGAGCGAGACGACCTGCTCCACGGTCATGCCCGCGGTCAGGGCGACGGCGGCGACGTCCACGCGCTTGGCGGAGCCGGCCCCGCCCACGATCTGCACGCCGAGCAGCCGGCCGGTACGCCGTTCCGCCAGCATCTTCACCGTCATCTCCTGCGCGCCCGGGTAGTACCCCGCCGTGTTCGTCGAGCGGACGGTGGCCGTGACGAAGCGCAGGCCGGCCGCCGAGGCGTCCTTCTCGCGCAGCCCGGTGCGGGCGATCTCCAGCGAGCAGACCTTGCTGACCGCCGTGCCGACCACGCCCGGGAAGGTGGCGTAGCCGCCGCCCGCGCCCGACCCGATCACCTGGCCGTGCTTGTTGGCGTGGGTGCCCAGCGGGATGTGCCGGGTCCGGCCCGACACCAGGTCGAGGACCTCCACGCAGTCCCCGCCCGCCCACACGTTCCCGTGGCCGCGGACCCGCATCGACAGGTCCGTCAGGATGCCGCCCGAGTCGCCGAGCGGCAGGCCCGCCGCCCGGGCCAGGCCGGTGCGCGGTTCCACGCCGATGCCGAGCACCACGACGTCGGCCCCGTACTCCGTGCCGTCGGCGGTGACCACCGCGCGGGCCCGGCCGTCCTCGTCCGTGCGGATCCCGGTGACCTCGGCCCGGGCGACCGTACGGATGCCCATTCCGTTCATCGCGCGGTGCACCAGCGCGCCCATGTCCGGGTCGAGCGTGGCCATGGGCTGCTCGCCCCGGTGCAGCACGGTGACCCGGTAGCCCCGGTTCACCAGCGCCTCCGCCATCTCCACCCCGATGTACCCGGCGCCCACCACCACTGCCCGGCGGCCCGGGGTCCGCTCCAGGGCCTCCAGGAGCCGCTGTCCGTCCTCCAGCGTCTGGACGCCGTACACCCCGGCCGCGCCGATGCCCGGCAGCCGGGGCCGCACCGGCCGGGCGCCGGTAGCCAGGACGAGCCGGTCCCAGCCGGTCCAGGACTCGGCGCCGGAGTCGAGGTCGCGGGCGCGGACCCGCTGCCCGGCCAGGTCGAGCTCCAGGACCTCGGTCCGTGTCCGCAGGTCGATCCCGCGGGCCCGGTGTTCCTCGGGCGTACGGGCGACCAGGGCGTCCCGGTCCCTGACCAGCCCGCCGATCCAGTACGGGATCCCGCACGCGGAGTACGAGGTGAAACGGGACCGCTCGAAGGCCACGATCTCCAGCTCGTCCGGCCCCTTGAGGCGGCGGGCCTGGGACGCGGCGGACATGCCCGCCGCGTCCCCGCCGACCACGACCAGTCGTTCCGCCGCCATGCCCCTGCCGCCCTCCGCCGTGTCCGCTGCGCGATGTCCCGCGCGCCGTCCGCGGAACACGCTATGCGGGAAGGGGCGTTCGGATCACCTCATTCGGTGTCGGCGGGCGGAGTGGCGGACGGAGTGGCGGGCGCCGGGTCGGAGGCGGCGGCGGGCTGTGCGGCGGGAGCCGGGGCGGCGGACCGCTCCGCGGCTGCCGCGGGCGTCGCGGGGTGCGGCACCAGGCCGCCCGCCGGCCACCCGGCCCGGGCCCCGGACCGGTCCCGCGCCGGGCGGAACCGGCGGTACACCCGCCACAGGGCCAGCAGCACCCCGCCCGCCAGGGCGAACGGCAGCAGGGCCCCCACCGCCAGCGTGATCCACTTCAGCACGGCGAGGAACACCCCCCAGCCGCCCTCCAGCGCGTCCAGGAACGCCGGGCCGTCTGTGTCCTTGCCGTCCTTGCCCTCCTTGCCGTCCGTGTCCGCCGCGGTCACCTCCAGCGTGATGGTGCCCAGCGAGGTCTGGTCCTTCAGCGAGTTCTGCTGGGCGAGCAGCGCCTCCAGCTCGGTCTGACGCTTGTTCAGTTCGCCTTCCAGCGTGACGAGATCACCGATGGCGGTGGCCTTCTCCATCATCTCCCGCACCCGGGCCACACTCGCCTGCTGCGACTTGACCCGGCTCTCGACGTCGACCACCCGCTCGGTCACGTCCTGCGCCTCCACCTTGCGGTGCAGCAGTTTCCCGCTGCCCTCCAGCGCGGCGAGGACCGAGTCGAAGCGGTCCACGGGCACCCGGAGGGTGACCGTCGAGGTCATCACCCCCTCGCCGCCCCCTTCCCGCTCCGCGTCCCCGTGCCCGGACCGCTGCGTGGTCTCGTTGCCGACGTACCCGCCCGCGCCCTGGACCGCCGTACGGGCCGCCGCGAGGGTCTTCTGCGGGTCCTTCGCCTCGATGCCGAGCGCGGCTGTGCGGATGATGTGCTGCCGCACCTGTGCGGGGCTGCCCGGGCTGCCCGGGGCGCTCTGCGGCGCCGCGGCCCCGCCGCCCGCCTTCGCGTCCGACGCGGGCGCGGGAGCCCCGGCCGCCTCCCGCTGCGCGGCGAAGCCCCGGTCGGGCTTGGAAGCCGCGCTCTCGTCGCCGGCCGCGCAGCCGGTGAGGGCCAGGGCGCCGACGGCCGTGAGGGCCGCCAGGGCCACCACCGGGCGGTTGTGCCGCGCAAGGACTGCGCGGGACGGACCAGACAGGCCGGACGGACCGGACGGATCGGTTGGACGGATCGTCGCTGACATGCTCGTTGCCCCCCGGGCTCGGACGGAATCTCGCCGCTTCGACGTGCCCGGGGCCCGGCCGGGTTTCGCACGCACGGTCCCGGACCGGTTCCGAACCGGTCACGGTCCGGCCTCGTTGATCGGTCTGCGACGATGTGTCCATGCACGAAGCGGACACGCGTACGGACCGGGCGCGTACGGAACGACCGGCGGTCCCCGCCCACGTCGTCGTGGTCGGCGGCGGGATCGCCGGCCTCGCGGCCGCCCACCGCCTGCTCGCCTCCGGCGCCCAGGTGACCCTCTTCGAGGCCTCCCCGCGCCTCGGCGGCAAGCTGTACACCGCCGAGCTCGCCGGAGCCCCCGTCGACCTCGGCGCCGAGTCCCTGCTCGCCCGCCGCCCCGAGGCCCTGGACCTCGCCCGTGCCGTCGGCCTCGGCGACGCCCTGCAGCCCCCGGCCACCGCCACCGCCAGGCTGTGGACCCGCGGCGTGCTCCGTCCCATGCCGGGCGGCCACCTCATGGGGGTCCCCGGCGACCTCGAACCGCTCGCCGCCTCCGGAGTGCTGTCCGCCGAGGGCCTGGCCCGCGCCCGGGCCGAACGGACCGACCCGGCCGGTACGGACGGCCCGCTCCCGGCCGACGTGGCCGTCGGTGAGTACGTCGCCGCCCGCCTCGGCCGCGAGGTCGTCGACCGGCTCGTCGAGCCGCTGCTCGGCGGCGTGTACGCCGGGGACGCGTACCGGATCTCCATGCGCGCCGCCGTTCCCGCCCTGTACGACGCGCTGCGCGCCGACCGCCCCCTCACCGAGAGCGTCCGCTCGGTGCAGCGGGCCGCCGCCGAGCGGACCCACGCCATCGGTGCCGCCGCGGCCGGCCCGGTCTTCGCCGGCATCGAGGGCGGCATCGGGCGCCTCCCGCTCGCCGTCGCCGAGGCCTGCCGGGCATCCGGTGCCCGCATCCTCACCGGCACCCCGGTGCGCGAGCTGACCCGTACCGCCCACGGCTGGCGGGTCACCACTGCCGACGGCGCGGTCACCGATGCCGACGCCGTGGTCCTGGCGACCCCGGCCGGCCCGGCCGCCCGGCTGCTCGCCCCGTACGCCCCCGCGGCCGCCGCCGAACTCGACGCGGTGGAGTACGCCTCCATGGCCCTGGTCACCCTGGCCGTACGGCGCTCCGAGCTGCCCGCGCCGATCGCCGAGGGCGCGTCCAGCGGCTTCCTGGTGCCGCCCGTGGACGGCCGTACGGTCAAGGCGTCCACCTTCTCCGGAAACAAGTGGGCCTGGAACGCCGATCCCGAACTCTTCCTGCTGCGTGCCTCGGTGGGCCGCCACGGCGACGAGAAGGACCTGGACCGCGAGGACCCCGAGCTCGTCGGCGCCGCACTCGCCGACCTCGGTGACGCGGTGGGCCTGACCGCCCGGCCGGTCGCCGCCACCGTCACCCGCTGGGACGGCGGGCTGCCCCAGTACCCGGTCGGGCACCTGGACCGGGTCGCCCGGATCCGGACCGCAGTCGCCGCCGTGCCGGGGCTCGCGGTGTGCGGTGCCCTCTACGACGGCGTCGGCATCCCCGCCTGCATCGCGAGCGCGCGCGCCGCGGTGGAGGCGCTGGCGGCCGTCACGGACGCCGCCGCCGGCGGACTGGGCACCCCCGGCACGGAGCACCGATCCGGGCAGGGACAATAGGCACATGACTGCACCAGAGAAGATCCCCAACGCGGGGAAGAAGGCCAAGGACCTCAACGAGGTCATTCGCTACACCCTGTGGTCCGTCTTCAAGCTGAAGGACGTGCTCCCGGAGGACCGCGCCGGCTACGCCGACGAGGTGCAGGAGCTCTTCGACCAGCTCGCCGCGAAGGACATCACCGTCCGCGGTACCTATGACGTGTCCGGCCTGCGCGCCGACGCGGACATCATGATCTGGTGGCACGCCGAGACCTCGGACGAGCTGCAGACCGCCTACAACCTGTTCCGCCGCACCAAGCTCGGTCGCGCGCTGGAGCCGGTCTGGTCGAACATGGCGCTGCACCGCCCCGCCGAGTTCAACAAGTCCCACATCCCGGCCTTCCTGGCCGACGAGGTCGCTCGCGACTACGTCAGCGTCTACCCGTTTGTGCGCTCGTACGACTGGTACCTGCTGCCCGACGAGGACCGCCGCCGGATGCTCGCCGACCACGGCAAAATGGCCCGTGGCTTCCCCGACGTCCGCGCCAACACCGTCGCCTCCTTCTCCCTGGGCGACTACGAGTGGCTGCTCGCCTTCGAGGCCGACGAGCTGTACCGCATCGTCGACCTGATGCGCCACCTGCGCGCCTCGGAGGCCCGCATGCACGTCCGTGAAGAGGTCCCCTTCTTCACCGGGCGCCGCAAGTCCGTCGCCGACCTGGTCGCCGGACTCGCCTGATACCTCCCCACGGGGGGAAGGACCGGAGGGGCACGCCGTCACGTGCCCGCTCCGGTGGATCGGGAGGCCCGGGGCAAGGCCCCAACCCCCGAAACGACGCAGCCGGAGCCCCCGCCCGGAAGTTCAGACCGCCGGAGGCGGCAGCGACCGAACGGTCGCTGCCGCCCGGCCGTCCAGCGACACCGGTGCGGGCTCCGGATGCGGCGCACAGCCGGACCGCGGACCCGCCGTCTCCCCGGTCAGCAGGTACCGCTCCACATGGCGGTCCACACAGGCGTTGCGGCCGCCCGCCACCCCGTGGGCGCCGGCGCCCTCCTCCGTCACCAGCGCCGCGGCCGGTCCCAGCCGCCGCTGCAGCTCCAGTGCCCCCTCGTAGGGGGTGGCCGCGTCCCGTTCGGCGGCCAGGATCAGCACCGGGGGCAGCCCGGCGGGTCCGGCCCCGGACGTCCCGGCGGCCCCGCCGCGGTCCGTGCCCACCGCTGCGCCCACCGCTGCGCCCGCGCCCACGTCCACCGGTCGCTGCCGGTCCGTCACCGGCCAGTAGGCGCACGGGAGGTTGAGCCAGGCGTTCGGCCAGGTCTCGAAGGGCGCCCGCCGTGCCAGTTCCGTGTGGTCGCGGTCCCAGACCGCGAAGTCGGCCGGCCAGGCGGCGTCGTTGCACAGCACCGCCGTGTACACCGCCGTGGCGTTCTCGTCCTCCGCGGCCGTGTCCGGGTCGGGCGCGGCCAGTTCGACCAGCGGCTCCGGGTCGCCCGCCAGGAAGGCGGCCAGTGCGGCCGCCCGCTCCGGCCACACCTCGTCGTAGTACGCCGCCTTCAGAAAGGCCGCCTGCAGCTCCCCGGTTCCCACCAGTCCGCCGGCCGGCCGCCGTGCCACGGCCTCCCGCACCCGCTCGTAACCGGCCCGCACCGCCGCCGGGGTGGCGCCCAGCCGGTACGTGGCATGGTGTTTGGCGACCCAGGCCCGGAAGTCGTACCAGCGGCGCTCGAAGGCCGCCGACTGGTCCAGGTTGTTCCGGTACCAGATGTGCCGGGGGTCGGGGTTGACCACCGAGTCGAAGACCAGGCGGCGGACGTGGCCCGGGTAGAGGGTGGCGTACACCGCGCCGAAGTAGGTGCCGTACGAGGCGCCGAGGAAGTTCAGCCGCGGCTCGCCCAGCGCGGCCCGCAGCACGTGCAGGTCGCGGACGTTGTTCAGGGTGGTGTAGTGCGCGAGGGCCGCGCCCGTGCGCTCCGCGCAGCCCCGCGCGTAGGCCCGGGCCCGTGCGACGCGTTCCCGCTTGTACGCCGCCGAGGGCGCGGCCGGCACCTGGCGCGGGGCCCGGGCGTGTTCGGCGGGGGAGAGGCAGGACAGCGGGGCCGGGCCGCCGACGCCGCGCGGGGCGTAGCCGACCAGGTCGTAGGCGGCGGAGACGCGCCGCCACTCGGGGAGGTCCGCGACCGCCGGGAAGAAGGTGCCGGAGGCGCCGGGGCCGCCGGGGTTGAAGACCAGCGCGCCCTGGCGGCGGGTGGTCCTGTGGCCGGTGGCGGGCAGCCGGCTGACGGTGAGGGAGATCTGCGGGCCGTCCGGGCGGGTGTAGTCCAGCGGCACCCTGAGCAGGGCGCAGCCGACCGGGGCGGGCAGCCGCTCGGCCTCCGGGCAGGCGGTGAACGCGAGCGGGCGGGCAGCGGCCCGGCGGGCGGCGAGCTCGGCGCCCGCCGCCGCGGCCGGGTCCTGCCCGGCACGGTGGGCGGGCGCGGCCGGCGCGGCGGGGGAGGGGGGAGAGGGGGGAGAGGCGGCGCGGGCCGGGGCGGGGGTGCACAGGGCGAGCGAGAGCACCGCCGCGGCGGCTCCGTAACGGGCGGGCGGAGTCCGCATGGGGGCGGCCCCTTTCATGTCATCGGACAGTCCGATCACATGGCCGGGTGGCCCGGAAGTAAAGGAATCCGGGCGGGTGTCGCCGTCAATGACCCCGTTGCCGCGGAATGAGCGCCCGGTCGTCGCAGGACAGGGCGGCCCGCAGGCCCGGGTCGGGCACCGCGGAGACCCCGCGCACGGCCACCGCGGCCAGGAAGCCGCGGCCCCCCAGGTCCAGCCCGGTGAGCAGCCGCTGCCCGGCGGGGGAGGCCCAGCCGGAGTTCCGGCGGCCGTCGAACGCGGCCATGGCCAGACAGGCGAGGGCCAGCACGAGCGGCAGCGCGAACCAGCACACGACCAGCCCGGTCGGGGTGCCGCCGTCGGGCACCGCGAGGGCGGCACCGCACATCGCGAGGACCAGCACGGTGGCGCCCCACACCGCGCGGACGCCGTCGTCGACGCCGGAGCGGACGTCCTCGGTGAGCGCCAGCCCGGCCTCGGCGAGGCGTTCGGCGAGCCGCCCGACGGCCTCGGCCCCGGCCGCGGCCGTGCGGACGTCCGCGACCGGAGACTGGCCGTCCGGGCCGAACGCGGCGAGCACGGCCCGCTCCAGGGCGTCCCGGCCGGCCGGGACGACCACGGTCGCCCAGCCGGTGTGGGCGAGCAGCAGACGGCGCTCGCGTTCCATGGCGACGAGCGTCAGCTCGACGACCCGGTGCGGGCCGCCCGCGAGGTACGCGGCTTCGTACAGGGTCAGCTCCTCGTGGTGACGGACGGTGACCGCGCCGGTGTGCGGCTCGGCGGCTTCGGTGGCTGATCTGACGAGGCGGGTGCACGATATGAGCACTCCCGCCCAGGCCACCAGCAGGAACAGGACCCAGAACATGGGAGGTTTCTACAAGAAGCGGAACTCCCGGGTCAGGTGCTGGTGCTGAGGTGTGAACAGCTTGTGATGCGGCCGTGATGCGCCGTCAGGAACTGCTGCATCAGCCGGAACTGGACGAACTGCCGCAACTCGACCCGGAAGAACAGCTGGAGCCGCCCCCGCCGCTGGAGCCGCTCCCGCAGCCGGAACTGCCGCCGCAGCCGGACGAACTGCCGCAGGAGCCCGTACCGCTGTCGCCGCCGCTCTCGTAGCCGACGGCGCACCACCAGGCGGCTGCGGCATCGGTGCCGTCGGAACCGCCGTGATCCGTCCGGTGCCGTAGGGGAGCCCCTGCCACGGGCCGGTTCAGCTGCCTCCGCAGCAGCCCGTCGGGTATCCCCGCCGGGCCGTGCAGCGCGACACCCGCCCGGGGGTCGCCGGAGGCCCCGTGAGTCCGGCGGTAGTTCCGCAGAGCCGCCCGGCCCGCCGCTGTCGTACGCCGTTCGGTCACCACCCCCAGTGCCACCGCGGCGGCGATGCCGAGCAGCGATGCGGCCAGCGCAGGGGAGTCCGGACCGTCGTCGACCACGGAAAACAAGACGATCACCGGCAGCGAGACGAGGCAGGCCACGCCCTGCACCACCGCCAGCGTGCCGGGGCGGGACATCACCCCGGGCCGTATCCGCAGCCCGCGCGCGGTGAGAGCCTCGCCGACCTCCCGGACCGCCGGATGGGTCTGCACGGCGGCGCGCAGCGGGGCCAGGGCGCCGCCGGACGCACCGCCGAACACCTCCAGCACGGCCCGCTCGACCGGGTCGTTGCCGTGCGCGCCGGTGCGCACCTGCACGATGCCCGGGCCGCCGATCATCATCCGGCCGTCGTGGCAGAGCGAGACCAGGGCGGTCTCCACCACCCGGCGCGGGCCGCCGGTGAGGAACGCGGCGCCGGAGCCGTCCAGGGCGGGAGGGACGGACGGTGCGGTGCCCCGGGCGCGCCGGACGGCGAGCGCGGTGTACGTGGTGGAGGCGAGCACGCCGAGCCAGACCACGACGGTGACGACGGTCATGCCGCGGCCCTCCGTGGTGCACGTGGCAGGCCGAGGCCGAGGCGGCGGACCCACTGGCCCAGCCGGCCGTTCGGGCGGCTGCCGGCCCGGTCCTGCCACCACCGGGTCAGCCGGCGGCGCGCGGCCGCGTCCTCCGGCAGCCCGCGGACGAGCAGGTGCTCGACGAAGTCCAGGGCGTCCCGCCGGTAGCCGCCGGTGAGCGGCCGGTGCCGGGCGTAGGCGACGTAGGCCCTGCGGAACCCCTCCCGGCCGCCGAGGATCTCGACCAGCTCGGGCGCGATCTTCCGTACGACGGAGGCCCGCTTGGCCAGCAGTGCCCGCGCCTGCACGGCGATCCGCTGCCGGTCGAAGCCCTCCGGCACCGGCGTCCCCGCCACCAGCGCCGACAGCAGCGCCGTCTGCGCCACCCCGACCCTGCTCCGCGCCGCATCGGCGGCCCCCGCGCGTGCCGGCTCGGAGGCGGCAGCCAGGGGCCGTGCCGCGCCGGGTGCCGGCAGGTCCGTGCCGGAGGCAGCCGGACGAAGGCCGACCTGCCGTCCACCCGCGCCGGAGGCGTCGGGTGCCGGCCGAGCCTCGCCGGCGACCGAGGCGTTCCGGGAAGCGGTGGGGTGGGGCGATATGCCCACGGGGGCGGCCGCGGCCGCCAGTGCCTCGCGGATCGCGGTGAGTTCGCCGGCCAGCTCCGCCTCCGGCGGGAAGTCGTCGTCCCGCTCCAGCAGCACCCCCGGCGGGTCCACCCGCTCCCGCAGGGCGCCCAGCAGGCCGAGGATCTCCGGCGTGACCGGGTGCGCGTGCGTGTCGTGCCACACCCCGTCCCGCTCCACGCCCCCGGCCACGTGGACGTACGCCAGCGCCTCCACCGGCAGCGCGTCCAGCACGGCGAGCGGGTCCTCGCCCCGGTTCACCCGGTTCGTGTGAAGGTTCGCCACGTCGATCAGCAGCCGGACGCCCGTACGCTCGACCAGCTCCGCCAGGAAGGCGCCCTCGGTCAGCTCCTCCCCGGGCCACTGCACCAGCGCGGCGATGTTCTCCAGTGCCAGCGGCACCGGCAGCGCGTCCTGCGCGATCCGCACGTTCTCGCACAGCACGTCCAGCGCGTCCCGGGTGCGCGGCACCGGCAGCAGGTGCCCGGCCTCCAGCGCGGGCGACGCGCTCCGCACGAAGGCGATGTGCTCGGTCACCAGCGGCGCGCCCAGCGCGACCGCCCGCTCGGCGAGGTTCGCGAGCCGCTCCGGGTCCGGGCGCTCCGCGCCGCCGATGCCCAGCGAGACGCCGTGCGGAACCACCGTCACCCCGCGCTCGCGCAGTCGTACCAGCGACTCCGGCAGGTGTCCGGGACAGACGTTCTCGGCCACCACCTCGACCCAGTCGAGGCCCGGCAGCCGTTCCACCGCGTCCGCGATCTCCGGCCGCCAGCCGATGCCCACCCCCAGGCGTGCCATGGGCTTCATGCCCCTCGCCCCCCTTCAGTCGTTCCGTGCCGGTGTCATCACCCCGCCGGGACGCGGCCAACCCCGGAAGCGCGGGTTCAGAGCAATATTTGAGCTTCGGGCAGGTATCGGCACGGCCGGGCGCCCGAGCGCCGCGCGGCCATGATCTGCCGGTTGCGGCCTGGCCGGCCAGCCGTGTCCGGAGGGCGGGATGGTCGGCGATCACCGTCGCCGAGCCCGGGGCGATCTCGATGCCCCCGAGAAGACTCGTGCACTGACGACTACGAGATCCCGGCGACAGCAGCGTGATCGCCGGGATCTCGTACTTCCGGCGGAAGCGGGCCGGCGGCATGCCAATCAAGCAACGGGGTGGCACCAGTGGAGATCCGGGGAATCGGCGATCCAGTACGTGTGCGAACGTTCCGTCACCCGGAGCTGTACTGCAGTGACGTCAGGACGACCGAAGCCGTCCCATCGGAGGAGTACCTGTTCGACGTCGTCCCACGGGCGCACCGGGCCGCCCTGGCGTACGGTCCACGCAGCGCCGTCCTGGACCAGCTCGGCGAAGCTCTCGCGGTGCGGGTCGAAGAGATGGACGCGAGGCGTGCCGTCGCCGGCCCGGACCCGCAGGACCTGGGCCGCCGGAGCCGCGAGCTGGATCAGGAAGGCCGGCATCGGCTCGTCCAGGTCGGCCGGGGTGACGAGGGCCTGCCACTCGCTGTCGGAGTACGCCACCCGCGAGGACAGATCGCCTGCGATCGGCGTCACGGCCTGGGAGCGTGCCTGCATGAAGCTGGCGTGCGCGATGAACTGGCCGTCGGCCGTGCCGTCCTCGCGCACGGTGACCTTGGCGAGGCCGACCGTACCGCGCTTCGCCCCCGACTCCGCCCGGACCGGGGGCGATTGCATAGGCTCGGGGCCCATGACGCGCACCCTGTACCTCTTCGGCTCGGCCGCCCCGCCCGTGTTCGACGTCGCCCGCGTGATCGAAGACGCGCAGGCCCGCGGCTGGGACGTCTGCCTCGGCCTGACCCCGACCGCCGCGGACTGGCTGCAGGACGGCCTCGACGGCCTTGCCGCGCTCACTGGGCACCCGGTCCGCAGCCGCTACAAGCGGCCGGGCGAGCCCGACGTGTGGCCGAAGGCCGACGCGATCCTCGTGGCGCCGGCCACCTTCAACACGGTGAACGCGTGGGCGCTCGGGCTGACGGACCGGTTCGTTGTCGGTGTCGTCGCCGAGGGCATCGGCAAGGGCATCCCGATGGCGGTGATGCCGTGCGTGAACGCGGCCTACGTCCAGCACCGGGCCTTTGAGCGGTCGGTGCAGGAGCTGCGTGAGATGGGCGTGCGAGTGCTGTATGGCGAGGGCGGGTTCGTGCCCAACCAGCCGGGCCAGGGCCGTCCGGAGGCGTATCCGTGGAGTCTCGCCCTGGATGCCGTGGACAGCCTCGTCCCAGCCGTCGGGTCGTAGACGCACGAAAGCGCCCCCTCCCACGGCCCGCAGGCTGGAGAGGGGGCGTTCGTGTTCAGGAAAGCCGTACCACTACGAGGCCCAGCCGGTGTTGATGATGATGGTGGTGGACTGGTTGGCTCGTCGCTGACGCAGCCTCCGCCGCAGTGGACAGGCCCTAGCCGCCCGACCGCGCACGCAGGGCGGGATGGTCGGCGATCACCGTGGCCGAGCCCGGGGCGATCTCCGTGAATCCCGCGTCCCGTACGACGGGCAGGCCGCTTGCCGTCAGGGCGGCCCACTGCTCCGGTCCGGCGGCCGGCCGTACGGCCAGTGCGAAGCCGGAGTCCCGCCAGGCGGTCCGCTCCGCGCGGGTAAGCTCCCACCAGGCCAGCTGCGCCGCGTGCCCGGCCTGGGCCATGGCCTTGCCGGCCGACATGCCGAGGTCGGGGTTGAACCACAGCACGGGGACCCCGGGCTCCACCGGGCCGGCCGGTTCCGGGTCGTCCAGGTCGGTGCCCGAGACCTGGAGCTTGACCAGTTCCTTGGGCCAGCCGTCCAGCGGTACCGGCGGGAACACCCGCACCTCCGCATCCGCGCCCTCGACCGTGATCCCCGGCAGCGCGGACGCCTTGCGCCACTCCGCGCCGCGGGCCCGCCGCACCACCTTGCGGATCCGTGCGTCCTGCCAGTCGCGGACCGCCGCCGCCCATTCGCCCTCGCCGAGGGCGCGGTCGTCGGAGAGCAGCACCAGCACGGCCCGCGCCGCCGTCTCCAGGGCGTCCGTACGGGCCGGCGGCGCGGCCTTCTCGATCCGCACCACCAGGGGCAGGACGAACTGGGGTGCCTCGTCGCGGGCGATCCGTTCCTGACGGAACGGGCTGTCCGCCCCGACGGCGGGCCGGTCTTCGGTGTGGTGGCTGCTCATCGACCAAAGGATGCCAGGACCGGCCCGGGGCTCCGACTTCAGGATGACCCCGCGGGCGCCGGGAGCGGCTTCCAGGATGATGCCCCGGGCGCCCGCGCAGCGCGAGGATCGGGGTCATGAAGAGTGACCTGTTCGGCTCCGAGCACCTGGCCCAGCCCGCCTCCGCCCCCGGTATGTCCCTGCAGAACGCCAAGTCCGTCAAGTACGCGGTCAACGGCGAGATGCTGGCCCGCCAGGGCTCGATGGTCGCGTTCCGCGGCAACCTCCAGTTCGAACGCAAGGGCCAGGGCATCGGCGGCATGCTGAAGCGGGCCGTCACCGGGGAGGGCCTGGCGCTGATGTCGGTGCGCGGCCAGGGCGAGGCGTGGTTCGCGCACCGGGCCGGCAACTGCTTCATCGTCGACGTCGAGCAGGGCGACGCCTTCACCGTCAACGGCCGCAACGTGCTCTGCTTCGACTCCACCCTCGGCTACGAGATCAAGACGGTGAAGGGCGCCGGAATGACCGGCGGCGGGCTCTTCAACAGCGTCTTCACCGGCCACGGCAAGCTCGCCCTGGTCTGCGACGGCCACCCGATCGTCATCCCGGTGACCGCGCAGAGCCCGGTGTACGTGGACACGGACGCGGTGGTGGGCTGGAGCGCCCACCTGGAGACCGGGCTGCACCGCTCCCAGTCGGTGGGCTCGATGATCCGGGGCGGCTCGGGCGAGGCGGTGCAGCTGAGCCTGCGCGGTGACGGCTTCGTCATCGTCCGCCCGAGCGAGCTCACCGAGGCGCCGGCCGCCGGCTGAAACCGGCGGCCGCCCGGCCCGGTGCGGTCCCCGGGGAGCCGCCCCGGTGCCTCCAGTGCCTCCGGTGCCTCAGGTGCCGATCAGCTCGGACACCTTGACGAACCGGTAGCCGCGCTTGCGCAGCTCCGGGACGATGGTCCGGATGGCCTCCTCGGTCACCGGGGCGGCGCTGCGGGTGCAGTGCATGACCACCACCGAGCCGGGCTTGACCCCGGCCAGCACCTGCTCCGCCACCGCCACCGGGTCCTTGGCGAAGGCGTCCCCGCTGACCACGTCCCACTGCACGGCGGTGACCTTGGCGGTGGACAGCGCGCGCAGCGCCCGGTCGTCGTAGCAGCCGCCGGGGAAGCGGAAGTACGGGACCGTGTTGACCGCGCCGGCCTTGCGGAACGCCTCGAAGGCCCGGTCCACGTCCGCGCGCACGGCGGCGCCGTCGAGGGCGGGCAGCCCGTAGCAGGGCGAGGTGAAGGCGTGGTGGCTGTAGGAGTGGTTGGCGATCTCGAACATCGGGTCGGTGCCGATGGACTTGGCCTGGTCCGGGTACTCCTCGGCCCACCGGCCCGTCATGAAGACGGTCGAGGGCACCTTGAGCCGGCGCAGGGTGGCGATCAGCTCGGGGTTGTCGAAGCGCTCCCCGTCGGCGGCGCGCGGCCCCTGGTCTGCGGTCATGTCGGCGTCGAAGGTCAGCGCGACGGTCTTGTCGGTCCGCTGCCGGGCCCGCTCGAAGACGGGCGTCAGCCCGCCGGGCCCGGGTGCCAGCACCGGGGGCCGCTTGCCCGGCTCCCGGGCCGGACCCGGCGCGGCCGGCGCCCCCGCCGAGGCCGGACCGGAGGCCGGCGCCGAAGCCGAAGCGGAGGGCCCGGTGCGGTCCCCGCCCGCCCGCCGGATGTCGGAGGACGCCGACCCGCCGGACCCGCCCGCGCATCCGGCGAGCACGGCGCCGAGCACCGCGAGGGCGGCCGCACCGCGGAGGGAGCGTCCGGTGCGTCCGGAGCGTGTGCAACGTACGGAACGTACAGAGCGTACGGAAACTGTCACGCTCGCAAACTATATGACTATGTGCCAAGCAGCTTTACGGCGCTCCCGAGGTCGGAGCCGGCCACCGGAAACCGCGGATCCGTGTGCTCCGGATGTCCCAGCCGCGGTTTGCCGACCGGCCCGACGCGGTACCGCGGGAGGCGCCCGCGGTGACCGCCGGGCCGGTCACCGCCGGGCAATCACCGCCGGGCGTCACCGCCAGGGGCCGGTCACCGCGAACGTCGTCCCGGGCGCGTAGGCGTTGACGAACATGGTCCGGCCGTCCGGGGCGAACGTCACGCCGGCGAACTCGCCCCACTCCGGGGACTCCGGCGTGCCGATGTTGTCCGCGTTGCGGGCCACCGGGTACACCTCGCCCTGCCGCGTCACCCCGAACACGTACTGCGCGCCGCCGCCGTCCTCGCACACCATCAGCCCGCCGCCGGGCGTCAGGCAGATGTTGTCGGGGGAGTCCCCGGGCAGCCCCGTGTTTGTCGCGGGACCGAACAGGACCTCCAGCCGGATCCGCGCCTGCCGCGGGTCGTAGTGCCACACCTGGCCGAAGTGGTCCGCGGCCGCCCCGTCGCGGGACCGGGCGTAGCTGGACACGAAGTACACCCCGGTGCCGCTCCAGTAGCAGCCCTCCAGCTTCTGGGCGTGGGTGACGCCGCCCGGGCCGAAGTCCTGGAGCCGGATCGGGGTGCTGTTCGCGGAGGGGTCGGGAACCGGCACCCACCGCACCGGGAAGGAGGCCCCCGGCTCGGTCACCAGCGACAGGTCCGGCACCCCGGGCACCCGCATGGCCTCCAGCCGCCCGCCGGCCCGCAGTGAGCCCCGGCCGCCCAGCGGCAGGTCCGGCAGGAAACGGTAGAACAGCCCGAACGGGCGGACGAAGGCGTCCTCGGTCTCGTAGACCACGCCCCGGTAGGGATCCACCGCCACCGCCTCGTGGGCGAACCGGCCCAGCGCGGTCAGCGGGACCGCGCCGGTGCGGTGCGGGTCGGCCGGATCCACCTCGAAGACGTAGCCGTGGTCCTTCTCGTAGCCGTCCTTGCCCGCCCGGTCCTCGGTCTCCTCGCAGGTCAGCCACGTGTGCCAGGGGGTCGTGCCGCCCGCGCAGTTGACCGCCGTACCGGCGATGCCCACCCGTTCCCCGGCGACTTCGCCCCGCTCGTCCAGCGAGAGCACCGTGCAGCCGCCGCGCGCGCCCGGGTCGTAGGTCAGGCGGGGCACGGCCGGCACCCGCAGTGCCGCGGTCGCCCGGTTCTCGTGGTTGCGCACCAGCCGGATCCGCCCGGCGCCGGCGGCGAAGGCGCCCATGCCGTCGCAGTTGGCCGGAACCGGTCCCTCGCCGGAGCCCATCGGGTCGCCGGCCCGGGACAGCACCCGGTAGCGGAAGCCCTCCGGCAGATCGAGCAGCCCGCCCTGATCGGGCACCAGCGGTCCGTACCCGGCGGCCTCCGGTACGGGCGCGGCGGCGGTGTTCCCGCCGAACAGTGCGCCCAGCGCACCGGTGAAGACCACCCCGCCCAGGATCTGACGTCGTGTCGCTGACATGGGCCCGTCGTACCACGCGGCGGCACGGGGGACCCGTACCGCCGCGCAGGCGGGTGACGCCCGGGTCCGGCCCCGGAGGGCGGCCCCGGAGCGGCGCCGGCTCAGGCGAGCTTGGCGCTCAGCGTGATGGTCGTGCCGGTCAGGGCCTGGCTGACCGGGCAGTTCTTCTTGGCGTCCTCGGCGGCGGCGACGAAGCCGTCGTTGTCAAGGCCGGGCACCTCGCCCTCCACCGTGAGGTGGATGCCCGTGATGCCCTCACCGGGCTGGAAGGTGACGTCGGCCTTGGTCTCCAGCCGGGTGGGCGGGGTGCCCTTGCCGGCCAGGCCGTGGGACAGGGCCATCGAGAAGCAGCTGGAGTGGGCGGCCGCGATCAGCTCCTCCGGGCTGGTCTTCCCGTTCGGCTCCGCGGAGCGCGCCGGCCAGGAGACGTCGTAGGAGCCGAGCTTCGAGGAATCGAGGGTGACGACCCCCTTGCCCTCCAGCAGGTTGCCTTCCCAGACGGTGTGGGCGTGACGCGTGGTGGCCATCGTGGATCCCTTCGCAAGAGGCGGATACGGCCGGGCGGCGCGCGGCGCGCGGCACGTACGGTGCTCATGGCACGTACGGCCCGCGGCCGAGCGGTGGCCCGGCGCCCCCAAACCTACTGCTCCACAAGCCTCTTCGCGTCGCGGGCGAGCGCGGTGAGCCGCGAGATGGCGCGGAAGTACTTCTTTCGATAGCCGCCGTTCAGCATTTCTTCGCTGAACAGCCGGTCGAAGGGGACCCCGGAGGCGAGCACCGGTATCTCACGGTCGTACAGGCGGTCGGCGAGGACCACCAGGCGCAGCGCCGTCGACTGGTCGGGCACCGGGCCGACGTCGGTCAGGCAGACCGCCGATATGCCCTCGGACAGTGCGCCGTAGCGGCTGGGGTGGACCCGGGCGAGGTGGTCCAGCAGGTTCGGGAAGTCGTCGAGGCTGGCGTCCGGGGTGGCGTACGCGGCCTTGGCGACCTGCTCGTCGGAGTACGGGGCCGGAGCATCCGGCAGCCCGCGGTGGCGGTAGTCCTCGCCGTCGATCCGCAGCGGGTGGAAATGGGCGGAGAGGCCCTGTATCTCACGGAGGAAGTCCACCGCGGCGAAGCGGCCCTCGCCGAGCTTGCCGGGCAGCGTGTTGGAGGTGGCGGCCAGCGCCACGCCCTGTTCGACCAGCTTGCCGAGGAGGGAGGAGACCAGGACGGTGTCGCCCGGGTCGTCCAGTTCGAATTCGTCGATGCACAGCAGCCGGTGGCCGCTCAGGGTCTGCACGGTCTGCTGGAAGCCGAGCGCGCCCACCAGGTTGGTGAGCTCCACGAAGGTGCCGAAGGCCTTGAGGGAGGGGTCGGCCGGGGTGGCGTGCCAGAGGGAGGCCAGCAGGTGGGTCTTGCCGACGCCGTAGCCGCCGTCGAGGTAGACCCCGCGGGGGCCGGCCTGCGGCTTGGGCGCCCGGGAGAACCAGCGGCGCTTGCCGGTACCCGAGGCGTGCGCCCCGCCGAGTCCGGCGGCGAAGCCGCTCAGCGTGGTGACGGCCTGGGCCTGGCTGGGCTGGTCCGGGTCCGGGATGTACGTGTCGAAACGCACCCCGTCGAAGCGGGGCGGCGGCACCATCTCGGCGACGAGCCGTTCGGCGGGCACGTGGGGCTGGCGGGCACACAGGGCGTGCGGGCCCGCCTCGGCTATGTGGCTCCGTCCGGCAGCGCCGCCGGACGTGGTGATCGACGTTGACACAGCATTCCACTCTACGGCGTGACAGACTGCGGCCCATGCGCCGCCTGTTCCCTGTGACCGATCAGACACTGGCCGAGACCGACCGGGAGTGGTCGCTGGACGAGCTGGCGGAGGCGTATGCGTACCCTCCGCTGACCGGTGGTGACCGAGTGGCAGCGCACTGGCTGCGCGGCAACATGGTCAGCAGCCTGGACGGCGCGGCCCAGCACGAGGGCCGTTCGCAGCCCATCTCCAGCGACACCGACATGCGGATCTTCGGCACCCTGCGGGCGCTGGCCGATGTGGTGGTCGTCGGCGCGGAAACGGTTCGCCAGGAGGGGTACCGCCCCGCCCGGGCCCGGGAGGCCTTCGCGGCCCGCCGTGCGGCCGCCGGGCAGGGCCCCGCACCCGCCATCGCGGTGGTCACCGCCGGCCTGGACCTGGACTTCTCGCTGCCCCTGTTCACCGCCCCGCTGGTGCCCACCCTGGTGCTCACCGGGGCCACCGCGCCCGCGGACCGGGTGGCGGCGGCCGCCAAGGCCGGGGCCGAGGTCGTCGTGGCCGGCGAGGGTGCCGGGGTGGACCCGGCCCGGGTGGTGCGGGAACTGGCCGCGCGGGGCCTCGTACGGCAGCTCACCGAGGGCGGGCCGCGCCTGCTGGGGCAGTTCGTGGCCGCCGGGGTGCTGGACGAGCTGTGCCTGACCGTCTCACCGGTGCTCACCGCGGGTGACGCCCAGCGCATCGCCGGCGGACCCGGAGTGGCCGTGCCGGAGCGGCTGGAACTGGCATCGCTCCTGGAAGAGGCCGGGTTCCTGTACACCCGCTACCGTCGGATCTGACAGGTTGCGGAATTTGTCGTTCCGCTTTGCTCCCGCTGGGCACTATTACCAGCGCGAGTCCCGTCCCACAGCGGGGCAGGATGGTTTCCGCAGGGGCCGCCACGGCCCATGAAGGAGAGGGCGTCCGTGTTCACGAGCGTATTGATGATCGAGAAGCCTCTGACATCCGTAGACGTGGACTTCGTCACCACCCTGCACGGAGACGACCCGGTCTCCTTCTTCGTCCTCATGCAGCCCAGGGGCGACCAGGACCGGCTGCTGCGCGCCATCGACGACGTGGCTCTGGGAGAGCTCCCCGAGGCCATCCGGGAGGGCGACGAACCGGAGGGCGAGGCGGCCCGCGGGCCGGCCGAGCAGGCCCTCGCCTACTCCCTGGAGCAGCTGCGCAAGCGGGGCAGCCAGGCGGTCGGCCAGCTCATCGACGACCACCCGCTGGACAAGCTGAGGGCCGTGGTCGAGGAAACCGCCGCCGACGAGGTCATCGTGCTGACCGCACCCCACTTCGTCGAGGAGTTCTTCCACCGCGACTGGGCGTCCCGGGCGCGCCACAAGGTCGGCGTCCCCGTCCTGAAGCTGTTCGCGCACAACGAGTAGCGCGCGACCGGCCCTGCCCCCGATCGCGCGGGGCGGCGGCCGCGCGGGGTACGGACGTCACAGCACTGCCACGAAGCGCCCGGCGCGCCGTACGCGGGGCGGCCGCGGGCCGGGCGAGCTACTAGGCTGGGCCCACCCGCACCCGGCCCCGGGTGCGAGCACGACCTCGACCTGGAGCACCCGCTATGACGCCCGGCCTGCCGACCGCCATGGAACGACCCCACTTCATCGGCATCGGCGGGGCGGGGATGTCCGGCATCGCGAAGATCCTCGCCCAGCGCGGCGCCAGGGTCGCCGGAAGCGACGCCAAGGACTCCGCCACCGCCGACGCACTGCGCGCCCACGGCGCCACCGTCCACATCGGGCACGCCGCCGGCCACCTCGCCGACGACGCCACCTGCGTGGTCGTCTCCAGCGCCATCCGCGCCGACAATCCCGAGCTGGCCCGCGCCGCCGAGCTCGGCGTGCCCGTCGTGCACCGTTCGGACGCCCTGGCGGCGCTGATGGACGGCCTCCGCCCGATCGCCGTCGCCGGCACGCACGGCAAGACCACCACCACCTCCATGCTGGCGGTGTCCCTCTCCGCGCTCGGCCTGGACCCCTCGTACGCCATCGGCGGCGACCTGGACGCCCCCGGCTCCAACGCGCACCACGGCGCCGGCGACATCTTCGTGGCCGAGGCGGACGAAAGCGACCGCAGCTTCCACAAGTACGCGCCGCGGGTCGCCATCGTCCTCAACGCCGAACTGGACCACCACGCCAACTACGCGTCGATGGAGGAGATCTTCGACTCCTTCGTGACCTTCGCGGGACGCATCACGGCCGGCGGCACCCTGGTGGTCTCCGCCGACCAGGAGGGCGCCGTCGAGCTGACCCGCCGCGTCCGCGCCGCGCAGCCCGGCCTCACGGTGGTCACCTACGGCGAGTCCGCCGCGGCCGACGTCCATGTCACCGGCATCACCGCACGCGGTCTGACCAGCGAGGTCACCGTCCTCCTCGACGGCCGCGAGCTCACCTTCACGGTCTCCGTCCCCGGCCGCCACTACGCCCTCAACGCGGTGGCCGCGCTCGCCGCCGGAGTCGCCCTCGGTATCCCGGCCGACGACCTGGCCGCCGCCCTCGGCAAGTACACCGGCGTCAAGCGCCGCCTCCAGCTCAAGGGCGAGGCCCGCGGCGTCCAGGTGATCGACTCCTACGCGCACCACCCGACCGAGATGTCGGCCGACCTGGAGGCGATCCGTGGCGCCGCCGGGGACTCCCGCATCCTGGTCCTCTTCCAGCCGCACCTGTTCTCCCGCACCCAGGAACTCGGCAAGGAGATGGGCCAGGCCCTGGCCCTGGCCGACGCCTCCGTGGTCCTGGACATCTACCCGGCCCGCGAGGACCCGGTCCCCGGCGTCACCAGCGAGATCATCATCGCCGCGGCCCGCACCGCCGGCGCCGACGTCACCGCCGAACATGACAAGGCGGCCGCTCCCGCCGTCCTCGCGGGAATGGCCAAGCCCGGCGATCTTGTTCTCACCATGGGCGCGGGCGACGTCACCGATCTCGGCCCCGAGATCCTCGCCCGCCTGGCCGACTGAGGGAGAGCGCCGTGTCCTACGAGATCGAGAAGTCCGACGAGCAGTGGCAGGCGGAGCTCACCCCGACCGAGTACCGGGTCCTCCGCCTCGCCGGCACCGAGCCCGCCTTCCGCGGCGAATACACGGACACCAAGACGGCCGGCGTGTACGCGTGCCGCGCCTGCGGGGCCGAACTCTTCCGCTCGGACACCAAGTTCGACTCCCACTGCGGCTGGCCCTCCTTCTACGACCCGAAGGACTCGGACGCCGTGGAACTGCGGGCGGACACCTCGCACGGGATGGTCCGCACGGAGGTCCTCTGCTCCCGCTGCGGCTCCCACCTGGGCCACGTCTTCGAGGGCGAGGGCTACCCCACCCCGACCGACCAGCGCTACTGCATCAACTCCATCTCCCTGCGCCTGACCCCGGACGGCGAGCAGGGCTGACAGGCCGGCCCGGAAGACTCCACGCCCCCCGGCCGTCGCCCCGGCGGCCGCAGGGGGGCCTCACGGGCCGATCTCGAACTTCGGGGCCTTCAGGGTGCCGAGGCAGCCGGTGTCCGGGCTGGTCGGGGTGTTGAAGAACGAGCGTGCGATGGACTGGGCGCACTTCGACGTCGCGAAGACCACGTGGGGCTCGTAGGGGACCGTGACGACCTTCGCCTTGCTCAGCGTACGGGCGACGTACGGCCCGTTGTCCGCGCCGGTCTGGGAGTCGAAGCTCCCCGACAGGGCGAGGGTGGGGATGTCGCCGCGCGTGACGTCCCGGATCGAGGGCGGCGCCGCGGGGACGTTCCAGACGTCGCAGTCCGGTCGGAGGAAGGTGAGCTGCGGAGCCTGGGCCTGTACGGAACGGGGGAAGGTCGGGAACGCTTCCCGTCCGCCCTGGAGCGCCTGGGCCTGGCTCTCGTACGGCGTCCACTCGCTGCAGAAGACCCCGTAGGTGAGGCCGTGCGCACTCCTGCCCATGGCCTGCGGGCTGAGTTTGCCGCCGGCCCACTGCCGGGCGATCCGCTCGGGTTTTCCGTGCGCCAGCTCGTCGAGGGCGATGGGCACCTGGGGTGCCACGTGCGTGGCGGAGGTCATCCAGTTCACCAGGGCGCCTCCGTCCAGCACGACCTTCACCGGCTTGTCGCTGCCGGGAAGGGTGACGGTGGTGGTGACCGGTCGGGCTTCGAGGTCGCGGACGAGCTTGTCGAAGGTGGCCGGGAGGTTCGGGTAGCGCTTGTTGCAGGCCGGCTGGTCCGCGCATGCCTTGAACAGGCCGTCGAAGCCCTGCCGGGCACTGCTCCACGTAGCGGCCGACCCGCCCGTGGACGGCGGCAGGATGCCGTCGAGGCCCACCGAGCGGAGACCGTCGGGGTGCAGGCGCATGTAGACCAGCGCCAGGTGGGTGCCGTAGGAGATGCCGTACAGGTTCCACTGCCTGATGCCGAGGGTGGCGCGCAGGTCCTCGTAGTCGGCGGCGCTTTCGATGTCGTTGTAGGCGCTGAGGTCGATGCCCCGGCCCGCCAGCTTGTCGCGGCACGCCTTCGTGGCCTCGACGTGCAGGCGTCCGGTGGACGGCGCGTCGTAGACGAGACCGACCGCGCGTGCGTTGAACTCGTCGATGTTGGGGCACAGGGCATTGGGCTCGGCCGAGTACGTGCCGCGCTGGGACATGAGGATGAGGTCCCGGTCGCCGTTCAGGCCGCCGTCGACCGCCATCTGTGCCTCCCCGACGGCATCGTCTCCGGGGCCGCCGGCGAGCCACACGATCGGGTCGGACTTCGGTTCGGCGGTGGCCGCGGGGACGATCGCGACACCCAGGGTGATCTTCCGCCCGCCGGGCCGGTCGCGGTTCTCGGGCACGGTGAGCGTGCCGCAGCGGGCTCCTTTCAGGGCGGGGATCGGCTCCGGCGTCTTCGGGCAGGGGCCCGGCTCGTAGCGGGCGTCGCCCACGGTGCGGGCGACGGTTCCGGTCGCTCCGCCGGGCGTCTCCTGCCGCGCGCTCGCGGGTACCGTCAGCAGGCCGGTGACGAGGATGCCGGTCGCCGCTGCGGCCGACCCGGCGCGCAGCCGTCGTACGTGTGCGCGTGCCATCTGCTCTCCCGGTCACTTCGGGGTGATCGTGAACGGTTCCCACCCGAGGCCCGCCACGCATCCGGTGTCGGGCGCGGTCGGACGGGTGAGGAAGGACGCCAGCACCTTCTGGGCGCAGGGCGACTGCGGGACCACCCAGTGGCCGATGCCGGGGATCCGCACGGTGGTCGCGTGGGGCAGCGTGCGGGCCGTCTTCTGCGCCCAGCTCGCCCCGGTCTTCATGTCGAACGTCCCGTTGAGGAAGAGCACCGGTACCGAGCCGGCGGGGGCCACCCGCTGCGTGGCGGTGCGGTCCGGGACGTTCCAGACATGGCACACCTGGTTCTGGAAGGCAAGTTGGGGCGCCTGGGCCAGGACCGGGTCCGGCCATTCGGGGAAGGCCCGTCGGCCCGCGTCCAGTACGTCGGAGGCCGGGTGCCCCGGCACCCACTCGCTGCACACCACCGAATTCGTCATGCCGTGGGCGGTCTCGCCGACGTTCTGGACCGAACCGGCGGCGCGGGCCCGGGCGAAGCGTTCGGGACGTCCGCGGCTGAGTTCGTCGATCGCCGCAGGGACGTCGGCGAACGGGATCGCCCTGGCGACCAGCACGTTCAGCAGGGCGCCGCCGTCGAGGACGACCTTCACCGGGTCCCCACCCTGCGGCGGCCGGACGTTCAGCGCCAGCGGCTTGGCCTCCAGCTTGCGCACCTGCTCGTTCAGGGTGCGTTCCAGGTCCGGGTAGCGGCTCTTGCAGCGGGGCTCGGCCGCGCACGCCTCGTAGAGGTTGTCGAGGCCCTCCCGGGCGCTGGCCCAGCCGAACGGCAGGGAGACGGACTGGGGAGGGGCGATGGAGTCGAGCGCCACCGCGCGGATCCCCTGGGGGTGCAGGCGCAGGTAGGTTGTGGCCAGGTCACTGCCGTAGGAGTGGCCGTAGACGTTCCACTGCCTGATGCCCAGCGCCGTGCGCAGGTCGGCGAAGTCGGCGGCGTTCTCGGTGCTGTTGTAGGCACTCAGGTCGGTCCCGTCGGCCGTCAGGCGGTCCCGGCACCGCTTCACCGCGTCGAGCATCAGCTTTTCCGTCGAGGGCGCGTAGGAGGGGAGCCCGACGGACTCGGCGTTGAAGCGGTCCAGCTCCGGGCAGGCCAGGTTGGGCTTGTCGTAGAGGTTGCCGCGCTGGGCCATGACGATCAGGTCGCGGTCCCGGTTCAGGCCGGAGTCGACCAGGAAGGGGATGTCGTCGAAGGTCTCGCCGCCCGGGCCGCCCGACATGAAGACCACCGGGTCCTGGGCGGGCTTCGCCGACGCGGCGGGAATGACCGCCACGGCCAGCCGGATCGTCCGGCCGCCGGGACGGGCGCGGTTCTCGGGGACCTCCAGGAAGCCGCACTTCGCCGTGGCCAGTGCTTCGATCGGCTCGGGGGTCTTCGGGCAGGGGCCGGGCACGAAGCGCGACGCGGGGGCCGGGGTGGGCCCGGCCCCACCGGTGAGGCCGGTGTGCGGTGGTGTGGCGCCGGCCTGCGCCGGGCCGAGTGCCGTCAGGAGGGCTGCGACCGCCGCGGCAGCCGCCGCCCCGGTACTGAAGCTGTGCTCTGCCATGTGATCCCGTTCCTCTGCCGTTCGACGGCTGCCCGGCCGTCGGGCGGTATCGCGGCGATGCGGGCGGAACGCACGTAACCGACGCTACCGGCAGGTCCGGACCCGCGCACACGGAGGCCGGGCTCCCGCGTACGCCGTACTCCGTTGCGCGGTTCGGGTGCGACGTGCGTCCGGAGTGGACGCGCCGGGGCTCGGGCGTGCGATCGTCGGGGGGATGGCTGACCTGACACCGGGGGGTGCCGTGCCCGGGTCCGGGCGGAGCGGAAGGCGAGAGCGGTGGGCGCTGTCCGTCCTGCTCCTCGCGGCCTTCATGGGGATCCTGGACGTCCTGATCGTGAACGTCGCCGCCCCCTCCATCCAGCGCGACCTCGACGCGAGCTTCGACGACATCCAGCTGGTGATCAGCGGATACGTCCTGGCCTACGCCGCCGCGCTGACCAGCGGAGGGCGTCTCGGAGACGCGTACGGCAGGAAACGGGTGTTCCTGGCGGGACTGCTGGGCTTCGTGGCGCTCTCGGCGGGGTGCGCGGCGGCGCCGTCCACCGGGGTGCTCATCGCCCTGCGCGTGGGGCAGGGGCTGGCCGCGGCGCTGATGCTGCCGCAGGTGCTCTCCCTGATCCAGGTGATCTTCCCGCCGCCGGAGCGGCGGCGGCCCCTCGCGCTGTACGCGGCGACCCTGGGGCTGGGGGCGGTGGTGGGGCAGCTCGTCGGCGGCCTGCTGATCGGCGCCGACCCGTTCGGCCTGGGCTGGCGCTCGGTGTTCCTGGTCAACGTGCCCATCGGGCTCTTCGCGGCGGCACTGGTGCCCCGTGTCCTTCCCGAGGCGAAGGCGGCCGGTCGTACGTCCCCGGACGTGGCGGGACTGCTGCTGACCGCCCTCGCCATGACGCTGCTCGTCTACCCGGTCGTCCGGGGCGGCGGCAGCGGTTGGCCGCGCTGGGTGTGGGCCGCGTTCGCCGGCTCGGCGCTCGCCCTGGCCGCGCTGTGGCGGGTCGAGCGGCGGCGTGAGGCGGCGGGCCGGACGCCGCTGGTGCCGCCCTCCCTGTTCCGGGTCCGGGGCTTCGCGGTGGGGCTCGGTGTGGCGCTGGTCTTCTACGCCGGGAACTACGGGCTGTTCCTGCTGCTGGCCTACGTGTTCCAGGACGGGCTGCACCTGTCACCGCTCGCCTCGGGGATCGCGTTCCTGCCCCTGGGCATCGGGTTCGCGGGTGCCTCGCTCTACGGGAAGGGGCTCGCGGCCCGGCACGGGAACGCCGTCCTGCTGCTCGGCGCGGGGACCATGGTGGCCGCCTACCTCGCCCTCGTCGTGACCACGGGCGTCCTGGCGGGCCGGGCCCTTCCGGGGCCGGAGGAGGCGCTGGCCATGGCTCCGGCGCTGTTCGCCGCCGGGGTGGGCCAGGGGTTCGTCAGCGCGCCGCTGCTGGGTACGGTGCTCGCCACCGTCCGGCCCGAGGAGGCCGGCGCCGGATCGGGCATCGTGCTGACGGTGATCCAGCTCGCGGGCTCACTCGGCGTCGCCGTGCTCGGGGCGGTCTTCGTCGCCCTGCTCGGGGCGGATCCGCAGGACACGCAGGCGCACCTCTCCGCCGGGGACTTCACCGGGGCACTCCAGGGCTGCGCGTGGCTGCTCGCGGTCCTGGCGGTGGCCACCGGGCTCCTGGCACGCCGGCTGCCGGAGCACCGCTGAGGCCGTCGGCCGCCGGAGCCGCGCCGGGTCCGGCGGCGGACGCCTCGTCAGGCGGGGGCGTTCCAGAGGCGGGACAGGAGGACGACGAGTGCGTCGGCGAGCTCGTCCTCCGGGCGGTCGGGGTGGCTGAGGGCCCAGGTGTCCAGGGCGTCGAAGACGCCCTGGGTGGCGGCCGTGGTCAGTTCCGGGTCCGGGTCCGGGGCGATGGCACCGATGCGCAGGCCGTTGCCGACCAGGTCCCGGATCCACGGGCCGGGGTCCTGGCTGCCGTGCCGGCCGGCGGCCAGCAGGGCGCGGTCGTCCGGGTGTTCGCGGAGGTGGGCGAGGAGCCGGCGGGTGCCGGTGCCGACCTGTTCCCAGAGCGCGGCCGGGGTGTCCACGGCCGTCCACGGGCCGAGCGCGGCGAGGGTGCGGGCGGCGGTGTCCTCGAGGACGGCGGCGAACAGGTCCTCCTTGCCGTCGAAGTAGTGGTAGGCGGAGGTCTTGGAGATGCCGGCCTCCGCGATGATCCGGTTGAAGGAGGCGGCGTCCTTGCCGTCGCGCGCGAAGTGGGTGCGGGCGACGGCGAGCAGGGCGGTCTGCGCGTCGGCCGGCAGCCGGTGGTAGCGGGGCAGCGGCATGGGGTCCTCAGGTGCTGTGGGCGAGCCGGGCGGCGTACGGGCGGGCGGCCAGGGCGCGGTTGACCCGGACCGTCATGGCCCAGTGTGCCGCCCACAGCAGCAGGGCGAGGACCCCGCCCGCGAATCCCGCCGCCCCGGGGAAGAGGGACAGGATCTGCAGCGTGCACCAGCCGTGGCCGAACAGGGCCCAGCGGCGGACGGACCGTACGGGGACGCGTCCGTCCGCGGCCAGGGACGCGGCCACGTTGCGGACGATGAAGAAGTCCTCGGTGAAGTTGTAGGGGATCGCGAACATCCACCACACCGAGGCGGGCGACGCGGCCCGGGTGCCGGCGGGTATCAGGGTCAGGGTGCGCTGCAGGGCGCGGCAGTACAGCGCCACGAGCGCGAGGAAGACGGTCAGGGTGAGGAGGGCGCCGGCGGGACCCTGGGCCGCGATCTCGCCCAGGAGACCGCGGCCCCGTCCGGGAGCCCAGAGGGGGAGGGCCAGCAGCGCGGTGACGAGTGCGGTGCCGGCCGTCTTGACGAGGAGGACATGCGGGAGGCGTTGGGCACGGTAGGTGCGCATGAGTGGAGTGTACTGGTGGTACACACCGATGGTCCATGGTGTGGGCCGGCGGGGCCGGGGCCCGCCGGCCGGCTCAGGTCCCGGCCGCGTCGTCGCAGGCCGGGCAGGCCAGCTCGGCGTACTCCGGCGGGTACCAGGTGGAACCGGGGTGTGCGGAGGGGACCCACCGGGAGCGGATCATGGCGAAGGTGTCCCGGCCGCAGAACGTGCGGGGGCCCGGGAGGTCGGCCCGGTCCGGGGCGGTGGGCGCCGCGTGCACGCGGAGGACGGTGGGTTCGGGCTGCTGCCCGGGGGTGTGCCCCGGGCCGTGTCCCGCGGTCGTCTGGTCGAGCTCGTACAGCACGGCAATCTCGCTCATGGGGAGACCGTAGGACGTGGTGCCGTACGGGGGTGCCGGGCGCGCGGGCGGCTCGCCCGACAGGATGCGGCCCACCCGGAGGGACCGCCGGGTGGGAGGCGGGGAATCGCGGTTGGATTCCGATCGGGACTCCGGGCGGCAACGGGCGTGTCGCTCATAGCATCTGCCGATATCGGAATCAACGTATCCGATTCAGCCGTCCGGCTGGTTATGATCAGCGCCTTCAGACTGGCTGTCTCCCGCTCCCCGCCCGCTGCCCAGCCGCCCCCGAGGAACGATGTCTTCCACAGAAACCGAAGGCCCAGCAGAACCCGAAGGTCCGGCAGTGCCCCTGACGACCCGGCAGCGGCAGCCCCGGCGGCCGCGTACGGTGCGGCTGCGCACCCTGCTGATCTGGCTGGCGGTCGTCCCCACCGTGGCGATGGGCGCCCAGACCGTGCTCAACGCCGAGCGGCTGCTGGACCAGTCGGCGCACCTGCGAGCCGACGTGGCGGCCAGCGAGCGGGTCGGTGCCCCCCTGTACACGCTGCTGGTCGACCTGCAGGCCGAACGGACCGCGACCGCGGCACGGTGGGCGGGCACCCCCGGCGCCGACACGGAACTGCGGCAGCGGCGGGCGGCCACCGACCGTGCCGCGGCCGAGTTCGGCCGGGCGGTGGACGGTACGGACGGGACCCTCGGGGACGTGGCCCGGCGCCTGCAGTCGATCGGGGGTCCCCGCCAGCGCGCGGACGCCCGCGTCGGCACGGCGGAGAGCGCGCTCGGCTACTACACCGGGGCCATCAGCGAGATCATCCGGGTGTACCAGCAGGAGTTCAGCCACGCCGAGGACGCCGAACTCACCCAGGCCAGCAGGCCCGTGGTGTCCATGCTCTCGGCCTCCGAAATGGTGGCCCGGGAGGACGCGGTGCTGGCCCTGGCCGGGCCCTCCAGGGTGCTGAGTGCGTCCGGCTTCGACGAGTTCACCAGCGCCGTCGGCGCCCAGCGCTACCTGTACGAGACCTGGATCGTGCCGTATCTCCCCGAAGGGGACCGGGCGTTCTACGAACGGGTCGCCGCCTCGCCGGACTGGCAGACGAAGACGCGCATCGAGAACGCGATCATCTACGAGAACAAGGACACCGAAACCGGCATCAAACTGCCCGCGGAGGTGGCCGGCTGGCGGGCCGCCCACGGCAACGTCTCGGTGCAGATGGCCACGCTCAACATCGACCGGGCACGGGACGTCCTGGTCCGCGGCGAGGCCAAGGCGGCCCGGCTGCAGACCGAGGTCGCCTGGCTGATCGGCCTCAGCGGCGCCGGACTGCTGCTGGTGGTGACGGTCGTCGTGTTCTCCACCCGCTCGGTGCTGCGCCGCCTGGACGGCCTGCACCGCCGTACGGTGGCCGTAGCCGAGCGCATCCTCCCGGACGTCGTGGCCCGGCTCGACAGCGGCCGGCCCGTGGACGAGTCGGTGCTGCCGAAGGTCCACGGGCACCAGGACGAGGTCGGGCGGATCAACGACGCGTTCGCCCGGGTCGTCGCCGTGTCCGTGGACGGGCACCGGCAGCTCGCCGCCGAGCGGCACGGCTTCGGCGCGTTCGCCTCGGGCATCGCCTCGCGCACCGGGAACCTGGTCAGCCGCCAGCTCGCCCTCACCGAGGACCTCCAGGACGCCTTCGGCCACGACGAGGCCCTGCTCGGCCGGCTGATGCGGTCCGACCAGCTGACGGTCGGCATGCGGCGCCAGATCGAGAACCTGCTCATCCTCGCGGGCGGCGAGATCCCGGACCCGCACACCGAACCCATGCGGATCGCCGACCTGCTGCGCGAAGCCGCCGCGGAGGTCGAGGACTTCCGGCGGATCGAGCGGCAGGCGCTGGACGAGGCGAGCGTGGAGCCGCAGTTCATCAGCCAGATCAGCCACCTGCTGGCGGAGCTGCTGGACAACGCCACCCGCTTCTCCCCGCCGCGCTCGCGCGTGGTGATCCGCGCCGAACGGGTCGCGGACGGCCTGTCGGTGGAGATCGAGGACCGCGGTCCGCGGGTGAGCGGCGCCAGCTACGAGGAGATGAACCGGCGCCTGCACTCCGCCCCGCCGTACGCGGTCCTCGCCGAGAACGCGCACCGGCTCGGCCTCTTCGTGGTCGGCCACCTCGCCGAACAGCTCGACGCCACGGTCACGCTGCGGCGCTCGGTGTTCGGCGGGACCTCGGCCGTGGTGGTGCTGCCGGGCGCACTGCTGGCGGCGGAGACGATCCCCGCGGCAGGCACCCGCGCGCCCGTGACTCGCGCGGCTGTGACGCGTACGTCGGCGCCGGAGCTCGTATCGGAGCCCGCATCGGAGCCCGCATCGGGGTCCGTATCGGAGTCCGCGGCGGAGCCCGCGCCGGAGGCCGGCGCCGTGCCCTCGGCCGCGAGGCCCGTGCCCGTGCCCGCGGCAGTACCCCTGGTGGCGGCCGCGACCGGCCCGCGGGCGGTCGAGCCGGCGCCGGTACCCACCGCCGCCGGGCTGCCGAGCCGCCGCCGGTCCGAACCCCCGGCCGCCCGGGACGGCGGCGACCCGCGACCCGCGCCCGCCGCGCGGGGACCGCGGCCGGCCCTCCCCGAGCGCGGTGCACGGCCCGCCCTCCCCGAACGCGTCCCGCAGACCCACATGACGGAACAACTGCGCGGACCGAGGGCACCGGAGACGGTCACCGACCCGGAGCCGGCCACGCCCGAAGAGGTGGCCGACGCCTGGGCGGACTACGAACACGGGACCCAGACAGTGGAAGAAGAGCTCCGACAGGATCAGGGATGACGACGACACCCAACGACATGATCTACAGCGTCCTGGACAACAACCTGAGCAGGATCGCCGGCATCCAGGGCGCCGTGCTCCTGTCCAACGACGGGATCGGGCTCAGTGCCTACCTCCTCGAGCGGGACCAGGCGGAGCGCATCGCCGCGGCCTGTTCCGGCGTCGCCTCCACCATGAAGGCGATATCCAGGGAGATCGACGGCGGCCGCGTGATCCGCCAGCTGGTCGAGATGGACGAGCGGTACCTCTGCATCGTCGGATGCGGGGAGGGCAGCACGCTCATCGTCGTGACCTCCCGCAAGGCGCGCCTGGGCGAGCTCGGCGGGGAGGCCGTCCGGACCGCCCAGGCGCTGGGCGAGTGGCTGGGCACCCCGGAGCGGGCGCAGCCTCCCGCGCCCACCGCGTAATGCCGGACGGGGACGAGGACGGGACGGGCGGCGTCGCCGGCGCCGCCCCGGGGGACGCCGTCGAGCCGGAGGAAGGGACCGAGCCGGGGGACGCCGTCGAACCGGGAGAGGAGGTGGACCCGGCGGAGGAGGACGACCCGGAGGACACCGTCGAGTTCCGGCAGCCCGACGAACCGCGGCCCCGGGCCCGGCGGCGCACCCGGCTCTACGCCCTCACCGACGGCCGTACCGCCGCGCCGGTCACCGTCCTCACCATGGACACCACGATCACGGCGGCGGTCACCGAGGACGCGTGGAGCGGGCTGCCCACGGAGTGGCGGGCCATCCTCGCGATGTGCCCGGCACCGGACGGCCGGGCGGTCGCCGAGATCGCGGCGCGGATGCACATCCGCCTCACCCCGATGATGCTGCTCCTCGGGGAACTCGCGGAGCGCGGCCTGATCCACCACCGGCCGCCCCTGGACGGGGCCGAGACCACCAATGTCCACCTGCTCATGAGAATCAGGGACAACCTTGCCCGGATATGACACCACCGCCTCCACCCAGGCGGCCCCCGTCAAGATCCTCGTCGCCGGGGGGTTCGGAGTCGGCAAGACCACCCTCGTCGAGACGATCTCCGAGATCGCGCCGCTGCGTACGGAGGAGCGGCTGACGGCCGCTGGAGTGGGCGTCGACGACCTCGACGGCATCGAGTCCAAGGCGGTCACCACCGTCGCGATGGACTTCGGCCGGATCACGCTCACCGAGGCCGGGGTGGTGCTCTACCTGTTCGGCACGCCCGGCCAGGAGCGCTTCTGGTTCATGTGGGACGACCTGCTGAACGGGGCGCTCGGCGCGATCGTCCTGGTCGACACCCGGCGCCTGGACCGCAGCTTCGCGGCCGTCGACTTCTTCGAGAGCCGCGGTCTGCCGTTCGTGGTCGGCGCCAACTGCTTCCACGGCGAACAGCCCTACACCGCGGAGGAGATCGCCGCCGCCCTCCACCTGCGGAACCCGGACACCCCCGTCCTGATGCTGGACGCCCGCGACCGCGGCGACGTCCGCGGCATCCTGCTCGCCCTGCTGGACATGCTCATCGCCGCCGCCGACGCAGGGGTGGGCGCAGCGGCCGGAGCCGCCGCTAGATGAGGCTGTGGCGGACCGCGCGGGCCACCGCGTGGGCGCGGTTGCGGGCCTGGAGGCGGCCCATCAGCTCGTAGATGACGTTCTTGACCGTGTGCTCCGAGCAGGACAGGGCGCGGGCGATCGCCGCGTTGGGATGGCCTTCCGCCATCAGCTGGAGGACCGCGGTCTGGCGGGCCGTCAGCAGGGGTGCCTCCGGGAGGGCCGAGGCCCGGGGAACCGCCGGGGCCGGTCCCGAGCCGAGGAGGCGGACCAGCGCCGCGTACGGCATCCGGCCGTCGCCCTGGTGCGCGCAGTGCACGGCGGCGACCAGCTGTGCCGGGGTGAGGTCGTCGGTGCGCAGGATCGCCAGGACACCGGCCTCGATGGCCCGGCGTAGCCCGGCCGGGGTGACCGTGTCGCAGATGGCGAGCAGCCGGTGGCCGCGGCCGGCGGGGCAGGCTGCGAGGGCTTCCTCGACGGTCGCGGCCACCGCGACCACCACGGTGTCCGGCTCCGGTTCGGCGGTCGGGGACAGGCCCGTCCCCGGTGCGGCGAGGATCCGGGCGAGCGGCTCGGGCGCGGTGCCGCCGGGACCGCCGGCGACCACGTGGACCCGTACGCGGTCGACGGCCGGTACGGCGGGCTCCGTGGCGGGGGCGCCGGCCGGGGCGTTCACAGGAGTCCCGTCCGGAGCGCGTAGGCCACGGCGTGGGCGCGGTTGCGCAGCCGGAACCGCTGGGTGATGTCGTGCACCACCGTGGTCACGGTGCGCGGCGAGTAGCACAGCCTCTGGGCGATCTCGCTGGTCTCGTGTCCGTCGGCGACCATCCGCAGCACGGACCGCTCGCGGTCGGTGAGTCCCGCGTCCGCCCACGGGGTGCCGGCCGGATCCTCGTCCCGGCCGCCCGCGCCGGAGTGTCTGAGCAGCAGGTCCAGCAGGTCCGGGGGAAGGGTGCAGTCCCCGCGGGCCGCGGCCAGCACCGCCCGGGACAGCCGGGCGGGGTCCGCCTCGCGGCGGCGCAGCAGCCCGCGGGCGCCGGCGGCTATGGCGTGCAGCGCGCCGCCGGGGACGAGTTCGCCGGCGACCAGGACCACGTCGGGGCGGTGCGCGGCCTCGCGGATGGAGCGCAGGACGTCGAGCTCGGGGTGACCGACCTGGTCCACCGTCATGACCACGACCCGCGGGGCACCGCCGGGGGGTGTCAGAGACACCTCGGGGCAGCTGAACAGAGTGGATTTGGTGCCTGCCTCCAGCACCGGGTCGAGGGCGACGACGTCGACAGGGACGGGGTTTCCCACCAGGTCCTCCGAGTGGTCATGGGTGAGGGGTGACGGACAGCAGAGTGGCCGCGGGGGTCCGGCCGCTGCATCGGGCCGTGGCCCCCACATTTGTGAAAGGTGCGTGAGCAAGCCCCGCAGATAGCGTGCGCGGTGGTCGTCCGAGCTCGTGGCGCGTACGGGGCGGGGGCCGTGCGGCGGGGCGGCACCGCGGGCCGGAGCGGTTCCGGGCGGGGCGGGCGGGGCCGTGGAGGGGCCGGGGACGGGCCTGCGCCCCCGGGTGCGTACGTATGTGGGGGCGGGTGGGGGAGGGGGCGCAGAATATGGGGGTGTTCCCCCCATGTGGGGGGCGGCGGGCTCTGCGAGCTTTTCCACGTGACTGATACCGCCACTGACCGAGAGACCCAGGTCGGCGCCCTCCCCCGCTGGTGGTGGGCCCGGGGCCTGACCCTGCGGGAGAGGCTCGACGCCCCGGACGCGCCCGCCGCGCAGGGCAGCGCCGCGGCCTCCGCCGGGGGGCGGCCGGCACCGTGGGACTGCGGGGACCCGGCAGGGTTCGCCGCCAGGCTCACGAGCCTGGGGATCGACGAGCGGATGGCGTACGCCCTCGCGGAGGAGCCGCCGGCCCGGCTCGGCGCCCGCGCGGCGGAGCCGCACTGGGCGGCGTACATCGAGCGGGCGGTCGGGGCGGTCGGGGTGGTCGAGGCGGTCGCCGGGCGGCCCGAAGGGCTTCACCGGTCCGGGCAGTCCGAGGAGTCCGAGGAGTTTGAGGAGTACGGGCAGGCCGGGCAGGCCGGGCAGGCCGGCGCCCCGCGGTCGGCGGCGGGCCGGGACCACATGGACGATGCCGACGGGGCCGCGCTGTTCCTCCCCGCGCTGCGCCCGCTCATCGGCCCCGCCTGGGCCGAGGTGGCCGCGGCGCCCGGCGCCGCCGGCGCGGCCGACGCCGAACTGGCCGCCGTGCGGGCCGGCTTCGAGCAGCGGCTCGGAGAGCAGCTGACCCGGCAGGCGGCCCGCACCCTGGTCCGTGAGCTCAACCTGGCCCGTGCGGCCGGGCGGTTGCCGGGGCGGACCCCGCAGGACCGGTTCGCGGCCTTCCTCGGGGAGCTGCGCACCGCACCGGGTCTGGCCGGCCTGTTCACCCGCTACCCGGTGCTCGCCCGGATGCTCGGCCAGGCGTGCGCGTACGCCGCGGAGGCCACCGCGGAACTGGTCGACCGGTACACCGCCGACCGCCCCGAGATCGTCAAGGAACTGCTCCGCGGCACCGACCCCGGACCGCTGGTCCGCGTGGACCTAGGCCGCGGCGACGCCCACCAGGGCAACCGCTCCGTGGCCGTCCTGCACTTCGCCGACGGCGCCGCCGTCGTGTACAAGCCCCGCCCGCTCGCTCAGCACGCGCTGCTCGACGGCGCGGTGGGCTGGCTCAACGCGAAGGTGCCCGGACTGGGCCTGCGGACCCCGCGCTCGGTGCACGGAAGCGGCTACGGCTGGCTGGAGTTCATCGAGCACCACGGCTGCGCCACGGTCACCGAACTCGACCGCTTCTACCGGCGCCAGGGCGCGCTGCTCGCACTGCTCTACGCGGTCGACGGCGTGGACATGCACTACGAGAACGTCATCGCCTGCCGGGACCAGCCGGTCCTGGTGGACGCCGAGACCCTGCTCCACTCCGGACTGCCGCCCGCCATGACCGCCGGGCCCGACCCCGCCGCCGAGGCCCTGGCCGCCTCCGTACACCGCACCTGCCTGCTGCCCAGCCTGCTGATCGGGGAGAACGGCGCCCTGGACATCTCCTCCCTGGGCGGAGGGGACGGCGGTGCCTACCCCAGCGACGAGGTCTGCTGGGAGGGCGCGGGCACCGACGAGATGCGCGTCCGCCGGGCGCCGGTCACCTGCAAGGCCGGCAGGAACCGGCCGGAAGGCCCCGGCCGGGCCGACGGCCACACCGACCACCGGGCGGCGCTGCTCGAAGGCTTCCGCGCCGGGTACGAGGCGATCGCCGTGCACAGGGACGAGCTCCTCGGCACCCCCCGTCCTGAGCGCACCGCCGGTGACGGTGGCCTGCTCGACCACTGGGCGGAGGCGGGTGCCGGCCGGCTGATCGCACGCTCCACCCGGCTGTACGCGACGCTGCTGGACGAGTCCGCGCACCCGGACGTGCTCGGCGACGCCCTGGCCCGGGAGTCGGTCTTCGCCCTGCTGTGGTCGGAGTCCGCACACGACCCGGCCCGGCAGCGGCTGATCGAGGACGAGATCGCGGACCTGTGGTGCGGGGACGTGCCGCTGTTCTTCCACCTGCCGGCCGGGACCGCGGTCCTGACCGCCCGCGGCCGCCGCCTCGACGGGGTGCTCCCCGTCGCCGGACTCCGCGCCGCCCAGGACAAGATCGCCGCGATGAGCGAGGTCGACCGGTACGACCAGGAGTGGGTGATCTCCGCGACGCTGGCCGTCACCGGGGTCAACCGCGGTTCGGCCTGGCCCCGTTCGGTGCTCGCCGAACGGTACGCGCCCGCCGTGGTCCCCGAGCCGTCCCGGCTGCTCACCGCCGCCTGCGGGATCGCCGACGAGATCGCCGCCCGCGCCGTACGCGGCTCCGGCCGCGCCAACTGGCTGGGTCTGGAGCAGGTGGCCGGCGAACACTGGGCCGTACTGCCGATGGGCGGCGGACTCGCCCAGGGCTACTCCGGGGTCGCACTGTTCCTGGCACAGATCGGCGTCCTGGCGGGCGCGGAACGCTACACAGAACTGGCCCGGGAGGCGGCCCGGCCGCTGCCCGCGCTGCTCTCCGTCCTCGCCTCCGACCCGGAGCTGAGCGCGGCCGTCGGACCGGGCGCCCTGCACGGCACCGGCGGCATCGTCTACGCCGTGGCCCGGCTGTCCGCCCTGCTGGACGGAGAAGGCGGGAGCGGGGGCCGTATCGGCGAGTGCCTGCCGGACGCGCTGACCGCGCTCGGCCGGGCGGCGCTCGGCGGGGCCGGGGGCGCGGGCGCCTGGGGCGGCGGGCTCGGGGAGGGCGGCGCCGACGTCGCGATCCCGTGCGACCTGGCCGACGGACTGGCCGGCGCGCTCGCCGCCGCAGTGGCGGTGTCCGGCACCCCCGGCGGGGCCGGGGCCACCGCCACCGCCCTCGCGGCCCGCATCGCCGACCGGCTGCTCGACCGGCTCGGCGGACACACCCCGGCCCCCGGCTTCGCCCACGGCGACGCCGGCATCGGCTGGGCGCTGCTCCGGTACGCCCGGACCCTCCCCGGGCCGAGCGCCCGACCGTACGCCGACACCGGCGCGGCCCTGCTGCGGTCCGCGCTGGAGACCGCCCTGATCCGGCCCGGCGAGGGCGGCTCCGGCTGGTACGCCGGCCTCGCCGGCACCGTACTGGCCGCGGCGGACGTCCTGCCCTCCGCCGGAGCCGAACTCGACCGGTGCACCCACCTGCTGGGCGAAGCGCCGTACGCCTCGGACCTCGCCCTGCACAGCGGAGTCCTCGGCGCCCTGGAACCCCTCGCGGTGCTCGCCGCACGGGGCCGCACCGGAGCCCGCGACGCCCTCACCCGGCGCACCGCGCACGTCCTCGGCCGGCTCCTCGAACACGGCCACCGGTGCGGCACCCCCGATCGGGTGCCGTCCCCCGGACTGCTCACCGGACTGTCCGGCATCGGATACGGGCTGCTGCGGCTCGGCTTCCCGGAGTCGGTCCCCTCGGTGCAGCTGCTCGACCACACCACGCACTGAACGGCCCGCTCGCCTCACCGCGCTTCCCGCTCACCGCGCTTCCCGCTCGCCGCACTTCGCGCTTGCCTCACCGCACTTCCCGTTCCCCCAGGCTCCACTCAACGGAAGGCCCACACGCCATGCAGCAGAACACCGTCTCCGCCGAGTCCGCCGCCGTCTCCACCCCCGCCGTTTCCGCCCCTTCCTCCCCTTCCGTTTCCACCTCCTCCTCCGTCGACGACGGCATGGCCGCCGGCCGGATCACGCTCTCCGGCCGGAACAGGATGTGCGCCCGCGCCCGCGCCCTCTCCGGAATGGTCCTCACCAGCGGGATCGTCATCAGCCTCGGTCAGCTCGACACCTCGGTCTCCTTCATCAAAGCCAGTGCGTGACGCATTTCCGACCTCAGGGAAAAGGCCAACTTCGGCGGGACATCGAACAGTTCGTATGAACTAGCATCTCGCCATGCGTTCCCGTGCGCGTCACCTCGTGGGTCGCGACCCCCAAGTCGCCGAGATCAGACAGGTTCTGGACGATGCGCGCGAAGGGCGTGGGGGTGTGGTCTTCCTCGTCGGGGAAGCGGGCATCGGCAAGTCCCGGCTCGCCGCCGAGGCCGTGGGAATCGCTTTCGACTCGGGCATGGGAGTCCTGCGCGGCCGGAGCAGCACCACCGGGCCGACCGTGCCCTTCCGGCCGCTGACCGAGGCCCTGATGTCGCTGTTCCGGAGCGGCCGGCCGATGGACGACCTGCCGCTCGGCCCCTACCGGCCGGCCCTCGGCCGGCTCATACCGGACTGGAGCAGCGAGGCCCAGGACAGCAGCTCGATGATCATCCTGGGGGAGGCGGTGCTGCGGCTGCTGATCGCCACCGCGCCGCCCGAGGGGCAGCTCCTGCTCCTGGAAGACCTGCACGACGCCGACCCCGAGACCCTCGCGGTCGTCGAGTACCTGGTGGACAACCTGGAGTACACCCCCGTCGTCCTGCTGGCCACCATCCGCTCCGAACCCTGCGACGCGCTCGACATGGCCGACTCCTCCCGGCGGCGCGGCACCGGCGCCGTCCTCGAACTGGCCCCCCTCACCCGCCCCGAGGTGGGCGCCGTGATCGCCGCGCAGCTGGGGACCGGTCCCGACGGGGTGCCGGCCGCCGCGCTGGACCGGCTCTGGGACGACAGCGCCGGCAGCCCCTTCCTCGTCGAGGAGCTGCTGCAGAGCATGATCAGCGGCGGGGCGCTGGTGCAGGGCGACGTGGGCTGGCGGGTCGTCGGCGACCTGCGCAGTGACGTCTCGACCGCACTGGCCCGCGGCATCCTGCGGCGCATCGACCGGCTCGGCCCGCAGGGGCTGACCCTGCTCTCCGCGGCCGCCGTGATCGGCCGGCGCTTCCCGCTGACCGTGCTCCAGCGGATGACCGGTGTCGACGACCGCGCCCTGCTCAGCCACCTGCACGCCGGCGTCGCCGCCCAGCTGGTCGTCCCCGACGAGCCCGCGCCCGACTGGTACGCGTTCCGCCACTCGCTCACCGCCGAGGCCCTGCTCACCCAGCTCACCCCCGCCCGGCGGGCCGCCATGGCCGGGCTCGCCGCCGACGCCGTCCAGGCCCAGTATCCCGACCTCCCCGGCGACTGGTGCCCGCTCGCCGCCGAACTCCGCTCCCAGAGCGGCGACCTGGACGAAGCCGGCCGGCTGTTCGCCGATGCCGGCCTGCGGGCGCTCTCCGCCGGAGCCATAGGCTCCGCGATCACCCTGCTCGGCCGGGCCGAACGCATGCTGGCGGGCACCACCGACCCCGCACGGCGGGCCGAGGTACTCGAAGCGCTCCTCCCCGCACTGGCCGAGGCCGGCCACTTCAACGAGGCGTTCGGCTTCGCCGAGAACCTGCACGCGCTCGGCAGCCTGAACGCCGTACGCCTCGCCGCCCTGCACACCCGGCTCGCCAAGGTGGCGCACACCGCCGGCCGGTGGGAGGACGGCAACCGGCAGATCGCCCAGGCCAGAGCCCTCATGCGGGCCGAACCCGACGAGCGCAGCAGCGCCCCCATCGACGTCACCGCCGCCTACCTGGCGCTGGACACACCCGGCCAGGACCGCACCCAGCTCGCCGAGAAACTCGCCCGCAACGCCCTCCAGAGCGCCGAACGCCACGGCCTGCCGACGGTCGTGTGCCAGGCATGGGAGCTCCTCGCCACCCTCGCCCGCGAACGCGACTTCGACGAGGCCACCGCCCTGCTCGAATCGGCGCTCTCCACGGCCGAGAAGCACCGGCTGCCCGTTCAGCGGATGTACGCGCTCACCCGGATCGGCGGCAACAACTGGCTCACCGAAGGCGACACCGGACCGCTGCTCGCCGCCCGCGGCGAGGCACTCAGGCTCGGCTCCGCCACCATCGTCTACACCATCGACGGCATCCTGATCCTGGACAGCGTCCTGCGCGGCCGGTTCGCCGAGGCCGAACGCAACGCCGGGGAATGCCTGGCCGTGGTGCAGCGCCTGAGGCTGGCCCCCGCCACCCGGTACGTCCTGATGGCCCAGGCGTCCCTCGCCGCACACCGGGGCGACCGCCCGGCCATGGACCGCGCGCTGTCCGCCTTCGCGGACTGGGACGGCGCCGGCTCACAGGAGGAACCGCTGACGCTCGGGCTCGCCCGGGCGTTCTGTGCACTCATGGAGGAGAACCGTGCCGGGGCGGCGGACCAGCTGCGCGCCGTGCGCCGGCTGGAGGACGCGAACCCGAGCACGTACTACCTGAGCGGCCGTTACGGGGTGGGGCTGCTACTCGGCGTCCTGTCGGGGGAGGTGGGGCGCGGCCCGTACGAGGAGGTGGCCGCGACCGCGCCCGGCCGCATGCGGTGGAACCGCCAGTTCGTACTGTTCGCGGGCGCCGTCCTGCTGGGCCGGGAGGGCCGGAGGGAGGAGGCGGAGGCGGCGGTCGCGGAGGCCCTGCGCCTGGCGGAGCCCTACCCGACCGCCCTGTACCTGGGCCTCCGCCTGATCGCGGAACCCGCGCACGAGGACGGCTGGGGCGACCCGGTGACCTGGCTCCGCCGCGCCGAACACCACTTCCACCAGGGCGGCGTGGCCACCGTGGCCAACGCCTGCCGGGCCGCGCTGCGCCGCCTCGGCGCCCCCGTCCACCAGCGCCGCAGCGGCTCGAACGCCATCCCGGACGAACTCCGGGCCCTGGGCATCACGGTGAGGGAGTACGAGGTGTTCCAGCTCCTCCCGGAACGCCTCGGCAACAAGGACATAGCGGACCGCCTCTACATCTCCCCGCGGACGGTGGAGAAGCATGTGGCGGCCTTGGGTGCGAAGACCGGCCACCCGTCGCGGGCGGCGCTGTGCGAGTACGCGGCGTCGGTGTTGGGGTGAGGTGGGGGGTGGGGGTTGGCGGGGCTTCGCTGGGGCGGTGTCACGGGGGTGCCCGGGGGCTGCCCGTCAGTCCCAGTGTCTTTCCGTGCCGGCCGTCGGCGTCAAGGGCGCGACG
>NZ_JBICVY010000013.1:183893-244752 GCF_043199475.1 Streptomyces sp. NPDC048603 | reverse complement strand
GGCCAGCCGCCCATCCGGGCGGACGCGGAATCGAAGTCGATCAGATCTACGTCATCCAGCTCGGCCCACGCGCACCAGATCGCTACGCGCTTCTCTTTCTCGGCGGATGCGGGCCGCCGGGGGCCGGACATAGACCGCCCACGATCGCTACGCGCTCCGGTCGGACGGCGGGTGCGGGCTGCCAGGGGCCGAACATAAGCCGCCACCAATCGCTACGCACTCCGGCCTGTCGGCGGGTGCGGACTGCCGGGGGTTGGGCATAGACCGCCACCGATCGCTACGCGCTCCTGACCGATGGCGAGTGCCGGCTGCCGGAAGTTGGGCGGATGCCGCCCACGATCGCTACGCACTCCTGCCGGACGGCGGGTGCGGGCTGCCGTGGGCTGGGCGTAGATCGCCATCGATCACTACATGCTCGAGGCATCACGGCAGGCCGAAGGCCGCCCGGACTCCCGCCGGTACGGCGGACCGCCAGAGCCGTTGAAAGTCCCCCCGAAGTCCCCCGAAGTCCCCGAACTCCTCCGAAGTCCTTCGACGGACACGGGGATCGGCTGGATGGAAGTGAGGATCCGAGATCGCGAGCGGATGACCTCCAACCCCTCTCCCAAATTGCACATATGGTGGTTTTTCGGAGGCTCCTGGGGGGTGGCGGCGGTTGGAAGGGTTGCCTGTCGGGCTCTCAGTTCCACTGGATCGGCTTCCGGGCGCGGAGGGCTCGCCGGCAGGCCGTCAGTTGCCCGATCCGGCGGATGGCAACAGCCGGTGGCCTCTTCGCCCGCCACCGGCAGTCGGGTGCCGCCTGTCCACCCGCACTGCGTGCGAGCCTCCGCGCGTTGTCGTGCCGGAAGGCCCCGGCACTGGGCGACCAGCCCGTCGTCATCCCGGCAGAAGCGCGTAGCGATCGATGGCGGCTTATGTCCGGCCCCCGGCGGCCCGCACCCGCCACCCGACCGGAGCGCGTAGCGATCGCGGGCGGCCTATGTCCGGCCCCTGACGGCCCGTATCCGCTGAGAGACAGGAGCGCGTAGCGATCTGGTGCGCGTGGGCCGAGCCGGCGTGCTGAGATCTGATCGACTTCGATTCCGCGTCCGCCCGGACGGGCGGCTGGCCGAGCGGCAGCCGCCGCTCGTGCCCGCCGAAGCCGGTGACGACTGGCCTTGGGTCCCTCCATGCCATCCCCCGGGGGCCGCCCGACAGTCCATGTCGTTCCGGGACGGACGTCGGGGTCAAGGGTGGCCCGAAGGGCCATCGCCGGAGGCGACGCGACAACGTCGCGCCCTTGACGCCGACGGCCGGCACGGAAAGACACTGGGACTGACGGGCAGCCCCCGGGCACCCCCGTGACACCGCCCCAGCGAAGCCCCAGCACACCCCCACCCCCGCCCCACCAGCGCCGGTCGGCCTCAGACGGAGTCCGGTCCCCGCCCCGCCCTCGCCCGACCAATCGACCTCGGGCGGAACCCGGTTACCGCCCCATCCCGCTCCCGACCGGTCGGCCTCAGGTGAGAACTGGTTGTTGCCCCGACCCGCCCGCCCCAGCCCGACCCCGCATCAGTCTCCTCGGCCTGAACCCGACCCAGCCCCAGACCCGGATCCAGCCCCCGACCCCGACCCCAACCCCAGCCGCGTCCGCAGTGGGACGCGTTCGTCCGTGGCGACCGAGGCCGCGCCCAGGGTGACCGTCTCGTAGACGGCGAGGATGTCCGCGCCGACCGTGGACCAGTCGAAGCGGCGTACGTGGGCCGAGCCGTGGGACGACAGGGCGGCCCGGCGCTCGGGGTCGCGCAGCAAGGCGACGGCGGCAGCGGCCAGGGCGTCGGCGTCCTCGTTCGTGAAGAGCTCGCCCGCTGCCCCCTGGTCCAGCACCTGCGCGAACGCGTCCAGGTCCGAGGCCAGCACCGGCGCGCCCGCCGACAGTGCCTCGACCAGGATGATGCCGAAGCTCTCGCCGCCCGTGTTGGGGGCGACGTACACGTCGACGCTGCGCAGCAGCCGCGCCTTGTCCTCGTCCGACACCATGCCCAGGAACTCGACCCTGGCCCGGAGTTCGGCGGGCAGGGAGGCGACGGCCTCCTCCTCGTCGCCGCGCCCCGCCACCAGCAGCCGTACGTCCGGACAGGCCGCCACGATGGCCGGGAAGGCCGCCATGAGCACCGGCAGGCCCTTGCGCGGTTCGTCGATGCGGCCGATGAAGCCCAGGGTGTTGCCCTGCCACTCCGCCTTCGGCGTGGCCGAGGCGAAGAAGTCGACGTCCACGCCGTTCGGGATGACGACCGCATCGCCGCCCAGGTGCTCCACCAGCGTGCGCCGGGCGTACTCGCTCACCGCGATCCGGGCGCTGATCTTCTCCAGCGCGGGCTGCAGGATCGGGTACGCCGCGATCATCGCGCGCGAGCGCGGGTTGGAGGTGTGGAAGGTGGCCACGATCGGCCCCTGCGCCGCCCAGCAGGACAGCAGGCCCAGCGAGGGCGAGGTCGGCTCGTGGATGTGGATGACGTCGAAGGTGCCGTCGTGCAGCCAGCGGCGCACCCGGGCCGCCGACAGGAAGCCGAAGTTGAGCCGGGCCACCGAGCCGTTGTACGGCACGGGGACGGCCCGGCCCGCCGAGACCACGTACGGCGGCAGCGGGGTGTCGTCGTCGGCCGGGGCCAGCACGGACACCTCGTGGCCGAGCCGGATCAGGTGTTCGGCGAGGTCACGGATGTGGAACTGGACGCCGCCCGGCACGTCCCAGGAGTAGGGGCAGACGATGCCGATCCTCACGCGGGCCGCCCTTCGGCGTCGTGCGCACGCCCCGCCGCGCTCTTGAGGTCGTCCAGCCAGAGCCGCTGCAGCATGTGCCAGTCCTCGGGGTGTTCGGCGATGCCGGAGGCGAAGGCGTCCGCCACCGCCTGGGTCATCGCCGCGGTCTTCTCCTCCCGGGTCCCGGTCCCGGGAACCTGCACCGGCGGGTGGATCCGCCCGTACATCCGGGGGGTGTCCCCGTACCAGAGGGTGGCCGGCAGCAGGACCGCCCCGGTCTGCTGGGCCAGCAGCGCCGGCCCCGCGGGCATCCGGGCGCGGCTGCCGAAGAAGTCGACCTCCACGCCCGAGGCCGACAGGTCCCGGTCGGCGACCAGGCAGACCAGTCCGCCGGCCCGCAGCCGCCGGGCGAGCGCGCCGAAGGCCGCTCCGCCCTTGTGCGGCAGCACCTCCATGCCGAGGCTCTCCCGGTAGGCGACGAAGCGGTCGAACAGGGTTTCCGGCTTGAGGCGTTCCGCGACGGTGGTGAAGGGGATGCCCACGTGGGACGTCACCCAGGCGCCGGCAAGGTCCCAGTTGGCCAGGTGCGGCAGGGCGACGACCACTCCGCGGCCCGACGCGAGGGCGTCGCGCAGGATGTGCTCGTCGTGCATCACCACGTCCCGCCCGAACCGCTCCTTGGGCACGGTGGGCAGGCGGAAGGATTCCATCCAGTAGCGCATGTACGAGCGCATGCCCGCCCGGGACAGCTCCCGCAGCCGCTCCGGCGCGGCCTCGGGAACCACCCGGGCGAGGTTCGACTCCAGGCGCAGCACGCTCGGCCCCCGGCGCTTCCACACGAAGTCCGCGATCCGCCGGCCCAGGGCTACCGCCGCGGGCTCGGGCAGCTTCTTCACCCCGGCCCAGCCGAGCCCGTACAGCCCGTCGGTGAGCCGGTCCCGTACGCCGCCCATCAGCCGGTACCGGACCCGTCGGCCTTGGCATCGGCATCGGCATCGGCATCGGCACCAGCCCCGGCACCGCCCCCGGCGTCAGCCCCCGCACCGGCCACCGCCGCCGCGTCCGCCTCCGCCGACTCCCTCCGTACGGTGACCATCCGCTGGATCAGCGTGACCAGCGAGCCCACGGCCACCGCCCACAGGGCGATGGGCAGCAGCACGCCGATCCACGAGGGGACCCCGAAGGTCTGCAGCCCGGACAGGCCGGCCGCGACCAGCGTGATCACCAGCCGCTCGGCCCGCTCGACCAGGCCGTTGACCGCCACCGGCAGTCCGATCGACTCGCCGCGCGCCTTGGTGTACGACACCACCTGGCCGCTGGCCAGGCAGAAGATCGCCACCGCGCACAGCATCTCGTTGTCCCCGCCGCCCGCGTACCAGAGCGCCAGGCCGCCGAAGATGGCCGCGTCGGCGACCCGGTCGAGCGTGGAGTCCAGGAACGCGCCCCACCGGCTGGAGACCCCGGCCTGCCGGGCCATGTTCCCGTCGACGAGGTCGGAGAACACGAACGCGGTGATGGTGATCGTGCCCCAGAAGAACTCGCCGCGCGGGAAGAAGACCAGCGCTCCTGCCACGACTCCGGCCGTGCCGATCAGTGTGACCGCGTCCGGGCTCACCCCCCGCCGGAGCAGAAACGCGGCGAACGGCGTGAGAACACGCGTGAAGAACGCACGCGCGTACTTGTTCAGCATGGCCTTCCCAGGGGGTAGCTGGGCCGCACGGCCACCACGGCCACCGGCTGGCCCATCGTAGCCAGCGCCCCGGGCGGCCATCGCCCCGCACCCACCGTTGTGTCACTCACGTATGGACGGAGGGTGACGCCAGTGCAAAGCTTCAAGGTGTTCCACCAAGCCTCAGGCACTCCAAGCCCACAGGACACACCAGCCAGACACCCCCCTCCTCACCGTCGCACCGGGAGGCACGAGCAACATGGGCGACAAGTCACACACACGCGAGGCGCAGCAGGCGCAGCGCGGACAGCAGCAGTCCGGAGCCGCCGGCAGGGCACTGACGGCCGACCGGCCCTCCTCCGTTCGGAACGTGGTGCTGGTCGGCCACAGCGGCTCCGGGAAGACCACGCTGGTCGAAGCCCTCGCCCTGACCGCGGGTGCGGTCAACCGGGCCGGACGGGTCGAGGACGGCGCGACCGTCTCCGACCACGACGAGATCGAGCACCGCCAGCAGCGCTCGGTCCAGCTCTCCCTCGTCCCCGTCGAATGGGGCGGAATCAAGATCAACATCCTGGACACTCCGGGATACGCCGACTTCGTCGGGGAACTCAGGGCCGGTCTGCGGGCAGCGGACGCGGCCCTTTTCGTCGTCTCGGCCGCCGACGGGGTCGACGGCGCGACCCGCATGGTCTGGGAGGAATGCGCGGCCGTCGGCATGCCCCGGGCCATCGTCGTCACCCATCTGGAGGCATCCCGCGCCGATTACGCGCAGATGACCGCCGTCTGCGGCGAGACCTTCGGCGGGGACGACCCGGACGCCGTCATCCCGCTCTACCTCCCCCTGTACGGTCCGCCCGGCCCCGATGGCCACTCCCCCGTGGCCGGCCTGCTCGGCCTGCTCTCCCGGCGGGTCTACGACTACACCTCCGGCAGCCGCGTCGAACGGGACCCGGACCCGGCGGAGCTGGCGCTGATCACCGAGGCCCGGGCCCGGCTCATCGAGGGGATCATCGCCGAGAGCGAGGACGAGTCCCTGATGGACCGGTACCTCGGCGGCGAGGAGATCGACGTCAAGACGCTGATCGACGATCTGGAGCGGGCCGTGGCCCGCGGCACCTTCCACCCGGTGCTGATGGCGGCCCCGGCCACCGACGGAGCCCGCCAGGGCCTGGGCACCGTCGAACTCCTCGAACTGGTCACCGGCGGCTTCCCGACCCCCCTCGAACGCGCGCCGGTCGCGGTCACCACCCCGGACGGCCGCCCCCGGCCCGAACTCACCTGCGATCCCGACGGCCCCCTGCTCGCCGAGGTCGTGAAGACCTCCTCCGACCCCTACGTCGGCCGGATCTCGCTGGTCCGGATCTTCTCCGGCTCGCTCCGCCCCGACCAGACCGTCCACGTCTCGGGGCACGGCCTCACCGACCGCGGCCACGAGGACCACGACGTCGACGAGAAGGTCGGCGCGCTGTCCTCTCCCTTCGGGAAGCAGCAGCGCACCCTGACCCGCGCCATCGCGGGCGATCTGGCGTGCGTGGCCAAGCTCACCCGGGCCGAGACCGGCGACACCCTGTCCGCCAAGGACGACCCGCTCCTGATGGAACCCTGGGTGATGCCGGATCCGCTGCTCCCGCTGGCCATCGAGGCCCACTCCAAGGCCGACGAGGACAAGCTCTCCCAGGGCCTGGCCCGGCTGGTCGCCGAGGATCCGACCATGCGGCTGGAGCAGAACCCGCACACCCACCAGGTGGTCCTGTGGTCCCTGGGCGAGGCCCACCAGGACGTGGCCCTGGAACGGCTGCGCACCCGGTACGGCGTCCAGGTCGACTCCGTGCCGCACAAGGTCAGTCTGCGCGAGACCTTCGGCGGCAGGGCGACGGGGCGGGGACGGCACGTCAAGCAGTCCGGCGGCCACGGCCAGTACGCCATCTGCGAGATCGAGGTGGAGCCGCTCCCGCCGGGCAGCGGCATCGAGTTCGTCGACAAGGTCGTCGGCGGCGCCGTGCCGCGCCAGTTCATCCCCTCCGTGGAGAAGGGCGTACGGTCCCAGGCGGCCAAGGGCGTCGCGGCCGGCTATCCGCTGGTCGACGTACGGATCACGCTGGTCGACGGCAAGGCGCACTCGGTGGACTCCTCCGACGCCGCCTTCCAGACGGCCGGGGCGCTGGCCCTGCGCGAGGCCGCCGCCGAGACCCGGATCCATCTCCTCGAACCGGTCGCCGAGCTGACCGTGATGGTCCCCGACGAGTACGTGGGGCCGGTGATGAGCGACCTGGCCGGGCGCCGCGGCCGGGTGGTCGGCAGCGAGCCGGCGGGCCCCGGACGGACCCTGGTGCGGGCCGAGATCCCGGAGATCGAGATCGACCGGTACGCCCTTGACCTGCGCTCGGTCTCGCACGGGACGGGCCGGTTCAACCGGAACTACACCCGGCACGAACCGATGCCACCCCAGCTGGCGGACAAGATTCGCGAACAAGCGGAGGGGGCAGCCTAATTGTCATAGCGTGTGACCGGCCGCCCACCCAACGCGCTTGCGGTGGGCGGCATTTCCCTGTCCCATAAGGCCGGGGACGGGGAGCACCAGAACAGCACGAAACGATGGGGGCGGCAGCGGTGGCGGACGACGGTTTCGACTTCAGGCCCGGAGCGCAGGTCCCGCTGCAGGGGACGGGCGGGCAGACCGCCTCGACCAACGCCCTCGCCTCCGCCGCCTACCGGGACGGCTGGGACGCCGGGCTGGACACGATCCTCAAGGCCGACAACGAGTACCACAAGTCCACGATCAAGCCCCCGAAGCCCTGGGCCAGCATCTTCAAGCCGAATCTCGGCGAGGCCTTCAGCCGGGCCGTGGAGGCCCGGATGCTCGGTGGTGCCCGCAAGGCGCTCATCCAGAGCTTCGGCGCCGACCCGCAGACCGTGGTCGAGCACTGCCTGGCCGCCTCCCGCATCCGCCGCGAGCGGGACCGCAAGCTGCGCTGGATCACCTTCCTCTGCGGGGTGGTCTTCCTGCCCGGCATGCTGCTGTGGCTGGGCCTGTTCCAGCTCCGCAAGCTGCTCGCCGGGAAGGAGGGCAAGCGCGCCTCCTGGATGGGCACGGCCCTGCTCGTCGGCGTCGCGCTGGCGGCCCTGGTGATGATGTTCCGGCTCCCCTACACCGGCTTCTGGGCCTACTACCTGCGTGGCATGATCATCGCTCCGGCGCTGGGCTGGTTCCTGGCCCGCCGGATCTGCACCGGCACCGCGGTGGACCTGAGGTCCCGCTGGGACGGGATGCTCTCCGGCGGCGGCATCGCCGCGAAGATCCCCGAGGCGGTCCCGGGCAACCCCGGGGAGAAGTCCGCGGAGGAGCTGCGCCACCAGCTCGCCAAGCTCACCGCGGAGGACCGCAGCAATTCCGTCTTCTACGCGGGTCCCAAGGGCATCCTCGGCATGGGCACGCGCTGGGGCAGCTGGCAGCTGGCCGAGGAACTGGTCCCCAAGGCCGGGAGCGCGGAGATCCACCCGTTCCGCAGCTGGGACGTCATCCGCGCCATCCACGACCGGCTCACCCAGATCCACCGCGGCCCGCTGCACACCGGCGGCTTCCCCAACCCCGACGTCAAGCACTGGATCGTGACCCCGGTCGGCGAGGGCGCCGGCGAGGTCACCCGGCCGTCCGGGGACGTGGTCGACACCTTCCAGGTCAAGCCGCACGAGATCATCCGGATCTGCAACGAGCAGCAGTTCGGCGCCGGCAACCGCCACTACCTGGGGATCCAGTGGCCGCTGTGGGACGGTCAGCTGGTCATCACCATGATGGTCACCGTGACCGTGCTCCACGAGACGCTCCGGATCGAGGTCACCGGCCACGCGCTGGGGCCGGTGCACGGCCTGTTCACCACCAAGTCCGAGCCGCAGAAGATCGAGGTGCCCAAGAGCATCCGCTTCTGGGAGACGGTGGAACGGGTGCTGCCCGTCTGCGACACCTCCGAGGTGGTCCGCCTGATGGTCCGGGCCCCGCTGACCTGGTACCCGCCGATCCTGGAATGGCTGGGCGGCAAGCTGGTCCTCCCCGAGCCCTTCGGCGCCCGCCACGTCTGGGCCGGCTCGATGTGGCGGCACCGCTTCATGGCGGACGACGCGATGCGCGCCGCGACGCCGGTCCTCCGCGTGGTGCACGCGGCGGCGATGCGCGTCCTGGAGGAGAACGGCTGCGACACCGAGCGCTTCACCAACCGCTCCATGATCGTCAGCGGCATGGTCCAGGAACCGTCCCCGCGCAAGGCGGACGTCTACGACGCCTGACGTGGCACCGCGGGGAGGGCAGGGGCCGGGGTCGGGGCAGAGGGGCACGGGGTGAGCACGGACGGGAGCGGCAGGCTCAAGCGCATCATGCTGCTGGCGCTGTCAGGCCTGCTGGGTGGCGGCGTCTTCACGCTGTCGATCATCGCGGACGCCGAAAGCGGAGCCGCCAAGGTCCGTTGGACGGCCCTCGGCAGCATCGTGGCCATCGCCGTGGTGGCCGTGGCCGCGTACGAGAACCACCGTGCGGAGTCCGCCCGGCGCAAGACCCACGAGCTCGCCGTCGACTCCCTGTCCGAACTGGCCAACGCCTACCAGCAGGCCCTGCGTCCACTGACTCTGGAACTCAAGGGTCTCGCGGCGGAGTACGCACAGGAGAACCCGCCGACCGCTCCCCCGGCCACGGGCTTACAGACCGCTCACCGGGCGCTGATCCTCCAGCATGCCCTGGACGGTGCCGCCACGCTCACTGCGCCGTACACACCCGGCCCCCCACGGCTGCCGCGCGCCCGCAGTGCCTTCTACCGGTGGGACGGCACGGGGCAGGTCTTCCGTCTCCAGGGCATCGCCCACGGCGCCCGTACGGCGACGATCAGACGGGACATCCCGTGGCAGGGCGATGCCTGCGGCGCCAAGCTGCTGGCGGTGCTCCAGATGGACCAGCCGTACTGGCGGGAGAAGGACACCACCCGTGACGACGTCGAGCTGGACGCTCCGGGGCCGGGCAACGCGAGCTACCAGGGGGTCATCGTGGCCCCGGTGCGCTCCGGCACCGTCCTCTACGGCGTACTGACCGTGGACGCGCCCGAGTGCGGGGACTTCATCGAGGCGCACAGGGAGCTGATGGCCACACTGGGACATGTGGTCGCCGCATCCCTGGTCCTGGACGGTCCCTGATGAGCCGCTTCGAGGTGCTCCGGAGACTCCTCCGCCGCGGACGCGGACGCGAGGAGTCCGTCGGGCGCGTGCCGGACGAGCGCGAGCGCGCGGAATCGGACGACCCGGACGACAACGAACTGGCGGCCCAGCAGGACCGCCTCGCGGGAATGCTCTACCGGCGCGAGGCCCTGCGGGCCGAGGCCGAGCGCGTCGTGGACCGGCGGCTCGACCTGCGGCGGGACGCGGCGCCCTGGAACGCCGCGACCTTCGGCACGCTCACCGCGGCATCGGCGGCTTCCGCCGTGACCCTGGTGCTGACCGGATTCACCTGGTGGTTCCTGCTGCCGGTGGGCCTGGGTGTGCTCTCTCTCCTGCAGACCGTCCAGGCCGTGCGCCGGCTGCGCGGGCACGACGGCTGATCACGGAGCGGCGGGGGCGCGCGGGGCCGTGAGGAGACCCGCCCGCGGGAAGATCAGACGCCCGGGATCAGCCCGTCGGCCAGGCCTCGGCGAGCATCTGGCGGGTGTCCGCGAGGAGTTGCGGCAGGATCTTGGTGTGGCCGACGACCGGCATGAAGTTCGTGTCCCCGCCCCAGCGCGGCACGATGTGCTGGTGCAGGTGGGCGGCGATGCCGGCGCCGGCGGCCGCGCCCTGGTTCATGCCGATGTTGAAGCCGTGCGCCCCGGACGCCTTCCGCAGCGCGACCATGGCCCGCTTCGTCAGGTCGGCCAGCTCGGCGGTCTCCGGGGAGTCGAGGTCGGTGTAGTCGGCGACGTGGCGGTAGGGGACGACCATGAGGTGCCCGCCGTTGTACGGGTAGAGGTTCAGCACGGCGTAGACGTGCTTGCCGCGGGCGACGATCAGCCCGTCCTCGTCCGACATCTCCGGGATCCCGCAGAAGGGACAGCCGTCCCCGGCCTCGGGGCCGGTGGGCTTGTTCTCGCCCTGGATGTAGGCCATCCGGTGCGGGGTCCACAGACGCTGGAAGGCGTCCTGCGTACCCACGCCGTTCTGCTGCTCCGGCTCAGTCGTCATGCAATGCAGCATATGACCTTGCCGACGGGCGGCGTGTCGCCGGGGCGGAGATCGTCCGGCGGGCGGCCATCCTGGCCAGATGAAGGACGAAGTTAACCCTCGCCTGCGGCGGTGGGAGGACCGGACCGAGCTCCCGCTCCTGGTCGCTTCCCTGGTGTTCCTGGCCGGCTACGCGGCGCACGTACTGGCCCCCGGCAGGGGCTTCTGGCCCGACCTCGGCTTCGTGGCGATCTGGGGCACCTGGCTGTGTTTCGTGGTGGACTTCGTGGTGCGCCTGGTGATGAGCGGTATGGGCCCGCTGCGGTTCGTCCGGACGCACTGGCTGGACTGCGTGGTGCTCGTGCTGCCGCTGTTGCGTCCGCTGCGGGTGGTGAGGCTGTACAACGCCATGCAGCGCAGGCACAACGAGCCGCGCCTGAGCCTGCACGCGCGGGTGATCACGTACGCCGGCCTGTCTTCGGTGCTGCTGGGCTTCGCCGGGGCGCTGACCGTCTACCAGTGCGAGCACGACGCACCCGGAGCGAACATCCTGACCTTCGGCGACTCGGTGTGGTGGGTGGCCGAGACGCTCACGACGGTCGGCTACGGCGACGTCACCCCGGTGACCCCGCTGGGCCGGACCGTGGCGGTCGGACTGATGGCCTGCGGGCTGGCGCTGCTGGGAGCGGTCACGGGTTCGTTCTCGTCCTGGCTGGTCCAGGTGTTCACGCGCGGGGACGAGAAGGGCGGGGCCCCCGAGGAGTGATCCCCGGGGGCCCCGCCACACGAGCCGGCCGTACGTCAGACCTGGACGCGGTCCTCGACGACCTTCACCAGTTTGGCGAGGGCCTCGTCCTTCGCGATGCCGTTCTCCTGCGAACCGTCGCGGTAGCGGAAGGAGACGGTGCCCGCGGCCATGTCCTCGTCACCGACGATGATCATGAAGGGGACCTTCTGCTTCTGCTGGTTACGGATCTTCTTCTGCATCCGGTCCGAGGAGGCGTCCACCTCGACCCGCAGGCCCTTCTTCTTCGCCTCGGCGGCGAACTCCTGCAGGTACTCGACGTGGGCGTCACCGATCGGGATGCCGACCGCCTGGACCGGGGCCAGCCACGGCGGCATGGCGCCCGCGTAGTGCTCCAGCAGCACCGCGAAGAAGCGCTCGATGGAGCCGAACAGCGCACGGTGGATCATGACCGGGCGCTGGCGCGAGCCGTCCGGGCCGGTGTACTCCAGGTCGAAGCGCTCCGGGAGGTTGAAGTCGAGCTGCACGGTCGACATCTGCCAGGTGCGGCCGATGGCGTCGCGCGCCTGCACGGAGATCTTCGGGCCGTAGAACGCGGCACCGCCCGGGTCGGGGGTCAGCGGGAGGCCCTGCTTCTCGGCCACCTGCTGGAGGACCGCGGTGGCCTCCTCCCAGACCTCGTCCGAGCCGACGAACTTCTCCGGGTCCTTGGTGGACAGCTCCAGGTAGAAGTCGGTCAGGCCGTAGTCGCGCAGCAGGTTCAGCACGAAGGTGAGGGTGCGGTCGAGCTCCTCGGCCATCTGCTCACGGGTGCAGTAGATGTGCGCGTCGTCCTGGGTGAAGCCGCGGGCCCGGGTCAGGCCGTGGACCACGCCGGACTTCTCGTACCGGTACACGGTGCCGAACTCGAACAGACGCAGCGGCAGCTCACGGTAGGAGCGTCCGCGCGCGTCGAAGATCAGGTTGTGCATCGGGCAGTTCATCGGCTTGAGGTAGTAGTCGGTACCGCCGTCGAGCTGCATGGGGGGGTACATGCCCTCCGCGTACCAGTCGAGGTGGCCGCTCTTCTCGAAGAGGGCGCCCTTGGTGGCGTGCGGGGAGTAGACGAACTCGTAGCCCTCCTCCTCGTGCCGGCGGCGCGAGTAGTCCTCCATGGTGCGGCGGATGATGCCGCCCTTGGGGTGGAAGACCGCGAGGCCCGAGCCGATCTCGTCCGGGATGGAGAACAGGTCGAGCTCGTTGCCGAGCTTGCGGTGGTCGCGCTTCTCGGCCTCGGCAAGGAAGTCGAGGTGGGCCTTCAGCTCCTCCTTCGACGGCCACGCGGTGCCGTAGATGCGCTGGAGCATCGGGTTCTTCTCGCTGCCGCGCCAGTAGGCGGCCGCGTTGCGCATCAGCTTGAACGCCGGGATGTTCCGGGTGGTGGGCAGGTGGGGACCGCGGCAGAGGTCCTTCCAGCACAGCTCGCCGGTCTTGGCGTCCAGGTTGTCGTAGATGGTCAGCTCGCCGGCACCGACCTCGACGCTGGCGCCGTCGTCGGTGGAGGCCGAGCCCTTGATGCCGATGAGCTCCAGCTTGTAGGGCTCGTCCGCGAGCTCCTCGCGGGCGGCCTCGTCGGTGACGACGCGGCGCGCGAAGCGCTGGCCGCGCTTCTGGATCTCCTGCATCTTCTTCTCGATGGCCTTGAGGTCATCGGGGGTGAAGGGCTTGGCGACGTCGAAGTCGTAGTAGAAGCCGTCCCGGACCGGCGGGCCGATGCCCAGCTTCGCCTCGGGGAACAGCTCCTGCACGGCCTGGGCCATGACGTGCGCGGTGGAGTGGCGGAGGATGTCGAGGCCGTCCGGGGAGGCGATCTCCACGGGCTCGACGGTCTCGCCGTCCTTGACCTCGTACGACAGGTCCTTCAGCTCGCCGGCCACGCGGGCGGCGATGACGGTGCGCTCACCGGGGAAGAGGTCGGCCGCAGTGGTGCCCGTGGTCACCACGCGCTCTTCCCGCTCGGAATCGCGTTGGATGATCACACGGACGTCTGACACCGGTCTCTCCTGACTCAAGGGGGTGCGGCAGCGGACACTGCGCGCAGCCTGAATCGTACCGAGCGGGGAGGGGCGTCCGCTAAATGGTTACCGGTGGGGCGCGATCGCGGCGAGAGTGGCCCTGTCCTGCGTTCACGGCGGACCCCGTCCGCCGCGCGCCAGATCCACCGAGCAGCAAAGGGGGCGCCACCCGTGCGCATCACCACCGTCCGCCCGCTGGACCTCTCCGACGACACGGTGGCGAAGGCCGTCCATGCCGTCGGCCAGGCTTCCTACGCCGTGGAGGCACGCCTGATCGGCTACGACGGGATCCCCGCCCTGCGCGAGGGGCTCGCGGAGCTGCGCGCCCGGCCGCTGCGCTGGCTCGGGGCGCACACCCCCGGAGGGGAGCTCGCCGGGTTCGTCGCCTGGGCGGAGGACACGGACGGCGGCACGGTGATCGACCGGCTGTGCGTGGACCCCGGCCGGTTCCGCCAGGGCATCGGCGCGGGCCTGCTGGGGAGCCTGCTGGCCGAGGTGCCGGCGGGGCGGCCTGTCTCGGTCACCACGGGCGCGGCGAACACCCCGGCCCTCGCCCTGTACGGGGGCCTGGGTTTCGGTCGCGGGGCCGACGTCGAGCCGGAACCGGGTGTACGCCTGGCCTCGTTCACCCGGCCGCCGACTCCGGCCCGGCTGGTGCCGCTGCTGGCGCAGTACGAGCATGCGAGCGCCCGGCTGCTGGACCGGATGGCGGGCCCGGTGCGGGACAGCGGGAACGGCCAGGAGATCGGGAACGCTCCGATGACCGACGCCGAGTACTTCCGGGAGCCGGTACCCGGCTGCTGGTCGGTACGCCGCCGCCCGGACGGCCGGTGGGGCCGGGACACGGCGCCCGCCCCGCACCCGGTGCCGCCGCCGTTCACCACGCTCGCGTGGCGGCTGAGCCACCTGACGGAGATGCTCGCGCTGCGGTCGGACCACACGGACGGCACCCGTTCGCTGGTCCGGGAGGAGTTCGACCCGGCGGGCGACGCCGAGTCCGCGGTGGCCTCGTACGCGAAGGCGGCCACGGCCTGGCGGAGCACCCTGCTCCGGGTGGACGACGCGGCGCTGGACACGGTCGGGTACAGCCGGTACCCGTACGGCAGCGACGCGGAGGACCTGTTCCTGGAGATCGTCTGGTGGGTGAACCAGGAGGTGCTGCACCACGGGGCGGAGATCGCCCTGCTGCGCGATCTGTACGCGTCCCACCCGGATCGATGACATCTGTCACTGTCCGCGCGGCCGTCCCGGCCCGACCCTGAGGGAAAGGAACGGACCCAGGGGGGCGGCCGGTGACGGCGACGGAGCACACAGCGGGAACGGTGACGGCCAGGCCGACGAAGGCCGGGATCGGCCGCATATGGGCGCGCTCGCTGCTGGCGGTGGCCGCCCGGCGCGCCGGGCCCGGACGGCCCGGGACCGGGGCCGTCACCGGGACCGGGGCCGTCACCAGTTCCGGGACCGTGCTGCGGCACTCGGCGGGGACCCGGCAGCTGGTGCTGGTCCTGGCGGGCACCGAGGTCGTGGTGGCCTTCCTGATGTCCTCGATGCTGCCGCCGGCGGTGCGGCCGGTGCACGCCGTGCTGGAACTGCTGCTGGTGCTGGCCGGGCTGGGCCTGGTGGCCGCGGTGGTGCGGCACCCGCACGAGGTGCACCCCGACCGGGTCGTCCTGCGGACCGGCTTCCTCGGGGAGGTGAGCCTGCCGCGCGGGTCGGTGCGTTCCGCCGCGCCGGTGGTCCGGACCGTCCCGGGCCGCGGCCCGCGCCCGGTTCCGGGCGAGCCGGACGCGGTGGCCTGCTCGCTGGAGGGCTCCCTCGACGTGGCGGTCCGGCTGGACCCTCCGGTCCGCCTCGACCTGGGCCGGGCCGGTGTCGTCGAGGCCTCGGTGGTGTACACCTCGGCCGACTCGCCCGCCGCCCTGGTGGCCGCCCTCCGGGCGACGCCCGCCGCCTGAGACCCTCTTCGCTCCCGGCCCGGTCATTCCTTCCGCCCGCCGCCCCGGTCAGTCGTCGGGGAACGCGGGGCCCGGGTCCGTGAGGTCGTCCTCCAGCGACTTGCGCAGCCGGTCCCGGTCGACGCCGTCCAGCGGGACCGGGGCGACGTCGGAGACCTCCGTGAGCCGGCGGAAGCCGCCCCGCCGTTCCAGTCGGCCGCTGACCCTGATCGGCACGCCCGCCAGGTGGGCGTGGCCGGCCACCCGGTACGCCGCCTCGTCGAGCGCGGCCCGGACGTACGGGATCTCCGCGCCGGACAGCACCCTGAGCCGGACCGTGCCCCCGCCGCCCGGGGCGGAGCGCCGCATCCGAACCACCGCTCCCGCCAGCCGCACCGGGACGGCCGGCTCGTCCCGGGTGTAGCGGGCGGCGGCCTCGCGGAGCGCGGGCAGGTCGCCCGGGGAGAAGTCCACCGGCTCGGGGCGGGCGGCGCAGCCCGCCGGGACGCCGGCCGCGGGCGCCCAGGCCAGCGCCACCGTCGCGCCCTCGCTCCCGTGCACCAGGGCGATCAGCGCTTCGGCGAGCTCCCGGCTGACCCCCGCCGCGACGGCGGCGTCGAACGCCTCCATGCCGCCGGTGGCCCGCCGGTAGTCGACCGCCTCCCGGGCCGCGTGCAGGGCGTGGTGCAGCCGGGTCACCGTGCCGCGGCCGCCGTCCACCGGGACGTACGCCGTCAGCCGCCGCCCGCCCGGCACCGGTCCGACGAGCACCTCGTCCAGCGCCCGTTCGGCCTGGCCGCGCCAGCGCGCGCCGTAGTAGCCCGCCCTGGCCCGGTCCGCGAGGGCGCCGGCCAGCAGCAACTGCCGTGCCGCCGAACGGAGTCGCTCCTGGGCGGGCCAGGACGCCTCTTCCTCGGGTCCGGCCTCGCGGACCCAGCGGACCTCGTCGCTGGGCACCGTCAGCCCGTAGAGCACCTCCCGGGCCGATGTGAGCCCGCTGCGGGTGAGGGCCGCCAGGGTCTCCTCCAGCAGGTCGGCGCAGTCCGGGAAGGCGCGGCTCTCCGGGACCAGGACGCTGGTGCCGCCGCGCCCGTCCGGCGGGGTCCAGCGCCCGTACCGGCCGGGTGCGCCGCCGCGCCGCTGCCAGCCGTGCCGGCGCAGCAGCGCGGTGAGCACCGCCGGGTCGACCCGGGCCGGGTCCGGCGCGGGACCGGGTGCCGCGTCCGGCGCCGGGGGCAGAGCGGGGTGCGCGGCCGTGAGCCGCGCCGGGTGCCGTGCCGGGTCCTGCGGGTACCAGTGCATCAGGGTGTCCCTCCCGACCCGACCCGGGTCATGATCTCGCAGAGCGCCCGGTCGTCGAAGATCCTCGCGGTGGGGATCCGGACGGTGGTGCGGTGCCGGCCGGTCACCGGGTGGCCGGCGAGGTTGGTCCAGTAGCAGCAGTGCCGCAGGTCGAGCCGGTCGTGCCCGGCGTGCAGCCAGTCCGCGCGGTCCCGGGGTACGAGCATCACCACGAGGATCTTGTGGACCGCGACCGGTGTCCTGGCCAGCTTGACCAGGTGCTCGTTGTCGAGGGTGAAGGGGAAGGTCGGCCCGGGCGGCCGGGCGGGGGTCTGGTAGGTGGCCTTCAGCTGCACCTTGATGGTGACCTCGTCGTCGACCGTGTGTGCGGGCGCGCCGTGGCTGACGTGCCAGTCGATGCCGTTGTCGGGGAACGGCTGGGAGAGCGAGCACCCGGCCGCCGCCGCCACGGCGTGCAGATACGCCACCTGCAGGGTCTCCATGCAGGCGGTGGTGGCGAGGCTGCCGCGCAGTACCTCGCCCGGCTCGGGATGCGCGAGCGCCATGGCTCCCCCAGGCCTCCAGGCTCGAACGGCTTGACTCGCCCGACCGGGGCGAACGGCTCGGCCGGCTTGACCGACCTGAATGTCCGGACCGAGGTGACTGTCCGGACCGACGTGACTGTCTTGACCGACGTGATCGATGTGACCGACGTGACCGATGCGACTGGCGTGACCGGCGCCGATGCCGCCGGGTCCTGACGCCCGTTCACCTGTACGGTCCCCCAAGGGTGTTGTCTCCGCACCCGGCCCGCCGCAAACGGCGTACGGGGCAAACCTCCCGGGTATCACGGATGCGGGCAGGCCTCGCCTGCCCTTCGGGAACGAGGAGTTCGCCATGACGCGCTGGTACGAGGGGCCGCTGGCCGCATTCGACACAGAGACCACCGGGGTGGACGTCGAGCAGGACCGCATCGTGTCCGCCGCCGTCGTCGTCCAGGAGTGCGCGGGCGGCCGGGCCCGGGTGACCCGCTGGCTGGTCAATCCCGGGATCCCGGTGCCGCCCGGCGCCACCGAGGTGCACGGCCTGACCGACGACCACCTCCAGCGCAACGGCCGCTGGCCGTCTCCGGTGATGGAGGAGATAGCCCGCTGCCTGGCGGAGCAGCAGGTGGCAGGCCGCCCGGTGGTGGTGATGAACGCGCCTTTCGATCTGACGCTGCTGGACCGGGAGTTGCGCCGGCACCGGGCCTCCTCGCTGGCCCGGTACCTGGACAACCGGCCGCTGACGGTGCTGGATCCGCGGGTGCTGGACAAGCACCTGGACAGGTACCGCAAGGGTCGCCGGACCCTGACCGACCTCTGTGCGCACTACGGCATAGAGCTGTCGGAAGCGCACGACGCGGCGGCGGACGCGCTGGCCTCGCTGGAGGTGGTCCGTGCGGTGGGCCGCCGTTTCTCGGCGCGTCTGGAGCGGCTGAGCCCGGCGGAGCTGCACACCCTGCAGGCGGTGTGGCACGCGGCACAGGCGCGCGGGCTGCAGGCGTGGTTCGCCCGCAACGGCTCGGAGGAGGCCGTGGATCCGCACTGGCCGGTCCGGCCGGAGATGTCCACGGCGGCGTGAGCACACGGGTCACCGGCGCACACCTCGTGAGCACACGAAAAAGCCGGTCCGTCTGAGACGGACCGGCTTCTCCCGGTGGGCGATACTGGGATCGAACCAGTGACCCCTTCGGTGTGAACGAAGTGCTCTCCCGCTGAGCTAATCGCCCGGGAACGGACTGAACAATACACATCCCGCGGGGGTTCGTTCAAACCGCTTCCAGCCGGGCGGCCAGACCGCGCCGTCCCGCCCGCATCATCAGGGCGTGGTTGAACCGGAAGAACGGCCGCCCGGGAATCGCCAGCCGGCGCAGCACCGGCTTCCGCACGACGACCTCCTGCTCGTAGAGGGCCCGGGTGCCACCGGTGCCGAGCGGCCGCAGGGTCCAGCGCACCCAGCCCTCGAGGTCTCCGTGGAGCGCGACCTCGAGCACCCCGCGGTCCGGATCGGCCCGCCGTTCGCGGGCGGTGACGTGCAGCTCGTACGGCAGGAACGAGCGGAACACCGCCGATCCGGCCCGGTCGTCGTCGGGGTCGGGGTCGACCCGGCGGACCTGGGGCCACCAGAGCGGGTAGTCGGCCGGGCGTTCCAGCACGGCGTAGACCCGCCCGGGCGGCGCCGGCAGGTCCCAGACACTACGGAAGCGGTAGTGACTCCAGTCCATGCATCTGAGTATCCGTACCCATGTGCCGAGCGCGTGACCGGCACCACACTGCGAAGCATGGACATTCCGCTGCCGCCGGCCGAGGAGCTGGCGCTCATCGACCGTGAGCTGGCCCAACTCGATGCCCGACGTACCTGGTTGCTGGGTCGCCGGGCCTGGCTGCTGAGCCTGCTGCAGGCCCCGTCGGCCGCCGCGCCGCCGGCTCCGGCCGTTCCGGGGCAGCCCTGGGCGCCGCCCGGGCCGCGCCGGGACGCGTCCGCGCCGGGAGCGCAGAACGTGCTGCTGACGCTGGGTGCCGTGCTCCTCGCGGTGGCGGCGCTCGCGTTCACGCTGGTGAGCTGGGGCTCGATGGGCATCGGCGGCCGGGCGACGGTGCTGGCCGTGGTGACCGCGGCGGCGCTGGGCGCGCCCGCCGTCCTGCTGCGCCGGGGCCTGCGCTCCACCGCCGAATCGGTGGGCGGGGTGGCGATGGTGCTGACCGTGCTCGACGCGTACGCGGTGTACGCGGTCGGCCTGCCGGGGACGGACGGCACGGCGTACGCGGCGGGGGCCGCGGCGGTGCTGGCGGCGGTCTGGGCGGCGTACGGGCTGGTCCTGCCGGGGCTGCGGACGCCGCTGCCGGCGGCGGTGTTCGCCGCGCAGCTGCCGCTGCCGCTGGCCGCCCTGGCCGCTGCGGCGGGGGTGACCGGGACGGGCTGGGCGCTGCTGCTGACCGCGGCCCTGGACGCGGGGCTCGCGCTGTGGTCCCGGCCGGGTGCGGTCGCCCGGTGGTGTGCGGGGGTGTCGGGCGCGGTGCTCGGGACGGGTGTGCTGCTGACCGGGCTGGCCGAGTCTGCGGGTTCCCGGGCGGGCCTGGACGCGGCGGCGCCGGGTGCGCTGCTGGCGGCGCTGGCGGGCTGCTGCCTGGCGGTGGCCTGGCGGGCCGCGGGTGGGTCGGCCGCGGGCGGGGTGGGCCGGGTGGCCGGGTACGGGCTCGCGGCCGCGGGCGGGTTCGCCGCGGTGGGCGCGGTCGGGGGTGTGCTGCGGCCGCCGCTGGACTCGGAGTGGCTGCCGGTGGTGTTCCTGGCGGTGGCGCTGCCGCTGACGGCGGCGGTCCGGGCGGCCGGGTGGCCGGCTCCGGTCCGGCGGGGTCTGGCGGCGGCGGGCGCCGCGGCGGCCGCGCTGCCGGTGGTGCTCGTGCTGCCGGCGGTGGTGGCGGCAGTGGGCGCCCCGCTCGGGGTGCTGGACGAGGTGTGGGAGGCGTCGGCCCCGGCCGGGTCGCCGCTGTGGCCGGGTGCGGCCGTTCCGGTGGTCCTGCTGCCGGCGGCGGCCGCCGCCGGGTGGCTGGGGCGGGTGCTGCGCCGGCCGGAGCCGGGTGTGGTGGCGGTGCTGCTGGGCTGGGCCGGGCTGTTCACGGCCCCGGTGGCGGCGGGGCTGCCGGCCGGTGCGGTGCCGGCGGTGCAGGTCGCCGTGGTGATCGCCGCGCTGGGTGCGGCGCTGCGGTGGACCGGGCGGGCCGGGATGCGGGCGGCGGGGGCGGCCGTCGCCTGTTGCGCGGCCGTGGGTGCGGTGGCCGTGTCGGTGGCCGCGCTGGACGGGCGGACCGCGACCTTCGCGGTGTTCGGCGTGCTGGGTGCGGCCTGCGCGGCGGGCGCGGCGTACGGGCCCGCTCCGGCCTGGCTGCGGGCCTGCTCGGCGGTGGCGGCCGTCGGGTACGCGACGGCGCTCCTGGCGGCCCTGGGGGCGCTGCTGGAGCTCCCGGTGCACCGCTGGGGGCTGCTGGTGCTGGCGGTCCCCGCGGCGGTGGCCGTGCGCCCGCCGGGACGGGCCGGGGGCCCGGTGCCGCGGGTGCCGGTGGAGTTGGCTGCGGCCGGGGCGGGACTGCTCGCGGTGGTCCTGGCGGCCGGGGACCCGGCGTGGCTGGCGCTGCTGCTGGCGCTGGCCGGGGTGGTGTGTGCGGGCGCGGCGGTACGGGCGGACCGGCGGCGGGTCGGGTACGCGGCGGGGGCGCTGTTCGTGGCGGCCACCTGGGTGCGGCTGGCCGCCTCCGGGGTGGCGGTGCCTGAGGCGTACACCCTGCCGGTCACGGTGCCGGCGCTGGCGGTGGGGCTGCTGCGCCGCCGGCGCGACCCCGAGGCGCCGTCGTGGACGGCGTACGGGCCGGGGCTTGCGGCGACGCTGCTGCCGAGTCTGGTCGCGGCCTGGGGGGATCCGCACTGGCTGCGGCCGCTGCTGCTGGGACTGGGGGCGCTGGGCGTGACGCTGGTGGGGGCACACCGCCGGCTGCAGGCGCCGCTGGTGCTGGGCGGGGCGGTGCTGGCGCTGGACGCGCTGCACGAGCTGACGCCGTACGTGGTGCAGGTGGTCGACGCGCTGCCGCGCTGGCTGCCGCCGGCCCTGGCGGGCCTGCTGTTGCTGGCGGTGGGGGCGACGTACGAGAAGCGGCTGCGCGACGCCCGGCGGCTCCGGGACGCCCTGGGGCGGCTGGGCTGAGGCCGGGGGCTCGGGAGGCCGGGGGGCTCGGGAGGCCGGGCCCCGGGCCCTTCCCGGGTCAGGCCCCTCTCGGGCCCCTCTCGGGCCCCGGGGCGGGCCCGGGAATGCCGAAGGCCCGGAGACTTCGGGAAGTCTCCGGGCCTTGGTCCGGGTGGGCGATACTGGGTTCGAACCAGTGACCTCTTCGGTGTGAACGAAGCGCTCTCCCACTGAGCTAATCGCCCCGGCGCACCGCAAACATTACCGCATGTCAGCGGCGCCTTTGACCACCGTCCGGACCGAGGCGGGACTGCGGCCCGGAGGGCTGCCGGAGATCACCGGACGTTGATGTCCCAGGGCATGGCCAACCCGTACTTGGACAGGTACACGGCGAGCAGCGCTCCGCAGATCACCAGGCCGATGGTGGTGAGGATGATGTTGCGGCGGCGGACCTTGGGGTCGAGCGCCTTCTTGGCCGCCTCGGTGACCTTGCGCTTGGTCCAGCGCAGGACGAGCTGGGCCCACACGAACTCGGTCGCCCAGATCGCCATGCCGGCGAAGATGACCACCCAGCCGGGGCCGGGCAGCGGCAGCATGATGATGCCGGCGACGACGACGGCCAGGCCGACGATGAAGACTCCGACCTGCCAGCTGAGGTGGAGGCTCCTGCGCGCCTGGATGAAGGCCGGCGCCCTCGAGCCGAGCGGTTGCTCCGTTTCGGGCGTCTCCGCCACCTTCTCCTGGTCACTCCCCGTATTCATGGTCCCGAATCTACCCGAGCCGGAAGCACACGTGAATGACCCTTTGGATCCGCCGTCCGAGGGACCCGAAGGTCCGCAAAACGGTCAGAGGGGTTTACAACGGCACCGTAGGTGGCATGTCGATTTCGCCGACGTGCGAATCCCCGAGCGCACACTGAGCGAAAGGCCCTGGCGCTTATGAACACCACGGTCAGCTGCGAGCTGCACCTGCGCCTCGTTGTGTCGAGCGAGTCCTCACTGCCTGTTCCCGCGGGCCTGCGGTATGACACGGCCGATCCCTACGCCGTGCACGCCACCTTCCACACCGGCGCCGAGGAGACGGTCGAGTGGGTCTTCGCCCGCGACCTCCTCGCCGAGGGCCTGCACCGGCCCACCGGTACCGGAGACGTCCGCGTCTGGCCGTCGCGCAGCCACGGCCAGGGCGTCGTCTGCATCGCCCTGAGCTCACCGGAGGGAGAAGCCCTGCTCGAAGCACCCGCCCGAGCTCTCGAGTCGTTCCTCAAGCGGACCGACGCCGCGGTCCCACCCGGGACCGAGCACCGGCACTTCGACCTCGACAAGGAGCTCTCCCACATCCTGGCCGAAAGCTGACGGCGCTCCACTCAGCCGAGCCGGCCCGACCACCGCTCGACACCGTCCGACTCGGGGCGACGGTGTCGTGACGGACAACCACACACGGCAACACCGGCGCTGGTCCCGCGGAAGCCATCCGCGGGACCAGCGCCGGTGCGCTTTCCGTACGAAGCGCTAGAGTCGACGACGTGCAGATTCCTCACGACACCCGCCGGGCGCTCGACGTGGTCGTCGCCCTGGTGAACACCGCCCCGGAGGGCGACGAGCCGGACGGGCTGACGGACATCGGGGCACTGCGCGCCTTTGTGGTCGAGTACTCCATCAGCGATGTCGGCGAGCTCGGCGCGCGCGACCTCGCCGGGGTGCGCACCGTGCGCGGCAAGTTCGCACAGGTGTTCGCCGCCCCCTCCGCGCGGGCCGCCTCGGCGCTGATCAACGAACTGGTCGCGACGGCCGGCACCACCCCGCAGCTGACCAACCACGACGGCTACGACTGGCACGTGCACTACTTCGCGCCGGGCGCCTCGGTCGGGGACCACCTGGCCGCGGACGGTGGCATGGCCCTGGCCTTCATCGTGGTCTCGGGCGAGCAGGAACGATTGCGCCGCTGCGAGGCGCCGGACTGCCGGCGGGCCTTCGTCGACCTTTCCCGCAACCGCTCCCGCCGCTACTGCGACAGCCGCACCTGCGGGAACCGGCTGCACGTGGCGGCGTACCGGGCCCGCCGCAAGGAAGCGGCGGAGTAGCTCCGGAGGGCACCGGCAGCCGGGAGCCCCGGACGGATCCGCCTTCCGGTGGCGGCCGGTCACAGCAGGAAGAGGTCGTGCACGGCGGCGAGCAGCAGCAGGGTGCCGATCACGGTCAGGAAGATCATCAGCGGCGGCTGGGAGAGCGCGAACAGGCAGCCGCGCGGTTCCTCGGCGGCCGCGGAGACGGACGTCCGTCCCGGCGGCTCGCTCTGTGTTGTGTCGAGCATGTCGGGCCGATCATGGCGCAGAGCGCCACCCCGCACCCCTCAACACGCCACCAGCTGTACGGGAGTTGGCGTTTTGCAGCGCTTCGTGACCGCAAGGCTTGCGACCTGGCCACACTCCCGATCACCTACGATCACTGCCCTGCCGCGCCGGGTCCTGCACCGGCCCCGTGCGGCTCCCGTGCTAGATCCCGTGCTTCTTGAGAATCGCCTCGATGTCGGAGAAGTCGTCCTCCGGGGCGGCGGACCGCTGCGGCGCCGCAGGCTTCCGCGAGGCCCCCGGGCCCAGCGAGGGTGCCGAGGCGCCCGGCGCGACGGCCTCCTGCCCTCCCCCGGCCTTCTTCCCCCGGCCGGCCTTGATCTTCGCCTGCTCCTTGCCCTCGCCCAGGCCGCGGCGCTCCACCGCCCGGGTGGTCAGCAGGAGCAGCCAGGCCAGTCCGAGCAGGCCAAAGCCGATCCACACCGTCGGGTTGAAGACGATCCCGGTCAGCCACTCCACCACCCCGGTCATCACCAGACCCAACGGGACCAGTGAGTACGCGGCGATGCGGGTCGCGGCGAGGAAGCGCTTGCGGTACGCGGTCAGCGCGGCGAAGCCCAGGCCCGCCGCGGACACCGCGGAACATATGGTCTCGGCAAGCATGCGGTCCTCCAGCCCTGGGTGATGCGTCCGTCATCCATCCTGCACCGGGCACGGCGTCCCGGGCCACGCGCCGGGCGGTCCCGGGCCGGATCTCCGGGAGAACTCCGGGTCCCGGATCCTTCGCAGGTCCTGGTCCGGGCCGGCCCGGGGCGGGTCCACGGCCAGGCCGAGCGCCGGATCCCGGTCCCCGGCGCCGCCTGCGGGCTGGGAGACTGTCCTCATGACCCACTCCGCTCCCGCCGCCTCCCCCACCCCCGTCGTCCTCGAGTTCTGGTGCGAACTCCAGTGCCCGGACTGCCACCGCGCCCTCGACGACGTACGCGCCCTGCGCGCCCGCTACGGGGACCGGCTGGAGATCGTGCTGCGCCACTTCCCGCTGGAGAAGCACAAGTACGCCTTCGCCGCCGCACAGGCCGCCGAGGAAGCGGTGGAGCAGGGCCAGGGCTGGGCGTACGCCGAGGCGGTGCTGGCCCGCACCGGGGAACTGGGTGACCGGGGCGAGGCGCTGCTCCTCGACGTGGCCCGTGAACTCTCCCTCGACGCCGAGGAGTTCGACACCTCGCTGATCGACGGCCGGCACATCCTGACCGTGGACGCGGACCAGGCCGAGGGCAAGGCGATCGGCGTGACCGGCACCCCGACGTACGTGATCGGCGGCGAGCGCCTGGACGGCGGCAAGTCCCAGGACGGTCTGCGCGCCCGCATCGAGGAGATCGCCGACCGCCTGCTCGCCGGAAACTGACCCGCCCCCCGCGTCCGGACGGACCGTAACGCCCCGGAATGGCCGGCGAGCCCGGGAGAGGGCCTAGATCAGGTTCTTGGCGAAGTTGACGGTGGTGGGGGTGTAACCGAGGGATTCGTAGAGCCGGCGTGCCGGGGTGTTGCCCTCGAAGACCTGGAGGCCCAGGGTGCGGCCGCCGGTGGCCAGAGCGGTGCGCTCGGCCAGGAGCATCAGGCTGCGGCCGTGTCCCCGGCCCCGGTGGGCGGCCGCGACCTCCACGTCGTACACGTACGCCTCGCCACCCGGCCTGGCCACCCACAGGTGCCCGACCGGCTCGCCGTCCGCCTCCAGCACCACCAGGTCCGCGCCGGGGGTGCGGAGACCCTGGGGCAGGGACTCGGTGTGGTCGGCCTCCGACTTGGCCCGGGCCGCCTCCTCGGGCATGCCCCGGCTGCTCCAGTCCTCGGCGTACGCCACGATCGCCCGTGCCAGCCACGGCCCGTACTCGGCCTCGGTCATCGGGCGCCCGCGCACGCCCGCGGGCAGCGAGGGGGGCTCGGACGGCAGGTCCTTGGCCATGTTCCGGCTGTACTCGGCGTAGCCGAGGGCGCTCGCCATCCGCAGGCCGGCCACCGAGTCCGCCGGCACCGCGACCCGGACCCGCCGGCAGCCCCAGGAGCGCAGCACCTCCTCGGCGGCGAGGGCGGCGACCGTGCCGCGACCGCGCCGCCGGTCCGGGCCGTCGATGCTCAGGTCCCGGATCTCGCCGACGGTGGGGCCGAAGGGGGTGTCCGAGGCCAGCAGCAGCGCGCCGACACGCCTGCTGTTGACCCGGACCTCGTACGGGCGCGAGCGCGCGCCCCCGCTGCTCTCCTGGAGCGGCCCGCTCGGCCGCAGGGTGGTGGTCATCAGGATTGTTCTACCCACCCCGGGGCCGCGCGTCAGCCCGTTTACGGCCCGCGTCGCCGCGCGGAGGGCCGCTCTCGGCCAATCTCCCTACGGATCCAGGTCGGCGCCGGACCGCTCGTCGAAGATCCGTACGGCCTTGGCCGTGACCGGTCCCGGGGCCGCCGCCAGGTCGCGCCCGTCGATCCGCCGGACGGCCTGTACGTCGCGCAGGGTGGAGGTCAGGAAGATCTCCTCGGCCTGCTCCAGCGCCTCGAAGGGCAGGTCGGTCACCTTGGCCCCGGTCCACTCGACGACCAGGGCGCGGGTGATCCCGTCCAGGCAGCCGGAGGAGACCGGCGGGGTGTGCAGCTCACCGTCCAGGACCACGAAGACGTTCGAGCCGGTGCCCTCGCAGAGCCGCCCGAGGGTGTTCGCGAACAGCGCCTCGGAGGCCGCGGCCCGGTGCGCCTCGGCCAGCGCGACCACGTTCTCGGCGTACGAGGTGGACTTCAGGCCCGCGATGGCGCTGCGTTCGTTCCGCACCCAGGGGACGGTGATCACCGCGGTGGCGTCCGGCCGCCGGGCGGTCTCGGCGAGCGCGACGACCAGGGTGGGGCCGGCCTGGCCGCGGTCCGAGCCGAGCGGGGACAGCCCGCCCGTGTAGGTGATGCGGAGCCGGCCCAGCGGCATCGGGTTGGCTTCCAGGACGGCGGCACAGGCGCGCCGGACCTCGTCGTGGTCGGGTTCGGGCAGCCCCAGCCCGCGCGCCGACCGGGTCAGCCGGTCCAGGTGGCGGGTGAGCGCGAAAGCGGTGCCGTGCTGCGCCTTGACCGTCTCGAAGACGCCGTCGCCCACCGTCAGACCGTGGTCGAAGACGGACACCCGTGCGCCGTCCGCGTCGCGCAGCTCACCGTCGAGCCAGATCCTCACCGTACGGTCCCTTCACTCGCCTGGTACGTACCCGACGCTACAGCGAGCAGCCGGGCGGCCTTGAGCTCGGTCTCCGCCCACTCCCGCTCCGGGTCGGACCCCCAGGTGATGCCGGCACCGGTGCCGAAGCGGAGCCGGGGCCCTCCGGGGGCCTGCCGGTCGATCCAGAAGGTGCGGATGCCCACGGCGAGCTCGGCCGTGCCGCGGTCGGCGTCCACCCAGCCGATGCCGCCGCAGTACGGGCCGCGCGGCGCCGTCTCCAGGGACTCGATGATCCGCAGGGCGGAGGACTTGGGGGCGCCGGTGACCGAGCCGGGCGGGAAGGTGGCGGCGAGCAGCTCGGGCCAGCCCGCGCCCTCGGCGAGTTCCCCGCTGACCAGGGAGACCAGGTGGACCAGGCCGGGGTGTTCCTCGATGGCGCACAGCTCGGGCACGGTCACGGTGCCGGTGGTGCAGACCCGGCCGAGATCGTTGCGGACCAGGTCCACGATCATCACGTTCTCGGCGTGGTCCTTCTCCAGCAGGTCGTCGGCGGTGCGGCCGGTGCCCTTGATGGGCCCGGACTCGATGTGCCGGCCGGAGCGGCGGAGGAAGAGCTCCGGGGAGGCGGTGGCGATCTCCACGCCGTGGGCCGGGAGCCGAATCGTTCCTGCGTAGGGCGCGGGGTTGCCGCGCGCGAGCAGTGCGGTGAGGGCGTCCACATCGGCCCCGGCCGGGTCGGTCAGCGGCGCGGACATCACCCGGCACAGGTTGGCCTGATAGACCTCCCCCGCCGCGATGTACTCGCGGATCCGCCGGACTCCGGCCACGTACCCGTCGCGGTCCAGCGAGGAGGTCCACAGGTCCGGCGCGGGGCCGCGCCAGGCGCCCGGCACGGGTGCCGGGACGGGATCGGGTCGTATGTCCCCGAAGCGGGCGCAGATCAGGCGCCCCTCGAAGTCGGCCGAGACCGCCCAGAACCCGGTGGAGTCGAGGGCGGAGGCATCACTGGTGACATCGCGGAGATCGGTTGCGACGAGCCCGCCGAAGCGGGCCATGGGCTGCAGGTCTTGCACGGCTGTGAGTCTATGACCGGTGGCCGGAAGGCGCCGGAGAGGTGACCATCGCGTGACCTGAGGTGATCGAGCGGCAGCACGCTGCGGAAACGCGTTTTTGAGCTGGCCCGGGAATCCGCTAGAGTTCAACACGTCGCCGGGGAGCGAAGGAAAAAAACCCGGGCAACACGGCGACATGCGGACGTGGCTCAGTTGGTAGAGCATCACCTTGCCAAGGTGAGGGTCGCGAGTTCGAATCTCGTCGTCCGCTCGATGTGGGGGATCTTCCCGAACCCCCGAAATCACTCCTGGTGGAGTGGCCGAGAGGCGAGGCAACGGCCTGCAAAGCCGTCTACACGGGTTCAAATCCCGTCTCCACCTCCAAGGACGATTAGCTCAGCGGGAGAGCGCTTCCCTGACACGGAAGAGGTCACTGGTTCAATCCCAGTATCGTCCACTGGATCTTCGGATCCCGGATCCACAGGATCCCCCGCGCGATTAGCTCAGCGGGAGAGCGCTTCCCTGACACGGAAGAGGTCACTGGTTCAATCCCAGTATCGCGCACGCAGCACCACGCAGTAACGAGCAGTACCCGTGCCGCCTGCGGCATGACCCGCGCGATTAGCTCAGCGGGAGAGCGCTTCCCTGACACGGAAGAGGTCACTGGTTCAATCCCAGTATCGCGCACCACCCGGAAGCCCCGGCCGTCTCGACGGCCGGGGCTTCTGCGTGAGGTGACCCCTCAGGAGGAGAACAGCATCCGTCCGAAGCCGCGGTTGTGGCCGTGACCGTGGTGGCCGTGGTGCGGGGCGCCCCAGGCGGGCGCGGGCGCGGCGTGCTGCGCCGGGTAGGCCGGCGGCGCGGGCGGCGGCGGGACCTGGCCGTACTGGGATTCGAGGCGGGTCAGGGCCTCCAGCTCGCCGTAGTCCAGGAAGATGCCCCGGCAGCCGCTGCACTGCTCGATCTGGACACCGCTGCGGTTGTAGGTATGCATCATCGCGTGACACTTCGGACACTGCATGATCGGCTCACTCCTCGCCGGTCGGACGTGCCTCCGGCAGGCAATGCCGGGGGCGTGCCGCCCACCTTACGACGGAGCACCCTCCTCCAACTCATGTGGGATTGTCGCTATTCGGCCACAAGAATCGGTCATCGCCCGCTCCACGTCGTCGAGTCGGCGGTGCTCGGCGCAGGCCTTGGCCACGGCCAGCGCTGCGGTCTGGACGGTCAAGGCCCGGGCGGCCAGGTCCAGTTCCGGCCACGGGTCGGTGCCGGGCGGGCCCGCGGCGGGGCCTCCGGCGGCCCGGTAGGCGTCGAGGAAGGTCAGCCACACCTCGGGAGCGAGCAGTCCGGCGGCGTACCAGGCGGCGGGCCGGGCCAGGTCCCAGGCGGGCAGGCCGACACCGAGGTCGTCCACGTCGATGAGGCGCCAGCCGGTGCCTCCGGCCGGCCGGACCAGCTGGCCGAGGTGCAGGTCCCCGTGGCACAGCACCCGGGAGGGGGGCGCGGGCGCGGCCCCGGTGGCCCAGCGCGGCACGGTCCGGGCGGCGGCGAGCACGGCGGCGGCCGCCGCGGCCGGCCCGTCCCCCGCCACGGCCCCGGCAGCAGGCGGTGCGGTGGCGGCTCCGGTCTCCCGGGCGGTGGCCTCGGCCATGCGGTGGAGCGCCCGGGCCACCTTCGCGGGCCCGCGCATCGGCGGGACCGGCCCCGGCAACCGGTCCAGCTCCGTTCGGTGCAGCGCCGCGAGCAGCCGGGCCGCGTCCTCCCAGGGAGCGTCCCCGGGGCGCTCCGGGTCGACCGGGACGCCGTACGGCCAGAGAGTCACGGCCCGGCCCCGGACCTCCCGGAGCGAGGGCAGCAGCGGGGCCAGCAGTACGCCGGCGAGCTCGGGGGCCGCGGCCGTACGCAGCCGGGCCGCCAGCCCGGCCAGATCGCTGTCGGCCGCGTGGGCCTTCGCCACGACGCCCCCGCGCCGCACGACCATGCCGTCGTCCCGATCGGCGAGGACGGTGTACGGCTGCCCGGCACCGCCCCCGGTGACGTCGAGCGCGGCACCGGCCAGGGCCGCGGCGAGCGGCCCGCTGAGCGGCTCGCCGCGCGGCTCGGTCATGTGGTCCCCCGGGGGTTCGTGCGGGCGCCGGCCGCCCCCGGGATCGTACCGGGGCGGGGAAAAGGCAAGGGTGCCGCCCGTACGACTCCCCAGTCGTACGGGCGGCACCCTTTCTCAGCCGTCCGCCGCACCCCCGTCCCCACGGGGTATGGGCCGTGTCCCGGCCCGGGCCGCTCTCCCGGACCCGGGGCGCCGCTCAGCGCCCCAGCAACGCGCCCACGGACGACGCCTGTGTCACCACCTGCTCCCAGCCCCCGAAGAGGAAGACGAGCAGGGTGGCCAGAGGGAGGACCATGGCCGCGGCCACCAGCGGGTGGCGCGTACCGGACGCGGACTGGTGCGCATGGAAGGCGAAAGCCTTGCGTCCCTGCCGTGCGGTGTCGGACATCGTCCTCTCCCTGTCGTCTGCAGCGGTGGGCGCTTGACCTCGGGGGACGAGTTGTCCGCCCACCGCTTGACTTCAACCCTAGGAGCGCTGAGCCGCCGGGGCCTCATGCCTTCGTACCCTTTGGCGGGCATCCAGGAGTATGACGGGTGCACCACCCGCGTACTCCCCTGGGTGTAGATCCCTCACCCTTCCTGGGGGTCATCCCCCAGGGGACCCCCGGGAAGGGGCTGCTCCACCAGTGCGACCACCCGGTTGGCCATGAAACGGGCCGTGCGCACCGGGCGCCCCGACCGAGTGACTTCGCTCACTTCCACCACGCCGCGGCGGACCGCCGTCTCCACCCGGCGTCCCGCCCTGGTCGCCGCCACCTCGTACGTCCGTGTCGTGTCACCCGCGTCCACGACGATCTCGACCTTGTCGCCCTTCGTCGTCAATCCCCCTTGCGCGATGGACTCTTGACCGCGCGGCCGGGACGGGAGCCGTCCCGGCCGACGAGTTCTGAACACCCCTCAAGTGTCGTACACCGCACTGACAATCGAATCTCCCGACGAGGGCGCGGCCTCTGAGCGCACGTGGCGGATGGTCCGTAAGCTGTGCCACGTCAACAGGACGACCGGTCAGTCAGCGGGGTGGACATGGCGATGATGCGGCTCCGGCGCGAGGACCCGCGTGTCGTCGGCTCGTTCAGGCTGCACCGACGGCTCGGCGCCGGCGGGATGGGTGTGGTCTACCTGGGTTCGGACCGGCGCGGCCAGCGGGTCGCGCTGAAGGTGATCCGGCCCGATCTGGCCGAGGACCAGGAGTTCCGGTCCCGGTTCGCCCGCGAGGTGTCCGCCGCCCGGCGGATCCGCGGCGGGTGCACGGCCCGCCTGGTGGCCGCCGATCTGGAAGCCGAGCGCCCCTGGTTCGCCACCCAGTACGTGCCCGGCCCCTCGCTGCACGACCGGGTGGCGGAGGACGGCCCGCTGACCGCGGCGCAGATCGCCGCCGTGGGTGCCGCGCTCTCCGAGGGCCTGGTCGCCGTGCACGAGGCCGGGGTGGTCCACCGTGACCTCAAGCCCTCGAACATCCTGCTGTCCCCCAAGGGCCCGCGGATCATCGACTTCGGCATCGCCTGGGCGACCGGCGCGAGCACCCTCACGCACGTGGGGACGGCCGTCGGCTCACCCGGGTTCCTCGCCCCCGAGCAGGTGCGCGGCGCCGCGGTCACCCCGGCCACCGACGTGTTCGCGCTGGGCGCCACCCTCGCCTACGCGGCGACCGCCGACTCCCCCTTCGGGCACGGCAGTTCCGAGGTGATGCTGTACCGCGTGGTGCACGAGGAGCCGCAGCTGCACGGGGTCCCGGACGCGCTCGCCCCGCTGATCCGGGCCTGCCTGGCCAAGGACCCGGAGGAGCGGCCGAGCACCCTCCAGCTGTCCATGCGGCTGAAGGAGATCGCGGCGCGCGAGGCGCAGGGCCTGACCGACGGCCGGATCCCCGACCGCCGCCCCCGGACGGACCGCCCGGAACGGGCCGAGCGGCCCTCGGGGCGGCTGGCGGAGCAGTACGCCGAACAGCGCACGGAACGCCGCCCGGCGGGCACCCCGGCCCCGCGGCCGACGGGCGGCACACCGAGCGGCACCCGCAACCCGTCCCGGGACGGCGGCCAGGCACGGCCCGGCGGGGGCCGGGACACCGCGCGCACGGGACCTCGTACCGGCCCCCGGACCAACGGGCGGCCCGCCCCGCGGAGCACCACGGGCGGCCGGCGGCCGGCCGGGCCCGACCGGCGGCTGCTGCGCCAGCGGCTCATCGTGTTCGTGGTGGTCACGCTGATCGTGGCTCTGGGCATCGCGGCGGCGCAGCAGTTCTAGGGGGTGTCTTGTCGATCACGCCGCGAGCCCGGCGTGATCGGCGAGACACCCCCTAGGGGGTCCCCTCCGGGCAGGAATCTCCGGCGGTATCCCTGCGTCGCCATGGCCCAAGGTCCTACAGTCCGTGGCATGTTGGACTTTCAGATACTCGGCGCCATCGCCGGGTTCGGGGGCGTGGCCCTCGGCGTCCTGTTCATGATCTACCGGGACTTCATCCGGAACCTCATCCGCACGAAGATGTTCCGGACGCTCACGCCCGCGCAGGCCACGGGCCTGTTCGCGGCAGTGATCACCTTCACCTTCGCCATCGCGGTCCTGGGCATCTTCGCCACGCTCGCCGACGGCGCGGGTGCGCTGAACTTCATGGTGATGGTCGGAGCGCTGCTGCTCTTCCTGCTGGCGGCCCTGGTGGTGGCGGTGCGGTTCATGCGCCCGGCGCGCCAGGGGGCCGTGGAGGAGCGGACCTTCCCGCGTGTGGCCCGGCTGGTCTCGGCCGGCGAGCCGGACCAGGCCGAACGCGCTCTGGAAGCGCCCGGGACGGACCGGGGTTCCGAGGAGTACTGGTACTGGATGGCCAGGATCGCGCTGGCCAGGGGCAACACCCCGACCGCATCGGGATACGTGGCGGAGGCCCTGCGGCTGGAGCCGCGCAATCCGCACGGGATCGCACTGAAGATCAGGATCCTGCTCGTCTCCCAGGAGCCCGCCGCCCTCGGCCAGGCGGTGGAGCTCGCCAGGGCGTCCGAAGGGCTGGACGAGGACCTGGACGTGTGGCTGGGGCACCTGCGGGCGGAGGGCATGTTCGAGGTCGGCGTGCGGACCGGCACGCAACTGGACGCACGCTGCCCCCTGCCGGCGCGGCAGGGTCGTGCCGCGTCCCACTGACTCACCGATACCGGAGGAAACGCGCATGACGGACGATTTCTGGGACGGCCCGAGCGGCTTCCAGGCCCTGCTCTACCTGCCGCGATCGGCATCGGGGGACACCCCGGCATTCCCGGAAGCGGAGGCCGAGATCCGCCACCGGGCGCGGAAGCGGGGGCTGCGCCTGCCGAGGAGGGCGGTCCACGATCCGCAGGAGGTCGACGGCTTACTCGACCGGTACCCCGGCGCCGCGGTGCTCGTCCGGCCCTCCCTCGACGGTGGGGCGCTCCGGGAGCGGCTGATGGAGCGGGACCAGGACCTCCTCGAAGGCCTCCTCGCGCTCGGTGCCACGCTGCGGCTCTGCGACGAGGGGGCCGAGGCTACCTGGCCCGACCGAGACGACTGGACGGGGGGCCGGCCGGTGCTGCTGCTCTCGGACCCCTTCGCCCCGGTCGACCCGCTCCGGCTGGCCAGTCGCGAGAAGGCCTGTCGGCGCTACGCCTTGCACCTGGCGCCCTACAGGGGCGAGGCCGTGCACGACCTGGCGACGTACGAGCGTTTCGTCGACCGGGAACTCGGCGCCGTCCCCCTCGATCCCGGGGCCACGGTGGTGATCCACAAGGAGGCCTTCGCCACCGACACCGGCGGCCGGAGCCCGGTCCGGGACCGGCTGTGGCGCAGGGTGGCAGGCCCCGACCTCCCCCACCGGAGCCCGGTCCGGCGCTGGCTGGAGCGCGGGGCGGTCATCCACTCCACGGGACGGGTACGGCATCCGGAGCCGCGACGCGGGGCACCTCGGCCCGGAGAAGCGGACGCCCAGGAGCTCAGGCGAGCACCGGAGCGCATGGAGCAGCTGGAGCACGAGGACCGTATGAGGCGGCAGCGCGAGCACCGCGAGCGGGTGCTGGAGAAGGTGCAGCGACTGGAGGACCTGGAGTCGGAACCTCCGCTCGGATATCCACAGCGGCCTCCCGCGCAATCCGCGCCTCAGCCAAGGTACGACCGTGCCCGGGAGTCGACCGGGCCTGCCTCGTCGGGGGACGACGACCTCGATGTACCCGACTTCCTGCGCAATGACTCGGGTGGCCGGGACCTGCCGACGAGCCCACGCCCCGCTCGCCGTGGGTCGTCCGACTCCGGGGAGGACAGGAGCTACGACGCTTACGTCTGGGGCGGCCAAGCCAACACCGGCCTCGTGTACCAGAGCGCCCGCAGCATCACCCGCCGTGCCTCGGTCCCGCCCACGGGCACCGGCCCCGGCCGGGATCCCGGCCAACCCCTCCCCCACGACGGGCTCTTCATCCGCCGCAGCACCGCCTACGGCACCCGGTCGCAGCTCGGGATCACCGAACTGATCGAGAACGGCGTGCTCATCGGGCAGGACCAGATCCGCTTCGACGACTTCGTCGCCTCCCGCACCGACCAGGTGCCCGGGCCGCCCGCCGGGGAGGCCGTCTCCGTCAGCCACGGCATCGCGGCCGTACCCGGTGACTCGAAGGCCCGCGAGGCGACCACCCACTTCGTCGAGATCGCCCTGAAGGCGGCTGCCGGCCCCACGAAGGAAGCCCCGCCCCAGGAGCCGCTGCCGGTCAACCTCGTCTTCGTCGTCGACACCAGTTACTCCATGGCGGGCTCCAAGCTCGACACCGTGAAGTCCGCGCTCCAGCAGATCTACCGGCGCCTGCGCCCCACCGACTGCCTGGGCATCGTCACCTTCGCCACCGACGTGGCCACGCTGCTCCCCGCCACGCGCAAGGCCGATCTGCCGGAAGTGCGCTTCGCACAGCTCGTGTCCGGGATGACGGCCTCCGGCGGCACGGACATCAACCTCGGGGTGCAGTACGGAATCGCGGAGATCGGCCGCCGGGCGAGCACCGCCCGTACGGTCAACCGGCTCTACCTCTTCTCGGACGGCGACCCGACCTCGGGCGAGCGGAACTGGACGGTGATCCGCAGGAACCTCGCGGCGAGGCTCCGCGGTGACCTGACCCTGTCCTGTTTCGGCTTCGGCGCGGACGCCCGGATGACCGAACTGTCGGCCCTCGCCGGTACGGCGGGCGGCAGCTCGGCGTTCGTGACCCGTCCCGAGGACGTCGGCACCGGGCTGCTGGAGGACCTGGAGCGGCGGGACCACCTGGCGGCCATCGACGTGCAGCTCAGGATCGACGTCGATCCCGAGGTCGAGGTGTGGCACCTGTACGGGCACGACCTGGTGTCCGACCCGAGGGAACGGACCCGGGTGTTCCGGGAGGCCGCGGAGGCCGCCCGGACCGCGCGGGAGCGGTACGGCACCGAGGTGCTGCCGGATCTGATCACCGGGGAGAAGGGGATCCGGATCTTCGCCCCGGACCTGGCCTTCGGCGAGACGTACTGGGTGGTGCTGGAGGTCCGGGTCCCGGAGGGACGGGAGCCGTCGGACGGGCTCGGCACTGCCACCGTGCAGTACGCCGACACGCTCGCGAGGCAGAGCCGCAGCCGGGAGCTGGCGCTGGCCGAGGGGACCTCGCTCGACGAGGAGACGGTGATCGTGCACGCGGTGGGACTGCGGACCAGCGAGGTCACGTACCGCGCGCTCGACGACCTGTACGACAACGACCGGGAGGCCGCCGGCCGCCGCCTCGACCAGCACATCGAGGTCCTGCAGGAGACCCATCGGAGCGTTCCGGTCGAGGAGCTCGTCGACGACCGGGTGGTGCTGCAGAAGCTGAGGACCCTGGCCGAAGGCCTCGGCACCGCCGTGGCCTACACGGACGGTGCCGCACCCGCGCCCGGGATCCGGGTCATGAACCACTTCGCGAAGATGCGCTCCGGCGCCTTCTCGTTCTGAGCCGGCACCGGCCGGTCGACCCGGCCGGTCAGCCCTTGGGAGAGCCGGTGGCCACCGCGTAGAAGGCCACGGCCGCCGCCGCGCCCACGTTCAGCGAGTCCACTCCGTGCGCCATCGGGATGCGCACCCATTCGTCGGCGGCCACCAGGGCCTGCGTGGAGAGGCCGTCGCCCTCGGCGCCGAGCATCAGCGCGACCCTCTCCAGGTTCTGCGGGGCCGCCTCGTCGATCGGCGAGGCCTTCTCGTGCGGCGTCAGGGCCAGCAGCTTGAACCCGGCCTCGCGGACCGAGTCCAGCCCCTTGGGCCAGGTCTCCAGGCGGGCGTACGGAACGGAGAAGACCGCTCCCATCGACACCTTCACGGACCGCCGGTAGAGCGGGTCCGCGCAGTCGGGCGACAGCAGTACCGCGTCCATGCCGAGCGCGGCGGCGCTGCGGAAGATGGCACCGATGTTGGTGTGGTCGTTGACCGCTTCCATGACGACCACGCGGCGGGCGCCGGCGAGCAGCTCCTGCGCCGTGGGCAGCGGCTTGCGCTGCATGGACGCCAGGGCCCCGCGGTGCACGTGGTAGCCGGTGACCCGCTCCGCGAGTTCGGGGGTGACCGCGTACACGGGGGCCGGAAGCTCGTCGATGACGTCCCGCATGACATCGACCCACTTCGAGGACAGCAGCATGGACCGCATCTCGTAGCCGGCGCTCTTGGCCCGTCTGATGACCTTCTCGCCCTCGGCGATGAACAGGCCCTCGACGGGCTCGCGCTTGCGCCGGAGTTCGACGTCGGTCAGGCCCGTGTAGTCGCGCAGGCGCGGGTCGTCGGGGTCCTTGATGGTGATGAGATCAGCCACAGGGTGATACTGCCTTGTCCTGGATGTGGTGCCAACGGCTCGGCGGCCGCCGGTACGGTCGGCCGGTGGGATTCCGGTCAGACGGCGGTGCCGGTGCCCTCGGGCCGGTGCACGTTCACGACTTCGCCGATGACGATGACGGCCGGCGGACGGACCTCCTCGGCCAACACGGTCTCGCCGACGGTGGCCAGGGTGGCGTCCACCCGGCGCTGGGTGGCCGTGGTGCCCTCCTGGATGACGGCGACCGGGGTGTCGGCGGAACGCCCGTACCGGACCAGCGCCTCGGCGATCCGGCCGATCTTGTCGACGCCCATCAGGATCACCAGCGTGCCGGTGAGCTTCGCGAGCGACTCCCAGTCGACCAGGGACCGCGGGTCGTCGGGCCCGACGTGCCCGCTGACCACGGTGAACTCGTGGGCGACGCCCCGGTGGGTGACCGGGATGCCGACGGCACCGGGCACCGAGATGGAGCTGGAGATGCCCGGGACCACGGTGCAGGGGATCCCCTCCTCGGCCAGCGCCTGGAGCTCCTCCATCCCCCGGCCGAAGACGTACGGGTCCCCGCCCTTCAGCCGGACGACGGCCTTCCCGGCCTTGGCGTGCTCGATGAGCGCGTTGTTGATGGCCTCCTGGGCCATGTACCGGCCGTACGGGATCTTCGCCGCGTCGATGACCTCGACGTGCGGCGGGAGTTCGTCGAGCAGGTCGCGGGGACCGAGCCGGTCGGCGATGACCACGTCGGCCTGGGCGAGCAGCCGGCGGCCGCGCACGGTGATCAGGTCGGGGTCGCCGGGCCCGCCGCCGACGAGGGCGACACCGGGCACGTGGGCGCGGCGCTGCGCGGGCGCGCCGATCGAGCCGTCCCGCAGGCCCTCGACCACCGCGTCCCGGACGGCCGCGGAGCGGCGCGGGTCGTTCCCGGTGAGGACGGCGATGGTGACGCCCTCGCTGCGGCCGGTGGCCGGAGTCCAGGCGGTGGCGGCGGAGGCGTCATCGGCACGGACGGCCCAGATCCGGTTGCGCTCGGCCTCGGCGGAGACCAGGTCGTTCACGTCACGGTTCTGGGTGGCGATGAGGACGTACCAGGCGTCGGCGAGGTCGCCCTCCTGGTACCGGCGGCGCTCCCAGCGGATCTCCCCGGTCTCGGCCATGGCGTCCACGGACGGGGTGGCGGAGGGCGAGATCAGCAGCACGTCGGCGCCGGCCGCGACGAGGGCGGGGAGGCGGCGCTGCGCGACCTGGCCGCCGCCGATGACGACGACGCGGCGGCCGGCGAGACGAAGCCCTACGGGGTAGGCGGGGTGTTCGGCCATGGCGGTGCGGCTCCTGAGGGCGGCGGTGGTGCTTCGGGTGCCGCTGCGGCGCTGGAGCGGCGGGGTGATGAGGTGGTGTCGGGGTGGTTCGGGGGTACTGACGTGCGGTGTTGTGCTGCGGGGTCCACCTTACGGCGCCGCCCGCCCGCGACCTGGGACCGGGCCCCTCCAGCCCGCCCGGCCCCTTCCGCCACCACCCCGCCGGCCGGTGCGGCTACGGTGCCGAGAGGGCCTCCGCGGCCGCGGCGGCGAACCCGTCCGGGTTGTCCAGCATGATGTTGTGACCACAGTCGGGAACGGGTACCACCCGGACCCCGGCCGCCGCGAGCGCGTCGGCGCCCGTCAGCGGACCGTCCGCCTCCGGCAGCAGGTAGGTGCGCGGCACGTCCAGGTCCAGCAGGAGTTCCCGCATGGTCGGGACGGTCCCGGTCACCAGGTGGACGGCGGTGCGGTGCAGGGCCGCCGGGTCGGTCAGGCGCATGGTGGCCCACCAGTGCTCGCTCACCCGGCCGCGGACCTCGGCCAGGCCGCCGGCGAGGAACTCCTCCTCACTGTACGAGGCGATCCCGCTGCTGCCCGGCGCGACCGGGACGCGGGGCGCCGGGTCCAGGTTGGCGTCGACCAGCAGCAGCCGGGAGACCAGCCCGGGGTGACGGGCGGCCAGCACGATCGCGACGGCCCCGCCCATGCTGTGGCCGATCACCTCGGCCCCGGTGACCCCGGCGGCGGTCAGTGCCGCGGCGAGGGTGTCGGCGTGGCTCTCCAGCCGGTAGTCGAAGTCGGCGGGCCGGTCGCTGTGTCCGTGGCCGAGCAGGTCGACCAGCAGGGAGCGGCGGCCCGCGAGCAGCGGGTGGGCGGCGGCAGCCGCGAAGTAGGCGGGCGAGGTGGCTCCGAGCCCGTGGACGTACACCCGGGCCGGTTCGGCACCCGGCATCTCGGCCCACCGGATGCGGTCGTTCCCGGCCGTGACGACGGCACTGCGCATGTTCCGTTCTCCCCCCGTGGTTCGCGGTGCGGTGCGCTTCGGTCGGGCGCCCGTGGTCCGCGCGGTCGTGGACGTACGGCGCCCGCCGTTCCCGCAGCCCCGGTCGGGGGCCGCGGGAGCGGCGGGCGCACGCTGCCGGTCGTCGTTCTTCGGCGCCGGTCCGCCGTACTGCTACTTCTCGGTGACACCCGCCGAGTCGAACGTCGCGACCTCGTGCATCGCCCGGGCCGCGCTCTGGACCAGCGGGAGGGCCAGGAGCGCGCCCGTGCCCTCGCCGAGGCGGAGGTCCAGGTCGACCAGCGGACGCAGGCCGAGCTTGTTCAGGGCCGCCACGTGCCCCGGCTCCGCGCTGCGGTGGCCGGCGATGCAGGCCGAGAGGGACTCCGGGGCGATGGCGCGGGCCACCAGGGCGGCCGCGCCCGCGCTGACGCCGTCCAGGATCACCGGCGTACGGAGCGAGGCCGCGCCCAGGATGAGGCCGACCATCGCCGCGTGCTCCAGCCCGCCGATCGCGGCGAGGACTCCGATCGGGTCCGCCGGGTCGGGCTGGTGCAGTTCCAGCGCACGGCGCACCACATCGACCTTGCGGGCGTGGGTCTCGTCGTTGATGCCGGTGCCGCGGCCGGTGACCTCCGAGGGGTCCACCCCGGTGAACACCGAGATGAGCGCCGCGGAGACGGTCGTGTTGGCGATGCCCATCTCGCCGGTGAGCAGCGCCTTGTTGCCGGCCGCGACCAGGTCGCGGGCCGTCTCGATGCCCACCTCGATCGCTGCGACGGCCTCCTCGTGGGTCATCGCCTGGCCGGTGGTGAGGTCGGCGGTGCCCGGCCGGACCTTGCGCGGCAGCAGGCCGGGAGTGGCCGGGAGGTCCCCGGCGACACCCACGTCGATCACGCAGACCTCGGCGCCCACCTGGTTGGCGAAGGCGTTGCAGACCGCCCCGCCGCCCAGGAAGTTCGCCACCATCTGGGACGTGACCTCCTGCGGCCACGGGGTGACGCCCTGGGCGTGGACGCCGTGGTCGCCCGCGAAGATGGCGACCGCCGCCGGCTCCGGGATGGGCGGCGGGCAGACCCGCGACAGACCGGCCAGCTGCGCGGAGATGATCTCCAGCATGCCGAGCGCGCCCGCCGGCTTGGTCATGCGCTTCTGCCGCTCCCACGCCTCGCCGAGCGCCTTGGCGTCGAGCGGGCGGATGCTGCCCACGGTCTCCGCGAGCAGGTCGTGCGGTTCCTCGCCCGGCAGGGCCCGGCGGCCGTACGTCTCCTCGTGGACCACCCAGGACAGCGGGCGCCGCTTGGACCAGCCGGCCTGCATCAGCTCGGGCTCGTCCGGGAACTCGTCGACGTAGCCGACGCACAGGTAGGCGACGACCTCCAGGTGCTCCGGCAGGCCGAGCGTGCGGACCATCTCCCGCTCGTCGAAGAAGGAGACCCAGCCGACACCGAGACCCTCGGCGCGGGCGGCGAGCCACAGGTTCTCCACCGCCAGGGCGGAGGAGTACGGGGCCATCTGCGGCTGGGTGTGCCGGCCGAGGGTGTGGCGGCCGCCCCGGGTGGGGTCGGCGGTGACCACGATGTTCACCGGGGTCTCGAGGATGGCCTCGATCTTCATTTCCTTGAACTGCTTCGCCCGGCCCTTCGGGAGGGACTTGGCGTACGCCTCGCGCTGACGCTGGGCCAGCTCGTGCATGGTCCGCCGGGTCTCGGCGGAGCGGATCACCACGAAGTCCCAGGGCTGGGAGTGGCCGACGCTCGGGGCGGTGTGCGCGGCCTCGAGGACGCGCAGCAGCACCTCGTGCGGGATGGGGTCGCTGCGGAAGCCGTTGCGGATGTCGCGGCGCTCGCGCATCACGCGGAGGACGGCCTCGCGCTCGGCGTCGGCGTAACCGGGTGCGGGCTCGCCGACCGGGGCCTCCGGCTCCGCAGCCGCCTCGGGGGCCTCGGGGGCCTCAGGAACCCCGGGCATCTCCGGCGCCGCCGGGGCGACCTCGGCCTCGGCCGGTACGACGGCCCCGACCGGTTCCGGCTGCGGGTGGACCTGAAGTACCTCCGGCTCCGCGGCCTCGACCGCCTGCTCGCCCACCGGTACGGCGGCGTTCTCGGCGGCGCTCTCGACAGCCTGCGCGGCCTGTGCGGCCGCCTGCTCGGCCAGAGGCGCGGCGGACTGCTCGACAGCCTGCTCGGCCACCGGTGCCACCGGTGCGACGGGCTGCTCAACGCCCGGAGCGGCCACGGGGACTGGCGTTCCGGCGGGACCCGCCGGAACGGCGGCGGCCAACAGACCGCCGGCCTCGGCGGGGACGGGCTCGACGAGGACCGCCTCGGCGGCCGGTACCGGCTCGGTGAACGCCGGCTCGCTGAACGCCGGGACGGCCGCCTCGGACGGGGCCGTTGCGACGGCGGGGTCGACGGCGGGCTCCGGCGCCTGCTCCGCGGCCGGGGCAACGGGCACCTCGGGCGAGACCGGGGCAAGGGGCGACTCGGGAGACGCGGACACCTCGACCGCGACGGGCGCGACCGGGACGGCGTCCTCGGCCGGGACGACACCCTCCACCAGAAGGACACCCTCCGCGGCGGCAACGTCCTCGGCGGGAACGACGGACTCGGCGGGAACGACGGGCTCCGCGGGAGCGGCGGGCTCGCCAGGAGCGACGGACTCGGCGGATACGACGGACTCGGCGGGGGCGGCCCCACCCTGGGCCACCGGCTCGACGTCGGCGACCGGAACGACCGCCTCATCCGGGACGACGGACACCGAGGGCTCCGACGGAACCGGCGGAACCTGCACGACCTGCGGGGCCTGCGGGGCCTGCGGAACGGACGCGTCCTCCACCGCCAGCGGCTGCTCCGGCTCCTGCTCCTGCTCCACCGCTCCCGCGGCATCCGTCACCGGCGCCACCAGCGATACGGCCGGATCCACCGGCACCGCCTGCTCGACCTGCTCCACCGGCACAGCCGCCTCCACCGGCGGCACGAGGGCCTCGGCACCCGCGGGCACGGCCTGCTCCACGGGCACGGCCTGCTCCGCCTGCGCGACGTCCTCCACCGGCGCGACGTCCTCCACCGGCGCGGCCGACCACGGCACACCGGGCTGGACGGGTACGTCGAGGTACTCGGGGCCCGGTGCGGGCTGCGGTGCCGGCACGGCCACCGGCGGGGCGACGGGAGCGGGGGCCGGGCCGCGGTCGGCGAGGGACCGTACGACGCCGCCGGAGGCGTCCGGCATCGGCGGACCCATGTGCAGCGGGCGACGGGCGGGCGGGGCCATGGGTGTCACCGGGGCGACGGGCGGCGCCACCGGCGACCCGGGAAGGTGCATGCCGCCGAGGTCGAGCGAGCCGGAGTCCCGGCCGCCCGCTTCGTGCGCCCCGTCCGCATAAGGCGCTTCGGCGTAGCCCTCGACCGGGTAGCCCTCCGGGTACGAGCCCATCGGGTAACCCTCGACGTAGCCTTCGACGGGGTACACGGGTGCCTGAGGCACCACCTGCGGGTCGCTCCACGAGCCGCCCACGCCCTGGCCGCTGGGCATCAGCAGCAGTTCGTCCTCGTCCTCGGGGTTGTCCGCGAGGTCCTGGAAGGCGTAACCGCCGGGAGCCGGGGCCTGCGGGGGAATCGGCGCGGGGATGCCCTGCTGATCCATCATGTCCGCGTTGTCCGGAAGGCCCTCGCCCGGAACCTGGCCGGTGTCGGTCATGCGTACCCCTCGCCCATCGCTTGTACTTCCTCCGTCGCCCGGCGCCCGCACGGCCGGCAGGGCCGGGCGCCATGACCGGCAGGCCACGGCGAACGAGCGCGGTCGTCGCACGGCACGAACACCTCAGGCACGCCGCCGCCGACAACCACTAAGCATTGTCGCGCCCGTTCGCCGCGGTGTCGGCCATTAGCGCTCCGGTCCACTGTGGACTGCGCCACGTCACGCGTCCTCCCGGTACGACGATCGGCCAGCCTACCCCGGGCGGTGTGGTCAGCGGGGCGCGGGGCGTACCGCTGCCAGCAGGAACACCACGGAACGTTCCTGTTCGTCCCAGGTGCGGGGGTCCAGGCCCACGGACTGGAGGAGTGAGCATTCGACCGTGTATCCGCCTTCGGTCAGGGCCCGGCCGAGGGCCTCGGCCTCGTCGCGGGTGGAGGCGTGGGTGACGATCCGTTCGGGGCGGCGGTCGGCGCAGGCGAGGACCACCGGAACGCCCCCGCCGCCGATGCGTACGACGTCGGGCTCCGGCAGGGATTCCAGGACGTGGGGGGCGGTGCCGTGCACGGTCTGGAGCTGGACTCCGCGCTTGCGGGCGGCGGCAGTTGCCCGTTCGCAGGCGTGTGCGTCGGAGTCGATGGCGATGACGGCGGCACCGAAGGACGCGGCGTCGACGGCGAGGGCGCCGGAGCCCGTGCCGATGTCCCACAGCAGGTCGCCGGTGCGCGGGCCGAGGCGGGCGAGCTGCGCGGCCCGCAGTTGGGCGGAGCCGCCTTCGGTGGCGTCGGGGTCGGGGCGGGCCCAGCCGCGGGGGCTGTCACCGGCGGGGTGGCCGAGCAGCCAGCCGGCCTCGTTGGCGCCCTGTCCGACCTGCCCTCCGCCGCCGATGACGATGACGACGTTGGGGTCGCGCCAGGTGTGGTCGGCGGCCTTGTCGGAGGTGAGTACGGTCACCTGTTCCCGGTCGGTGCCGAGTTCCTCGCAGATGACGAAGGTCCGGTGGACCCCTTCGAGGAGCAGCGCGAGTTCGGCCGGGCCGGCGCCGGGCGAGGTGAGGACGGCGACCTTGGGGTGGGCGCGGCAGACGTTGACGGCACGGCGCAGGGTGCGCCGGTGGGCGACGACGACCTGGGCGTCGTCCCAGGGCATGCCCGCCCGGGCGAAGGCTGCGGCGGCGGAGGACACGGCGGGGACGACTTCGACTTCGAGGCCGTGTTCGGGCGCGCGGAGGGTCCTGACGATGCCGAAGAAGCCGGGGTCCCCGTCGGCGAGGACGACGGCGGTGCCGCGGTGGCCGGCGATGCGGCGGGCCGCGAGGCCGAGGCTGCCGAGCCGGATGCGTTCGGCCGTGGGCGGGATCTCGGGCAGGGCGAGATGGTGTGCGGCGCCGGCCACCAGGGTGGCGGCGGAGAGCGCGGACCTGGCGGCCGCGGTGAGGGGCGAGCCGTCCCAGCCGATCACCGTGACCCGGTCGGCCATCGTCGTCAGTCTCCAGATCCTGGTGGGGGTGGGAGTGTGGTCACACGGGACACGGGCACATGAGACTACCCGGCGGCGGTGTCAGTTCCAGTGCGTGGAGACGGCGTACCCGCCTGCTTCGGCCGGATGGCCGTGGTAGCCGTCGAGCTCGTCCAGGTCGTCGAGGTCCTCGGGCACCAGGCTCCAGACGATCAGGTCGGTGCGGACCTCGGTCCACTGGCCGTCGGCCGTCTGGGTGCGCACTATCCAGGCGTTGCGCAGGACGCCCTCACTGATGCAGCCGATCTTCTGGGCCACCTGCTGGGCCGCGGTGTTGTCGGCGGCGGTGCGCAGTTCGAGGCGTTCGAAGTGCTGGTCGCGGAAGAGCCAGTGGGCGACGGCGAGGACGGACTCGCTGGCGTAGCCCTCGCCGCGGGCCCAGGGGGCGGTGACGTAGCCGACCTCGGTGGTGCGGGTCCGCCAGTCGGTGCCCTGCAGGTGGACCGCGCCGACGAGTCTCTGGGTGAGGAACTCGGCGACGGCGAAGACGATGCCGCGGCCCTCGGTGCGTTCGGCGTGGGCGCCGCGGGTGGCCCAGCGGTGGGCGTCGGCACGGGTACAGGGATGCGGCGCGCTGGTCCAGGCGGTGACGAGTTCGTCGTTCATCATCTCCGCGAACGCGGCGGCGTCGGCTTCCTCGAACGGGCGCAGCACCAACCGGTCCGTGCTGATGGAGACGTCCGGGAAGGTGGTAGTCATGCGCAGCTCCATGCCGTGAGACAGCGTTGCGGGACGGTTTGTGCGGGCCGTAGAGCCACAGCATGCAGCATGCGCCGTGCGGTGTGCATGGCTGGGCCCCGCACCCCTGGCTCGTGGGGTGCGGGGCCACCGGTCCCGCGGGGTCCGATGGGGTCCCGCGGGGTCCTTCGGGGTGCTGCCGGGTCAGGCCTGCGGCTTGCCGAAGGCGGTGATGACGGAGCCGGCGTACTTGTCCTCGATGAACTTCTTGACCTCGGGGGAGTTCAGGAGTTCGGCGAGCTTCACCACGCGCGGGTCGTTCTCGTTGCCCTTCTTCACGGCGAGGAAGTTGGCGTACGGGTTGCCCTCGGCCTTCTCCAGCGCCAGGGCCTGCTCCTTGGGCTTGAGGTCGGCCTCGATGGCGTAGTTGCCGTTGATCACCGCGGCGTCGACCTCGCCGAGGGCGCGGGGCAGGGTGGCGGCCTCGAGCTCCTTGAACTTCAGGCCCTTGGCGTCGGTGATGTCCGACAGCTTCGCGGTGGATCCGACGCCCTGCTTGAGGGTGATCAGGTTGTTCTCGGCGAGCAGCTGGAGGGCGCGGCCCTCGTTGGTGTTGTCGTTGGGGACGGCGATGGTCTGGCCGGCCTTGATGTCGGTGAGGGCCTTGGCCTTCTTGGAGTAGAGGCCGAGGGGCTCCAGGTGCACGTTGACGACGGGCACGATGTGGGTGCCGTTCTTGGCGTTGAAGTCGTCGAGGTAGGGCTTGTGCTGGAAGTAGTTGGCGCCGACCTGGCCGTCCTCGGTGGCCTTGTTGGGCAGGACGTAGTCGGTGAACACCTTGACGTCCAGCTTGAGCCCGGCCTTCCCGGCGAGGTTGTCCTTGACGAACTTCAGGACGTCGGCGTGCGGGGTCGGCGACGCGGCCACGAGGAGCGGGGCGCTGGTGTCGACGGAGCCGTCGGCCTTCTTGGCGGGGGCCGGGTCGGAGGAGCTGCCGCAGGCGGTGAGGCCGAGGGCGAGCGCGCCGGTGGCGGCGGCGACGGCGACGGCGGTGAGCTTGATGGTGTTGCGCACGAAGAGTGCCTCTTTCTTGGGTGGTGCGGTCTACGCCCGAGCACGACAAGTGCGGGCTGTGAGGGGGGTGAGGTCTGTGTGTGAGGGGGCCTGCGGGTCAGGCGGTCCGGCCGCGGCGGGCGAGCAGCCGTACCGCTCCGTCGCCGATCAGCTGGACGGCGGTGACGATCACGATGAGGACGACGACGGTGGCGAGCATGAAGTCGCCTTCGAAGCGCTGGTAGCCGTAGGTGATCGCCAGGCTGCCGAGGCCCTCGCCGCCGACGGCGCCGGCCAGGGCCGAGTAGCCGGTCAGGGCGATGACGGTGGTGGTGAGGCCGGAGACCAGGGAGGGCAGGGCCTGCGGGAGCAGCACCTTCCACACGACGGTGGGGATGCCGCCGCCCATGGCCTGGGCGGCCTCGACGAGCCCGGGGTCGACCTCGCGGACGGCCGTCTCCACCAGGCGGGCGAAGAACGGGATGGCGCCGATGGAGAGCGGCACGATCATGGCGGTGGGGCCGATGTAGGTGGGGATGCCGGTGATCAGGCCGATCACCCACTTGGTGACCGGGATCAGCCAGATCAGCAGGATGATGAAGGGCAGCGAGCGGCCGATGTTCACGACCACGCCGAGGACCTTGTTGAAGGGACGGTTCTGCAGCAGGCCGCCCTTGTCGGTGAGGACCAGCAGCACGCCCAGCGGGAGGCCGCCGAGGAGGGTGACCACGGTGGCCCACAGGACCATGTAGAGGGTGTCGTACGTGCCCTGGCCGAGCAGGGGCTGCATCTCCGACCAGGTCACCGGGCACCGTCCTTGGCATCCTTGACGAGCTCGGCGAGCTCTGCGATTTCGGCGTCCACGCCGTCGATCACGTCCACCTGAAGGCCCTGCTCGCGCAGGAAGCCGACGGGGACGACGTTGTCCTCGTAGCGGCCGGGAAGCTCGATGCGCATCCGGCCGATCTGCCTGCCGCCGACGGTGTCCATCGCCGCACCGAGGATCGATATGTCGATGTTGTAGGTGCGGGCCAGCTGGGAGATGACCGGCTGGGTCGCGCTGTCGCCGTGGAAGGTGACGTCGATGACCGTGTGCTCCTCGGTGGTGGCGGAGCCGGTCAGCGGGAAGAGTTCCCTGGCGAGTTCGGAGCCGGGGGTGGCGAGCAGTTCGGAGACCCGGCCCGATTCCACGACACGGCCCCGCTTCATCAGGGCGGCCGAGTCGCAGACGGTCTTGACGACGTCCATCTCGTGGGTGATGAGCAGGACCGTCAGACCGAGCTGCCGGTTGAGGTCGCGGAGCAGCTGGAGGATGGAGCGGGTGGTCTCGGGGTCCAGGGCGCTGGTGGCCTCGTCGGAGAGGAGCACCTTGGGGTCGCCGGCCAGGGCGCGGGCGATGCCGACGCGCTGCTTCTGGCCCCCGGAGAGCTGGGCGGGGTAGGCCCCCGCCTTGTCGGCGAGGCCGACCAGGTCGAGGAGTTCGAGGGCCTTGCGGGACCGCTCGCGGCCGGAGACGCCGAGGATCTCCAGGGGCAGTTCGACGTTGGCCCGGACGGTCCGCGAGGACAGCAGGTTGAAGTGCTGGAAGACCATGCCGATGCGGCTGCGGGCCCGGCGGAGTTCCTTGCCCGCGCGCAGGCCGCGGCCTGCCAGGGCGGTGAGGTCGACTCCGTCGACGGTCACGGTGCCGGTGGTGGGGCGTTCCAGCAGGTTGATGCAGCGGATGAGGGAGGACTTGCCGGCGCCGCTCTGGCCGATGACTCCGTAGACCTCACCCTCGCGGACGTGCAGGTCGATGCCGTCCAGGGCGGTGACCTCACGGCCACGGGACTGGTAGACCTTCGTGAGGCCTGATGTGGTGATCACAGGATTTCCGTCGCTGTCGAGTGCGCGGCGCGGACGGGCGGCCGGGCACGGGGGCGAATCATCTGGGGGACGCGGGCAGGAGCCGTCCGGGATGCGGACAGGCTCGGCCGGGGTCTCGCTTCGGGGCGCGAGGCGCGTGGGAGAAGGGCCCTCAGAAGGCGCACATTCGACACATACAACGAGCACCGGGCGTCATCATCGCCTCGGTCGCAAGGGTGCGGCTGCTCGTCGTGGTCATGGGCCCCAGTAAAGCAGAAGGAATCGCTGACCGATCAACGATGTCCGGATAGCGGACGGATTTCGGCCGCATTCCGGACACCGGGGGCAGTGTCGCGCGGTCGTCCCGAACCCCCGTTCCCCGCCGTGACCTGCGCCGACACAGCCCGGGGGCCGGATACGACCTTGGCCGCACGGAGCCCGATGGCCGACGCGCTGTGGTCAAGACCACGGTCCGCGGGGTGCCGGGCGCAGGGGCGCGCGCATCGGGTCTTTCGGCCCGTAATACGCTCGCTGCATGCTCGACGCCCTGACGATCGCCCTCGGTGTGGCCTCACTGGCCCTCGCCGCGTGGTGCGGTTTCGCCGCCTACCGGAACCAGCCGACCAAGGACTGGCACTTCATCGGCATGGCCGTGGTGACCGTGCTGGCCCTGGCGCAGCTGGTGATCGGGCTGGTCAAGCTGGGGCAGGGCGAGAAGCCCGACGAGGGCGGGGTGATCTTCACCGCGTACCTGCTCGGCGCGTTCGCGGCGGTCCCGGCCGCCGGGATGCTCTCGCTGTCCGAGCGCACCAAGTGGGGGTCGGTGACCGTGGCCGCGGGCGCGGTGGTCCTGGCCGTCCTCGAAGTACGGCTCCACGACATCTGGGGAGGCACCGGTGCCTGAGACGACGGCGGCCGACACGACCGCGACCCCGCAGGACGGGCGGGCGCCGGCGGACGGGACCCGGCCCGGACGTCTGGTGTCCGGACCGGGACTGCTGCTGGTCTGGCTGTACGGGGTGATGGTGGTGGGCGCGCTCTCGCGCTCGCTCTACCAGATCGCCACCGAGTTCGACCGGGCGCCGCTGGCCTACTCGCTGTCGGCGTCGGCCGCCCTGGTCTACGCGTTCATCACGTACTCGCTGGTGCGCGGCGGGGAGGCCGCCCGCAGGGCGGCGCTGGTGTGCTGCGCCGCCGAGCTGGTCGGTGTGCTCGCCGTGGGCACCTGGACGCTGGTGCGCCCCGAGTCGTTCCCCGACGCGACGGTGTGGTCGGACTTCGGGATGGGTTACTTGTTCATCCCGGTGATCCTGCCGGTCACCGGGATGCTGTGGCTGCGCCGGTCCGCGCCCGCCGCTGCCGCCGCTACGCGCTGACCGCGTAGTCGGCGGCGTCCTTGGCCTCCTTCTCCAGGATGACCAGCTCGATGCCGTCGGAGGCGGTACGGCCGCCGACCGCGACGTAGCCCGCCTTGCGGTACATGCGCAGGTTGGACTCGCTCTTGCGCCCGGTGTGCAGGCGGAACCGGGCGGCCTTGGCGGTGCCGGCCAGGGACTCCTCCATGGCGCGCAGCAGGCGGGCGCCCAGACCGTGGCCCTGAAGGCGGGGGTGGACGCAGAGCTTGGTGATGCTGCCGGTGCCGTTCTCGTCGGTCCTGCCCCGGACGGCCCCGACCACCTCGTCGCCGAGCCGGGCCACGAGCACGGTGTCCGAGGCCAGCTCCTCCTTGAGCGAGTCGAAGGACTGCGTGAGGGGCTGGATGCGGTAGTTGCCGTACAGCTCGGCCTCACTCTGGAACGCGAGGTACTGGAGCTTGAAGATCTGCTCCGCGTCCTCGGCGGCCGCCGACGAAATGGTCACGCTCATGCCCATGTGCGCATGCCTCCGCTCACCCTGATGGCCCGTCGTTCTACGGCTCCCTTCCCCACGGGCCGGGTGCCGCAACCTCTGCAGCCAGCATTCTGCGCAGACATCCCAGGCAACGGGAACGTATGGGCCCCAAACTTCCTTGTGAGATACCCAACTCTCCTGCGATTTCACGGTAAGTGAGGTCTCTGGGCGACAGAAGTGCCCGAATGAGCTCCGGGCACCGTCCCGGCAATCGGGCGACCGCCGTTCGGAGAACCAGCCCCGTCTCCCGGTCGAGCAACTCCTCCTCGGGGGCGGTACGGGCACCCGGCGGGCCGCCGTACGCGTCCTCCCGGTGCGGCACCTCGCGGCAGGGGACCTCGCGGCGGGTGCGGCGGCGGGCACGGCGGGCCTCGGCGCGCACGGCGCCGCGCAGCCAGCGGGCGGGTTCCGGCGGCCGGGCCGGTCCGCGTTCCAGGAGGCGTACCCAGACCTCCTGTTCGATGTCGGCCGGGTCCACTCCCGCGGCCGGGGCCTCCGCCGCGGCCTCCGCGGAGAGCAGCGGGCCGAGTTCCGTCACCATGTCCACCTGCCCCGCGGACCCCTGCGCCGGACCGGCCTTCTCCACCTTCACGCGTTTCATGCCCGGCGGGACGCGACGGGCGCGGCCCCCGGTTTCCCCGGCGGCCGCGCCCCACTCGTACGGGAGGATCCGGTTACCGGTTGACGGGCCGGCGGCCGGGGCGGAAGTCCTCGGCGGCGAGCAGCGCGGTGTCCGGGTTGTCGCTGAAGATGCCGTCGATGCCCTGCTCGAAGTACGTCCGGTAGGCGCCGAACACGTCTCCGTAGGCGGCCGGGTCGGTGCCCTTGCGGAAGTCGGCGGGCAGGAAGTTGTTCTCGTTGCGTCCGGTCCACGGGTGCAGCACCAGGCCCTGCGCGTGCGCGTCGCGGACCAGTGTGGTCGGGGTCCCGAGCTTCCCGGCCGCGTCCCTGGGGATGACCAGGTCGAGGGTGGGGCCGATGCCCTGGGCGAAGCCGGCGATCCACTTCAGGCCTTCGGGCTTGACCAGGTCGGCCACCGTGCGCGGGTCCCCGGCCTGTTCGAAGTCCCAGGGGCGGGTGCCCGGCTGGGAGAGCAGGACCACCCGGGGCGCGGAGACCAGCCGGGACAGGCGCTGGATGCTGGAGGGCTCGAAGGACTGCAGGAACACGGGCGAGTCGTGGCGGTCGCGGCCGTACCGGCGCAGCAGCCGGGCCAGGGGCTCCTCCAGGCCCAGGCCCAGGGAACGGAAGTAGCTGGGGTGCTTGGTCTCGACGTGCAGCCAGATCCGCCGGTCGCGGAGGCGGCCCTCCCGGTTGGCCCAGCGCAGCACCTCCTCGAAGGTGGGCACGGGCCAGCGGCCGTCGTAGAGGGTGTTGCGCGGGCGGAGGGCGGGGATGCGCTCCTTCGCGCGGAGGGTCTTCAGCTCGGCCAGGGTGAAGTCCTCGGTGAACCAGCCGGTCACCGCCACGCCGTCGACGGTCTTGGTGGTGCGGCGGGAGGCGAACTCCGGATGGTCGGCGACGTCCGTGGTGCCGCCGATCTCGTTCTCGTGGCGGCACACCAGGTGGCCGTCGCGGGTCGGCACCAGGTCCTGCTCGATGACGTCGGCACCGAGGTCCAGGGCCAGCTGGTACGAGCCGATGGTGTGTTCGGGGCGGTAGCCGCTGGCGCCCCTGTGGCCGATCACCGTGGGGTACGGCAGGTCCCGGTAGCCGCCCCCGCCGGACCGGTCGCCCGCTCCGGCCGCATCGGCCCGCCCGGCCGCATCGGCCTGCCCGCCGGCCGGGGCCGGACCGTCCGCGTGCGCCGTCCCCGCGCCGAGTCCCAGCGCGCCGCCGCCCGCCGCGAGCACCGCCGCTCCCAGCACCGTGCGCCGTGCCGCCCCGCCCTGTGTCATCGTCGTCTCCCGGTCATCCTTGTCTGCCGGCGGTCCGGGAGCGCCGGGATCACCGGCCGCACCGGAACCTTCGGCCCGAATCGGCGCCGCGATCGTAGGCAGCGGGGCGTGTCGAACGGGCCACTCCTGCCGGAACATGGCGGAAACGTGCGTCAACACGACGTATCCATCACGTGAACCCGATGTGCGCGGGAACGGAACCCGCGAGTATCGTCCACACCTGCACCGCCACACCTGCACTGCTGCCGGCCCGCGCGGTGCGCACCCGCCTGTCGATGCCGGAGGGCTCACCGTTGTTCCGTACCAGGCTTCTGAAAGCCACTGTCGGTTCCGTCATGCGCATGATGTTCCGCATCCGCGTGGAGGGGGCCGAGCACATCCCGGGCAGTGGTCCGGTCATCCTCGCGGGCAACCACCTGACCTTCATCGACTCCATGATCCTTCCGCTGGTCTGCGACCGCACGGTGCACTTCATCGGCAAGGACGAGTACGTGACCGGCAAGGGGCTCAAGGGCCGGCTGATGGCCTGGTTCTTCACCGGTGCGGGCATGATCCCGGTCGACCGGGACGGTGCCAACGGCGGCGTCGCGGCCCTGATGACCGGCCGCCGGGTGCTGGAGGAGGGCCGGATCTTCGGCATCTACCCGGAGGGCACCCGCTCCCCCGACGGCCGGCTGTACCGGGGCCGCACCGGCATCGCCCGGCTCACCCTGATGACGGGCGCGCCGGTGGTCCCGTTCGCGATGGTCGGCACGGACAAGCTGCAGCCCGGCGGCGCGGGCATGCCGCGTCCGGGCCGGGTCACGGTCCGGTTCGGCGAGCCGATGGAGTTCTCCCGCTACGAGGGCATGGACCGCGACCGCTACGTGCTGCGCGCGGTGACCGACTCGGTGATGGCCGAGGTCATGCGTCTCTCCGGCCAGGAGTACGTCGACATGTACGCGACCAAGGCGAAGGCGGCCTGAGCCGCGCACCGCATCGTGCCGTGCCGTGCCGTGCCCCGGGGTGTACGCCCCGGGGCACGGCTATGACCGGCGCAGGGAGCGGCTGACGCCGGCGGCCGTGGTGGTCGCCAGGATCCAGCCGGTCACGATCAGCAGGTACGAGAGCCACTGCTGCCAGCCGGCCGGGGCGAACGCCTGCTCCTGCCCGAAGCCGATGATCGGCAGCATCAGGTCCAGGGTGTAGAAGACCGGGTTGAATTCGGGGGCCTCCCCCGCCTTCAGCGGGCGGGGGTGCCGGGCCGCGAAGGCGGCCGTCCCGACGAGCAGCAGCGCCAGCAGCCACGCCGTGGCCCGCATGGGGCGGAAGCCGTAGCCGACGGTGGCGTCCTGGAGCACACCCCAGGGGCGGGCGAGCCGGGGCAGGGTGCCGCGGTGACGGCGGAGCTTGGCGAGCTGGACGGTGCGTACGGCGGCCTCGTCGCCCACGGTCCGGTACGCGGTGGCGAGCTGCTCGTAGGCGTAGGGGTGGTAGCCGTCCTCTTCCCGCTCCAGCAGCGGGAGCCGCTGCTCGGCCGGCAGGGTGGGGTGCAGCACCCGGTACGTGAGCCCGTCCATCCGCACCACGGGGGGCCAGACCTCGGGCTCCGCGTAGAGCATGTCCAGCTGGCTCCGGCGCAGGTTGACGATGCCCTCGATCGGCGGGCACTTGCGGAGCCACAGCTCGGCGATGACGGCGCTGCTGGCGCGCAGGGCCACGCCGTCGGGATTGGAGAGGCGGGCTCGGGTCAGGTTGAGCTGGCAGGGGACCCGGGCACCGGTGAGGTTGACCATGCCCTGGGCCTCCAGCCGGTGGCAGCGCAGGTCGGTGCCGACGGAGAGGGTCTCGGCCTCCAGGGCCATGCCGCCGGGGTTGAGCAGCCTGGCCCGGTCCAGGCTGATCTGGCCGGCCACGTTGGCGCCGGTGATGCGGAGCGGACCGTGCACGGTGAGGCCGCTCGCGATGATGTCCGTCCCTATGTCGGCGTGGTTGAGCTGGAGCGGGGGCTCGTCGGCCTCGTCGGGCTGGGCCGAGCGCCGGATCACCGTGTCCTTGAGGAACAGGCCGCCGGTGATCCGGGCACCGGCCAGCCGGACGGGTCCGTTGATGGTGCAGTCGGAGAGCCGGAGCACCACCTCCACCCGCAGGTTCGCGGCGGTCAGACCGGGCAGGGTGGAGTCGCCGAGCACCAGCGCCTTCAGCTGGGCCCCGTACATCAGGGGCTTGCGTTCGAACCAGCAGCCGCGCAGCCGGACGGGGTGGTCGACGACGGCGTACTTCAGGTCGAGCTTGCCGGTGATGCGGGCGCCGTAGACCTTCAGGCCGGCGACCTCCCCGTCCGCGGCCCGGCCGCTGACCAGCAGGGCCCGCAGCACCTCGGCGCGTACGGTGCGCTCCGGGCCCCAGGAGGCCCCGTCGGCGGAGTTCTCGTCGGGACCCTCACGGAAGTCGACGCCCTCGCCCCGGGTGAAGGCGTCCCGGATGCGCCGCTCGGCAGGGGTCAGATCGGTCATCTCCATCACCGGGATGGTGTCGCGCCCGTGATCATGGTGTCAACCACGGGCGCGCACCGTCCGGTTGGCGGACCCCGGAAATCGGTCAGTGCTCGATGCCGTCCTGGAGCTTCTGGCCGCGGAGCAGGAACCAGGCGGCGACGGCGGTCCCGAGCAGGACCAGCGCGCCGACTCCGGCGGCGAGCCGGAGGCCGTCGGTGAACGCCGCCTGCGCGGCCTCCACCATGGCGGTACCGGTGGCCGGGTCCAGGCCGTGTGCGGCCTCGACGGCTCCGCCCAGCGACTCGTGGGCGGCGCGGGCGGCCTCGGCCGGGACGCCGGCCGGGGCGGTGAAGCCCTTGTAGACGCCGGTCACGATGGAGCCGAGCAGGGCGATGCCGAGGGCGGCGCCGAGTTCGTACGCCGTCTCGGAGACGGCGGAGGCCGAACCGGCCTGCTCCTTGGGCACGCTGGAGAGGATCACGTCCGCGGTGACGGTGAAGGAGAAGCCCGCGCCGAGGCCGACGACCAGCAGGGCCGCGCCGAGCAGCGGGTAGCCGGTCTCCTTGTGCACCAGGGTGATCGCGCCGAGGGCCAGACCGATGGCGGCGAGGCCGCCGGTGACGATCCCGCGCACCGAGTACCGCCGGGCGTACCGGCCGGCGATGAGACCGGTGACCACGGCGCCGAGGGCGGCGGGGAGTTCGGCCAGGCCGGCCTCGAACGGCTCGCGCCCCTGGACCAGTTGCAGGAACTGGGAGAGGAAGAACACCAGTCCGGACAGGCCGAAGACGGTCAGCAGGTCGGCGAGGACGGCCCCGGAGAAGCCGCGGTGCCGGAACAGCCGCATGTCGAGCAGCGGAGAGGCGAGGGTGAACTGGCGCCGCACGAAGGCGTACAGGGAGCCCGCGCCGATCACCGCGGCGGCCCAGACCTCCCCGGTCAGGCCGTGCGTGGCGGCTTCCTTGACGGCGTATACGACGCCGATGACGCCGACCAGCGAAAGGGCGACGCTGATCAGGTCCCAGGGGCCGGCGACGGCGTTCTTCGACTCGGGCAGCAGCTTGATGCCGACGAGGACGAGGACGGCCATCACCGGGAGGTTGATGAGGAAGACCGAGCCCCAGTAGAAGTGCTGGAGCAGGAACCCGCCGATGACCGGGCCGACGGCGGCACCGGCGGAGGCGGTGGCGCCCCAGATGCCGATGGCGAGGCTGCGCTCCTTGGGGTCGTGGAAGATGTTGCGGATCAGCGCCAGGGTGGAGGGCATCAGGGTCGCGCCGGCCACGCCGAGCAGCGCCCGGGCCACGATCATCATCTCGGGGCTGGTCGCGTACGCGTTGAGAACGGACACGGCACCGAACGCGGTGGCACCGGTGAGCAGCAGCTTCTTGCGGCCGATCCGGTCGCCGAGGGAGCCCATGGAGACGAGCAGGCCGGCGATGACGAAGGAGTAGATGTCGCCGATCCATAGCAGCTGGCTGCCTGACGGTTCGAGGTCCTCGGAGAGCGCGGGCGTCGCGAGACCGAGGACGGTCGCGTCCACGGCGACCAGCAGCACCGCGAGCACGAGTACGGACAGGGCCAGCCAGCGTCCGGGGCTCTTGACCTCCGTTCCGCTCGGTCCGGTCAGTGCTTGGGTCCCGCTCATTTCTCCACACTCCGTCGGGCGCCACCGAGCAGCAGCTCGGTGATCATGTATTGGAAGTCCTTGGCCGCGACCCGGCCGTCCATGACGGCCCAGGCGCAGGTTCCGATGAGGCCGTAGAGGGCCTCGGTGAGCCATGCCGGGCTCAGGTCGATGCGGATGTCGCCTTCTTCCTGGCCCCGTTTGAACAGGGCGGACACCCGGGCGTCGAGCCGGGCCCAGCCCTCGTTGACCTGGTCGCCCTCGAACAGCTGGTTCTCGGTGACGAGGAAGGCCAGCAGCTGGGCGTCGGTCTCGGACTCGGCGACGAGCCGGCGCAGCGCCTCGACGGCGGAGCCGTCGTCCAGCCGCGCCCGGTCGAAGGCGCCCTCGAACTCCCTGATGCCGAGGTCCTCCAGCGCGCGGACGAGGGCGTCCCGCCCGGCGAAGTGCCGGTGCAGGGTCGCCCGGCCGATGCCGGCGGCCTTCGCTACCTCGTCCATCGTGGCGGTCGACTTGCGGGAGAGCAGGGCGGCGGCAGCGCGCAGCACCTGATCACGATCCATGGCCATGAGACAAGCATACCTCGAATGAGACGTCGATGTCTCATTCGGGGCAGCGATGACCCACTCGGAGCGGGTGGGCGAGCGAAAAATCAGCTGCCCGGAGCCGGGCGGAAAGGAACCCTGAGGCGATGAAGCCACTGCTGCTGATCGACGTCGACGGACCGCTGAACCCGTATGCCGCCCAGGCCGAGCGGCGGCCCGATGGCTACACCACCCATCGGATGCGCCCCACCGGCTGGACCGGGGCGGAGAGCGCCAAGCCCCTGCGCGTCTGGCTCAACCACGGCCACGGCGCGGAGCTGCTCGCTCTGGCGGAGGCGTACGAGCTGGTGTGGGCCACCACCTGGAAGGACGAGGCCAACGACTGGATCGGCCCGCACCTGGGCCTGCCGCGGCTGCCGTTCATCGACTGGCCGCAGATGCACGGCCGCGCCCCGGCCGGCACCTTCTGGAAGACCCAGTACATCCTCGAATACGCGGGCGGCCGCCCCTTCGCCTGGATCGACGACGACATCACGGACCGCGACCGCGAGTACGTGGACCGCCACCACCTCGCGCATGCCCTGCTGATGCGCATAGACGAGCGGACAGGCCTGACCAGGCCGGACTTCGACGCGCTGGCGGCCTGGGCGGTGTAGGGGGCGGACGGGCAGGCGCGGCCGGCGGAAGGGGCCGGGGATGCGCCGAGGGGGCGGTCGGGGCCCGTCCGCCCCGGCCGCCCCCTCGGGGGTCTGTCGGTGTGCTGTTACTGCTTGTGCCGGGCCCAGGCGTGCTGGATGACCAGGTCCGCCTTGAGCTCGTTGAGCTGGACGGCGACCGCCGAGGGGGCGGTGCCGCCGCGGCCGTTGCGGGAGGCCAGGGCTCCGGGCACGTTGAGGACCGTACGGACCTCGGGGGTGAGGTGCTCGGAGATCTTCGCGAACTGGTCGTCGGTGAGCTCGTCCAGCTCCTTGCCCTCCGACTCGGCGACCTTGACGCACTCGCCCGCGACCTCGTGCGCCACCCGGAACGGCACGCCCTGCTTGACCAGCCACTCGGCGATGTCCGTGGCCAGGGAGAAGCCGGCCGGGGCGAGCTCCTCCATCCGCTCCCGGTGGACCGTGAGGGTGGCCATCATCCCGGTGAAGGCCGGGAGGAGGACCTCGAGGGTGTCGCAGGAGTCGAAGACCGGCTCCTTGTCCTCCTGGAGGTCCCGGTTGTAGGCGAGCGGGAGCGCCTTGAGGGTGGCGAGCAGGCCGGTCAGATTGCCGATCAGGCGGCCCGACTTGCCGCGGGCGAGCTCGGCGATGTCCGGGTTCTTCTTCTGCGGCATGATCGAGGAGCCCGTGGAGAACGCGTCGTGGAGGGTCACGAAGGAGAACTCCTTCGTGTTCCAGATGATGATCTCCTCGGCGATCCGGGACAGGTTGATCCCGATCATGGCCGTGACGAAGGCGAACTCGGCGACGAAGTCACGCGAGGCCGTGCCGTCGATGGAGTTCCCGGCCGAGCCGCGCTCGAAGCCCAGGTCGGCGGCGACCGCCTCCGGGTCGAGGCCGAGCGAGGAGCCCGCCAGGGCGCCCGAGCCGTACGGGGAGACGGCGGTGCGGGTGTCCCACTGGCGAAGCCGCTCCGCGTCCCGGGAGAGGGACTGGACGTGGGCCAGCACGTGGTGGGCGAAGAGCACCGGCTGGGCGTGCTGGAGGTGGGTCCGGCCCGGCATGGCCACGTCCGCGTGGGTCTCGGCGAGACCCACCAGCGCGTCCTGCAGGTCGGCGATCAGGCCGCCGATGATCCGGGCGTGGTCCCGCAGGTACATCCGGAAGAGGGTGGCGACCTGGTCGTTCCGGGACCGGCCGGCCCGCAGCTTGCCGCCCAGGTCCGGGCCGAGCCGCTCCAGCAGGCCGCGCTCCAGCGCGGTGTGCACGTCCTCGTCGGCGATGGTGCCGGTGAAGGAGCCGTCGGCCACATCCGCCTCGAGCTTGTCCAGGCCCGCGATCATGCGGTCCAGCTCGTCGGCGGTCAGCAGGCCGGCCTTGTGCAGCACGCGGGCGTGCGCGCGGGAGCCGGCGATGTCGTACGGCGCCAGCCGCCAGTCGAAGTGGACGGAGGCGGAAAGCTTCGCGAGGGCCTCGGCCGGGCCGTCGGCGAACCGGCCGCCCCACAGCCGGACGTCACCGTTGTTGCTGCTCACTGCTGATGCTCCTTGAGGACTGCTTCCAGTGTGCGACCGCCTCCCCGCGCGGAGGTAACGGGGAGGCGGTCGCAAGGGTTACGGCGTGCTGAGGGATCAGCCGAGGTCGCGCTTCGCGGCGATCTTCGCGGAGAGCGCGAAGATGTCGATGAAGCCCTGCGCCTTGGACTGGTCGAACGTGTCGCCCGTGTCGTAGGTGGCGAGGTTGAAGTCGTACAGCGACTCCTCGGACTTCCGGCCGGTGACCGTGGCGCGGCCGCCGTGCAGCGTCAGCCGGATGTCGCCGGTGACGTGCTGGTTGGCCTCGTTGATGAAGCCGTCCAGGGCGCGCTTGAGCGGGGAGAACCACAGGCCGTCGTAGACGAGCTCGCCCCAGCGCTGCTCGACCTGCCGCTTGTAGCGGGCCAGCTCGCGCTCGACGGTGACGTTCTCCAGCTCCTGGTGGGCGGTGATCAGTGCGATCGCGCCCGGGGCCTCGTACACCTCGCGGGACTTGATGCCGACCAGGCGGTCCTCGACCATGTCGATCCGGCCGATGCCCTGGGCTCCGGCCCGCTCGTTGAGCTGCTGGATGGCCTGGAGCACGGTGACGGGCTTGCCGTCGATGGCGACCGGGACGCCCTCCTTGAAGGAGATGACGACCTCGTCGGGCTCACGCGGGAGCGCGGGGTTCGAGGTGTACTCGTAGATGTCCTCGATCGGCGCGTTCCAGATGTCCTCCAGGAAGCCCGTCTCGATGGCACGACCGAAGACGTTCTGGTCGATGGAGTACGGGGACTTCTTGGTGGTGGCGATCGGGAGCTGCTTCTCCTCGCAGAAGGCGATCGCCTTGTCCCGGGTCATCGCGTAGTCGCGGACCGGGGCGATGCACTTCAGGTCCGGGCCGAGCGCCTGGATGCCGGCCTCGAAGCGGACCTGGTCGTTGCCCTTGCCGGTGCAGCCGTGGGCGACGACGGAGGCGTTGTGCTTCTTGGCGGCGGCGACGAGGTGCTTGACGATCGCGGGCCGGGAGAGCGCGGAGACCAGCGGGTAGCGGTCCATGTAGAGGGCGTTGGCCTTGATCGCCGGGAGGCAGTACTCGTTGGCGAACTCGTCCTTGGCGTCCGCGACCTCGGCCTCGACGGCACCGCAGGCGAGCGCGCGCTTGCGGATGACGTCCAGGTCCTCGCCGCCCTGGCCGACGTCCACGGCAACGGCGATGACCTCGGCGCCCGTCTCCTCGGCGATCCAGCCGATGGCGACGGAGGTGTCCAGGCCGCCCGAGTAGGCGAGTACGACGCGCTCGGTCACGGGTTTCTCCTTACGATGCATTCACTGACAGGCATAACTATGCATGACTCCGTATGTTTCGTCAATCGAGCCGTGCCGGACGTGTCAGGACGCGGCTCACCGGCGGCTCCGCCGGCCTCTACTGCCAGCATGCGCCGGTACGGCGGAGCGCGCCGGGTGGGCGGGCGAGGGGCCCGGCGGCGAGGTCGAACGGGTGACGGAGAGCGCGCCACTCCCCTCCCGGCCGTCGCGGTTCCGCCACGCTGTGTAGCTTTGGCGACCGTCCGATTACATCAGGTAATCGAACGCGCACGGATGCAGAGCACGGAGGGTACGGATTTCATGCACAAGCTCCAGCGGATCGTGATCGCCACCCTGGCGGTGGGGGGCCTGGCCGTCCTCGGCACGGGGGCAGCCCACGCCGACTCGTCACGCGCCCCCGTCACCTCGTCGCCGGGAATCGCCCACCTGTCGCAGCTCCCCCACCTCCCCCAGCTCCCTCCGCTGCCGGAGCTGCCGCCGCTCCCCCGGCTTCCGGAGATCGCTCACGTGCTGCGCCTCGCGCAACCCGCACAGGCGGCCTCCGCGCCGACGCGCCGGGCAGCGGCGGGCCTCTCCTACGCGCCGTACGCGCCGTACGCGCCCTACGCTCCGTACGCGCCCTACGCTCCGTACGCGGGGGGTGGTGCCGACACTCCAAACACCCCCAACACCCCCAATACGCCCAACACCCCGAACACGCCGAACACCCCGGGGGGCGGGAACACTCCGAACACGCCCAACACCCCGAACACTCCCAACACCCCGAATACCCCCAACGGCTCCCACACCCCCAACACCCCGAATACCCCGAACACGCCGAACACCCCGAACACGCCGGGTGGCACGAACGCGGGGTAACGGCTTCCGAAGCACAGCACACCGCTGACTTTCACGTCACGCGGCGGAGCCGCGCAGTGTTTCCACTGCGCGGCTCCGTCATGTGATCGATCTTTAGTCCGGGGTGTTGGGGGTGTTGGGGGTGTTAGGCGTGTTCGGAGTGTTGTTTCCACCGCCACTCGGAGTGTTCGGAGTGTTCGGGGTGTTAGGCGTGTTCGGAGTGTTGTTACCGCCACCACCCGGAGTGTTCGGAGTGTTCGGGGTATTGGG